>NZ_JAQZSF010000008.1:0-267135 GCF_028674915.1 Agrobacterium sp. CNPSo 3708
CTCGACAGCCGCACCATGGCTATCGACATGGCCTTCTCCTCTGCCGAAGAGCGTCTGGCCGAAACCCTGGATGGCCGCACCAGCGCCCTCACCTCCCTCGTGTCCGGCGTGGAAGAACGTCTGGCCGAAACGCTCGACAGCCGCACCATGGCTATCGACATGGCCTTCTCCTCTGCCGAAGAGCGTCTGGCCGAAACCCTGGATGGCCGCACCAGCGCCCTCACCTCCGTGGTGTCCGGCGTAGAGGAACGTCTCACCGATACGCTTGATAGCCGTACCATGGCTATCGACATGGCCTTTTCTTCTGCCGAAGAACGTCTGGCCGAAACCCTGGATGGCCGCACCAGCGCCCTCACCTCCGTGGTGTCCGGCGTGGAAGAGCGTCTGGCCGATACGCTCGACAGCCGCACCATGGCCATCGACATGGCCTTCTCGTCGGCCGAAGAGCGTCTTGCCGGAACTTTGGATGGCCGGACGGGTGCCCTCACCTCGGTGGTGTCCGGCGTGGAAGAACGTCTTGCAGACACACTCGACAGCCGCACCATCGCCATCGACATGGCGATCTCGTCGGCCGAAGAGCGCCTTGCTTCTGCTCTCGATGGCCGCGCTGCGAGCCTTGCCCGTACGGTCTCGGATGCCGAAGAACGACTCACATCGACGACATCCGCCATGGAAGAAGCACTATCGGTCGGACATCTGCGTCTCGACACCATGCTTGGCACGCAGGCCTACACCATCAGCCGGACCGTCGAGCGCAACAGCGAGTTGATCGAGCAGACGGTTGCTTCCGCAGCGACGCGTATCGAAACCGCAGTCGAATCTGGTGCCGGTAGCTTCGCCAACACGATGGAAACCGGCGTTCAGCGACTGGAAAACAATCTCCAGACATCGCACGATGCCATCCGCACCACGTTGGATCAGCATCATTCCGCTCTTTCGGAAACACTAGGCTCTGCCAAGGAGCAGCTTGGCGATCTTCTGTCTGACCAGACCATGTCGCTTGCAACCACCGTTGCCTCAAGCACCAGCATGCTGGAGATGTCTTTCGAAACGCAGCAGGAAGTTCTGCAGCGGACGATAGACACGGCGTCGGAATCGCTCACCTCGCGCATCGAAAACTCCGTTAACACGGTCTCCAACCGTCTCGGTGAAACCGGCACGCGGTTGGAAAACAATATCGAAGCTCTGCATGGCAAGCTCCAGTCCGATCTGACCAACGTCAATGCAACGCTTGACGACGCCACGCAGAAGCTCGAAGGCGTGTTCGTTACCGGTACGGCTCGGATCGACGAGCGTCTCGGCACGATGGATCGCGCGCTTAATGTCGGGCTTGAAAACGTCAACCGCACAATTGAAGGCAAGGCTTCCGGCCTTGCTCGCACGCTTCGCGATGCGGTGGCTGACGCCGCCCAGAGCATCGACCACGAGGCGGTGCGCTCGACCGAGTTCATCAGCAAGACGGGCCTTGAGTTTGCAGACCAGATCAAGTCCCGCAACGACGAGTTCACCCGCACCATCGAACAGCGCTCCGATGAGATCGTTGGCCGGATTTCCGATGCGCAGAGCAGGCTTTCTGGTCAGGCCGCTGCGGTTGCACAGACCTTCTCCGATGCTGGCAACGCCATCGTCAACAAGGTTGCCGAAGCAGAAGCTGTCGTCCGCACCCAGGTCGGCGCCATCTCCGAGACGCTGACCAATGTCGAAAGCGCGCTCGATGCCCGTGGTGAATCTATCCGCCATACGCTCGACAGCCGCACCCGCGAACTCAACTCCATGCTGGCAAGCCGTTCTGCCGAACTGTCTCGCCTCATCGAGGAGAAGGCAAAGCCGATCGTCAACGAATATGCTGTCGTCGGCCAGGATGCGGCTGAGAAGATCGTTACTGCTGCTCAGCAGAGCGCAAACCTTCTGTCGGAAACCAATAGCGGCATGGTCGGCATGGTCGAGCAGGCCATCGACGATTACGCTCGCGCCAGCAGCGATGCTGCCAACAAGCTGGTTTCGGCGACGCGTCAGAGCACCGACATGCTGTCGCACAGCCATTCGAGCATGACGGATGTGGTCAACGGCGCTACCGACAGCCTGAATGTGGCCGTGGCACGTGCGACGCAGGAATTCAAGCAAGCCGACGTGGCTCTCAGCAGCGCCACCACAAGCTTCTCGGAATCCGCATCGCGCGCATCCGACCTTATCACCACCTCCAGCCGCCTGCTTGAGAGCAAGGTCGATCGTCTGGCCAATGTGTCCGGTACCACGCTGTCTCAGGTCGCCGGCATCGTGGCACGCTTCGACGAGCACACTTCGGTTCTGTCGCAGGCAGGCGAGCTTCTGACCTCGGCACAGGCCAACCTCGTCGGCACGCTGGAGGAACGTCAGGAAGCGCTTCGTTCGCTTTCCGTGGGTCTGTTGCAGCGCTCCGAGGAAATCGAAAACTCCATGCGGGGCGTCATGTCCGTCGTGGAGCAGACCTTGGGCGAAGCCGAGCAGCGCTCCACCAAAGTGGCGGGCAACCTGCGCGAAAACCTCAACTCCTCCTTCGACGATATTGGTCGCTCGCTGGACGAGACCGAACAGCGGGCGCGCAGCGCGGCGCAGAACATGCGCGGCGCGCTTCTGGCAGCCAGCCAAGAAGCGGCACGTGCGATCGAAGGCACCATGTCCGAGACGCAGAAGTATTCGGACGAGCTTGCCGGCCGTCTGCGCAACGGTGTCGCCTCGTCGCTGTCCGACGTCGACAAGCTGATCAATACCGCCACCGACAAGTCGAATGCGGCGGCCACCGTCATGCGCGAAACCTTGCGTGAAGCGGTGCAGGAAGCGGTCAATCGCTTCTCCGGCGCGACGGAAGAGATCCGCCGCTCCAGCCAGGATATCCGCCAGGAGCTCGATGCCACCCGCGCCGAATTGAAACGCGGTGCATTCGACCTGCCGGAAGAAGCCAAGGAAAGTGCCGCCGCCATGCGTCGCGCCGTTTCCGAGCAGATCAAGGCGCTGCAGGATATTTCGCAGCTGGTGGGTCGCTCCACGCAGCAGTTTGAAATCTCCGAGCCTGCAGCGCGGGCGATTGCGGCTACCAAGCCCGCCGCCCCGCAGCCTCAACAGGCGCGCGCAGAGCCACGCCCGCAACAGCAGCCGCTGCCTACACCGGCAGCAACAGCAGCTCCCGTGCAGCAGCAGCCAGCCGCACCGGTCATCCGCAACGTCGCTCCCGTCGAGCAACGTCCAGCGCCTTCGCAGCCTGGTCTTTCGGCACCGCTTCAGCGCCGTGAAGAAGGCGGTGGATGGATTAGCGATCTGTTGCGCGGCGCCTCTCGCGACGCTCAGGACGGCGCAGCACCGATGGCGCCTGCCCCATCTGCAGCCCGGCCTGCAGCGGAACAGCAGACGCGTGCCGCCGACAGCCGCAACCCGCGCCATGTCGTCGAGTCACTGAATTCGCTTTCCGTGGATATCGCACGGGCCATCGATCACGATGCGTCTGTCGAGTTGTGGGGTCGATATCAGCGCGGCGAGCGCGACGTCTTCACGCGTCGCCTCTACACACTGAAGGGCCAGCAGACCTTCGATGAGATCAAGCGCAAATATGAGCGTGAGTCGGAGTTCCGTACCGCGGTCGATCGATACATCTCCGACTTCGAAAAGCTTCTGGCGGATGTTGCCCGCACGGATCGTGACCGTACGGTGACACAGTCCTACCTGACGTCCGATACCGGCAAAGTCTACACCATGCTGGCCCACGCAGCCGGGCGCTTCAGCTAAGCAAGTGCTTCGATAAGCTTTTGGAAAACGCCCTCGCCACCGCGGGGGCGTTTTCGTTTGGGTTTACACCGTCGATCTCGAGCGACGTGTCTTCACACGAGACTGAGCGGAACACCGCACAAGCAAAGCATTTGCAACAATTCAGGCAGAGTGAATGAATGGCTGAAGCGCTGTGCGTCCTACTGGGCGCACGGCGCTTGACCTTTTCGATCTACGCAGCGTGCTTTTTCGAAAATCGAGTCCGATTTTTAGGCCGATGCTGTGGTCAACACGTCATCATCTTGCGACTCGGAATTTGACCCAACTCTGAGGTCGATCCATATCGCGTCGTGGTTTTCCTCTTCGCCTTTCTGCGGAGTCGAGTACCAAGATCACTTATTGTCGTAACCGAAATAGACAGTCTCTGGAACTTTGCAGAAGGCACGGTTGAATAAGCTTCGCTGTACAGCCGTGATGACGCGCCCTGAAAAACGACGCTGCGGCAGATGGCGTTAAGTGTCCCCGCAAACGAAGCATGTAAAAGCAAAAGCCGCTGAGGAGATCATCTCCACAGCGGCTTTCTGTATCAACGAAAGGTCATCATGACCTCAAGGTGACCTCGTCTCGGCACGGTCAGGAGAAAGGTGCAGCCTTCCTCCAACGTGCATCAACGACGAGGACCACGCGCAACGCGCTCGATTTCTTCACGAACCATACGCTCGACGATCGTCGGCAGGTTGTCTTCCAGCCATTCCTGCAGCATTGGACGCAGCATGTCCTGAGCGACAGTCTCGATCGTCGGGTTACGCACGCCGTCAAATACTTCAGCGAGAGCGCCGAAGGACCGGGCGATCTGGGCGCCGGCCTCGGCGGACACCAGGTTCACCGGTAGATCGAGTTTGGGCTCGCTCTTCTGAACGGCAGGTTCGGCAGTAGGCTCCTGGCGAACGTCGACAGCGCGAGATACAGGCTTCTCTTCTTCCACCGCGCCGCGCAACTGCATCGTTTCCCAAACGGGGACAGGCTGTGGTGCTGGCGCAGGTGCCGCGGCTTGCGGCGGAGGATTGAACGTCGGCATTTCCCGGAGCGGCTGAGGTGCTGTGGCAGCCAACAACGGACGCACATCAGTAGGGCGGGCAGGCTGTGCCACCTGTGGGCGCTCAACCTCCAAAGAGGATTGCGTTGGCGCTGGTGCAGCGGTGGGCACCGGCGTCACGCCATGTCCCTGAGCCAGGCTGCCCTGGGGCCCAAGCGTTGCATTACGATCTGCGGCTGCGCGAACCCGTGCCGCCACATCGGCGAGCGACATAGACTTCTCGACGACAGGCTCTTCTCTTTCGACGACAGGCGCGAAATCGTTGAACTGGCGCGCGCCATAGCCCTGATTGGCAGCCGGAGGAACATGGGCCGGCGGGCTTGGGATCTCTGCTGAGATATCCTCGGCAAAATCCACATCCAGCTCCACCTCGCCAAGTTCGAACTCGGTAGCCGGCTGACCTGGAAATCCATTCGACGGCGCAGGTTCGTTGCTTTCGATGATCCTGCGGATCGATGCCAGAATCTCTTCCATGGATGGTTCACGCGCTACACTCGGCTGAGCCATTTTTATCCCCGATTTTCACATTCAAGACGGGCCGGAGCAGAATACGCATGCTCCGAATCATCTTGAGTGTAGGGCACGAGCGCTCAGAAGAGAATCCATGCGGGTGGATGATTTGCGCGATACACAGCTTTATTTACAAACAAAAATGGCCCGGCATTCACCGGGCCATCTGTTAACCATCTACTTTTGCAACCGATTTAGAAAACGAATTCCTTAGCCTTGGCAAAGCCCGGGAGTGGCTTCAGCGATGCATTGAAGAAGGTCGCCGCCGACACACCCTTGCCATCCCGGCGATAAACGCTGGCTTTGGCTGCATTACCATAACCCACGACGGCAATCAGACGACCACCATCGGCGAGTTGGTCGAGAAGCGCCTGCGGCACCTCCTCAACAGCGCCATTGATGAAGATCACATCGTATGGTGCCTGGGCGGCATGTCCCTGCTCCAGCGGGCCAGCAACCGTGACCACATTGACGTAACCCAGTGCGGCAAGCGTTTCGGTCGCCTTCGCAGACAGTTCCGGATCGCTTTCCAGCGAAACAACGGAGCCTGCGAGTTCCGAGAGGATTGCGGAGACGTAACCCGTCGCACCACCAACTTCCAGCACCAGGTCATCTTTGGTGACAGCCACGAGCTGCAGCATCTTGGCGATGGGCGAAGCCTTCAAGAGGTAACGCGCCGCAAGCCCATCCTTGGCAGGACAGATTTGCAGATCTTCGTCCATGTAAGCGACCTGCTTGACGTTGTCTGGAACGAAGGCCTCACGCGGTACGGAAAGAAACGCCTTGAGCACCGAATGGGACGTTACATCGGTCGTACGCACCTGGCCGTCCACCATTTTCGCGCGTGCGGTTTCAAAATCCATCATGTCGTGCTTGCCTCGAGTAAAAGCCTAGCAGACACAGCTGTGTCCGCATTTTGCTAATCGTCTTAATGGGCTCCGCCCGTGCTTTCAAGCACAAGCATGCATCAGTGGGCTAAAAAGAAACGCTCGCGCGCCTCGGCATATTCGGCCGCCAAAATTACATCCCCTGATACCGCGTTCGGGAACTTTTTTATCCGCCTAATCATTATTGCGTTACTAAGGCATCATCAACGGCTGGAGGCAAACATGCTCGGCACAATCCTCGTCATCCTTCTGATTCTGTTCCTCGTCGGAGCACTTCCAAATTGGGGCTACCACAACTACGGATGGGGGCCGTCGGGCGGCCTTGGTCTCGTGCTGGTCATCGTCCTGATCCTCGTTCTACTCGGACGAATTTGAACGAATAAACTACAGCCCTGCTGAGATTATTCGGTCCGGCGGGGCCTTTTTTGCGCAAATCAGCTGCGCAACGAGCCTATGCAAAAGCGCCAAAACGCATGCTGTGGCTGCAGGGGTTCGATATCTAATATGTGGAGGATTTTATGGAGGCCTCGCCCGGAATTGAACCGGGGTACAAGGATTTGCAGTCCTCTGCGTCACCACTCCGCCACGAGGCCTCATACGCTCTGTAACGTCGAGCGATGGCGGGGATTTAGAACGAATCCATTTTCCGCGCAATAGGTAAGTTTCAAAAACTCGGACAAGATATTCTGCTCACGTTTCCACATGCTCAGCGTTGTGGAACCTGTGCACCGGCCTAATGTTTATTCCGATCACCCATTGCGACGACATCGCGTCTGATCCAAAAGGAATGTATCATGAAAGCCAAGTCCCTTATCGCAGTTTCCGTTTTGGCTCTGGCGCTTGCAGGCTGTACGACGGGGATTTCGAATGCCAATCTCGAACCAATTTCAGGCAGCATTACATATAATGGCCAGCCGCGCACCAAGCTGACCAAATCCCCTGTTGGCAGCACCTTCACGCACAATTTCAGGCGCTGGAACGGCGATCGTGTGATCGAAACCTATCAGATCCAGCCGGATCGCTCGATCAAGATCATCGACCGTCGCATCATTCGCGACTGGCTGATGTTTGGGCGCGACGACTGATCCACACCGTTGAATGATGCACGCTCTCGGGTTAGAGGCATCTTTTGATCGAATGGAGCGGCGAACGCGAAGATGAATACGAAATGGAGCAAGCCGGTTCTTGTCGCGCTCGAAGAGCCGGGCAATTACACCAGCATTGAAACGACCCAGGCGGCGTCCTGGGCGATGATCGAAGACTGGCCTGTGGAAGAGGGTGACGCGCTCGATCACGCTCTGCTCGTCTTCGCCGCTGTCGGCGCTGGTAAGAAGAAGCCAGAGGATGCCAGGCGCGCCTTTATCGCGGCCGCACTCGAAGCGGGCCTCGACATCAAGGCGTAATGTCGCAAGTGCGCAGATACGGGTTATCGCGCGCTCTTCTGGTGTGTAGAAGATGTCGACCGGTTCATCCACAGCATGTCGCGCCAGTCGTCGGATCGATGCCGACGTACTTCAGCACGAGAACTTGAAGTCGATATGATGGATTATCAAACGCCTTGGAAAGTGCAAAAGACGATGAAGAAGCCCCTGCTCCTGCTTTTGATGACCTGCCTTGTGGTGGGTATCGTCGGCCATCTGATTATCGCCTTCGTCATTACCGGCTGACCGAAACACGGGATAAGAGATTTTCTTTACCGTCCATTAAGATTCGTATCGTTGTCGCGGAACTACGTTATGTTTTCCACGTTTTCCTGGTACGGAAATCTGGAGGGTAATGAGATGCGTGACGGCCTAAACAGTTTGCTCGAGATATCGCTTCTGGGATTTGTGGTTGTGACCTGCCTGATCATGGTCAACCCGCTGGTCTAAAGCTCGTAAACAATATCTCAGCTGCCTCTCACGGCAGTTATGAAAATGCGGCCTCACGGGCCGCATTTTCGTTTTGTCTATGAGGCTTAGGCCGAGAGCTTGGCTGCAAGCTTGGCGACATGCGCGCCTTGGAACTTTGCGCCTTCCAGCTCTACTGCCGAAGGCTGGCGCGAGCCATCACCATCCGTGATAGTAGATGCGCCGTAAGGCGAGCCGCCCTTGATTTCGTCCACGCCCATTTGACCCTGGAAGGCATAAGGCAGACCTGCCACGACCATGCCGTGGTGAAGGAAGGTCGGGATGAAGCCGAGGATGGTGGATTCCTGGCCGCCGTGCTGCGTCGCCGTGGAGGTGAAGGCCGAGCCCACCTTGCCAACCAGCTTGCCGCTGAACCACAGGCTACCGGTCTGATCCCAGAAGTTACGCATCTGCGAGGCAACGGTGCCGAAGCGTGTACCGGCGCCGACGATGATCGCGTCGTAGTCTGCAAGCTCTTCGACGGTCGCGATCGGTGCCTGCTGATCCAGCTTGAAGTGAGAGGACTTCGCGACCTCTTCCGGAACGAGTTCGGGAACGCGCTTCACGACGACGTCGGCGCCTGCAGACTTTGCACCTTCCGCAACGGCGTAAGCCATTGTTTCCACATGACCGTAGGACGAGTAATAGAGCACCAGAACTTTTGCCATCGTTGGTCTTTCCTCATTGTTTGTTGTTCAGCATCAGGATCGCGGACGATTTCTACGCCGCTGATGTAACAGGACGCTAACAGAGGAATGGGGCGAGAGCGAGAGGTGCGGAAAGGACGCACCGTTCTCGATTTGCGAACGACGGCAATACGTCGGTATACAGTCCTATTTTATGACCTTGCATATTGCATTCGCCGCTGGCGGGTTTAACGTCTGCGCACATCGTGTCGTGTGAGTATCCTTCCATGTCTTCTGCCTCTCCCTCCTCCCCGGTTACGGCCGCCATGCTCGCCATCGGCGATGAGCTCTTGTCGGGTCGCACCAAAGACAAGAATATCGGGCACCTTGCGGACGTCCTCACCATGTCTGGCATCGACCTGAAGGAAGTGCGGATCGTCGCCGATGATGAGCCAGCCATTGTCGAAGCTTTGAACGCTCTTCGTGCTCGCTATGATTACGTGTTCACCTCGGGCGGAATCGGCCCGACGCATGACGACATTACGGCCGATGCCGTGTCCGTCGCATTCAACCTACCCTGTGAGCATGATGCGGATGCCTTGCGGATTCTCGCAGACATGTATCGCGCTCGGGAGATGGAGTTTACCGAGGCGCGCAAACGCATGGCCCGCATGCCGCGCGGCGCAAAGCACATCGCCAATCCTGTCTCGGTCGCGCCAGGCTTCATCGTCGAGAATGTCTATGTCATGGCGGGCGTCCCGCAGGTTTTCCAAGCCATGCTCGACAATGTCGTGCCGACCCTCAAAACGGGCGCAAAGATGATGTCCCAGTCGGTGACATCGCAATTTGGGGAGGGTGACATCGGAACGCCCCTGAGCGAAATCCAGAGGGCTCACCCTCAGACCAGCATCGGTTCCTATCCGAAATATGACGGGCAGCGCTTCTCCACCGAGATCGTGGTCCGCGCACGCGATGCACACCTGTTGGAGGCAGCAGCAAGAGACGTGGCGGCGATGATTGAAAACATTGCGAACGCGAAGGCGTCCTCCACGTTTGCGTGAACTCCTTTGGGCGCAATACGTTTAATCCGTGCAGATTTCGTCTTGATAAGGATCAAGGCGACTAGCGAATGACAGGTTCATCTTGGACCTGTCATTGATGCGTCACAAGGAGAATGGCCATGGGCTACAGAACGATCCTCGCTGTTGTCGACACCGCTGAAAACACGCGTCATCTGGACGCGTTCGTGGCTCAGCTGGCGCAACAATTCTCTTCACATGTGATAGGGCTTCATATGGAAACGCTGGCGGCCGTTCCGCTTGTCGCGCCTATGGAAATCCCTGATCCTGCCACCGTGCAGGCGGTACAGGATGTGGCTCACAAGGAAACCGAAGAGTCCCAAAGAGTCTTTGCCGAAGGCATGACAGCGAACGGTATTTCCAGCGAATGGCGCAGCTTCGCCTCTTCCGTCGGTTACTCGGCCAAGTCTTCGCTTCAAAGCGCGCGCTGCGCCGATCTGATCGTCGCAAGACAGCATGCTTCGTTTGCCTTGTCGGATAGCCGCGCCGATATCGACAATTTTCTCTATGAGAGCGGTCGCCCCGTCCTTCTCATTCCGAACATTTTGACCGAGCCGAAACCTATCCGCCGGGTGCTGATCGCGTGGAATGGATCGCGGGAAGCAACACGCGCTACCTTTGACGCCCTGCCCTTCCTTAAGGCAGCAGAGAGCGTCGAAGTGTTCTCCGTCGACATGGAAGACAATGATTCGCAGACCGCAGCCTTGGCGGGTTCTGAGATCGCCGCAACGCTTGCACGCCACGGCATCAATGTGACGGTGACCTCGCACGAAAAAATTCAAGGTGTCGCGCCGCATACGGCGATTGAAAATCGACTGGCGGATACCAGCATCGATCTGCTGGTAATGGGTGCCTATGGTCATTCCCGCTGGTGGGAAATGCTGTTTGGCGGCGTGACCCGCACGCTCCTAGACTCGATGACGGCGATGACCTTGATGTCCCGCTGACGCGAAACATCCTCCAAAAAGAAACCCGCCGGGCGACCGGCGGGTTTTTTGTTTCTTTAGTCGCAAGAGGACTAGTGCAGGATCTGACTCAGGAAGAGCTTGGTGCGCTCATGCTGCGGATTGTCGAAGAACTCCTGCGGGGCGTTCTGTTCGACGATCTGGCCCTGGTCCATGAAGATCACGCGGTTGGCCACCTGGCGGGCAAAGCCCATTTCGTGGGTGACGCAGAGCATGGTCATGCCGTCTTCGGCAAGGCTCACCATGGTGTCGAGCACTTCCTTGACCATTTCCGGGTCAAGTGCCGATGTCGGCTCGTCGAAGAGCATGATTTTGGGCTTCATGCAGAGCGAGCGAGCAATCGCCACACGCTGCTGCTGGCCACCGGAAAGCTGGCCTGGATATTTATGCGCCTGCTCAGGGATCTTGACGCGCGTCAGATAGTGCATCGCGATCTCTTCGGCCTCCTTCTTGGGCATCTTGCGAACCCAGATCGGTGCCAGCGTGCAGTTCTCCAGAATGGTCAAATGCGGGAAGAGGTTGAAGTGCTGGAACACCATGCCGACTTCACGGCGTACTTCATCGATTTTCTTCAGGTCGTTGGTCAGCTCGATGCCATCGACGACGATGCTGCCCGACTGGTGCTCTTCCAGGCGATTGATACACCGGATCATCGTAGATTTGCCGGAACCGGATGGCCCGGCGATAACGATGCGCTCGCCCTTCATGACCTTGAGGTTGATATCGCGCAGCACGTGAAAATCGCCGTACCACTTGTTCATGCCAGTGATTTCGATCGCGACATCCGTCGCCGAAACTTCGAGCTTCTTTGCTTGGGTTTCTGCCATGAGATTTTCCCTTATTTTCTATGTCCGGTGTCGAGATGGCGCTCCATGAACAGGGAATAGCGCGACATGCCGAAGCAGAATATCCAGAATACGAACCCGGCAAACACATAACCCGTGACAGGTGTCACCGGTGTTGCCCAGTTCGCATCCGACTGGTTGAGGTTGACGATACCGAGGAGGTCGAACATGCCAATGATCGACACGAGCGACGTATCCTTGAAGAGACCGATAAAGGTGTTGACGATGCCGGGAATGACGAGCTTCAGCGCCTGCGGCAAAACGATCAGACGCGTCTTCTGCCAATAATTCAGGCCAAGCGAATCCGCACCTTCGTACTGCCCCTTCGGAATGGCCTGAAGGCCACCGCGAATAACTTCCGCCATATAAGCGGATGCAAACAGCGACACCCCGACCAGAGCACGCATGAACTTGTCGAAGGTCACGCCTTCGGGCAGGAACAGCGGCAGCATGATACTGGCGAAGAACAGGACGGTGATCAGAGGAATGCCACGAATGACCTCGATGAAGGTGACGCACAGTGTCTTGATCACGGGCATCGTTGAACGACGACCAAGCGCCAAGAGAATGCCAAGCGGCAGCGATACGGTGATCCCGAAGAAGGACAGGATGAGCGTGACCATCAGCCCGCCCCAGAGCTGCGTCTCCACCCGCGGCAGGCCGAAGTAACCGCCAACCAGCAGGAAGAAGGAGACGAAAGGCAGCACGAGGAAAAGCAACACGGCATTGGCCGTCTTGAAGGGTGCCTTCGGGATCAGCATCGGGATGAGCAGAATGACAAACATTGCTGCGACCAGAAGCGGACGCCACCGTTCATCAAACGGATAACGTCCAAACATGAACTGCTGGAACTTGGCGCCAACGAAGGCCCAGCAGGCTCCGGCTTGGCCATCCGGCAGAGTGCCGCCCTGCGCGACGGTGAGGCAAGCCAAGCGATCGGTACCGGTCCAGACGGCATCGACGAACAAAAACTGCACCAGAGGTGGAAGGATGTAGGCGAGCAGTGCGATGGACAGCACTGTCATCACGACGTCCTTCGGCGTGGCGAAGAGTTTCGTCTTGAGCCAATGCGCGACCCCGACCTGGCTGGATGGCGCCGGCTGAGCCGGCACCAATTCGCGGCGGATATAGGAAACGGAAGTACTTGTCATATCGCTTATCTCTCCACCAATGCCATCTTCGCGTTGAACCAGTTCATGAACAACGCCGTCGTGATGGACAGCGACAGATAGACGATCATCCAGATCGCCACGACTTCGACAGCCTGACCCGTCTGGTTGAGGATGGTCCCGCCAACGGCGACGAGATCCGAGAAGCCAACGGCAACAGCCAGCGACGAATTTTTCGTCAGATTGAGATATTGGCTGGTGAGCGGCGGAATGATGATGCGCATCGCCTGCGGAACGACGATTAGGCGCGTCGTGGTGCTGGAACGAAGGCCGAGTGCCTCGGCCGCTTCCGTCTGCCCCTTCGCAACGGCCTTGATGCCGCCACGGACGATTTCAGCGATGAAGGAGGCGGTGTAGAAGGAAAGCGCTAGGTAGAGCGACATGAATTCCGGTGCAATGACCGAGCCGCCAGCCAGATTGAACCGACCAAGAACCGGCACGTCAAAGGTCAACGGCGCGCCGAGCGCAAGAAAGGTCAGGAGCGGCAGGCCGATGATGATCGCAGTGCCGACGAGGCCCGTGCGGAAGGGCTGGCCGGTGCGCATCTGCCGGGCCTTTGCCCAGCGATAGACGAAGAAGGTGATGATGATACCGACGAGGAATGCCACCGGAACCATCCAGGTGCCCTCGCCCCAGACGAACTTGGGGTAAAAGAAACCGCGATTGTTCAAATAGGTATCGAGTGGCAGAGCAAGCGATTCACGTGCCTGCGGAAGGATAGTGATGACGCCTTTGTACCAGAAGAAGATGACGAGAAGCGGCGGCAGATTGCGGAAGATCTCCACATAGGCCTGAGCGAGCTTCGAGACCAGCCAGTTTTTGGACAGGCGTGCGATACCGACGAGGAAACCGATGATCGAGGCCGTGATAATGCCGAGAACTGCCACCTGCAAGGTGTTCAATATACCGACGATCAGTGCGCGACCAAACGTGTTGTCATTGTTGTAGTCGATCAGCGTCTGACCGATATCGAAACCGGCTCTCCCGTTCAGGAAGCCAAAGCCAGAGGCGATGTTGGCTCTCTGAAGATTCTGGATGGTGTTGTTGGTGATGAACCAGACGGCCAGCACCAGGATGATGAGCGTCACGGTCTGATAGAAGATAGACCGCATGCGCGGATCGTTGATCATGGACGTCGCGCCGGATGCGCCGGACGGTCCAGAACGGATCGTCTTGCCTGCCATAGGCACCTTTCCCTCTATATGCTCTTTTCGAGCTTATTTTATGAAGAAGAAGGAGGCAGAGATGAACATCCCCGCCTCCTGCACAAGCTTTTAGGCTTTAAAGCAATCAGCGAACCGGAGGCGCGTACTGCAGGCCGCCCTTGTTCCACAGAGAGTTGAGGCCGCGCTCGATCTTAAGCGGAGAGCCAGGACCGACGTTGCGGTCGAAGACTTCGCCGTAGTTGCCGACAGTCTTGATGATGTTGTAGGCCCACTCGTTGGTGACGCCGAGATCGGTACCGATCTTGGTGCCCTCTTCGGTGCCGAGAAGACGCTTGACGTCCGGGTTGGCAGAAGCCTTCTGCTCGTCAACGTTCTTGGAGGTGATGCCGAGCTCTTCAGCATTGATCATGGCGTAGTGAACCCAGCTGACAAGGTCGAACCACTGGTCGTCACCTTGACGAACGGCCGGTCCGAGAGGCTCCTTGGAGATGATTTCCGGGAGAACCATGTTTTCGTCAGGGTTCTTCATCTTCAGACGGATTGCGTAAAGGCCGGACTGGTCCGTGGTGTAGACGTCGCAACGACCGGAGTCATAAGCCGAGGTCGCGTCGGATTCCTTTTCAAACACAACCGGGTTGTACTGAAGGTTGTTGGTCTTGAAGTAGTCGGCGAGGTTGAGCTCGGTCGTCGTGCCCTGCTGAACGCAGACGGCAGCGCCGGAGAGCTCGAGAGCAGACTTCACGTTCAGGCTCTTCTTAACGATGAAGCCCTGGCCGTCGTAATAGTTGACGGTGCGGAAGTTGAAGCCGAGAGACGTATCGCGGCTAATCGTCCAGGTGGTATTACGTGTGAGAACGTCGACTTCGCCGGACTGAAGAGCCGGGAAACGATCCTTCGATGTCAGCGGAACGTACTTGGCCTTGGTCGGATCACCGAAGACAGCAGCAGCGATACCGCGGCAATAGTCAACGTCGATACCGGACCATTCGCCCTTGTCGTCGGGGTTCGAGAAACCCGGAATGCCAGAGCTGACGCCGCAGGTGACGAAGCCCTTTGCCTTAACATCCTGAAGAGTAGCGGCAGATGCAGCCGTTGCAGCTCCCAATACTGCTGCGCCAATAGCGGCTGACAGAAGTGCCTTTTTCATTTTTCCCAACCTTTGTCTCTTTTTTCTCGATTGGAGATGACCGACGCATGCCGTGCGCTCGCGACAGTCTCTCCGCTTCACCTCCCGGTGTGCGCCCCTATCACAATCACAATTGCCGCCATGGTCAAGACTTTCGCTGAGCAATTGTGTCTAAAAAACGGAATTTTCAAATTTTCGGCTTTTAAGTAAGCATATGACTATTTTTTGCGCTAAAATAGCTCAAAATCTGTTCATCCTGTCTGACAGATAGACTGGTTTTTCCCCTGCTCAGATAAGCGGCTTGACCGCAAGCGCAATTCTTCGGCATCTTCCCGCATCACATTAATGAGAGACTTCCAGCATGAAAAACAAGAACGAGATCCTAGGCGCCTCGGGAGTGAATACGCGCCTTGCCCATCTCGGTAACGAGCCGTTCGACTTTTTCGGCTTCGTCAATCCTCCGATCGCCCGTGGTTCGACCGTTCTTTTCCCGGATGCTGCAACATTGATGTCGGGTGACCAGCCATACACTTATGGCACTCATGGCACGCCGACGACGGACGTGCTCTGCAAGATGATCGACGAGCTGGAAGGCTCGGCTGGAACGATCCTCCTGTCGTCCGGCCTCGCTGCCGTGACCGTTCCATTTCTTGCTTATCTCTCTGCCGGAGACCACGCGCTAATCGTCGATTCGGTGTATTTTCCGACCCGCCGCTTCTGCAATACGATGCTCAAACAATATGGTGTCGAGGTCGAATATTATGATCCCGCGATCGGGGCCGGCATTGAGGCTTTGATCCGCCCGAATACGCGGCTGGTCCATCTGGAAGCGCCCGGCTCGAACACTTTCGAAATGCAGGACGTGAAGCTGATTTCGTCCATCGCGCATCGCTACGACTGCGTCGTTACCATGGATAATACCTGGGCGACGCCGCTCTATTTTCGCCCGCTCGATCATGGCGTCGACGTCTCCATCCATGCTGCGACGAAATATCCGGCAGGCCATTCCGACGTGCTGATGGGCTTCGTATCCGCCAATGAAAAGCACTGGAAGAAACTTTGGGACGCCAATACCAATCTCGGCATGTGCGTGACGTCCGACGATGCCTATCAGGTGCTGCGCGGGATGCGCACAATGGGAATCAGGCTGGAACACCACCAGAAAAGCGCGCTTGAGATCGCTCTATGGCTTGAAACGCGCGACGACGTCGCCAGCGTCCTGCACCCCGCCCTGCCCAGCTTCCCGACACACCATATCTGGAAACGCGATTTCAAGGGATCCAGCGGCGTATTCTCGTTTGTCCTGAAGGCCGATCCAGAAAAGTTCAAAGACAAGGCCCATACCTTCCTAGATGCCCTGTCCATTTTCGGGCTTGGTTTTTCATGGGGCGGCTATGAATCTCTGGCCGTCCTCGTCAATCTCGCCGATCGGACGGCAGCGGCTGGCCCGAGCGGAGGACCGGTTATCCGGCTTCAGATCGGACTTGAGGATGTCGCGGATATCAAGCGCGATCTGGAAGCAGGGTTTGCCGCAGCGGCGAAAGCCTAAAGCCCTTTTGCGCGGTAGCCATAGAGCCAGTCAAAGTCCGCAAGGAATTTTTCCGGCGGACGCAAAGACAGCAGAACATCGCGCCCGATCCGCAGAGGGCCTCGGGCGTGATAGGCAAAGCTATTCAGCTTTGCGCGTCTGCGCGCCTGCTCGACGCGTGGCATGCGATGCGCCTCAAAGCTCTCAAGCGATGAGCCCAGCGTATCTCCTTGCGCAACGAAAGTGGCCAGTTCAAAGGCATCCTCGATTGCCATTGCTGCTCCTTGAGCGGCAAAGGGCATCATCGCATGGGCTGCATCGCCGATGAGAACTGTGTCCCGCCCGTTTTGCCAGCGGCCAGGGCCAGCCTGGAAGAGCGGCCAGAATGTCGGCGTGGAGGGCCGCTCCAATGCGCTCGAAAAAGCCGGATTCCAACGGCGAAACTGCTGGATGAGAAACGCCTTCTGCTGACCTTGCGCTTCCGCCTTCCACGTGTCTCCGGGATTTGCGCCAACAGCAATTGCGACGATGTTGAAGCCGCCTGTTTCTGCCAGCGGATAGGCCACGACATGCGCGGATGGGCCGAGGAAGGCCGTCACAGCGTTACGATTGAGAAACTCAGGCGCGTCATCGCCAGACAGCGTGAAGCGCCAGGCGATGTTGCCCGAGAAGGTCGCGACGGGGCTATTCGGCACGGCGTAGCGCGTGCTCGACCAAACGCCATCAGCACCGATGAGCAGATCCGGCTCAGTGAAGACTGTCTTGGCAATCTCGGATTTGCTGGCGGTCTCCAGTCTTTTTCCAAGATGCAATCGGCACAGAGGATTGTTTTTGACGGTAGCAAGAAGTGCCTGCTGCAGGCTCGCTCGATGCAGCACGCCGTAGGGTGCGTGCCAACGGCTTCTTGCCACATTCTTCATCGGCAGAGAGACGAGCGTCTTGAGCGAAAGGCCGGACGCCAGATCGACCGTCTCGGGTTCGATCCACGTCTCTTCAATCAGCGGCAGGACATCGAGGGCAGAAAGGATATTAGCGGCATTGGGCGAGATTTGCAGCCCGGCGCCGACCTCTGCGAGTTCGGACGCCTGCTCGACGATGTCACTTGCAATGCCATGACGGGCAAAAGAAAGGGCTGCGGTGAGACCGGCTATACCGGCACCGACAATCGCCACGGATTTAATGGGCATGGAGAGCCCCGATATTTATGGGGTTACGCTGCCTTCACGTGGAAGACGCAGCCGGGAGGATTGGTCTGCGTGGCCTTCAGCGACGGATCGTAGCGATAGAGCGTGGAACAGTAGGAGCAGACCTTCTCGTTCTCGTCGCCCATATCGATGAAGATATGCGGGTGATCGAAAGGAACGGATGCCCCCGTGCACATGAATTCCTTGACGCCGATCTCGATCATGCGGTGTCCGCCGTCGTTCTGGAAGTGAGGAATTGTGTGGCCGGCCATGTTCGTCTCCAAATGCAAATTCGTCTCTGAGCCAACGCTCGTATTGTTCGAGTATGTAGCGTTAAATCACTCCAACCTCCATAGAAAAGAGCGTTGAATATTCCCAACACCACTATTTCCTGACATATGGTCGGCAAAAAAGGAGGTCCTTGATGAATCTCAACCTGCCGCAATTTTTGTCCTTCCAGCGCGATGGACTTCAACTCGCCTATTTTGACGAGGGCGACCCGTCCGGCGTACCGGTTCTTCTCATTCACGGATTTGCATCCAGTGCGGCAGTGAACTGGGTTCATCCCGGCTGGGTGAAGACGCTCGGCGACGCCGGCTATCGTGTGATTGCACTCGATAATCGCGGCCACGGGGCCAGCGACAAGCCACATGACCCGAATGCCTACTACCCGGCCGTGATGGCTGAAGACGCGGTTGGTCTGCTCAACCACCTTGGCATCCCCGAAGCGCATGTGATGGGTTACTCCATGGGCGCGCGTATCTCCGCTTTCTTGGCGATGGCACACCCCGATCGCGTCCGCTCGCTGGTGTTCGGCGGCCTTGGCATCGGCATGGTGGACGGCGTTGGGGACTGGGATCCGATTGCGGATGCGCTTCGCGCGCCATCGCTCGATGTCGTCACCCATGAACGCGGGCGCATGTTCCGCGCTTTTGCCGAGCAGACGAAAAGCGATCGCGTCGCGCTTGCCGCCTGTATCGAGACATCGCGCGTTCTGGTCACCCGCGAAGAAGCAGCCAAGATCGAGGCACCGACGCTGATTGCCGTCGGAACGAAGGACGATATTGCAGGGTCGGGTCAGGAGCTCGCCGATCTGATGCCGCATGCAAAGGCCATCGACATTCCCAACCGCGATCACATGTTGGCAGTGGGAGATCGGGTCTTCAAGGCGGCGGTGTTGGAATTCTACGGCGAACTCGACCGATCGGCGTGATCAAGACATCCCGTTCCACAAAGCTGTCAGAAAAACTGATGCTGTACCACCTTTAACGCTGCTCGCGCATACCCATTTCTGTGCAACGCATTTTTCTGTATACTGAAGCAAACCGGTTTTAAGGACAGCTGACATGGTCGCACTGATAGAGACCCGCCAGAATGATCAGATCACCGTCGTCGATCCGATCTGGGGCAGCCTGTTGAACGAAGCGCGCACAGCCGCCGCGCAGGATCCCCTGCTCTCGGCGTTCTTCTATTCCACAATCCTCAATCACCATTCGCTGGAAGAAAGCGTCATCTATCGCATCTGCGAGTTGCTCGACCATCCGGACATGCAGGCCGTTCTGTTGCGCCAGACATTTTCAGAGATGCTTCACGACTGGCCGGAATGGGGCGCAATTCTGCGCGTCGATATCCAGGCCGTCTATGACCGTGATCCCGCCTGCACGCGCTTCATCGAGCCTATTCTTTACTTCAAGGGTTTTCATGCCATCCAGACCCACCGTCTGGCCCATTGGCTGTGGTCAAAGGGACGGAAGGATTTTGCGCTTTATCTGCAGAGCCGGTCCTCAAGCGTTTTCCAGACCGACATCAACCCGCAGGCCAAGGTTGGCAAAGGCCTGTTCCTCGATCATGCCACCGGGCTTGTCGTCGGCTCGACTGCGGTCATCGGCGACAACGTCTCCATTCTCCAGGGTGTCACGCTTGGCGGTACCGGGAAGGAAACGGGAGATCGTCACCCGAAAATTCGCAGCGGCGTGCTGATCGGAGCAGGCGCCAAAATTCTTGGCAATATCGAGGTCGGAAGCTGCTCTCGCGTTGCGGCTGGCTCGGTGGTCTTGAAGCCCGTTCCCCCCAATACCACGGTTGCCGGCGTGCCCGCCCGGATCGTTGGCGAAGGCGGCTGCAACGAGCCTTCCCGCATCATGGACCAGATCATCGGCGCGGATATCTGATCAACCTCAATGCGATAAAATCGCCCACGTGGATCACCTAGTGGACCGCATGCGCGATTTGCCTCTTTGACTTTACTTTGGCCTTTAAGCCGTGCCACAAGCGGCGCAGATTGAAAATCACGATGTCCGAACGACGCGTCTTCAACGACGATGGACGACGTGAGAACCGCACAGGAGAAGACTGGTGAAAGCCGACGAAATCAAAAAGCTCGACGCCTATTTCAAGCGTACTTTCAACGACAAGATGGCCGTCAAGGCGCGTCCGCGTAAGGATGATTCCGCTGAAGTCTACATGGGTGAAGAGTTCCTCGGCGTCGTCTATATTGATGACGAAGATGGCGATCGTTCCTACAACTTCTCCATGGCGATCCTCGACGTCGATCTTTGATCGCGTCGTACAATTCGCATGATATCAGCCGTCCGAGACAGTGGTCTTCGGGCGGCTTTTTGTTGCTGCGAGAGGCGGCGCGATGCCCGGCAAAGCGATTTTTCGTGGTCCACCTCACAAGGCTGGAACCAAATTGTTAACCGCTCGTTTTTTCGCTGTCCCCCCGATGAAGCGTGAGGCGGCGATCAAAACGGGAAGCCCCTGATCCCGAGCCACCTCACGCTTTCCCTTCCTTCCTTCGCCAGTTCGTTCATAGCCCTAGGTGTTGATCGGCTTGTCCACAGGGCGCCCGCTCCCTCGACAAAAAACATCGTCTAAAATCAAAAAAATCGAAATTGCCGCTTGCGGAGAATCCGCGGCCTGACTATAAGGCCCCCACCACAGCGCACGCGCCCTTCGTCTATCGGTTAGGACGTCAGATTTTCATTCTGAAAAGAGGGGTTCGACTCCCCTAGGGCGTGCCACTTCCCCTATATATTCATGACCTTACGCGCAGAGCTTGATCAAGCGCTTTAACCTGCTCGCAGTCTTTGTCGGATTGTCACGCGGACGATTCCGCGTGTTGAGGTTTCAAAACATGCATGGCCTGTCATGATGCGCTACGGTGCAAAGGCTGCGTCCAGAACGCGCAGCTGTACCCGCTTCTGTCCCTGCCAGTGCTCGGCCCCCAAGGTGCCGGCGACATGGATCTGGCGGCCGCGGGCTGCCATCAACATCTGGCCGAGGGGCGCATCCGCAGCACGGAAGGCAATACCGTCGAGGCGCGAGCCATCCAGAGCTTCCAACGTAATCTTGATGTGCGAGGTGCCGACGATGCGCACATCGCGCAGCCGGTGCGCCGGCACGGCAAAGATCGGCTGCGGATGGCCCGATCCATAGGGGCCCGCCTGCTCCAATTGATCAATCAGCGCCAGCGTGGCACCGGACGCACCGATGGCACCGTCGATTTTCAGCACGCTGTTTTCGACAAGCTGCGAGACCGTCTTCTGTGCGGCTTCCTCGAAAAAGGTACGCAAGCGCCCGAGATTGGCACGCTCCACGGTGAGGCCGGCTGCCATGGCGTGGCCGCCGCCCTTGATCAGCAGACCAGCGTCGACGGCATTGCGCACCATCCGCCCCATGTCGAAGCCATTGATGGAGCGCCCGGAGCCGGTTCCTCGTCCCTGCGAATCGAAGGCAATGGCGAAGGCTGGACGGCGAAAGCGATCCTTCAGCCGTGAGGCGAGAAGACCGACGATGCCCGGATGCCAATTCTCCCTGGCGGTGACAATAACGCCTGCTCCGGAGCCATCACCATATTCGAAGAGCGCCTCCGCTTCGGCTTCGGCGAGCATGGCCGCCTCCATTGCCTGGCGCTCGCGGTTCAACTCGTCCAGCTTGTCCGCAATCACGTCAGCCTGCGTGCTGTCATCCAGTGTCAGGAGACGGCTTCCAAGTGCTGCGTCCCCGATACGTCCGCCGGCATTGATGCGGGGGCCGATCAGAAAGCCGAAATGATAGGGCGTGACAGGACCACCAAGTCCCGCCTTCTTGAAGAGGGCTGCCAGCCCGACATTGTTCATGTGGCGTGCCGCAACCAGTCCCTTGACCACATAAGCGCGGTTCAGGCCCTTCAGCGGCACAACATCACAGACCGTCGCCAGCGCCACGATGTCGAGATAGGTTAGAAGGTCGAGCATGAAGGCCTGGCGGTTGTGCCGCTCTTTTAGCACCCGAAGTGTTGCCACCAGCACGAGGAACACCACGCCTGCGGCGCAAAGATGCCCCTGCCCCGACAGATCGTCCTCGCGGTTTGGATTGACCAGAGCAACCGCCGGAGGAAGCTCGGTTCCGACTTGGTGGTGGTCGATGACGAGCACGTCGGTTCCGGCAGCGCGCGCAACGCTGAGCGACTCATGGCTGGTCGAACCGCAATCGACGGTGATGATCAGCGTCGCGCCATTGGCGGCGAGCTGCTGCATGGCGGCTGGATTTGGTCCGTAACCTTCGAAGATGCGATCTGGAATATAGATTTCAGGCTCGAGGCCGAAATGATGGAGAAAGCGGTACATCAGCGCCGAGGATGAAGCACCGTCCACATCGTAATCGCCGAAGATGGCGATCTTCTCGCGCTTTTCGATCGCGTCGGCAATGCGCATTGCGGCGTTCTCGCAATCCGTCAGCGTGTGCGGATCGGGCATCAGCGAGCGGATCGTCGGATCGAGAAAAGCAAGCGCGTCATCAACGCCGACATTGCGGCCCGCCAGCACGCGGGCGATCAGTTCTGGAATACCATGGACCTGGGACATGGCGAGCGCACGGTTCTGCCCGGCCTGATCTAGCCGCGACATCCATCGCTGGTCCGTTGCCGATCGCTCCACCCCGAGGAAGGCCCTCGGAACGGCATCGACCGTTTCAATCATTACCATAGTCAGCCCGTACCGCCGTTCATGCTCTGCTTAACGGGCTAACGACCGATCCGGTCTTTTTCAAGCTAAAACCGGCGCTTATGTCCCCTGTTACCAAAGCGGCAGGAAAATGAAGGCAGAAAGCCCACATATGATCGCACCGACAAGACAGAAGAGACGCCAGTCTCGCTCTTGACCCGTGGTCTCGAATTCCAGGCTCGGGACATTGTCATTTGCGCCGACGCGAGGAATTTTGCGGCGGGATACAAGACCCCGCGGATGATCATCTCTAAAGAGCATTTTCGATTTCACGGCAGCGCCTCCCTTCGCTTAGGTGAATTCTGACAGGATCATATCATCAGAGCCGAAGCTTTTGCAAAGCCTACGCAAGGGCGAGGATGATCCTAAAGCGTGACGCGAGGATTAGAGAAGGCCTTGGGTGACCATAGCCAGAAGCACATAGCGTCCTGCCTTGGCGAGAGTCACGATGGCGACAAAGGATGGCAGAGGTTCGCGCATCACGCCTGCGACCACCGTCAAGGGATCACCCACGACAGGAAGCCAGCTTGCCAACAAAGACCACCGTCCGTAGCGGGCGTACCAGCCTTGCGCCTTTTCGAGCTTGTCGGGGGAAACCGGAAACCAGCGCCGATCACGATAGTGCTCGATGCCTCGTCCCAGATACCAGTTGAGGATGGATCCCAAGACGTTGCCAAGGCTTGCGACGGCGACGAGCAACAGAATGGAATAGTGCCCAGTCGTGATCAAATAGACCAGGACCGATTCCGACTGAGCAGGGATCAGCGTTGCCGCAAAAAAAGCAGACGCGAAAAGGCTGAGATAGGCTCCGATGTCACCGCTCATCGCGTGGCCGCTAGCGTGACATCAGCACCACCGCCTCGCCTACTGCAGCAGAAAAGCGCGGAAATCGTTGACATTGGTGCCGGTCGGACCGGGTGCAAAGAGATCGCCCGCCAGGGAAAAAGCCGACCACGCATCGTGGCCCGCAAGAAAGGAGCGCGCATCGCCCCCGGCAGCACGGATGCGCGCCACGGTTTGTCCGTCACAAAAAGCGCCGGCATTATCTTCCGATCCATCAATTCCGTCCGTGTCCGCTGCGAGCGCCGTTATACCCTCGCTGCCCTGCAAGTCGAGAGCAGCCGAAAGCAGCAGCTCGGAATTTCGACCGCCCTTTCCATATGTGCCACTACCAATCGTCACCGTCGTTTCGCCGCCGGAGAGAAGCACCATGGATTTGCCTGCTGAAGCGCGGCTTGCAAACTCGCGCGCCAAGGCAGCATGCATTCTGCCGATGTCCTTAGCCTCCCCTTCGATGCAGTCTGAGAGGATGAGCGGTTCCACGTCCCGTTCCGCAGCAAGCTTCGCAGCCGCTTCCAGAGAAACACGGGCTGAAGCAATGACATACACCTCGTGTCCGACAAAGGTTGCGTCCGAAGGTTTCGGTGTCACCTCCCGGTGAATAAAATCGACGATCTTCTGAGGCAGCGCGATTTTGTAGTCGCGGATCGCGCGCAACGCTTCGGCGGCGTCGCCTTCGTCTGGCACCGTCGGACCGGAGGCGACGAAGGCAGGATTGTCTCCCGGCACGTCGGAAACGATCAGGCTGACGACGCGCGCCGGATGGGCAAGAGCAGCCAACCTTCCCCCTTTGATGCGGGAGAAATGCTTGCGCACCAGGTTCATGGCGGAGATCGGCGCACCGGAAGCGAGCAGCGCCTCGTTAAGCGCAATTTCGTCTGAAAGCGAGAACCCTTCGGGCGGTGCAGGCAGCAGCGCCGAGCCACCGCCGGAAATGAGAGCGATGACCAGATCATCCTTCGTCAAGCCTTGGACCGCGCCGATAAGCGCTTCAGACGCGGCAAGGCCGGCCTCATCGGGGACGGGATGGGCAGACTGCAATATCTTGACGGTCTGACAGGCAGCGACCGGTCCATGACGCGCGACCACGATGCCTTCGAAAGGGTGGGGCCACAGCCGTTCGAAGGCTTCTGCCATCTGGCTTGCCGCCTTCCCGGCTCCGATCACCACGGTCCGGCCTTTTGGTCTTTGCGGAAGATGTGCCCGGATCGCCTCATAGGGGTCTGCTGCGCGAACGGCTGCAAAAAACAAATCTTCCAGAAATGTGCGCGGGTCGGAAATCACGACTCTCTCCCAAGAGCAATAGAACACTCTCGACTAGCATGTCGTGTGCAGCTACCCGCGACAAGGCCACTTCACGGCAAAAACACCAGGAGAGCTTCATTCGTGTGTCCTGATGAAACCAGCGATGCGGTTGAAGCGTTCGATGGTTCACAGCCATAAATTTCCACAGGTGCGGGAGAGCCATCATGACCAACACAGAAAATCTTGGCCCGGAATATCAACACCACCACAACAAGAATCGGTTGCTTCACCGTCGCTTCGTCTGGTCTCGCCGCAAGTCCAAGCCATGGGGCCTGACGATTGCGGTCATCGGCACGCTGATCGTCGCTGCCGGAATCGTCGCCGTCACCTATCTGGTGACATCGCATCCCGGTATGCCCGAGCCTAATCCGGGGATCGAAACGCAGGCGATGCGATAGGCTTGATGATTGACACTGGCCGGCGGCCAAAGAACGAGGGATGGAAGCCATTTTGACGGGGATCATCATTACGACGCTGATCGTGGTCGTCTCCGTCGTCGCTGCGCTCGTTGCTCTGTCGCGCCGGCAGGAGCGGGCGATCACGAAGATTGCCTCCACTGCGCTCCCCAAATCCGACGACGCCACGCCGCTGGACCGGCACTGGGCGGATATTAGCAAGGGTGATGATGACGCGACACTGACGGCATTGGCGCTGGTGCAGTCAAACATGGGTGCTTTTGCCGTCCGCGTCGCAACCGCTCGCGCTGCCGGCCGCAGTCTCGATCTCATGTACTATATGTGGAATGCCGATCTCACCGGTCGGCTGATGATGCGGGAGGTTCTTGCCGCGGCCGATCGTGGCGTTCGCGTGCGGCTTCTGTTGGACGATCTTGGCGTCACCATGTCGGACAGGATTTTCCACGCAATTGATAGCCATCCCAATATCGAGTTGCGCCTGTTCAATCCGACGAAGGCACGGGAGAATATGTTCCGGCGTGGTATCGAGCTCGTTCTGCGTTTCCGCAGCGTCAACAGACGAATGCACAACAAGGCCTGGATTGCAGATGGTCGCGCGCTGATCATCGGTGGGCGCAATATTGGCGACGCCTATTTCGGTGCGGCGGAGGCCGCGAATTTTCGAGACTTCGACGTGCTTGCCCATGGCAAAGCCGTCAGCGATGCCGAGGAGATTTTCGACGATTACTGGAACAGCGCCGTTGCCATACCGGTGCGGTCACTGCTCGCCAAACGGCCGAGCAGACTTGCCAGGCTGCGGCGCAAGCTCGATCGTCTTGCAACAAGCGACGCTGCACGGCCCTATCTTCAAAAAGTGGAAAGCCTTCATCACGACGGCCAGTTCCTGATGGCCGACCGACTTCACACCGTTTCGTCCGCAACCGTTTTGGCGGACCCACCAGAGAAAGCCGCTGGCAAGCGCCGCAGCGGGCATAACTATCTGATGGAGAACCTGCTGCCGGTTCTGGAAGGCGCCAAACATAAGCTCAAGATTACCTCGCCCTATTTCATTCCTGGGCAGAAAGGTGTCGAGACGCTGTCACGCCTCTCGGCCAGCGGAGTCTGTGTTTCTGTGTTGACCAATTCGCTCGCCGCCACCGATGTCGCCGCAGTGCATGCCGGCTACGCACGCTACCGCCGCCCTCTTCTGTTGAATGGCGTCAAAATCCACGAACTTAGGTCGCTTGCCGACCAGCATAATTCGTTGTCTCTTCGAGGTTCGGGACAGGCGAGCCTGCACACCAAGGCCTTCACCCGTGATGGAGAGACCGGCTTCATCGGATCGCTCAATTTCGACCCACGGTCGATGTCGCTGAATACCGAAATGGGTGTGCTGTTCAATTCGCCGGAACTAGCAAGCGCAATGGACGACATCTTCAAACAGGAAACCAGCCGCGAGATGAGCTTCGAGTTGGCACTCAACCCTAAGAGACGGCTGATCTGGACCGGGCTTGTCAAAGGCAGGCCCCGTCTTTACGGCAACGAGCCCTATGCCAGCCTGTCGAGGCGCGGGATCGCGCTCATCATGGGCATTCTTCCGCTTGAGTCCCAGCTTTAAAATGAAAAGCCGTCCTTGATGCAAGGACGGCTTGGATGATTGTGATGCGCGCGCCCCTCAGGCCGCTGCGGCTTTCTGACCGTTTCCCCGGGCCGTCTTGATCTGCACCAGGGTGTCGAGGTTCTGGTTCACGCGGCAATAGAACTCCTCCTCGATGAAGGGACGCAGCATGAAGTCATTGCCGCCGGCCTTCAGGAAGCGAGCAGAGAGCAGACGATTGGTCGAAGACGACACACCGATGATGCGCAGCTCGTGCGAGCCACGCATGGTGCGAATGCGACGGGTCAGTTCGAAGCCATCAATGTCCGGCATGTTATAGTCGGTGACGACCAGACCGATGTCCGGATTGTTGCGAAGAATCTCGAGCGCCTTAGCGCCGCTATCGGCGAGGCTGACGCGAAAATTATAGCGCTTCAAACGACTGGACAGCAGCGCACGCGCAGTTGGACTGTCGTCGACGATCAGCACGTGGTGACGATGGTTGGTCAGGAAGCGGCAGACCGATTCCGTCAGCATGTCGACAGCAAAGACATTGTCCTTGAGGATATAGTCGACCACTTCCTTGGTGATCAGCTTCTCGCGCGTATCTTCATGGAAGGTACTGGTGAAGACGATCGTGGGGATCGACAGATCGACCAGATATTCCAGCGCCTCGCCGTTTTCCGCACCCGGCAGATTGATGTTGGAGATGGCGAGCGTTACCTCTTCGCTGGAGTGCTCGTAGCACTCTTGCAGCTCTTCGAAATTGCGGCAGACTTCGACGGTCAGCCCAAGCAACTCCTTCAAACGCGCTCCGATCATCTGGGTAAAGACGTTTGAATCTTCCGCGAGCAATATTCGCGTATCGTGGAATGGAACGCCGGAATATTGCATACCTGTAATGCCGAGAAAATTCATGTAGTCCCCCAGAGCCAAATCTTGGAGAGACAATAGAAAATTTTATTTTCTGAAAAATTAATGCGAATTTTCGACGATTATCTTGGTTTATAACCCGTGAATTTCGATGCTTCGCGTGCACATGTTCTAAAGTTTTGACGGGGACAGCTCCCTCAAGCCGCAAACTTCCGCAATACCTCCGTCACGATGTTGAGGTCGTATGGCTTGGGAAAGAAAACGCTGCGCGGTGGCAGGGTTTCCTGGTCGAGGCGATGGTGCCCGGAGGTCAACAGAATGCTGATCGGCCTGTCGGTTTGGCAGGCGAGATGCGCAAGTTGCACGCCATCCATGCTGCCTGGCATGTCGATATCGGTAAAGAGCACGCCAACGTCGGTCCGCGCCTGCAGGATTTCCAGTGCTTCGTCGGCCCCACCGGCCTCGATTGCACTAAAACCCGCATCTTCGACCATATCGACTGCCATCATGCGCAGGAGTGGATCATCCTCCACGACCAGTACGACGTGTTTGGCGAATGGTTGCTTCTGTCCCATCGTTTACGCTACCTGTTGCAGTTGAACCAGAGACGCTGTCATTTCGACCTCTAGTCCTTGATCTAAGTAACGCGTCGATACACCGCCGGTTCCTAATAGCCCCATCGAAATCAGGCGCGAGCCAAAGCCCTTTGATTGCGGCTGGACGACCGGCGGCCCGCCTGTCTCCCTCCAGAGCAAACGGAGGACGGCATCCTCCCTCTCGCCCTGAACATCCCAGGATACCAAGACCCTGCCATGAACTGACGAGAGACTTCCGTATTTTACCGCATTCGTCGTCAGCTCGTGCAAAAGCAGCGACAGGGACAGCGCCCCCTTGGGATTGACCGAAATATCCTTGCCCCGGATCTCCACCTGCTCTGTCATTCCAAGCGTATCGACAACACGCAGAAGCGCCGTGCGCACATCTGCATTTGCCCAGTTGTTGCCGAGCAGAATGTCGTGGGCTGAACTCAGCGCCTGGAGCCGCTGCTCGAAGTTCAACACCGGTCCCCGGTCCTGAACGGGTCGCAAGGTCTGCTTCGCAAGCGCCTGCACCATGGCGAAGGCGTTCTTCAGCCGGTGGCCGATTTCTCGGTTGAGCATGTTCTGCTCCGCTTCCGCCCGCAAGCGGCCGATCGCGCTCTGGATGCGGTCGCCAAAACTCCTGACAAAGGCCAGATCGTCTTCCATCCATTCGAAGAGATCGCAATGGTGGACGAAAACGACGAGGGCGAATTTCCCTTGGTCGAAGATTGGGACGTTGACGAGTTGACGAATGCCAAGTGACAGCAGTGCGTCGGCTTTGTCCCTGGTTCTCGCATCGGTGGTCACATCTGAAATGACGACGCTCATGCCGCCCTTCAAGTCATCGATATAGGAGCCGTAGTCGCGAAAATAGTGCTTGCCCGACAGTGACGAGACGCCTGGCGCGCGCCATTCCGGCTGCATCATCACTGTCTCGCGAACGGGATCGACGACGCCAAAGCCGGCGCGCGTCGCATCCAACGCGTGCGCCATCAGTTCTGCGGCGGTCAAGGCGATTTCCTCGACGTCGTTCAAATCGCGAAGCCTGTCGCCCAACTCCAAGAGAGTCCTGATGCGTTGGGTCGCACGCCTTTGCTGTGTGATATCCTGGACAGTGCCCAGCAGCTTGAGCGGCTTACCACTTTCATCCCGCTCGAAGGTCGCTTGGCGGGACACCCAACGGACACCGCGCGAGGCAGTGACGATGCGATAGTCAACCGTGGTGACCGCCGTACCGTTCTTGCGCGTCTCTTCCGATGATTCGCGCCCGCGATCGTCGGGATGGAGCATCTTTTCGAAATCGCGCGCATGATAGCGGCCGGCGGGCGGCACGTCGAAAATCCGGCAAAATTCTGCCGAGACCTTGATATTTCCCGTTTCGATATCGAGTTCGAAGGTGCCGATGCGTCCGGCTTCCTGCGCCGTGAGCGCTGTGCGAACGCTATCGCGCATCATCGCGTTGATCTGTTTTTGACGCTCAAGGAGTTCGCGCTGACGGTTTGCGACGCGGCGAAGTTCGAGATGAGCGGAAATCTGTCCGGCTAGAGCCTTCAGTACGGAGCGCTGCTCCTGCGTCAGGCCCTCCGGGCGCGGCACATGGTCGATAACGCAGAGCGCGCCTACCGCGACGCCATCCGATAGAATAAGCCGTGCGCCTGCATAAAATCTGATGAAAGGGGCTTGAGTGACCAAGGTATTGTTAGAGGTGCGAGGATCTTTCGTCAGATCAGGAATGATCAGCAGATCCTCGGAGTTCAAAGAATAGCGGCAGACCGATTGATCTATCGGTGTCTCGGTCGGCGGGAAGCCGATACGCGCCTTGAACCACTGACGCTCTTCCTGAACGAAGCTGATGAGGGCAACTGGCGCTTTGCAAACGGTGCTCGCGATTTGCACGACATCATCGAAAACCGGCTCAGGCCCGCTTTCGATGATCTGGAGCTCTTCCAGAGCCTCCAGACGCTCCATATACGACGCCGAGAATACGGACACTTCCGGCTCAGAATCGCGAATCATGTGAACCAAGTCCATTCCCCAATCCATTAAAGGGCGTGGCGTCCATCAACTCGCGACGTCCATTCGGAATCGAGAACAGAAAAAGGACACTCCCCCGCCTTGCTACAACGCTGGGAAAGAAAATCAGTTCCGGGGCCGAGAAAAAAGTTACACGGAGCGCGTCAGGCCACCATCGACCTTCAGGTTTTGCCCGGTGATGTAGCCGGCGCCTGCGGACGCCAAAAAGGCGACGGTGGCCGCAATTTCCTCGCTTGTGCCATAGCGCTGCATCGGCACCATGTCCCGGCGCTGCTCGGTTGCCGGAAGACTATCGATCCAGCCTGGCAGAACATTGTTCATGCGGACATTGTCGGCGGCGTACGTGTCGGCAAAGATCTTGGTATAGGCGGCAAGACCAGCACGGAAGACCGCGGAGGTTGGGAACATGTCACTGGGCTCGAAGGCCCATGCCGTCGAGATATTGATGATGGCTCCGCCCTTCTGTGCGACCATCAAGGGGGCGATGATCCGGGTCGGACGGATGACATTCATCAGGTAGACGTCGAGACCCGTGTGCCACTGGTCGTCGGTGATGTCGAGGATCGGTGCGCGAGGGCCGTGTCCGGCGCTGTTGACCAGTACATCGATGCGGCCGAACTTTTCCAACGCGAGATCGGTGAGCTTCTGGATATCGTCGTTGGACTGGTTGGACCCGGTCACGCCCACGCCGCCGAGTTCAGCTGCCAGTGCCTCACCCTTCCCGGACGAAGAGAGGATCGCCACCTTGTAACCGTCTTGTGCGAAACGCTTTGCAACGGCGGCACCCATGCCGCTTCCTCCCGCCGTCACGATCGCCACTTTATCCATCGTCGTCTCCTCTCTCACGCGCTTGCGCGTCAATCCTGTTTCAGCCAGGCCGCAATGCGGCCCACGGCCTCGGCAATGTCCGAGACCGAACCCGCATAGGAAAACCGCATGGCACGATGCCCTTCCAGCGGATCAAAATCCAGTCCCGGCGTCGCGGCCACATCGATTTCCGCCAGCATGCGCTTGGCGAACTCCATACTGTCATTGGAATAGCGGCTGGTATCGACATAGGCGTAGAAGGCGCCGTCCATGGGGGAGGCAAGTGGCAGGCCGAGTTCCGGCAGGCGGCTCATCAGAAAGTCGCGGTTGGTGCGATAGCTTTCCTTGTAGATATCGAGCTCCGCTTGTGCGGAAAACGCCGCAGCCGCAGCGAGCTGGGAAAGTTCGGGCGCCGAAATATACATGCTTTGCGCCAGACATTCGACAGGCCGGATCAGCTCTTCCGGCAGCGCCATCCAGCCGACTCGCCAACCTGTCATGCAGTAATATTTGGAGAAGGAGTTGATGATGATGGCCTTGTCTGTGACTTCGACAGCGCTGGTCTCATCACCGACAAAGGTCAGACCGTGATAGATCTCATCCGAAATGAAAGCGATGTCGCGGCTATCGCAATAGGTCGCGAGCCGCTTCAGCGCGTCTCGGCCGGTGACTGTACCGGTCGGGTTGGCGGGGCTTGCAAGCAGCACGCCCTTGAGCTTGCAGCCCGCCTTGGTCTCGGCCCGCTCCAGGCTGGCAGGCGTCAGCGTGTAGCCCGTTTCAGCCGTGACCGGCACTTCCACCACATTCAGCCCAAGCGCCTTCAAGATGTTGCGGTAGGCGGGATAGCCGGGCCTTGCGATCGCGACTGCATCCCCGGCATCGAACAGCGCCAGAAAGGCAAGGTTGAAGGCTGCTGACGAGCCGGTCGTCACCGCAATCCGGGCCGGATCGATGATCGCCTGATGCCGCAGCCGGTAATGGGCGGAAATCGCCTCTCGCAACTCGCGAAGACCAAGCGCATCCGTGTAGCCGATACGGCCATGTTTCAACGCAGTCTCGGCCGCTTCCAGCGCGGCCTTTGGGGCGGGATGGGAAGGCTGCCCCACTGCCATGGAAATCACAGGCCGCCCCGCCTGCATTCGCCGGTTGGCCTCTGCCAGGATATCCATGGCATGGAAAGGCTCGACGGCGCTTCGCTTGGACAGTGTGATCAAAGGCATGGTCTTTCTATATGCTGTGACGGAGATTTGCCGCATTGTTGCGCTCTTCACAATGACGAGAGAGCAACGAACGCAATTTATTTGCGATATGGCAATTCCTTTAAATTACGGTAATTGGCTGCAACATGAACCACGACCGAACCCAGTGAGGACCGCAATGGCACTTTCCATCCGATCAGCAACACTTGCCTGTGTCACGGCCCTTTCCACCCTTGGCGCGAGCCTTCCTGCTCATGCGCTGGATGCCGACCAGAAGAAGGAGATCGGCGCTTTCATCAAGGAATATCTGGTCGAAAATCCTGAAATCATGCTTGAAGTCCAGGATGCTCTGGAAAAGAAGCAATATGCGGCCCGCAACACCAAAGCTGCCGAAGCCGTTGCCGACAACACCAAAGCGATCTTCGGCTCCAAATACGATCTCGCAATCGGCAATCCTGACGGCGATGTGACGCTGGTCGAGTTCTTCGATTACAATTGCGGCTACTGCAAGCGCGCCATGGCCGACATGGACAAGATCCTGAAAGAGGACAAGAACGTCCGTGTGGTGCTGAAAGAGTTCCCGATCCTCGGACCGGAATCGGTCGAGGCGCACAAGGTGTCCAATGCGGTGAAACTGCTTGCGCCGAAGAAATATCCTGAGTTCCAACGCACGCTGCTCGGCAGCCGCGGACGCGCCAATGAAGCCAAGGCAATGGAGGTGGCGACATCGCTCGGGCTTAAGGAAGCCGACATCCGCAAATCGATGGCGGACAACCCGAATGATGCGCAGGTTCAGGAAGCCTATACGCTTGCCAGCAATCTCGGGATCTCCGGTACGCCTTCCTACGTGATCGGCAACGAGGCGGTCTTTGGTGCGGTCGGCGCCGAGCCATTGAAGGAAAAGATCGCCAATATGCGCAATTGCGGCAAGGCAAGCTGCTCATAAGACACGCGCTTCGGCCGCGTTGAAAGCCCAAAAGCCACTGAATAACTTCGACTTACGCTGCCTCCGGCCCTCTTTCGAGGCTCCGGGGGCTTTTCCTTGACGGTCGCGCAGTCTATAGGTGGCGCTGATTTTTGACGGAACCGCGAATGAGCAACACGATCTTCGTCCTGAACGGCCCCAATCTCAATATGCTGGGAAAACGGGAGCCGGGCATTTACGGCGGCAAGACGCTGAAGGATATCGAGAACGACTGCGTGGTGGCTGGTGAAGGGCTTGGCTTTTCTGTCGAGTGCCATCAGTCCAATCATGAAGGCGTTCTTGTGGACCTGTTGCATGAGGCGGGCGAACGCGCCGCCGGTATCGTCATCAATCCCGGTGCCTATGGCCATACATCGATTGCTCTGCATGATGCCATCCGCGCCATTTCCGTTCCCGTCGTGGAAGTGCACATCTCCAACATCCACGCCCGCGAAGAATTCCGCCACAAATCGATGATAGCGCCCGCTGCAAAAGGCATGGTCTGCGGCTTCGGGCCTTACGGCTACATCATGGCGCTCAACGCCTTGAAGAACATCACGGCATAAAAAGAAACAATCAGAATAGGGTTTGTCATGTCTGAAAAGAAAAACGGTATCGACAAGGAACTGATCCGCGACCTCGCGAACATCCTCAACGACACCGATCTTTCCGAGATCGAAGTCGAGCAGGACGATCTGCGCATCCGCGTGTCGCGCTCCGCACCGCCTGCAACCGTCTATGCCGCGGCTCCCCAGTACGCCCCTGCACCTGCCGCAGCGCCTGCGGCTCCCGCAGCAGCACCTGCCGCCGCCGCTGCACCGGCAGCTCCGGCGCGCAACCCTGCAAACACCGTCACCTCCCCGATGGTCGGCACGGTTTACCTGTCGCCGGCACCAGGCGCCCGCGCCTTTGTTGAAGTCGGCGCCACCGTCAAGGAAGGCCAGACCATTCTCATCGTTGAAGCCATGAAGACCATGAACCAGATTCCGGCTCCGAAATCCGGCAAGGTCACGGAAATCATTGTCAATGACGCGCAGCCCGTGGAGTATGGTGAAGCCCTCGTGGTCATCGAATAAGGGCAGCTCACATGGTATCCAAGATCCTCATTGCCAACCGCGGCGAAATCGCCCTTCGCGTGCTTCGTGCCGCCAAGGAACTCGGTATCCCGACGGTTGCCGTTCACTCCACGGCTGACGCGGATGCCATGCATGTGCGCCTCGCCGACGAGAGCGTGTGCATCGGCCCACCGCCATCGCGTGACAGCTACCTCAACATTCATCAGATCGTTGCAGCCTGCGAAATCACCGGCGCGGACGCGGTTCACCCCGGCTATGGCTTCCTTTCGGAAAACGCCAAGTTTGCCGATATCCTCGACGCGCACGGCATCACCTTCATCGGGCCGACCGCCGAGCACATCCGAATCATGGGCGACAAGATCACCGCCAAGCAGACCGCTCAGGAACTTGGCATCCCGGTCGTTCCCGGCTCCGATGGCGAGGTGAAGCCTGAAAACGCGATGGAGATCGCGCGTTCGATCGGCTTCCCCGTTCTGATCAAGGCCACAGCAGGTGGTGGCGGTCGCGGCATGAAAGTCGCCAAGACCGAAGCCGATCTCGACGAGGCCGTCTCGACCGCCCGTTCCGAAGCGCTTGCCGCTTTCGGCAACGACGCTGTTTACATGGAAAAGTATCTCGGCAAGCCGCGCCATATTGAGGTGCAGGTGTTCGGCGATGGCGAAGGAAAGGCGATCCACCTTGGCGAACGCGACTGCTCGCTGCAGCGTCGTCACCAGAAGGTACTAGAAGAGGCCAACTCCCCTGCTCTCACCGTCGAACAGCGCATGGAGATCGGCGAGATTTGTGCCAGCGCCATGCGCAAGCTCAAATATCGCGGTGCAGGTACCATCGAGTTCCTCTATGAAAATGGCGAGTTCTATTTCATCGAAATGAACACCCGTCTTCAGGTTGAGCATCCGGTCACGGAAGCGATCACGGGCATGGACCTCGTGCAGGAGCAGATTCGCGTTGCTTCCGGCCAGGGCCTTTCCGTTACGCAGGCCGATATCGAATTCCATGGCCACGCCATCGAATGCCGTATCAATGCCGAAGACCCGCGGACATTCGTCCCCTCTCCCGGGACGCTGACCTATTTCCACACGCCCGGCGGTCTCGGCGTTCGTGTGGATTCGGGTGCCTATCAGGGCTACAAGATCCCGCCTTACTACGACAGCATGATCGGCAAGCTCATCGTCCATGGTCGCGACCGTGACGAGTGTATTCGCCGCCTGCGCCGTGCACTCGACGAGTTCGTCGTCGATGGCATCAAGACCACGCTTCCGCTGTTCCAGGATCTGCTTCAGAACGAAGACATTCTGAACGGCAATTACGACATTCACTGGCTGGAAAAATATCTGGCCGGCGACGCGCACTAGGGAATGGGGCGGCGCAGCAGGGATAGCGATATTACGGTCGATATGCTGCTGCGCGCCTATTCCATCGGCCTCTTCCCGATGGCCGAGGCGGCTGATGACCCCGAGCTATTCTGGGTCGAGCCGGACCTGCGGGGCATCATCCCGCTCAACGATTTTCACGTCTCAAAAAGTCTCGCAAAAGCGATCCGAAAGAAGCCTTTCGATATTCGCTTCGACACGGCCTTCACTGCCGTCATGGCCGGATGTGCCGCAGAAGCGCCGGACCGCCCTAACACCTGGATCAACGAGACGATTCGCAAACTCTATACCGAGTTGCATGAGATCGGCCACGCGCATAGCGTGGAGGCGTGGGAGGGTGATGAACTGGTCGGCGGTCTCTACGGCGTGTCGCTGGGCGCCGCCTTCTTCGGCGAGAGCATGTTCTCCCGCCGCACCAACGCCTCGAAAATCTGCCTCGTTCATCTGGTTGAGCGACTGCGCGACAACGGATTTGTGCTGCTCGATACGCAGTTCACCACCGAACACCTGAAGACCTTTGGCGCGATCGACGTTCCCAAGGACGCGTATGCAAAGATGCTGGATCTGGCTGTGAACCAGGCGGATTTGAAATTCTGATTTCGCGATAAAGAGATTCGCTTGCATGCGGGATCATTGCGGTTCAACCCGCCGCAAACCAGCACTACAGGTTGAACTACCACTTACATCAAGCCCGACATCGGCAACGCATAGAAACGCTCGTCTGCGCCGAATCCGGCTCTTTTACTTACTTGCTGTCGATGGCGGCGGGACGTCGGAGTCCTGCTTGCAGCCGGTGAGCCAGACGTCGTAGATCGGGTGCTCGACGGCGTTGAGACCGGGGCTGTCGGCAAACATCCAGCCGGTGAAGATACGGCGGATCTTGCGGTCGAGGGTGATTTCATCCACTTCGACGAAGGAATCGATCTTCTGCGCTTCGGTGTCGTCACGCGAATAGCAGACCTTTGGCGTGACCTGCAGCGCACCGAACTGCACTGTTTCGTTGATGTAGACGTCGAAAGAGGTAATGCGGCCGGTGATCTTGTCGATCCCGGAGAAGACGGCGACCTTGTTTTCGAGGCGGGCGGCGGAAGCCGGAGACACGAGACCCACTGCCGGAAGAAGCGCCAGAAGCGAAACCGCCAGTGCACGCAAAGATACATCTCGCGTGAATGTTCTCATATCAAACCATCTCCAGAAAACTGCCCCGCTTTTCGAAGCGCCCATCACGCCTAATGATCGAATGTGGCAAAAGCGGGTGGCGGCCATGATGAAACGGCCGCCCTTTTTCGCCCCGATGCACACGGAGCCTCGGGTGAAGTTGATCAGCCGCCGGGCGTCCAGGCGTCGTAGTCACCGGTGACGCGCGGGCGCTCGCCTGGAACAGCGATCGAACCCTGAGGACGGTAAGCCTGGGCGGAACCGGTCAGGTTTGGCTGGTGCTGCTTCTGCCAGTCGCGTGCGACATAGCTTTCCTTGCTCGGTGGCGTATCGGTGCGGTAATGCATCCAGCCATGCCAGCCGGGCGGAATTGCCGAAGCCTCTGCATAGCCCTTGTAAATCACCCAACGGCGCGGCATGCCCCAGGAGGTGGTGCCACCTTCGTAATAGGTGTTGCCGAACTCGTCCTGCCCCACCTTCTTGCCCAAGCGCCAGGTATGGAAGCGCGTTCCGATCGTCTGGCCGTTCCACCATGTGAAGATTTGTAGCAGAAGAGTCTTCATTATCCGTTCCTCGGGCTTTTCATATGCGCCGCTTTCGCACTCGCACAGCCAGAAGCTTATGACGCTGTCACCAACGATTGTCCAGCTTTTCCAACGTTGCGACGATTATTTCAGCTTCAGCCGGAAGCCGAAATGACGCTTCTCGAAGCCTAGCTTCTCATAAAAGCGATGGGCATCGATCCGCGCCATATTGGAGGTCAGTTGCACGCCCGAGAGACCACGCTTCTCAGCCTCAGCGATGCAGTATCGGATCATCGTCGCGCCGATGCCGCGACCGCGCATATCCTCTCTGGTCTGGACCCCTTCCACCACCATCCAAACGGCGCCGCGGCCGGCGAGCTTGGTGAGAATCACCGTCTGGAAGGTGCCGATCACTTGGCCGTCGAACTCAGCGACGTAAAGCGTTTCGAGGGTCGACATGGCAATCGCCCTAAAGGCCGCAAGATAATCTGGCATCGCGGCCTCATCGGCGGTGTCGCCATGCCCGCCCACATCATCGGCGGCAAACATCGCAGCGATTGCCGCGACATCCGCTTCGCGTGCTTCGCGAATGATCAGACCGTCCATTCTCTTACCGCCTCAAGCTCTTTTCCATCACGATTCCAGGCATCCCCTCGACGCCTGCCATGCGCTCGATTCGATCGACTTCGGAGAAGCCGACGCCTTCATAGAAGGCAATTGCGACAGTATTTTTGGGCTCGACTTCAAGCCGCATGATTTCCGCGTCGGGAAAGCAGGTTTCCAGTTCAGCAAAAAGATCACGCCCGACCCCCTGACGCTGGAACTGAGGATCGACATAGAGCTGATAGAGAAGTGCTGTTTTCGCCATGCTGGTCGACATGAGAGCATAGGCCATGCCGCCGATACGCTTGCCATCATCGGCGACCAGAAACTCGCCACCCTTTTTCTCGACGCGCCCCTTCAAGGCCTTTGGCGTATGCCACAGAGCGATCATCTCGTTGACCTTGTCTGCGCCGTAGATTGGATCATAGGTCGCATGCCAGGTCTTCGTCAGCAAAGACCGGACAGGCTCGATATCGCGCTCGCTTGCGGTGCGAATGAAGAACACCATCATTACTCCCATTAAAACAGAAACGCCGGGAGTGATCCCGGCATTGCTTGTAGTCTCTCGACGTCACCTCGAATTCACAAGAGGGTGACGAGGCAAAGGGTCGCGGCCTCTTATGCAAAAAGCCCGAAAGCGACTTATTCCTCGATACCAAGCTTGGCTTTCACCAACTCCTGCACCGCCTGCGGGTTGGCCTTGCCGCCAGTTGCCTTCATCACCTGGCCGACGAACCAGCCGGCTAACGTTGGCTTTGCCTTGACCTTTTCCACCTGATCCGGGTTCGCAGCGATGATTTCGTCTACGGCCTTTTCGATGGCGCCGGTGTCGGTCACCTGCTTCATGCCGCGGCTTTCGACGATCTCTGCCGGGTTGCCGCCCTCGTTCCAGACAATCTCGAACAGATCCTTGGCGATCTTGCCGGAGATCGTGCCAGCCTTGATGAGATCAATGATACCGCCAAGCTGATCAGGCGACACAGGCGTTTCCTCAATCGACTTGCTGGACTTGTTCAGCGCGCCGAGCAGATCGTTGATGACCCAGTTGGCAGCCGCCTTCGGATCGCGTCCGGCAGCCACGGCCTCGTAATAATCGGCGATCGCCTTTTCCGATACTAGGATAGAGGCATCGTAGACGGAGAGGCCGAGTTCCGAAACGAAACGGGCCTTCTTGTCGTCAGGCAGTTCCGGAAGACCGACCTTCAGGCTTTCCACGAAAGCATCGTCGAATTCCAGCGGCAGCAGGTCGGGATCAGGGAAATAGCGATAGTCATGCGCATCTTCCTTGGAGCGCATGGAGCGCGTCTCGCCCTTGCCCGGATCAAAGAGACGGGTTTCCTGGTCGATGACGCCGCCATCTTCGAGAATGGCGATCTGGCGGCGCGCTTCATACTCGATGGCCTGGCCGACGAAGCGGATGGAGTTGACGTTCTTGATCTCGCAACGCGTGCCAAAACCCTCGCCCGGACGACGAACAGAGACGTTGACGTCGGCGCGCATGGAGCCTTCGTCCATGTTGCCGTCGCAGGTGCCGAGATAGCGAACGATGGAGCGCAGCTTGGTCAGATAGGCTTTCGCCTCATCGGACGAGCGCATGTCCGGCTTGGAAACGATTTCCATCAACGCGACGCCGGAGCGGTTCAGGTCGACAAAGGACATTGTCGGATGCTGGTCGTGCATGGACTTGCCGGCGTCCTGCTCGAGATGCAGACGCTCGATGCCGATCTCGATATCCTCGAAATTGCCCTGACGGTCCGGACCGAGCGAAATCGTGATGGTGCCTTCACCCACGATCGGATCCTTGAACTGCGAGATCTGATAGCCCTGCGGCAGGTCGGGATAGAAGTAGTTCTTGCGGTCGAAGATGGAACGGTTGTTGATCTTGGCCTTGAGACCAAGCCCGGTACGAACCGCCTGCGCCACGCATTCTTCGTTGATGACCGGCAGCATGCCAGGCATGGCCGCATCGACGAGCGAGACGTTGGAATTGGGCGCATTGCCGAAGGTCGTGGAAGCGCCGGAGAAGAGCTTCGAATTGGACAGAACCTGCGCGTGGACCTCCATGCCGATGACGATTTCCCAGTCGCCAGTGGCGCCGGGGATAAAACGCTTCGGGTCGGGTGTGCGAACGTCTACAAGGGTCATATCAAGCTCATAAGATACGGAATTTCTATCCGTGGTGAGGTAGAGCAAATGGTCCGGAGGTGCAAGACTTCTAAGGCGCTTACGGACAAAGGCCTACCTTTTTCGCGATCCGGAATGCCAAGCGAGCGGGATTTGGATTATAGAGCCCGTCATGACATTTATCACCGCGGCTCTTGGCCTCTACACCGTTCTCAATATCACAACCTTCTTCCTCTTCTGGTGGGACAAGCGGGCCGCAAGGCAAGGCGACAGACGCATTCGCGAAAGGACATTGCTCCTCTTCGCGCTCATGGGCGGAAGTCTCGGCACGGTGACAGCACAACACTTGCTGCGCCACAAGACACGCAAGCAGCCGTTTCGCGGACTGCTTCTGGCTATCGTTTTTCTTCAACTCGCAGCGGCGGTCGCGTGGGCCTTCTTGGCCCGAACCGCGTGAGCTCTTCGACAGTTTTTGTGATTAGAAAGACGGTCCATAGGTCGTCGTGTCGAACTCTTTCAGCTCCTTGCGCAGGCCGATGGTCTGGACTTCGCGGTCGAGCTTTCGCGCGTATTTCATCGACAGCCAACTGACATTGTAGCCATGCTTGCGAAAGAAGGAGAGCGCCCGCTCGTTGCTGGCGTGGCTTTCAAGCCTGATCGAGTAGAAGCCAGCCGCAAGCACCTGCTCTTCGACCGCACTGAGGAGCTTGCCGCCCAGGCCTTGCCGATGAAGGCGCGGATCGATCCAGAAGTCCGAGATCATATCGTCGGAGTTTTCGCGCGCCGCCCATCCTGCGGGCATGCCGTGTCTTTCGACAACGAGGATGCGATGCCAGGAGGATTGCGTGAAGCCTGCAAAGGCTTCTGCCGCGTTCGTTTCCAGGACAGCCGTCAGCCCCAGCGCAGAGCTTGCGACCCGCCATGCCTGCAGGCCGATGGCCGCAAGATGGGGCGCATCCTGTTCATTTGCGTTGCGAATGACGATCACGTTCTGGTCCCTATGACCCGACGAGATAAAACATCGGCCCAGCGATTCTTCCAGTCGTATCGGAAATGACCGGGTGGATTTGGCCGATTCTTGACTGAAAGGCAGCAAGCTCTTAATCAGGAAGGACCAACTTTGGAGTTTTGATGTTCTCTCAATCGGAGTCCCGGTAAAGGCCCTGCCCGCAAGTCTCTTGCGTGCCGGGCCATGTTGAAACCGAGCCGGATGCCAGTGGCACCCGGGTTTGTTTTCACGCGTCCATATGGACGCAAGCCGGATTCCAACCATGGACATTTCACGCGCAGAACAGCGCATCCTCCACCTGCTCGCGCAGGGTGGCAGAATTGAACTGACACGAGACGAGAACCGCAAGATCGAGAAAGCCGTGCTTTATACGCGTGACGGTTGGGTTTTCAGCGGGCTCGACCTCACCACCTTCCGCAAACTGAAGAGCAAAAGAGCAATCTCGTCCTCCAGAAGCCAACCTTATCGCATTACCACGCGTGGGCTGGAACTGGTGAGAGGCGAACTCGACAATCGCTGAGAACAAGGGGCGGCGGTCAGACACCCGCCGCTCCTATCAAAGCCTCGCGTCGTCATGCGCTGGACGACAGGCAGCTTGGCTCCGGATGCCTCAGCAAACCTGCTAGATGGTGGCAACGAGCGCTGCGAGTTGATCTGTGGCAGCGCCCCAGCCTTCATGAAAGCCCATGGCCTCATGCGTCTTCTTGTCTTCTTCCGTCCAGTGGCGTGCCATGGCCGTGTACTTGGTCTTGCCATCGCCCAGCGGTTCAAGGAGGATAATGCCGGTCATGAACGGCTTTTCGGATGGTATCCAGGCGGTCTTGAAAGCGTCGGTAAAGACGATCTTCTCATTCGGCACGACTTCCAGATAAACGCCGCGGTTGTCGACCACCTCGCCGTTTGGCCCGTTCATGACGATGACGCTTGAGCCTCCTGTGCGAACGTCAAGTTCAGCGTGAGACACGCCCCAGGGCTTTGGACAGAACCATTGTTTCAAAAGCTCCGGATCGGTCCAGGCGCGAAAAATCTTCTCCCGCGGCGCGTCGATTTCGCGCATCAAAACGAGTTCATGCCTTGCTGTTTCAGATGACATCATTGCCTCCCGTGATGGTCTGCCCCACAGCATAGCAGAGGATCGCTGGAGAAGAAGGCGGCTCTTACAGAGGCTTCTCTAGCCGCACTTTCTGAAGCTCCACCTTCATGCTTTCCGACCATTGAGGGCCCTGCCAGACGATGGCAAAACCGCAACGTTCGTAGGCGCGGATGGCGTTGACGTTCTTGGCATGCGTGGCGATTTTTGCCGTCGAAATATCCGCGCTGCGCATCTCGTTTAGAAAATGCTCAACGAGGACACGACCGATAGCTCTGCCCTGGTAGTCTGGATCGATCCAGATATCAGATATGTAGTCCGGCTCTCCAGCGCGCGCACCCCAGCCGACGATCGCGCCGTCGATCTCTGCAACCACGAGATCGCAGTTGGTCTCTTTGGCAAAGACTTCAAACTCGCCGCGCACCCGTTCGATTACAACGGGATCGAGATAGGTGTCTTCAAACGCACTGCTTGATTGCCAGGCGCGAAAACCGATGAGGCCGACCGCATCGCGATCGGCCTCTGTCATGGCTCGAATTATGAGGCCGCTTACCACCACTTGGCGGGCGTGAACTTGCCCGCTGCCTGCTCGATGGCATGCGCCGTCTTGAACAGCGTTTCTTCCTCGAAAGGCTTACCGATCAACTGAAGGCCGAGTGGCAGGCCCTTGCCGTCAAGGCCGGCCGGTACGGAAAGACCAGGCAGTCCCGCCATGTTGACGGTGATGGTGAAGACGTCCTGCAGGTACATCTTCACGGGATCGGAGGCGAGTTCCTTGTCGCCGATCTCGAAGGCCGAAGATGGCGTGATTGGTGCGAGAACCGCGTCGACGCCTTCGTGGAAGACGTTTTCGAAGTCGCGCTTGATCAGCGTGCGGACCTTCTGCGCCTTGAGGTAATAGGCGTCGTAATAGCCGGCGGACAGAACATAGGTGCCGACCATGATGCGGCGCTTCACTTCCGAGCCAAAGCCAGCGGCGCGGCTCTTCTCATACATGTCGGCAATATCCTTGCCATCGACGCGAAGGCCGTAGCGGACGCCGTCATAGCGAGCAAGGTTGGACGACGCCTCGGCGGGTGCCACGATGTAATAGGCGGGCAGCGCGTATTTGGTATGCGGCAGCGAAATATCGACGACCTCGGCACCGGCATCCTTCAGCCAGGCAACGCCCTGTGCCCAGAGCTTTTCGATTTCTTCCGGCATGCCATCGACGCGGTACTCCTTCGGAATGCCGATCTTGAGACCCTTCAGCGACTGGCCGATGGCCTTCTCATAATCCGGCACCGGCAGATCGACCGACGTCGTATCCTTCGCATCGACGCTTGCCATGGACTTCAGCAGGATCGCAGCATCGCGAACATCGCGGGCAATCGGGCCGGCCTGATCGAGCGAGGATGCATAAGCCACGATGCCCCAGCGCGAGCAGCGGCCATAGGTCGGCTTGATGCCGACGGTGCCGGTGAAGGCCGCGGGCTGGCGGATGGAGCCGCCGGTGTCGGTTGCCGTTGCACCGGCGCAGAGATGCGCGGCTACGGCTGCGGCCGAACCGCCGGAAGAACCGCCGGGAACGAGGTTCTTGTCAGAACCCTGCGCGCGCCAGGGATTTACGACCGGGCCGTAATAGGAGCTCTCATTCGACGAGCCCATGGCGAATTCGTCCATGTTGAGCTTGCCGAGAAGCACGGCGCCGGCATCCCACAGGTTCTGGGTCACGGTGGACTCGTATCTGGGCTTGAAGCCATCCAGCACATGCGAGCAGGCCTGGGTGTGGATGTCGCGGGTGGCGAACAGATCCTTCACGCCAAGCGGAATACCCTCCAGCGCGCCACCGTTTCCAGCGCCAAGCCTCTCGTCCGATGCCTTGGCCATCTCGCGAGCCTTGTCATGCGTCGTCACGACATAGGTATTGAGCTTATCGTTGGCGGCATCGATGGCATTCAGATAGGCATCCGTCAGTTCGACGGCGGAAAATTCCTTTGCCTTCAGTCTGTCACGCGCTTCGGCAATGGTGAGGCTGGTCAGTTCGGTCATATCGGCAACAGCTTTCGAAACTTTTGAATTTTCAACGTGGGAGCAAGCGGGCAGCGCTTACTCGACCACTTTCGGCACCATGAAGAAATTGCGGTCGGTGGCCGGCGCATTTGCAACGATGTCATCGGCTTTGTCGCCATCCGTCACCACGTCGGCGCGCTTCTTCATCGCAACCGGCGTCACCGAGGTCATAGGCTCGACGCCATCCACATTCACTTCCGACAACTGCTCCACGAAGCCGAGAATGCCGTTCAACTGGCCAAGCATGGTGTTGGCTTCGTCTTCGCTAACGGCAATGCGGGACAGGCGCGCGACGCGCTTCACGGTGGCAAGATCGACGGACATGGTTCTACTCCGGTCAAGAATTTTCTACCCGCTATAATGACCATGCCCGTCCTTCGCAACGGTAGAAAGCGTGTCGCGGCCCTCTGCGGCGCAGTTTTGGGCCAAGACACGCCGATGCCGGGTCATCAGAATGTCAGGACTTGACCAACCTTCGGCACGTCCACCCGTGTCTGCGAACCATCCATACCCGAGACAAACTTGTCCGCCGTCTGGTCGACGATCGGGAATGAGCCGTAGTGGCAGGGAATGGCGTGGCGGAACTTGAAGAAGCGCTGGCAGGCAAGTGCAGCTACAGCCCCGCCCATGGTGAAGCGATCGCCGATGGGAACGAGGCCAACATCCGGCTCGTGCAACTCGTTGATCAGCCCCATGTCGGAGAAGATATCCGTGTCGCCCATGTGATGGACCGACGGCCCGTCTTCGAAATGCAGCATCAGGCCATTGGCATTGCCGAGTGCATGCGACACACCGTCCTCGGTGATCTGCGCGGAAGAGTGCAGTGCATTGGTGAAGGTGACGGAAAAGCCGTCGAAGCCCACCGTACCGCCGGTGTTGCCCATCTCGAGCTTCTGGACACCCTTGGAGCCGAGCCAGGCGGCAAGATCGGCATTGGCGAGCACTGTTGCTCCCGTTTCTGCTGCCAGCTTCACCGTATCACCCACATGGTCGCCATGACCGTGGGTCAGGAGAATATGGGTGATGCCGCTAGCCGCATCCTTGGCGTCCTGTCCGGCGAAGCCTGGATTTCCGGTGAAAAATGGATCGATCAGGATCTTTGCGTGGCCTGTTTCAAGACGGAAAGCGGAATGGCCTAGCCAGGTGATTTTCATCGAAGTTCTCCTTTGTGTTCCTGCCATCTTATGAGATAGGACGACCCATAAAACCCAAAACCTTACTTTGGAGTGATAAGATGGCCGCAGATAATGACGACTATGTGTATGACGAAGCGACCGGCGAATGGCGCCCTGCCTCGGAAGTCGCAGCCGCGGCGGCCAAGGCCAGTGAGGTTCGCGATGCCGCAGGCAACCTGCTTGCAGATGGTGATTCCGTCACGCTGATCAAGGACTTGAAGGTCAAGGGTACGAGCACCACGCTGAAGCAGGGAACCGTGATCAAGTCGATCCGCCTGACCGACAATCCAGAGGAGATCGATTGCAAAAGCGATGCGGTCAAGGGTTTGGTGCTGCGTACGGAATTTGTCCGCAAGAGATAAAAAGGGTCACCGCATGGCGACGCTGACGATAGAGGAACTGGCTGAGACCCTGGGGCTTGGACGGGCGATAGCCGGTCTTGATCTCGGCACCAAGACGATCGGTCTTGCGATGTCGGACCTGTCACGGCGGTTCGCCACCCCTCGCCCGGTGCTGAAGCGGATCAAGTTTACCCAGGATGCAGCGCTGCTTCTGGATTTTGCCGCGAAGGAAAAGGTCGCGGCCTTCGTCATCGGTCTGCCGATGAACATGGATGGCTCTGCCGGTCCGCGCGTTCAGGCGACTCGCGCCTTCGTTCGCTCCATGAGCGAGAAGACCGATATCCCCTTCGTCTTCTGGGATGAGAGGCTTTCCACAGTCGCGGCCGAAAGAGCACTTCTGGAAATGGATGTCTCGCGGGCGAAGCGCGCCGAACGCATCGATTCCGCCGCCGCAAGTTTCATTCTTCAAGGTGCCTTGGATCGGCTTTCCATGCTGGCGAGAGATGCATCCATAGAAGGTTGACGCGCACGCCACCACGCGGCAATTGCCTTGCGCTTGCGAAATCCGATGATCGCGAAAACGAGCAGGCTGTCCACCGCGATTGCGCGCGCCACGAGCGGCGGGATCGTCTCGGGAGGAATGCCGAGCACATTGCCATAGATCTGGAAGACCAGATCGTGCGCCTGCCGGGTCAGCATGAAAAAGCCGAAACTCATGTCGTAGTAGGACAGGAAGTACCAGCTGCCGAGCAGCAGCACGGGACACGCCCACAAAATCAGAAACCACTTCATGCCATCCGCTCCCCTGCCAGGGTCGTTCCAGCCGTCTGCTCGTCAGGCAGCGCTGCGATGACAGCCCAGCGCAGTAACCCCATGATGCACAGGTTCAGCGTCGGCGCATTCAGATCGAGTGGTAGCAGGGCGAAAAACGTCATCATGACGCTCAAAGGTATCCAGCGGCTCACAGCGCTTCCTTCTCATCCAGCTCTTAATTCGTAGTTAACAAATCGTTAACACCATGAACTCACGGTTAACGCGGAGCAAACGAAACCTGCATTTATGGTTAACGCGAGACGCAGGCTGTGGACAAGCGCAGCGGTCTAATCGCCATCGGCACGGCCAACGGCGTCTGTTCGATCGACAGGGAAGCGATTAAGGGCGTGCCGGATCAGCCGTAAAGGGCGCGAACGATGCGCTTAACGGCGACGGCGATCTTGTCCCAATCCTTGTCACTCTTCAGCGACACGCCGGAGAACTGGCCATTTGTTGCGCCGGCAATCACCAGATGCTGGATGGAGGCGAAGAGGAGAGCATTCAGCACCACAGGGTCGGCGCCCTTTGGCGGCTGCAAGGATCCACGCATGCGGTCGATCCATTTGACCAGCGCCTTTGAGCGCGCGTCAGCCAGTTGCTTGACCTGTTCCGTCTGCTCGGAGAGTTCCCAGGCAATGATCTTGCAGACCAACGGATCGGCGCGGAGCGCATCGAGATAGGAGAGCATCAGCCGCTCCATCAGGTCGCCATAGGTCAGCAGGAACATGCCGCCTGTGTCTTCGGGAATCCGATCCTGCACCCAGGAGCCAAGATCCTCGCCGATGGCTGAAACCAGGCCTTCGAGACCGCCGAAATAACGATAGATCAGCTGCTTGTCGCAACCGGCGCGACGCGCCACGGCATTAATGCCGAAACCCTGGAAGCCCTCCTCCGCCAAGAGCGACTTTGCCGCAGCAAAGATCGCCTTCTCCGTTGCGGCGCGATCCTTGATGCGCTTTTCCGGCGCGGGCGACATGAGGGCGGCAGTGCCATCGATGGCGAGCATGGCTTTTCCGAATCTCCGATTGGTGACGTATCATGCGCGGTTAGCAAAGAGTTAACAACGCGACAATCGAGACGAAGCCTAACAACCCTGGCTTTCCTGTGGATGGTGGAAAAGACGCCTGTTTCTTGGACTCAGGCGTCCAACGACATGCCGAACCATGCGGTGCCCGCCGGCATGCCGGCCAGCGGCGAAAAGCCACGCGACTGCCAGAAGGCGATGCCATTGTGATTGTCAGGATTGGCGCCAAGATGGATGCCGGAAATACTCTTGCTACGCGCCATCTCTACCCACATAGACAACATCCGAGAACCGCCACCAGTGCCGCGAGCGCGGGAGAGGAGGTTCATATGGATATGGGCGGGGTAGTTCTGAAGCACTGAAGCGGGCATGGGCGACGGCTGGTGAATGAAGGCAACGCGCTTGCGGTGTTCTTCTGGCAAAGCGTTGGCCTCTTCTTCCGCGAGCGGATAAAGCTCGCGCAGCTTCGGCCACCAGGCCTGCTCGAGCCGTTCTTCGTAAGCTGCGGTATCGGTGGCGCCGACGATGTAGCCGCAGACGCCCTCCCCGTCTTCGACAACGAAAGCGCTGTCTGGGCAAAGATTGAGATAGGGAACGGCATAGATATTACCGACGAGCTTTTCGTCGGCGTAAAGATGCGAGGCGTCCTTGCCCGCGTCGCCGGTTGCAAGGCAGATGGCGTAAAGCGCCTCCTCGTCCTGTGGAACGGCTCTGCGAAAAGTCAGCATCACGACACCGGCGGATAAAGCAGATCGATGATGTAGGTGGGATCGAAGCGGCTGTCGAGCATGCCATAGGTGTGGCGCCAGCCACCCGCTAGGCGAGTTTCAAGGAAGGCGTCGGCGATGCGCCCTGCCCCGATGCGGCAAAGTTCGGCGGCGGCTGCGGCAAGAGCAAACTGCTCCACCAGCAGGCGGGCAGCGCCCTCGTCACGCTCACATAGTGCAATCGCGGCGCGCAGCACATCGGTGGTCTTCTTGCCGGATGGGCCGAGGTCGCGCTCCAGCGTTTCGAAGACGAGATCGAACAGATCCTTACCACGCTGCAGCACGCGCAGCACATCGAGCGCCATCACATTGCCGGAACCTTCCCAGATGGCGTTGACCGGGGCTTCGCGATAGTGACGCGCAATCGGGCGTTCTTCGACGTAGCCGTTGCCGCCAAGGCTTTCCATCGCCTCGTAGATCAGGGCCGGCGCGATCTTGCAGCACCAGTATTTGACGATCGGCGTCATCACGCGCGCATATGCCGCTTCCGCAGGGTTGCTGCGAGCGCTGTCGAAGGCAGTAGCCAAGCGGAACGACAAGGCGGTTGCAGCAGCCACATCCAGCGCCATGTCCGCCAGCACGCGCGTCATCACCGGCTGGTTGACGAGCGGCTTGCCGAAGACCGAACGACCTCGGGCGAAATGAACCGCTTCCGCGAGCGAGGCGCGCATCATGCCGGAGGAGGCCAGTGCGCAGTCGAGCCGCGTCAATGTCACCATGTCGAGAATGGTGCGAATGCCGGCACCGGGCTCGCCCAGCAGATAACCGAAGGCATCGCTGAATTCGACTTCGGCCGACGCATTGGAACGGTTGCCGAGCTTGTCTTTCAGCCGCTGGAAATGCAGGCCGTTGGCCGAGCCGTCTTCCAGAAAGCGCGGTACGAGGAAACAGCCCATGCCATCGCCCATCTGCGCCAGCATGACGAAGCCGTCGCTCATCGGCGCCGAAAGGAACCACTTGTGGCCGGAGAGCCGGTAGATACCTTCACCCACACGCTCGGCGGTGGTGCGGTTGGCGCGCACATCCGTGCCGCCCTGCTTCTCGGTCATGCCCATGCCGATGGTGACGGCTGTCTTCTGCATGGCGGGCTTTTGCGAGGAATCATATTTGCGCGAGAGGATTTTCGGCGCCCATTCGTTCTGAACGCGCGGCGATGCCATCAACGCTGCAACCGAGGCATGGGTCATGGTCAGCGGGCACAGATGGCCAGCCTCGAGCTGCGCCGTCAGATAGAATTTCGTCGCGCGGGCTTTATGTTCGCTGCCGCGCGTATCGGCGGAATTTTCCCATGCCGCACTGTGCAGGCCGGAGGACATGGAGCGGCGCATCAAAGCATGCCAGGCAGGGTGGAACTCCACCTGATCCAGACGCTCGCCGCGCGGGCCATGGGTGTGAAGCTGCGGTGTGCTGCGGTTTGCCATGCGCGCCAGTTCCTGGGCTTCGGCAGAGGTGACATAGCGACCGATCTGGTCCAGCTCGTCGCGAAGCGGACGCGAGAGGTTCGAGGTCAGATCGACGATGAGCGGATCGGACCGGTAGGCATTGATCCCGGACCAGAGGCTAGGCTGGTTCAGTTCGGCAAGCTGTTCTTCAGTCCGGTTCATATCTGTCATCGTGTACTTTTATCGGGATTCGCAATTAAATGCCTATATAGGCTCGTTCCCGGCTTATCCCATGCTTGCCGACAAAGCCACCTGTCTTTATAGACCGCGACTGACTATTCCGGCCCGGAGGACAGTTCCATGGTCTATTTTCCCCACCGCCATCTTCTTGGCATCAAGGGGCTTTCCCATCAGGATATCACGCTTCTTCTCGACAAGGCCGACGAGGCCGTGAAGATCAGCCGCCAGCGTGAAAAGAAGACGTCGACGCTTCGCGGTCTGACACAGATCAACCTGTTCTTCGAAGCCTCGACCCGCACGCAATCCTCCTTCGAACTGGCCGGCAAACGGCTGGGCGCGGACGTGATGAACATGTCGGTCGGTAACTCTTCGGTGAAGAAGGGCGAAACGCTGATCGATACCGCAATGACGCTGAACGCCATGCGCCCTGACGTTTTGATCGTGCGCCATTCATCCGCCGGTGCGGCAGCGCTTCTGGCGCAGAAGGTTGCCTGCTCGGTTGTCAATGCCGGCGACGGCCAGCATGAGCATCCGACGCAAGCGCTTCTCGATGCGCTGACGATCCGCCGCGCCAAGGGCAGTATCTCTGGTATCACGGTCGCCATTTGCGGTGACGTGCTGCATTCGCGCGTAGCCCGCTCCAACATCATCCTCCTGAATCAGATGGGTGCGCGGGTGCGTGTCGTCGCTCCGCCGACGCTGCTGCCCTCCGGCATCGCCGACATGAGCGTGGAAGTCTATCACGACATGAAGGAAGGCCTGAAGGGCGCCGATGTGGTCATGATGCTGCGCCTGCAGCGCGAGCGCATGGCGGGATCCTTCGTGCCTTCGATCCGCGAGTATTTCCATTATTACGGCCTCGATGCGGAAAAGCTCAAAGCCGCCAAGGAAGATGCACTCGTCATGCATCCCGGTCCGATGAACCGCGGCGTGGAAATCTCCTCGGAAGTGGCCGATGGACCGCAAAGCGTCATCGAAGCCCAGGTGGAGATGGGCGTCGCCGTGCGCATGGCGGTGATGGAAACCCTTCTCCTTTCTCAAAACATGGGAGAGCGCGTATGAGTGCCGCGACCGTCCTCAACAATGTGCGTATCGTCGACCCGTCGCGCAATCTCGACGAGACTGGAACGATCATCATCGGCGCTGATGGAACGATCCTCGCGGCTGGCAAGGATGCGCAAAACCAAGGCACGCCGGACGGCGCGACGGTGCGTGATGCGAAGGGGCTGGTTGCCGTTCCAGGGCTCGTGGATGCGCGCGTCTTCGTCGGAGAGCCCGGCGCCGAGCACCGCGAAACAATCGAATCCGCCTCGCGTGCGGCCGCCGCAGGCGGCGTGACCAGTTTCATCATGATGCCGGATACGGATCCGGTCATCGATGACATTGCGCTGGTGGAGTATGTCAAGAAGACCGCGCGCGACAAGGCCGTCGTCAACGTGCATCCGGCAGCGGCTCTGACGAAGGGTCTGCTAGGCGAGGAAATGACCGAGTTTGGCATGCTGAAGGAAGCCGGTGCGGTTGCCTTTACCAATGGCCGCAAGGCGCTTTCCGATACGCTGGTGCTCCGCCGTGCCATGACCTATGCCCGCGAGCTTGGGGCCGTCATTTCGCTGGAGACCCGCGACAAATATATCGGCAACGGCGATATGAATGAGGGGCTGCTGGCAAGCTGGCTCGGTCTTCCCGGCATTCCAAAGGAAGCCGAAATCATTCCGCTCGAACGCGACCTGCGCATCGCGGCACTGACGCGCGCCAACTATCATGCCGCCAAAATTTCCGTGCCGGAATCGGCAGAGGCCATCAAGCTTGCGAGAGCCCGCGGCGTGAAGGCAACCTGCGGCATTTCGATCAATCATTTGACGCTCAACGAAAACGACATCGGCGAATACCGCACCTTCTTCAAACTTTCGCCACCACTGCGGTCGGAAGACGATCGTGTCGCCATGGTCGAGGCATTGAAGCAAGGGACGATCGATATCATCGTCTCGTCGCATGATCCGCAGGATGTCGACACCAAGCGCCTGCCCTTCTCGGATGCGGCAAGCGGTGCGATCGGGCTGGAGACCATGTTGGCCGCAGCGCTTCGGCTGTATCACAGTGATCAGGTGCCGCTGATGCTCCTGATCGACGCGCTTTCGACGCGACCGGCGCAGATTTTCGGACTGGATGCCGGAACGCTGAAGCCCGGCGCCAAGGCCGATATCACACTGATCGATCTCGATGAACCATGGCTGGTTTCGGAAAAGAAGCTGGTATCGCGTTCTAAGAACACACCATTCGAAGATGCACGTTTCAGCGGTCGCGCTGTCAGCACATATGTTGCGGGCAAGCTTGTTCATTCACTGCAGTAAAAATGGTGGTGCGCAAAGACGCACCTGAAGAGGGGACATAAACATGACTGCATTGACCGTTTGGGAGACAGCGCCGGCATTTCTCTTGGCTGCGGCTGTTATCGGCTACCTGCTCGGCTCCATTCCCTTCGGCCTGCTTCTGACGCGGGCGGCGGGTCTCGGCGACGTTCGCCAGATCGGCTCGGGAAACATTGGCGCGACAAACGTGCTGCGGACCGGCAATAAGAAGCTCGCCGCGGCAACCCTTCTCTGCGATGCTTTCAAGGGCACGGCAGCGGTGCTGATCGCCAATGCGCTCTGGGGATATGAGGCCTCGCTGGTGGCGGGCTTCTTCGCCTTTCTCGGCCACCTCTTCCCGGTCTGGCTCGGCTTCAAGGGCGGCAAGGGTGTGGCGACCTATATCGGCGTGCTGCTCGGCGCCGCTCCGCTGATGATGCTGCTTTTCGCCGCCATCTGGCTGATCACCGCCTTCGTTACCAAATATTCCTCCCTCTCGGCGCTGGTCGCGATGCTCGTCATCCCGATCGTCCTGTGGATTTTGGGACCGGAAAAGACCGCGCTTCTGGTTACGGTTCTCAGCATCATTTCCTGGTACATGCACCGCGAAAACATCAAGCGGCTCTTGGCCGGTACGGAAAGCAAGATCGGCAAGAAGGGCTGAGACGCAATTGTCTCGAAGGTTTGGGGGCAGATATGTCGCGTGATGGCGAGACGAAAAGCGGCATCGCCCTGACGGAGAAGCAGAAGCTTTCCTGGTTGCGGCTGATCCGCAGCGACAATATCGGTCCCGTCACCTTCCGCGATCTGATCAATCACTTCGGCAGTGCTGAAGCGGCGCTGGATGCCCTGCCCGATCTTTCCCGTCGCGGCGGCGCGGCGCGCAGCCCACGCATCGCGACACTTGCTCAGGCCGAGCGCGAGATGGAAACCGCAACACGGTTTGGCGCCCGCTTCGTCGGCATCGGCGAGCCGGACTACCCGCCCGCTTTGCGAGAGATAGACGGCGCACCGCCCTTGATCGCTATGAAGGGTTCGAGTGCCACCGTCATCCGCCCGTCGCTTGGAATCGTCGGCTCCCGCAACGCCTCGATCAACGGCGCGAAGTTTGCGGCAATGCTGGCACGGCAATGCGGACAGGCGGGTTACACCATTGCTTCCGGTCTTGCACGTGGCATCGACGCCGCCGCTCACGCCGCCAGCCTGTCAACCGGTACCGTCGCCATGCTGGCTGGTGGACTCGACAAGCCCTACCCACCCGAGAATTTCCGCCTGCTGGACGATATCTACGCCAACGGCGGTGCGACCATCAGCGAAATGCCGTTTGGCTGGGAGCCGCGTGCGCGCGATTTTCCACGGCGCAACAGGTTGATTGCAGGCGTGTCCCTCGGCGTGCTGATCGTTGAGGCGGCTGAACGCTCCGGCTCTCTCATCACTGCACGGCTGGCTGGCGATTTTGGCCGGCTCGTTTTTGCGGTGCCCGGCTCGCCACTCGATTCTCGCTGCCATGGCACCAACCGGTTGATCAAGGACGGCGCCACACTAGTGACGGAAGCGGCCGATATTCTCGATGCACTCTCGCCGATGATGGAGCCGCGACTCGACCTGCAGCACGTCGTCCGAGAAGACACCGGGGATCAACCCATCTCTCAAACCGGAGACCGCGCAGGAGACAAGGAGCGCGCCATCCTTGCCGAGGCGCTCGGCCCCTCGCCGGTCGAAACCGACGACATCATCCGCCACACGGGTTTGCCTGCGGCAACTGTCTATCTTCTGCTTCTCGAACTCGATATTGCCGGAAAATTGAACCGGCACTCGGGCGGACGAATTTCGATGATCATGGCGGATTGAGACGCCAAGGGGTCGCTCAAGGGAAGCTTCCGCCCGATGGCGGACAGGAGCATTCCGCCAATCAAAAATTGTCTTTCCATTAGAAAAATTCCAGAAGTTGCATATGGGCATGAAGACAGAAAAACAGGCGTTCCCCCTTGACCGCAGCGCATTACCTGTCCATGTCGAAATAAAAGGAAGGCGTTGTTGCGTGCGGAATCAGCGACGATGCCGGTTAACGGACATGTTTCCAGAGAAAAAAATATGAATGTCGTCGTCGTAGAGTCTCCGGCAAAAGCCAAGACGATCAACAAGTATCTTGGCCCCGGCTATAAGGTTCTTGCATCGTTCGGCCACGTTCGGGATCTTCCCGCCAAGGATGGTTCTGTTCTTCCCGACCAGGATTTCGAAATGTCCTGGGAGGTCGATCCTGCCTCACAGAAACGCATGAAAGATATCGCCGATGCCGTAAAGGCGTCCGACGGCCTGTTTCTGGCAACCGACCCTGATCGCGAAGGTGAAGCGATTTCCTGGCACGTTCTCGATCTTCTAAAAAAGAAGAAGGTTCTGGGCGACAAGCCGGTCAAGCGCGTGGTGTTCAACGCCATTACCAAGAAGGCCGTTCTGGATGCGATGGCTGAGCCGCGCGACATCGACATTCCGCTCGTCGATGCCTATCTCGCCCGCCGCGCACTTGATTATCTGGTCGGCTTCAATCTCTCACCGGTTCTCTGGCGCAAGCTGCCTGGTGCCCGCTCGGCTGGACGTGTGCAGTCCGTGGCGCTCCGCCTGGTCTGCGACCGTGAATCGGAGATCGAGCGCTTCGTATCGGAAGAATACTGGAACATTTCAGCCCTTCTGAAGACACCGCGCGGTGACGAGTTCGAAGCAAAGCTCGTATCCGCAGACGGCAAGCGCCTGCAGGGCAAGTCCATCAAGACCGGTGACGATGCGACCCGGCTAAAGACGTTGCTCGAAGGCGCAAGCTATGGTGTCGAGACGGTCGAGGCAAAGCCCGTCAAGCGCAATCCCGGCCCGCCCTTCACCACCTCCACGCTGCAGCAGGCCGCGTCTTCGCGCCTCGGCTTCTCCGCCTCGCGGACCATGCAGGTGGCGCAAAGACTTTATGAGGGTATCGATATCGGTGGCGAGACCGTCGGTCTGATCACCTATATGCGTACCGACGGTGTGCAGATGGCGCCGGAAGCGATCGACGCCGCACGCAGCGCCATCGGCGACCAGTTCGGCGATCGCTACGTGCCGGAGAAGGCGCGTTTCTATTCGACCAAGGCCAAGAACGCCCAGGAAGCCCACGAGGCGATCCGCCCGACGGACTTCAATCGGTCGCCGGACAAGGTGAAGCGTTACCTCGATTCCGATCAGCTTCGTCTCTACGACCTTGTCTGGAAGCGCGGCATTGCAAGCCAGATGGCTTCGGCCGAGATCGAGCGCACAACGGTTGAAATCCTTGCCCAAAACAAGGGCGAGAAGGCCGGTCTTCGCGCCGTCGGCTCCGTCATCCGTTTCGATGGCTTTATTGCCGCCTATACGGACCAGAAGGAAGACGGCGAACAGAGCGACGATAGCGAAGACGGTGGACGTCTGCCGCAGATCAATGCCAGTGAGAACCTCGCCAAGCAGAAGATCAATGCGAGCCAGCACTTCACCGAGCCGCCGCCACGCTATTCCGAAGCATCGCTCATCAAGAAGATGGAAGAGCTCGGCATCGGTCGTCCTTCCACCTATGCCGCGACGCTGAAGACACTCAGCGACCGCGAATATATCGTCGTCGACAAGCGCAAGCTGATCCCGCATTCGCGCGGTCGGCTCGTGACGGCTTTCCTCGAAAGCTTCTTCACCCGCTATGTGGAATATGATTTCACGGCCGACCTGGAAGAGAAGCTCGACCGGATTTCGGCCGGCGAACTCGATTGGAAGCAGGTTCTCCGCGACTTCTGGAAGGACTTCTTCGCCCAGATCGAAGACACCAAGGAACTGCGCGTCACCAACGTACTCGACGCGTTGAACGAAGTGCTTGCACCGCTGGTGTTTCCCAAGCGCGAAGACGGCTCCGATCCGCGCATCTGCCAGGTCTGCGGTACCGGCAACCTGTCTCTGAAGCTCGGCAAATACGGTGCCTTCGTCGGTTGCTCGAACTATCCTGACTGCAACTATACCCGCCAGCTGACCTCGGATGGCGCGGAATCCGAAGCCGCAGCGCTGAACGAGCCGAAGGCGCTTGGCGCCGATCCGATGACGGGCGAAGAATTGACGCTCCGCTCCGGTCGCTTCGGGCCCTATATCCAGCGTGGCGACGGCAAGGAAGCCAAGCGCGCATCCCTGCCAAAGGGCTGGAAGCCTGAAGAAATCGATCATGAGAAGGCGCTGGCGCTGATCAACCTGCCGCGCGACATCGGCAAGCATCCGGAAACCGGCAAGATGATTTCGGCCGGCATAGGCCGCTATGGTCCCTTCCTGATGCATGATGGCGGCTACGCCAATCTGGAGAGCGTGGAAGACGTGTTCTCCATCGGCCTCAATCGCGCCGTGACGGTGATTGCCGAGAAGAAGGCAGCGCCCGGTCGTGGACGCTCCTCCACGCCTGCTGCGCTCAAGTCGCTTGGTGACCATCCCGATGGCGGCGCCATTACCGTTCGCGACGGCCGTTTTGGTCCCTATGTGAACTGGGGCAAGGTCAATGCGACGATCCCCAAGGCGCAAGCTCCCGATACGGTGACGCTGGACGAAGCGCTGGTGCTGATTGCAGAGCGCATTGCCAAGACCGGCGGCAAGCCGGTCAAGGCCAAGAAGGCTCCGGCAAAGAAGAAGACCGAAGGCGATGCAGACGCCAAGCCGACAAAGGCAAAAGCGGCAAGCAAGACCAAGGCTGCGGCCAAGCCTAAGGCAGCGGCAAAGCCCAAGACAGCAGCAAAAACCAAGAAGGCAGCATCGTGAGCAAGACACCGCGTCAGAAACAGAATTCCGCCAATGACGGTTTCGGACGCACCGCTCGCTCAAAGCGCGTGAACCAAGGCGAAGGCATCATCCATGGAGAAGTGCCTTCGCGCGAAGTGCTGCTGAAGTTCATTGCCGAACATCCGCAACAGGCCTCCAAACGCGAGATCGCCAAGGCTTTTGGCCTGAAGGGCGACAGCCGCGTGGTGCTGAAGGCGCTGTTGAAGGAACTTGAAGTTGACGGCATGGTGCAGAAGAACCGCAAGTCGCTGATGCGACCAGGCGGCCTGCCGCCTGTCACGGTTCTCGATATCACCACGCGTGACAAGGATGGCGAATTGATCGGCCGCCCTGCAGAGTGGCCGGAAGATCAGGGTGCGGCACCCGCCGTCCTTATCCGCCAGTCATCGCAGGACCGCGGCAAAAAAGGACCGGCGGCCGGTTTGAATGACCGTGTGCTTGCCAAGATTTTCCCCTCCAAGGATCGTGCCGGGCCGGCCTATACCGCCCGCGTCATCAAGCTTATTGATCGCCGCCAAAATGCGCTGATCGGTGTCTTCAAGGAAAACCCGGGCGGCGGTGGTCGTTTGATGCCGGTGGACCGGCGCGGCGAAGAACTGGTGATCGACCCCGATGGCGTCAACGATGCCAAGGATGGCGATCTGATCGAAGTCGAAGTCTCGCGCAACAGCGGGCGCTACGGTCTGAAGCGCGCCAGTGTGCTTTCCGTCATCGGCTCGGTCGCGTCGGAAAAAGCCATTTCGATGATCGCGATCTACGGGCACGGCATCCCGCATATCTTCCCGCAGGATGTTCTTGCAGAAGCCGATAAGGCGAAGCCCGCCAGCATGGCGCATCGGGAAGACTGGCGCGATCTGCCGCTCATCACCATCGACCCGGCGGACGCCAAGGACCATGACGATGCCGTCTATGCGGAGCCCGATCCGTCGCCGGACAACCCCGATGGCGTGATCGTCACCGTTGCGATTGCCGATGTCTCTTACTACGTGCGCTCGGGTGCGCCGCTCGATCGCGAAGCGCTTAAGCGCGGCAACTCCGTCTACTTCCCCGACCGCGTCGTCCCGATGCTGCCGGAACGGATTTCCAACGATCTCTGCTCACTGAAGGAAGGTGTCGATCGCCCTGCCCTTGCGGTGCGCATGGTGTTTTCGAAGGAAGGCCGCAAGGCGTCTCACACCTTCCATCGCATCATGATGAAGAGTGCGGCCAAGCTCTCCTATCAGCAGGCGCAGGCGGCCATCGATGGCAAGCCTGATGACAAGACCGGCCCGATGCTTGAGCCGATCCTGAAGCCTCTCTGGCATGCCTATGAGGTGATGAAGCGTGGTCGCGACCGTCGCCAGCCGCTCGAACTCGACATGCCCGAGCGCAAGATTCTGCTGCGTGCCGACGGCACCGTGGACAAGGTCATCATTCCCGAACGTCTCGACGCCCATAAGTTGATCGAAGAAATGATGATCCAGGCCAACGTCGCAGCCGCAGAAACGTTGGAAAAGAAGAAACAGCCGCTCGTCTACCGCATTCATGATGCCCCCACGCTTGCCAAACAGGAGACGCTGCGTGAATTCCTCGCGACGCTTGGTATCTCCATGGCCAAGGGCGGAGAGGTTCGCGCCAATTCCTTCAACGGAATTCTGGCACGCGCGCAAGACACTGAACATCAGATCATGGTCAACGAGATGGTGTTGCGCTCCCAGAGCCAGGCGATCTACAGCCCCGAGAATATCGGGCACTTCGGTCTGAACCTGATGAAGTACGCCCACTTCACCTCCCCCATTCGCCGTTATGCCGACCTGATCGTCCATCGTGCGCTCGTCGGGTCTCTGGGACTTGGCGAAGGCGGCATCACGCCACAGGAAGAGGCCACGCTCGACGATATCGCCGCCGAAATTTCCACCTTCGAGCGCCGCGCGATGGCGGCCGAACGCGACACGATCAACCGTCTGATCGCCCACCATCTTTCCGAGCGCGTGGGAGAAGAGTTTGAAGGGCGCATCGGGGGTGTCACCAAGGCGGGACTATTTGTCGCGCTTCCGCAATTTGGCGCAGACGGCTTCGTTCCTATATCTACGATTGGGACCGACTACTTCATCTATGACGAAGCGCATCAGGCACTGACGGGTGAGAAGACCGGTCTCGGCTTCCAGCTTGGCGACACGGTTCAGGTTCGTCTGGCAGAAGCCGTACCGCTGGCAGGCGCGCTCCGCTTTGAGATGTTGAGCGAGGGGCGCAAGATGCCCACAGCAACACGATCCTTCCACAAGACGGCGCGCCGGGGTGGGGGGCGCACGGCGACACCGGGAACGAGGCCGCCGCGCAGGAAACGCTGAACGAGCTTCGTAGCGAGATCGAGCAGGATCTTGCAGCGATGCTTCAGCGCCGCAATCATTTGGAGGAACGGTCATGAGCGAGACGCAGACAGTGCACTATGGCGGCGAGAAGCAGGAACGTCCGCTGGGACGCTCGATCATGCGCGGCATCTCGTGCCGATGCCCCGCCTGCGGCACCGGTCGGTTGTTCAAGGCCTGGCTGAAGCCGGTGGATCAATGCGCCGCCTGCGGCGAAGACCTCCATCACCAGCGATCTGACGATCTGCCGCCCTATATCTCGATCATGATTCTCGGACACGTGGCGGTGGGCGGCTTTTTGATGACTGACCTGATCCTCATGGTGCCAATGTGGGTGCATTTTGCCATCTGGGTGCCGATCACGATTCTCGTGGCCTTGCTGACGATCCAGCCGATCAAGGGTGGCGTCATTGGCCTGCAATGGGCGCTAAGGATGCACGGCTTCAGCAATGAGCCTGAGAAGACGCAGATTGACGGGTCATCACACTGACAGGCGATCACTCCCTTGCCTGCTGAATCCCAAGCTGAAAAATCACCCTACCTGCGTCCGAGGGATGCGGCCTGCCTGATCCTGGTCGATCGTTCGAACGGCTCTCCACGTGTGCTCGTCGGCAAGCGCAGCAGCGGCCACGTCTTCATGCCGGACGTCTATGTGTTTCCCGGTGGCCGGCGCGACCCACGCGATCACGCCCTGCCCTTTGGTGTCGACCTTGATCCTCTCGTTATCGACAAGCTCAGGCGCTCTGCCTCGCGTGTCATGACGGTTGCAGGGGCTCGGGCCTTGGCTCTGGCGGCAGTGCGCGAATTGGAAGAAGAGACGGGGCTTTGCTTTCGAACCGAGCGCGCGCGACAGGGACCGGACCTCTCACCACTGCGTTATGTCGCGCGTGCGATCACGCCGCCGGGGCGCATCAGGCGATTCGACACGCGATTCTTTTTCTGCTTCACCGACGACGTCGGCATTGAGCCGGCAAATATAAAAGACTCTGCCGAGCTGCAAGACCTTCAATGGCTTGACATGCGCGACAGTTCCGGTGTGAACATGGCGGCGATTACACGGATGGTTCTCGAAGATGTCACAAACTTCATGATAGGTGATCAGCCACTACAATTTGAAAGCCGGGTGCGACTTTACTTCGAGCGTCGCGGCACATTCATTCGCGGCTTTCTGTAAAAGGTCTCCATGTCACATCCCAACTGCGACGCCGACAATATCCACTGGCCATCGCTTATTGCCGCCATATCCGCCATCAGCGCCGTGGGCATCGCCATCGGCCTCGGATTGCCGCTCTTGAGCCTCATCCTCGAGCGTCGGGGCATTTCGTCCAGCATGATCGGATTGAACTCTGCCATGGCCGGTGTCGCTGCCATGATTGCAGCGCCCATCACCAGCAAGCTTGCGCATGACTTCGGCGTTGCCAGGACCATGTTGACGGCGGTGGTCATCTCCTCCGTCAGCGCCATGGGCTTTTATTATGCGGCAGACTTTTGGATGTGGTTTCCGCTCAGAATCGTCTTTCATGGCGCGACGACCACGCTTTTCATCCTGTCGGAATTCTGGATCAATGCCGCAGCGCCGCCGCGCAAACGCGGGCTCGTGCTTGGCGTATATGCGACAGGGCTCGCAGTCGGCTTTGCGGTCGGACCCCTCCTGTTTTCCACCGTAGGAAGTGAGGGCATCACACCGTTTCTCGTCGGCTGTGCCATCATCCTCCTGGCTGCAATTCCGATTTTTCTGGCGCGCAAGGAAAGCCCTGCGCTGGACGAAAAACCGGCCCACCATTTCGTACGGTATATCTGGCTTGTGCCCATGGCCTCTGCTGCCGCCTTCGTTTTCGGCGCGGTACAGGCCGGTGGGCTCTCGCTCTTCCCGATCTATGCCACGCGTGAAGGCTTTAATGAATCGCAAGCAGCGCTTCTCCTGACCGTCATGGCAATCGGCAACATGACCTTCCAGATCCCGATCGGCCTGCTCTCCGACCGCATCACCAATCGCCGTCTGCTGCTTGGCGTCATGGCCTTTATCGGTCTTTGCGGCACGCTCGCGCTGCCGCTCCTCGTCAACAACTGGATATTGGTCGCGGTACTGCTGCTACTGTGGGGCGGCCTCGTCTCGGGCATGTATACGGTCGGACTAACGCACCTCGGTTCGCGACTCACTGGGTCCGACCTTGTGGCGGCCAATGCGGCCTTCATATTCTGCTATGCGACGGGCACGATTGCCGGTCCACAGACGGTTGGTATTGCGATGGATATCTCCGGAAGCCACGGCTTTGCCTGGGCATTGGCGCTGTTTTTCGGCTTCTATGTCGTTCTTTCCATTGGGCGTTCGGTTTTCGGCTCAAAACAGACTTGACTTTTCGGGCGCGATCCGTAGTTTCGCGCCAGATTTAGCCGGGATCGAACAGGTCCGCGGCTCACTTACTTGTTAAAGGCAGGACGACCATGGCGAAAGCTACAACAATCAAGATCAAGCTGCTGTCGACGGCCGACACAGGTACTTTCTACGTCACCACGAAGAACAGCCGTACATTCACGGACAAGATGACGAAGACCAAGTACGACCCGGTCGTTCGCAAGCACGTCGAATTCAAGGAAACCAAGATCAAGTAATCAACTTGATTTTCTCCTTAAAGAACGCGCCCTTGAGGCGCGTTTTTTGGTTTTGGGCGGTCGTTTAAAAACTCGACCTAGAGCCTGTCGCGATCTTTCGGAGTCGCTCCTTACGCTTCAGGTCATTGTTTTGTCGCATGCCCTTATCGCAAAACCGCTGCTCAGTTTTGCCTGGACCATTCTTTAAGTGCGAACGTATTTTCAGGCCGATCCTAGAATGCGAGACCTGGACACGGCTGCCGGACGCGTCAAGAGAAGCCGCGCAACGCAGACGGTCGAGTTATACTACGTGTAACTTGAGAGATCGTGATGGCGTGGGGTCGGCCGGGATAACCGCGATAGCACGAGGAACCATCAATTGGCATCGCCGGCCGACCGACCCCAAGACCCAGGAGATGCGGCGGACCTGAGCATCAAGGGGTATTTCGTGCACGGCTCCCTTGAAAATAGAACCGAGCGGTCTGTTAAAGTGCTAGTGCCTTCTATCAACTGATATGTCGGCATAAAGTTATTTGTATGAACAAAGTTTCGCTCAAGACGCCTAAAAGTTCAACACTTTATTAAGGTGCAGCCATTCTTGCTTTGAAATATGGTTAAGTGTGCCATGCCGGGACAGAGACGCAAAGCCAGCTTAGCCGCAGCAACGCGCTACTGACGAAGCATCAAGGGTCGATCAATCTCTGGAACTTTACTCAGGCTGCGGCAGCAACGACGCGGTTTCGGCCGCTTCTCTTCGCCTCATAGAGTGCCCGATCTGCCTGTCGCATCAACTGCTCCGGACTTTCGACGCCCGTTGCATTCGAAGCGATACCGAGCGACGCGGTAATCTTCAAGGATTGCCCGGAGCGCAGCACAAAAACGGTATCCTCAATGATCGAGCGCAGGGACTCGGCCACCACCGAGGCAGCCTCCACCGAGGTGTCCGGCATCACCACCACGAACTCTTCACCGCCGTAACGGCAGGCCAGATCCGCACCGCGCACCGTGGAGCGCAACCGGGCGGCAAACTCCTGCAGCACCTCGTCGCCGGCCTCGTGGCCGTAGAGATCATTGACCTGCTTGAAGCGGTCGATATCCGTCATGCAGACGGACAGATGACGGCCTCGGAGGGCCGCACGGTTGAACAAGGTCTTTAGATGAAGATCGAGATAGCGGCGGTTGTTGAGGCCGGTGAGCCCATCGATAACCGCAAGCTCCATGGTCTGAGCCAGATTCTCGCGCAGCCTGTCATTGAAGCGCTTGCGCTTGATCTGCGAAAGCGTGCGCGCCACCAGCTCATTGGGATCGATCGGACGAATGATGTAATCATTGACGCCGAGATCCAGCGCCCGGACCACCATGGCATCATCGTTCTGCTCGGTGATGATCAGAAGCGGCAGGAAACGCGTTCGCTCGAGCGAGCGCAACTGCGAACAAAGCCTTAGAGGATCGCAGTCATCGAAGTTGGAATTGATGATGACGAGGTCATAGGCGTTTTCCGCGGCCTCGAAAATAACGTTGGCAGGATCGCTCCAAGCGATCACCTCGCCAACCGGCTTCAATGCCTTGACGATACGCTCCTGCGAGCTGGCCCTGCCATCGACAAGGAGAACGCGACCAGGCTTTTCGATATGGCCGTCGACCCCGATCGATTCCTGGATGCCCATGGTTTCTGCGGTCATCATACGACCGCGCAGCTCGTCGCTCATGGTCTTGAGACGCGCAAGGCTCTTGACCCTCGAAATGAGTTGGAGGTCGTTCACGGGCTTTGTCAGAAAATCATCCGCGCCAGCCTTCAATCCTCGGACGCGATCGGCCGGCTGATCGAGCGCCGTGACCATGACGACGGGAATGTGGGCTGTCGCCGGGTTTGCCTTCAGCCGCTCGCAGACCTCGAAGCCATCCATTTCCGGCATCATGATATCGAGAAGAATGACATCGACCTGACCATCCGCGCAGATTGCCAGCGCATCACGGCCATTATCGGCGCAGACGACGTCGAAGTATTCGGCCAGCAAACGGGCTTCCAGAAACTTCACATTGGCTACAATGTCATCGACGACCAGGATTCTAGCAGTCATTCGGTCGCCCCTATTACCTTAAGCATCGCCCAAATATGTCTTGATCGTCTCGATAAACTTCGGAACAGATATTGGCTTGGAAACATAAGCTTCGCAACCACCTTGGCGGATGCGCTCTTCGTCTCCCTTCATAGCAAAGGCTGTGACGGCAATCACGGGAATCACATGAAGTTCGTCATCTTCCTTGAGCCATCGGGTGACTTCAAGTCCAGATACTTCCGGTAGTTGAATATCCATAAGAATAAGGTCGGGTCTATGCTTACGAGCAAGCTCAAGGGCTTCCATACCATTGCGTGTCTGTATGGTCGTGTAACCGGATGCCTCAATCAGATCACGAAAGAGCTTCATGTTCAGCTCATTGTCTTCAACTATCATGACCTGTTTGGGCATGGCGGCAGTCCTTGTTACGCTTTGAAACCGTCCGCCTGACATATAAGTTGCCGAAGAACCGATTCCATTATCCCCTGTTGAGGGAGGTTAAAGCGATTTGGTTGAAAAATAGGTAACTTCCGGCAAGAAATGCGGTGTGAGATGAAATACGGCAAACCAGTCGTCAAAGACCCCGAAGAAACCGTTGCCGCCATTCTCGGATGGTTGGCAAACGAACCGGATATTCTCGCCCGCTTTCTGGCGCTCTCCGGACTGCAGCCAAACATGCTACGCGCGGCCATACAAGACACCGGCTTTCTGGCAGGGCTTACGGATTTCATCATGAACCACGAGCCAGACCTCATGGCTTTTTGTGAAGCCTCCGGGTTCAAGCCGGAAGACGTGCAGGCCGCGTGGCATAAATATTCCGGCCCCGGTCTCGATTCCGGGGTCTACTGAGATGTATAGCATCAAGTCGTGCTCTTGAGCGACTTCTGATTTACCACTATGGTCATGGTCGTTCTCTTTTTGTTTCTTGGCCATGGCTGCAATGTCGAACGACCATCCCGGTTTCTGTCGTGACTGTCTGGCTGGCCAGCCGGAGGGAACAAAACGATGCCGTCAGTGCGGCAGCCCCCGCCTCCTCTACCATGATGAACTCTACGATCTCAGCATCGCCCATATCGATTGCGATGCCTTCTACGCCTCGGTGGAGAAACGCGACAATCCGGATCTCATCGACAAGCCGCTGATTATCGGTGGCGGCAAGCGTGGCGTCGTTTCCACGGCATGCTACATCGCCCGCATCCATGGCGTTCGCTCCGCCATGCCGATGTTCAAGGCGCTCGAAGCGTGCCCGGACGCAGTGGTCATCAAGCCGAATATGGAGAAGTACAGCCAGGTCGGGCGCCAGGTCCGAATGATGATGCAGGATCTGACGCCACTGGTGCAGCCGATTTCGATCGATGAGGCCTTTCTTGATCTATCCGGTACCGAGCGACTGCACCACGATCCGCCGGCACGGGTGCTGGCGCAGTTTGCACGCCGGGTGGAAAAGGAAATAGGCATCACGGTTTCCGTCGGCCTCTCCTATTGCAAGTTTCTGGCAAAGGTCGCGTCCGACCTGCAAAAGCCCCGCGGCTTCTCTGTGATCGGTGAAAGGGAGGCCACCCGTTTTCTTGCGACGCGTCCTGTCACCACCATCTGGGGCGTCGGCAAGGCCTTTGCGGCCACGCTGGAGGCCGACGGCATTCGCATGATCTCCCAGTTGCAGGAGATGGAGGAAACGGACCTGATGCGCCGTTACGGCACGATGGGGCAGCGTCTCTATCGGCTTTCGCGCGGCATCGATGACCGTGAGGTTCACACCAATGATCCGGCAAAAAGCGTTTCCGCCGAGACGACCTTCTTCAACGACATCTCACGCTATGAAGATCTCGTGCCTGTCTTGCGCTCCCTGTCCGAGAAGGTCGCGTGGAGGCTGAAAAAGAATGCCACAGCCGGGCAGACCGTGGTGTTGAAGATGAAGACCGCGGACTTCAAGTCCCGCACGCGTAACAAGAGGCTGGAAGATCCGACCCAACTGGCAGACCGAATTTTTCGGACAGGCCTTTCGCTTCTGGAAAGAGAAACGGACGGCACGAAATTTCGCCTGATCGGCATTGGCGTGACCGATCTGTGCGATCCGGCCCAAGCGGATCCTCCCGATCTTGTAGACAAAACGGCTGGCAGAAGGGCCGCAGCGGAAGCGGCGATGGACAAGCTGAGAGAAAAGTTCGGCAAGGGCACGGTGGAAACCGGCTATACATTCGGCGCGAAAAAATGAGTGATCACACGGCTTCGTGACCGCATTTAAAAGCTTCCTTAAATAGCCAAGCCTATGCTTGGCCTTCTGACTGGCGCGGTTTCAAGCGCGCCGTAAGTCTCCCTTGCCGCTGCCTCCTTGGCGGCATGTTGTGTATCGCGTTGGAGCAAACATGATGTTGCGTAGCTTTGTGGGAGCCTGTCTCCTTTCCACCTCCGTTCTCGTGCAAGCGGCAATCGCCGGTGATGCGCGCAGTCTGCAGGTCGTCGTCTCGAAGAACGACCAGTCGCTGTCCCTTTATGAAGACGGAGAGGTCGTCGCCACATCGCGCGTATCCACAGGCAAGTCCGGCCACGAGACGCCGAGCGGCATCTTCTCGATTCTGGATAAGCGCAAATATCACGAGTCGAATATCTATTCTGCGGCCCCCATGCCGTTCATGCAGCGGCTGACCTGGTCCGGCATCGCCCTGCATGAGGGAAATGTCCCGAATTATCCGGCATCGCATGGCTGCATTCGCCTGCCCGCAAAATTCGCAAAGTCGCTTTACGGCATGACGAGCCGCGGCGTTCACGTGATCATTTCGAGCGCGGATGTCTCTCTGCAGCGCATCGACCACCCCACCCTTCTTCAACCCAAGGCAGCTGACGAAGGCCGTCTGCTTTCCGATATCGAGATGCGGCCTGCCACCTTCGATGCGTCGCTGAAGCTGGTGGAAGTCGCAGTCAATGAGAAGACCAGCTCCGTTCCCGCCGAGGCCACATCCAAGGTGACAGGTGCGCCACTGCGGATTTTGATTACCCGGCGTGGCGAACGGGAGAAGATCATGGATGTTCAGCGTCTGTTGACCAGCATCGGCTTTGACGCAGGTGTGGCCGATGGCTATTCGGGTCAGATGACGATCAATGCCGTCAACGGCTACAAGCGCTGGAAGGGCATCAAGACCACCGGCCCCCTCGTCACCGACGAGTTCCTCGACGCGCTTTATGCATCCACAGGCGCCGATGCACCGCCCAATGGGCAACTCATGGTGCGACAGAACTTCAAACCGCTCTTCGAAGCGCCGATCCACATCAAAGACCCGCAGGTGGCGCTCGGTACGCATTTCTTCGAAGTCATCGACATTGAAGGCGACAGAGCGGAGTGGAACGGACTGACACTGGAAAACCACATCCCAATTGCCGCACGAAAGCGTCTCGGGATCGACGTCGCGGATGCCCCAGGCGGTTATGATCAGTTGCGCGCGGTGCTTGATCGTATCGACATTCCGGCAGACGTTCGTGGACGACTTGAGGAGCAGCTTGCTGTCGGAAGCTCTATCACCGTTTCCGATCTCAGCCACGGCTTGGAAACCGGTCAAGGCACTGACTTCGTCACCATCACGCGCGACTGAGGCTTCGATACAGAAAGCAGTGCTGGTATCTGGGCATCGCGCCTCTCAAGGATCGGTGCCGACCTCGGGCCGACGATACCGGCGCGGCCGCGCAAGGAACAACTGCGTCGCGTTAACGTTTAAAGGCTCATCAAGCCTGTTTGGGGAGCCTGCCTATGAACGTGAAATATCTTGGCGCCGCTGTCGTCGCGCTTGCCTGTGTGTCTGCTGCTGAAGCACCGAAAAATTACAGCGTCTACGGTGGCCCGGCCGTCGATAGCGACCCCGTCATCCTGAACGTCTTCCACCACGCGCTTGCACGATGCAACGTCGAGGCGAGCGTGTCACCACGCGGCACGACATTCACCAATTCCTATTATCATAACGCGGCTTTACGCGCCTGCCTCTCGCGCCACGGCTTCATCGATAACGGTGCTTACGCCTACCCGGCAAACAGCCTGTTCTAAAGCTTCACGATCTTTCAGATACGTGCCTTACGCTTGAGCTCTTCGCTTTATCGTACGTCGTTCTCGCGGAACCGCTGCAGAGGCTCACGCAACATACAATAATCGTGGTGCGGGTGAACCATGTTCGCCCGCCCATCAATCATACAAGCTCGACGTCCACCACACCGGGAGCCGAGCGAAGCGCGGCTGCGATCTCCGGTGAGATGCGGTATTTCTCCGTCAGTTCAACTTCGATCTCGCGCTGCCCATCATCTTTGATAACGACGAAATAAACCGAGCCATCGCCCTTGGCATTCAGGTGTCGCGCAACGGTTTTCAGAGGACCGGAATCGCGCACATAGACGCGGAGCGCCTTCTGCATCTGAACGGATTTCTCCTCAAGCGACTGGGCTGTCTGGATGCGCAGACCGATCCCCTCGGGCCGCTCTTCCGCCTGAACTGTAATGACCAACGACTTGCCGACTTCGAGCAGGTCGCGATATTGCCCAAGCCCTTCTGAAAACAGAACGGCCTCATACTGACCCGACGCATCCGAAAAGGTCACGATACCCATCTTGTTACCGGTGCGGGTCTTGCGTTCCTGCTTGCCGGTGACCGTGCCGGCGAGGCGTCCAACAGTTGCCCCCTGCTTCACCGCCGCGGAGAAATCGGCAAAGCTTTGCACCCGAAGCTTGTCGAGCACGGCGCGATAGGTGTCGAGCGGATGGGCCGTGAGATAGAAGCCAAGCACTTGATACTCACGCAGTAGCTTTTCCGAGGCGAGCCAGGGCTGATAGGCAGGCAGCACCAGCTTTTCCGGCCCAGTCGCGGCCCCTGAGCCGAACATGTCGTGCTGGCCGGTGACTCGGCTTTCCTGCGCACGCTGGGAATATCCGATGATACGATCGAGGCCGCCGATCAGTTCGGAACGATCTCTGCCGAAGCTATCGAAGGCACCGGCATTGATCAGGCTTTCCAGAACGCGGCGGTTGACCTGCTTCGGATCGATCCGCTGGCAGAAATCCTCGAGGCTGGCGAAAGGTTTGTCGCCGCGCACCTCAACGATGTGATCGACCGCACCTTCACCGACGCCCTTCAAGGCAGCCAGCGAATAATAGATGCGGTTCTCACCGGTTTCGAAACGCCGGAAGGATGTCTGTACGGAAGGCGCGACGATCTCGATCCCCATACGCGCCGCATCCTGGCGGAAGTCGTTGACCTTTTCGGTGTTCGCCATATCGAGCGTCATCGACGCAGCGAGGAATTCCACCGGGTAATGCGCCTTCATATAGGCGGTCTGGTAGGAGACGATCGCATAGGCCGCGGCGTGAGACTTGTTGAAGCCGTAATTGGCGAACTTGGCCAGAAGATCGAAGATCGTGTCGGACTGGGCCTTGGACACATTGTTGCGGATCGCACCTTCAACGAAGCGCTCGCGCTGCTTGTCCATTTCCTCCTTGATCTTCTTGCCCATGGCGCGGCGCAAAAGATCGGCTTCGCCGAGCGAATAGCCGGACAGAACCTGGGCGATCTGCATCACCTGTTCCTGGTAGACGATAACGCCCTGCGTCTCCTTCAGGAGGTGGTCGATCGTCGGATGGATCGACTCGATTTCTTCTTCGCCGTGCTTGCGGGCATTATAGACCGGGATGTTCTCCATAGGGCCCGGGCGGTAGAGCGCCACGAGCGCGATAATGTCCTCGATGCAGTCTGGACGCATGCCGATCAGCGCCTTGCGCATGCCGGCGCTTTCCACCTGGAAGACGCCGATGGTCTCGCCACGCGATAGCATCTCATACGTCTTTTGATCATCCAGCGGAATGGCTGCAAGATCGACATGGATGCCACGCTTGGCAACGAAGTCGACCGCGACCTTCAGCACCGTCAGGGTTTTGAGGCCGAGAAAGTCGAACTTGACGAGACCGGCGCTTTCAACCCATTTCATGTTGAATTGAGTGACCGGCATATCGGAGCGCGGATCGCGGTACATCGGGACAAGCTTCGACAGCGGGCGGTCGCCGATGACGATACCGGCGGCGTGGGTCGAGGCGTGGCGATAAAGACCTTCGATCTTCTGGGCAATATCCAGGAGCCGCGCGACGACCGGTTCCTTGTCCGCCTCTTCCTGAAGACGTGGCTCTTCTTCGATGGCCTTGGAGAGAGGGGTGGGGTTGGCCGGATTGTTCGGCACAAGCTTACAGATGCGGTCCACCTGGCCATAAGGCATTTCCAGCACGCGGCCCACGTCACGCAAGGCTGCGCGTGCCTGGAGCGAACCGAAGGTGATGATCTGCGCCACCTGCTCACGCCCATACTTGCGCTGAACATAGCGGATCACCTCTTCGCGGCGATCCTGGCAGAAGTCGATATCGAAGTCGGGCATCGACACGCGTTCCGGGTTGAGGAAGCGTTCGAAGAGCAGCGAGAAGCGTAGCGGATCGACATCGGTAATCGTCAGCGCATAGGCGACCAGCGATCCCGCACCCGAACCACGACCAGGGCCGACCGGAATATCATGCTGCTTTGCCCATTTGATGAAGTCGGCAACGATCAGGAAGTAGCCGGGAAACTTCATGCGCTCGATAACGCTGAGTTCGAAATCCAGACGATCCCGATACTCCTGCTCGGTGTAGCCAGGGGCCATACCGAGAGCGGCAAGGCGCATATCCAGCCCTTCGACAGCCTGGCGTCGCAACTCCAGTGACTCGGCGCGTTCTGCCTCTTCCGGGTCGTCACTCGCACCGGTAAAGCGCGGCAGAATGGGGCCACGCTTTTTCAAGACGTAGGAGCAGCGCTGGGCGATCTCGACGGTATTTTCGATTGCCTCGGGAATGTCCTTGAAGAGCGCCACCATCTCGTCGCGGCTCTTCAGATAATGGTCAGGCGTCAGACGGAAACGGCTGTCATCCGAAACCATGGCGTTGTGCGCTACCGCCATCAGAGCGTCGTGCGCCTCATAATCTGACCTGGATGGAAAGAAGGCCTCGTTGGTTGCGACGAGTGGAATGTCGTGCTCGTAAGCAAGCGCAATCATGCGACGTTCATGGGCACGGTCAAAATTGCCCTGGCGCTGCAACTCGATATAGAGCCGATCCCCGAATATGTCCTTCAGCGCAAGAAGCCGGCTCTTTGCCTGAGCCGCATGTCCTTCTCTCAGTGCCATATCGACAGGGCCGCCGGACGCGCCTGTCAATGCGATCAATCCAGCATTGCTGGCCTCCTCCAGCCAAGACTTGGCAATGTTGACGGCGTGACCACTGCCCTCGCCATCGAGATAGGCACGGCTAATCAGATCCACCAGGCGCTCATAGCCCTCCGCATCTGCGGCAAGCAGCACGATGGAAGGAAGCTTGGAGAGGTTGTTGCCGCCTCTCCTGTCCTCGACGGCATCTTGCATGTCGATGGAAAGCTGGCACCCTATGATCGGCTGCAGCCCCTCTTCTCGCGCCTTCTCTGAGAATTCCAGCGCAACGAAAAGATTGTTGGTGTCCGTGATGGCGATGGCAGGCTGTGAATCGCCGACAGCCTTCGCCATGATCTTTTTAAGGGGAAGCGCGCCCTCGAGCAGGGAATAGGCGGAATGAACACGCAAGTGCACAAAGCCGGGAGATTTCAAGAGCATGCCCGAGTGGTTTTGCTCCGTAAGATGATCGCCCATTGTGCTGCATTCCCGTCATTCTGAATCGGGCTGATTTTGATCCCTTCGAGCAGCAAAGTCCACCGGCAAAGGATGCCTGTGCACCGCTATCGCCGGAAAGACCAAAGGGTCTCAAGTCACATGGATGTGAGGATTACAGAGAAGCTCGCAACAAAGAGAGCGATGGAGGCAAAGGCGGCAAGGTCACGGATAAAATCGGTCATTTGTCTCTCCTTACTTGTTATGTTCCAACTTTGTTCTCATTTTGTTTCCGTGTCAACAGCTTTTTTGGGCTGGCATATTGCCAACGTGATGCGACTCAATCCGGTTCCTTAGTTCCGCCTCAAGCGAATCAACGCATAAACAAAACCCCGCCTGGCGGGCCAGACGGGGTTGATGGGGATAAGGGCACTTAAAACGCCGTGCGTTCTATCAGACGCACAAGGGACCCTTCACATTTTTGGATCAACGCATCGTGCGATCGATCAGAACTCGACGATCTTGCCTTCGGACAGCGTCACGCGGCGATCCATGCGTGCTGCTAGATCGTGATTATGAGTCGCGATGAGGGCCGCAAGGCCCGACTGGCGCACCAGCGCTTCCAAGGCATCGAAAACGTAGGAAGCGGTCTCGGGGTCGAGATTGCCGGTCGGTTCATCTGCCAGAAGCAGAAGCGGCGCGTTGGCAACGGCTCTTGCAATCGCCACGCGCTGCTGTTCACCGCCGGACAGTTCCGCCGGACGATGATCGCCTCTGTGGCCGATGCGCATATAATCCAGCAACGCCTTGGCCCGCACCTGTGCTTCCTTCGGCGCGAGACCGGCGATCATCTGTGGCATCATGATATTCTCAAGTGCCGAGAACTCCGGAAGCAGATGGTGAAACTGGTAGACGAAGCCGATATCGCTGCGGCGAATGGAAGTGCGCTCCTCATCGGAAAGCGTACCGCAGGGCTTGCCACTGATGAACACCTCGCCCGCGTCCGGATGCTCCAGCAGTCCCGCCAGATGCAGCAGCGTCGACTTGCCCGTGCCAGATGGCGCGACAAGCGCGACGATCTCGCCGCTTCTCAATTCGAAATTCGCGTCTTTCAGAATGGAAAGGCTCGTTTCGCCCTGACCATAGGTCCGTTCCACGCCGGTAAGCTGTAGAGCCATTTTCTTTGCCATGGTGTGAAGCGGGTCCTATTCGTATCTCAGGGCCTGGACGGGGTCGAGCTTCGACGCACGCCAGGCGGGGAAGATCGTTGCCAGGAAGGACAGGGTTAGCGCCATGACGATGACGGTGATCGTTTCGCTCAAATCCATCTCCGCCGGCAGCTGGCTCAGGAAATAGAGCTGCGGATCAAAGAGAACGGTTCCGGTAATCCAGGAGAAGAACTGGCGAATCGATTCCACATTCAGACAGACGAGAACGCCAAGCGCCACACCCGCAAATGTGCCGACGATGCCGATCGCAGCCCCGGTCATGAAGAAGATACGCATGACAGCGCCGGAGGTTGCCCCCATGGTGCGCAGAATAGCGATGTCGCTGCCCTTGTCCTTCACCAGCATGATGAGGCCGGAAATGATGTTGAGCGCGGCGACCAGAACGATCAGCGTCAGGATCATGAACATGACGTTGCGCTCCACCTGAAGCGCTGAGAAGAAGGTCTGGTTGCGCTGTCTCCAGTCGGTGATATAGACCTGCCGCCCCGCCGCTGTTTCCACCAGCGGACGAATGCTATCGACATCGTCGGGATGGCTGACGAAGAGCTCGATGGATTGGACGATGCCCTCGGAATTGAAATAGAGCTGCGCTTCGGTAAGCGGCATGTAGATCATCGACGCGTCATATTCAGACATACCAATCTCGAAGACACCGGAGATTGGGTAGGACTTTACCCGCGGATTGACACCCATGGGCGTCACGTCACCTTCCGGTGAAATGAGGGTGATCTGATCTCCCACCGTCACGCCGAGCTGTGCGGCGAGCCTCGAGCCGACCAGAACACCCTGCCCCGACATAAAGCCGACGAGATCGCCGGCTTTGACGTTGCTGGATATCTCCTTGATCTTTTCGAGATCTTCCGGACGCACGCCACGCACCAGAGCACCGCTGCCTGCGCCGTTGCGTCCGGAGGCCAGCGTCTGGCCTTCCACGAGCGGCAAGGCCATCGTCACGCCGGGAATAGCGCCAAACTTCTTCGCCAGTTCATCGTAATTGTTGAAGGGCTGATCGATCGGCTGAACGATCATGTGACCGTTGATGCCGAGAATTCGGGAGATCAGTTCGGTGCGGAAACCGTTCATCACCGCCATGACGATGATCAGCGTCGCCACACCCAGCATGATGCCAACGAACGAGAAGCCTGCGATGACCGATATGAAGGCTTCCTTGCGGCGCGAACGCAGGTAGCGCCAGGCCACCATGCGTTCGAAAGCCGAAAACGGCCGTGCCGCCCCATCCTTCACGGATGCAACTGCACCGTTGTCAGCCTCGGCTTTTGCCATGTCCACTCCTTGTCGGCTTTTCAGCCGAGAACCCTGTTCATTGCCGCTTCGACCGTGACGTTCTCACGTGCGCCCGTCTTGCGGTCCTTCACCTCGACTTCACCGGCAGCAATGCTGCGCGGTCCGACGATGATCTGCATAGGTACGCCGATGAGATCGGCCGTCGCGAACTTCTGACCTGCGCGGTCGTCGGTATCGTCGTAGAGAACATCCTTGCCAGCGTTGGACAGCGAGTAATAGAGCTTCTCGCATGCCGCGTCGCAGGCTGCATCGCCAGCCTTCATGTTGATGATGACGACATCGAAAGGAGCAACCGACGCCGGCCAGATGATTCCGTTCTCGTCATGCGAGGCTTCAATGATGGCAGGAACAAGGCGTGTCGGACCAATGCCATAGGATCCCATGTGGACGGGATGTTCCCTGCCATCGGGACCCTGAACCTTGGCACCCATCGGCTCAGAATACTTCGTGCCGAAATAGAAGATGTGGCCCACTTCGATACCGCGCGCGGAAAGACGATCGCCCTCGGGGATCGCGTCGAAGGCAGCCTCGTCGTGCATCTCCGAGGTTGCGGCATAGTCCGCGGTCCATGTATCGAAAATGCCCTGCAGACCAGCAACGTCATCGAAATTGGTGTCGTCGCCGGGAATGCCCTGCTCCAGGAAGCTCTTGTGGCAGAAGACTTCCGATTCACCCGTATCGGCCAGAATGATGAATTCGTGGCTGTGGTTGCCACCGATCGGGCCGGTATCGGCGCGCATCGGAATGGCGCGCAGGCCAAGGCGAGAGAAGGTACGCAGATAGGCAGCGAACATCTTGTTATAGGAATGGATCGCAGCTTCCTTCGTCAGGTCGAAGGAATAGGCATCCTTCATCAGGAACTCGCGCGAGCGCATCGTGCCGAAACGCGGGCGCACTTCGTCGCGGAACTTCAGCTGGATATGATAGAGGTTCAGCGGCAGGTTCTTGTAGGACTTCACGTAGGAGCGGAAGATGTCAGTGATCATCTCCTCATTCGTCGGGCCGTAGAGCATCTGACGGTCCTGGCGGTCCTTGATGCGCAGCATCTCCTTGCCGTAGTCGTCATAACGACCGCTTTCCTGCCAAAGCTCCGCCGATTGCAACGTCGGCATCAGAAGCTCGATCGCGCCGGAACGGTCCTGCTCTTCCCGGATAATGCGGTTCACCTTGTCCATCACGCGCTTGCCGAGCGGCAGCCAGGAGTAGATGCCCTGGCTCTGCTGACGGATCATGCCCGCACGCAGCATGAGGCGGTGAGAGACGATTTCAGCTTCCTTGGGATTTTCCTTCAGGATGGGCAAAAAATAACGGCTGAGACGCATGACTATGTCCTGAGTGCGACGACTCGCCATCTACCGGGAATCGTCAGAATTAAAGGATATTTGCGCCGTACATAACCGTTTCTCCTGCAGAAGGAAACCCGCACGATCGGCGCCCCAAAAACACCATTCACATCCGCGTGAGAACAGGACGTTCGCTCCTGAACGGTTTCAGGAGAAATAATTTTGCTGGGCACCTGCGACATAATGTTCATGAGGAAATTTTTTGCTGACTGTAACAAAAATGCAAAAAACGTGGTGACAAGGTGGAATCTTTGGGCTAGTTTTAGCTCACAAAAGAGGCAGGGAGTTTAAATTTCTGCCGTCTTCGCGGTCAGTCTTGGGAGGATGAGATCTTAGGCGCGCTTGTTCGCAGCCCCGGAAACGGAAACAGATCACGCGAAACTGAAAAACAAGGCTTAATCGCCTTGTTTTTTTTTGCCCTGAAATCGATTGTCTTTCAGTGGGTTGGCGGAAGACAGCTCATCCATCGGCGTCCCGCTTGTGGCTTCTACGCGAATCACCGTCCAACCAAATGCAACATTCTTATGACAGACGGTGACGCCGCAGCGGGTGGGCGCGGCCCGTTCACCTGCTCAACTCAGTCATAAACCGGGATAATACGGGGCAGATCATCGAGGCTAACGCCGAAGTACCAGGTGGCGCCGTACCAAATCGCGCAGAGCAATATCGAGATCAGCGTGGTGGCGATCAGGATTTTCGCACCCTGGAAACGCGTTGGCGCGCTTGCCACGGTTCCCAGCGCCACGTCACCGTCTTCCATTTGCGTTCTGAGCCCAATCGGCAGCACGACAAACAGAACCGTCCACCAGACGATGAAAAAAACGGCAACAACCGACAGCCACTGCATGTAGACCTCCCCGAGCAGAACCCGCATCTCTTGTCTCATTCAAGGCTTGGAGAAGCGCAAGAAACAGACAGAGCAGCGGCAAACGATTCCTACAGCATCGGTCCAAAAATCGGAATCGATTTTCGGAAAGCACGATGTTTAGATCAAAGCAGATAGCATACTTTGTGCGTCCAAGGAGACACGCGGCCCGCGATCAAATCTCTTCCAACTCCACCAGCGTGCCGCAGAAGTCCTTCGGATGGAGGAAGAGGACAGGTTTTCCATGGGCGCCGATCTTCGGCTCCCCATCGCCAAGTACGCGTGCGCCGGCGCCTTTCAAACTGTCGCGTGCGGAGATGATGTCCTCCACCTCGTAACAGATATGATGCATGCCGCCGGACGAATTCTTTTCGAGAAAAGCCGCGATCGGGGAGTTGCCATCCAGTGGCTCAAGCAGTTCGACCTTGCTGTTTGGCAGGTTGACGAACACCACCCTCACCCCGTGGTCCGGCAGGGTCTGCACTTGCGAGACCGCAGCACCGAGCACATCGCGATAGGTGGCAGTCGCTGCCGCGAGGTCGGGCACTGCAATGGCGATGTGGTTGATCCGTCCAAGCATGGTCATCCTCCCAATTTCTCAGCCGAACATAGCGACATATCGCGCAGAACGAAGCGTCTTCCGGTACTGCACCTATGCTGATACGTGCAGTACCGAACCTATCGTCAAATCTTCGTCACGAATACCGTGACGATCGGCTTTTTGCCCCAGGTCTGGTTGGCGGCAGCACGAACGGCCCGGCGGACCGCTTCGCGCAACAGTTCCAGATCCTTGCGGCGTGCGCGCGGGATGCTTTCAATGGCGCCGAGAACGGCGTCATAGAGCGTGTCCTCCATTGCCTCGCCCTCGTCGTCGAATTCAGGCAGACCGAAGGGTACGACATCCGGATCGCCATGGAAGTCGTAACGGCTGTCCAGAACGACATTGACCGAGACGTGACCAGCAAAGGAGAGCTTGCGGCGGTCACCGATGCCCATTTCTTCGAAATCGCCAACCAGACGGCCGTCCTTGAAGACGCGGCCATGCGGAGCATCGTCGATGACTTCGGCAGGGCCAGGCGCCAGACGCAGGACGTTGCCGTTGCGGACCTTGGGGACCTGCTTGATACCGGCCTGCTCAGCCAGTTCCTTCTGCGCCACGAGATGCGCTGCTTCGCCATGCACCGGCACGAGGATTTGCGGCTTGGTCCACTCATACATGCGCAGCAGCTCGTTGCGGCGGGGGTGGCCGGAAACGTGCACCAGAGCTTCATTGTCGGTGATGATGTGGATGCCCTGTTCGATCAGACCGTTCTTGATATCGAGAATGGCCTTTTCGTTGCCAGGGATGGCGCGCGAGGAAAAGACCACCGTGTCGCCCTTGGCGAGCGCCACATTACGCATCTCATCGCGTGACAGTTTTGCAAGTGCCGCACGCGGCTCACCCTGCGAGCCGGTGAGAATGACCACCACCTTGTCGCGGGGAATATAACCATACTCATCTTCGGCCAGGAACGGCTTGATGCCTTCCATGATGCCGAGATCCTGCGAGACGTTGACGACACGCTTCAGCGACGAGCCGAGCAGCAGCACTTCGCGACCCGCGCGCTCCGCAGCCTGGGCGATCGAGCGGATACGGCCGACATTGGACGAGAAGGTGGTGATCGCCACGCGCCCTTCGGCATTCTCAATGATCTGGCGCAGCCCCTCGGAAACCTGTTCCTCCGACGGAGATACACCATCGCGCACAGCATTGGTGCTGTCACAAAGAAGCGCCAGAACGCCTTCCTCGCCAACGGCGCGGAAGCGTGCCTCATCTGTCAGCGGCCCAAGCGACGGCGCGTCATCGATCTTCCAGTCGCCTGTGTGAACGACATTGCCAAGCGGCGTGCGGATGACGAGCGACATGGGTTCGGGGATCGAGTGGTTGACGCCGATGGCCTCGATCTCGAACGGGCCGAGATTGATGCGATCGCCCGCCTTGAATGGCGAGATCGGGATCTCGGCGCGCGTGCCCTCATAGTTACGCTTGGCTTCCAGCATGCCCGCGGTGAAGCCCGACGCATAGACCGGGACGTTGAGGCCAGGCCAGAGATCGTTCAGCGCGCCGTAATGGTCCTCATGGGCATGGGTGATGATGATACCCTTGAGGTTCTGTCGCTGCGCCTCGATGAAGCGGATATCGGGCAGAACAAGATCGACGCCGGGCAGATCGAGGCCCGCGAAGGTGACGCCGCAATCCACCATGATCCATTGCCGCTTCGCGGCAGGACCATAACCATAGAGCGCCAGATTCATGCCGATTTCGCCGACGCCACCAAGCGGCAGGAAGACCAGTTCGTCTTGTTGAGACATGTCATTATCCAATCTGCAACAGGCAATGGCCGCGCGCTTGCGCCACGCTCCACCATTGCCTTAAACCGCGCCGGACTTGATGAAACGCCGAGATGCCGGGCCGACGCGGACCGGATGGACGCCCTGATTCTACGAGCAGCAGGGATGCTCCAAACTCAAAAGCCGAGGCCGCGCAGTTCGATCGCGCGAAAGGCTTCAGCCAAAGAAAACGTCGCCGGCGGCGATCGCCCGTCTCGGGCCGTCATCCTCGTCCAGCAACAGAAAACCGTGATCGTCTATCCCGGCAAAGCGTCCGCCGATGGAGCGATCTGGAAAGTTCACGGTGATATGCTCACCAATACCGCAGGCGGCTGCACGCCAGTCCCTCATGATGTCACTCACGCCCCTGCCCTCGTTCCAGACCGAGAGAACCTCGGCGGTCTCGCGATAAAGATGAGCAAAGAGCTCGTCCGGTCCGCACGACGCGCCATGCTCCGACAGCATGGTGACGGGATAGAGCGGATTTTCGGGCTTGCGGGCGATGTTGATGCCGATGCCGATGACGATCGCGCGGCGCCCATCGGCAAGTTGCTCCGCTTCCATTAGAATGCCGCAGGTCTTCATTCTGCCGATGAGAATATCATTAGGCCACTTGATTTCCAGTGGCGCACCACCGAAGGGCAGCACGGCGCGGATCGCGCGGTAGACGGCAAGCGCAAAGGCAAGAGGCAAGGAACCAAGACGGTCCGCCGGTGCGGGATCAATCAGAAGAAGAGAGGCGTAGAGATTGCCGGGCTCGGACACCCATGGCCTGCCTCGGCGGCCCTTGCCGCCGCTCTGGCGGACTGCGGTCATCCACAGATTGCCGCTATCGCCCGAGCGCGCCCGGGCGAGACATTCGACATTGGTGGAGGATGTCTCCACCAATGCCTCGTGCCGGAAGTCATCGAGAGACATCCGGCGCTGTTTCATAGCGTTTTCGCTCAAAAGAACGTCTTTGCCGCAGCTGTCACGGCGTTGCCGAGCATGCCACCGAAGAAGATGAAGGCGATGACGAAGAGGCCGGAGAGTGCGTAAACGATCCGCAACTCGCCAGCAGCCTTTTCAAAGCCACCCTTGGCATCATCGAACCACATGAGCTTGACAATGCGCAGATAGTAGTAGGCACCGACGACCGATGCGACGACGCCGATAACCGCCAGCGCATAGAGCTTGGCTTCGATGGCTGCGAGGAAGACATAGTACTTGGCAAAGAAGCCTGCGAGCGGCGGAATGCCGGCCAGCGAGAACATCAGAGCCGTCAAAACCAGCGCCATGAAGGGGTTGGTCGAAGAAAGCCCGGCCAGATCGTCGACATTCTCGACATTGCCGACTTCCTTGCGACGCATTGCAAGAATGCAGGCAAAGGTACCAAGCGTCATGCCCATGTAAACAGCCATGTAAATCAGCACGCCGGCGACACCAGATTCGTTTCCGGCAGCGAGACCGACAAGGGCGTAACCCATGTGACCGATCGACGAATAGGCCATCAGGCGCTTGATGTTCTTCTGCCCAATTGCGGCAAAGGAGCCGAGCAGCATGGATGCGATCGACACGAAAACGACGATCTGCTGCCAGTCCGCGAAGACAGGCTGAAATGCGTCGACAACGACGCGAACGAAAATCGCCATGGCACCGATCTTCGGGGCTGCGGCAAGGAAGGCCGTGACCGGGGTCGGCGCGCCTTCATAGACGTCCGGCGTCCACATGTGGAAGGGAACGGCGGAAATCTTGAATGCCAGACCGGCCAGCACGAAGACCAGACCGAAGACGACGCCAAGCGAACGGGTTTCGGCGGACAGTACAGCCGCGATTTCCTGGAAGCCAGTATTGCCCGTGAAGCCGTAGATCAGCGACATGCCGTAAAGCAGCATGCCCGAAGACAGCGCGCCAAGAACGAAATATTTCAGACCGGCTTCGGTCGAGCGCAGGCTCTCACGGTTGATCGCGCAGATGACGTAGAGTGCCAGCGATTGCAGCTCCAGCGCCATGTAAAGCGAGATCAGGTTGTTGGCGGAGATCATCAGCAGAATGCCAAGTGTCGCCAGAACCAGAAGCACCGGATATTCGAAACGACCGATCGGCTCGACACGGCTGTGGCCAACCGCGAGGATCATGGCGACGATGGAACCGATCAGCGCCAGGATCTTCATGAAGTTGCCGAAGGCATCGGCGACGTAGACGCCACCAAAGGCTTCTCCGCTTGCAGGAGCGAAGATGATCCACAGGCCGACGACGACCAAGAGCGCGACGGCGAGACCCGTCACAGTGTTGGTCGACTTGTCGCCGGAGAAGACGCCGATCATGAGCAGCGCCAGCGCACCGACCGCAAGGATCAGCTCGGGCGTCGCGATGCGCAGACTGGCAAAAAGAAGTTCAGCGGTCATATCCAACGGGTCCTGTCGTCAGTTCAGCGAGAGCGCAACATTCTGCGCTGCCTGCAATGCGGCGGTATAATTATTGATCACGAGATCCACCGATGCCGCCGTCGCATCGAAGACCGGTGCCGGGTAGACGCCGAAGAAGATCGTCAGCACCACCAGCGGATAAAGGATGACCTTTTCACGGGTGTTGAGATCGAGCATCGCCTTCAGGCTTTCCTTCTCAAGCGCACCGAAAATCACGCGGCGATAGAGCCACAGCGCGTAGGATGCCGAGAGAATGACGCCCGTTGCGGCAAAGAGGGCCACCCAGGTGTTGGCGCGGAAAACGCCAATGATGGTCAGGAATTCGCCGACGAAGCCCGAGGTGCCAGGCAGGCCGACATTGGCCATGGTGAAGACCATGAAAGCCACGGCGTATTTCGGCATGTTGTTGACCAGGCCACCATAGGCCGCGATCTCACGGGTGTGGAGGCGGTCATAGACAACGCCGACGCAGAGGAAGAGTGCACTCGACACGATGCCGTGAGACAGCATCTGGAAGATCGCGCCCTGCAGACCCTGCACATTGGCCGCGAAGATACCCATCGTTACGTAACCCATATGGGCAACCGAGGAATAGGCAATCAGCTTCTTGATGTCTTCCTGCATCATCGCCACCAGCGAAGTGTAGATGATGGCAAGGACCGACAGCGTGAAGACGAAGGGCGCGAAATGCTCGGACGCCAGTGGGAACATCGACAGCGAGAAACGGATGAAACCGTAACCACCGAGCTTCAGCATGACGCCCGCCAGAATGACCGAACCTGCGGTCGGCGCCTGAACGTGTGCATCCGGAAGCCAGGTATGAACCGGCCACATCGGCATTTTGACGGCAAAGGCCGCGAAGCAGGCAAGCCATAGCCAGGTCTGCATGCCAGCCGGGAAGCCGTGCTTGAGAAGCTCTGTCATATCCGTCGTCCCAGCCTGCCAGTACATCGCCATGATGGCGAGCATGGTGAGAACCGAGCCGAGAAGCGTGTAGAGGAAGAACTTGTAGGATGCGTAGACGCGATCCTTGCCGCCCCAGACGCCGATGATGATGAACATCGGGATCAGCGTCGCTTCGAAGAAGACGTAGAAGAGAACGGTGTCCAGCGCAACGAACACGCCGACCATGACGACTTCCAGAAGGAGGAAGGCGATCATGTATTCCTTCAGGCGCTTCTGGACGGAATCCCAGCTTGCGAGAACGCAAAACGGCATGAGAAACGTCGTCAGGATGACGAAGAGCATGGAAATGCCATCGACGCCCAGATGATAGGCGGCAATGTTGCCGAACCAGTTGTGCTTCTCGATCATCTGGAAGCCGGGGTTCGAATTGTCGAAACCGATCCAGATGAAAAGCGAGACGATGAAGGTGAACACCGTCGTCAGAAGCGAGACATTGAGAATGTTGCGGCGCCCGAAGGGGCCGTTCTCATTGGTCAGAAGCAGGAGCACCACGCCGACGAGCGGCAGGAAGGTGACCGTGGAAAGAATGGGCCAATCGGTCATCAGAGGGCACTCCCGAGCATCATCCAGGTGACTAGTGCTGCGATGCCGATCAGCATCGCGAAGGCATAGTGATAAAGGTAACCGGACTGCAGACGGACGACACGGTTGGTCACATCAACCACGCGCGCTGCAATACCGTTGGGGCCATAGGCGTCGATGACGGCCACGTCGCCCTTCTTCCACAGGAAGCGACCGAGCGCCTTTGCGGAACGAACGAAGAGGAAGTCGTAGAGTTCGTCGAAGTACCACTTGTTCAAGAGGAACTGGTAAAGGCCGCGGTGGGTCTCTGCCAGACGCTTCGGCGTTTCCGGCGACTTGATGTAGAAATACCAGGCTGTGACGAAACCGAGAACCATGGCAATGAAGGGGCTCCACTTGACCCAAAGCGGCACGTGGTGGAACTCTTCGAGGATTTCATTGGAGGGAAGCGTGAAGAGCGCACCCTTCCAGAACTCCGCATATTCATGGCCGAAGAAGTAGCCTTCGAACACGACACCGGCGAAGATCGCACCGATCGTCAGCACGAAAAGCGGGATCAGCATCACCATAGGCGATTCATGGACGTGGTGCATGACATCAGCGGAAGCGCGCGGCTTGCCGAAGAAGGTCATAAACGCCAGGCGCCAGGAGTAGAAGCTGGTGAACAGCGCTGCGACGACCAGCATGGTGAACGCAAAACCTGCAAGCGGGCTATGCGACGCAAACGACGACTCGATGATCACGTCCTTGGAGAAGAAGCCGGCAAAGCCGATCATCGTTCCGGGGATACCGACGCCTGTCAGTGCCAGATTGCCAACGGTCATCGTCCAGAAGGTGATCGGGATATGCTTGCGCAGACCACCCATGTGACGCATGTCCTGCTCACCATCAACCGCGTGGATAACGGAACCAGCGCAAAGGAACAGCAATGCCTTGAAAAATGCGTGCGTGAAGAGGTGGAAAATAGCCGCGCCGTAAGCGCCGACGCCGAGCGCCACGAACATGTAACCGAGCTGCGAGCAGGTCGAATAGGCAATGACGCGCTTGATATCGTTCTGCACCAGACCAACGGTCGCTGCAAAGAAGGCCGTGATGGCACCGATCAGCGTGACGAACATCAAAGCGTTCGGCGACAGTTCGAAGACCGGCGACATGCGCGCGACCAGGAACACGCCGGCCGTCACCATGGTTGCGGCATGGATCAGCGCCGACACAGGCGTCGGGCCTTCCATGGCGTCCGGCAGCCAGGTGTGCAGCAGGAACTGAGCCGACTTACCCATCGAGCCCATGAACAGCAGCAGGCAGACCGCCGTCAGTGCATGCGCCTTGTCGAGCTGCATACCGAAGAGGTTGATGACCGCTTCGGTAGAGGCTGCGCCATCGGCAGGCAGGTAGGAACCAGCAGCCGCGAAGATCGTTTCGAAGTTGATCGAGCCGAACAGGACGAAGAGACCGGAAATACCGAGAATGAAGCCGAAGTCACCGACGCGGTTGACGATGAAGGCCTTCATGGCGGCAGCCGATGCGGACGGCTTCTTGAACCAGAAGCCGATCAGCAGATAGGACGCCAGACCTACACCTTCCCAGCCGAAGAACATCTGCAGCAGGTTGTCGGAGGTCACCAGCATCAGCATGGCGAATGTGAAGAGCGAGAGATAGGCGAAGAAGCGCGGACGATGTGGATCGTGATGCATGTACCCGATGGAGTACAGATGCACGAGACAGGACACCGTGTTGACCACGACGAACATGACCGCGGTCAGCGTGTCGATGCGGAACGCCCACTCGACGTCGATGCCGCCGGACTGGATCCAGCGCAGCACCGGCACCTTGATGACCTCACCGGCCTCATGGGTCAGAAGCGCGACGTCGAAGAACACGATCCAGGAGAGGATCGCCACCACGACCATGAGGCCGGTGGTGACATATTCCGAGGCCTTGGCGCCAATGGACCGGCCAAAGAGACCAGCGATCAGGAAGCCGATCAGCGGAAGAAAGACGATAGCCTTGTAGATCATAGCCTTATCAGCCCTTCATCATATTGACGTCTTCCACGGCGATCGATCCGCGGTTGCGGTAGAAGACTACGAGTATTGCAAGACCGATGGCCGCTTCTGCAGCAGCAACAGTCAGAATGAACAGGGCGAAGACCTGACCAACCATGTCGTTGAGCACCCACGAGAAGGCGACGAGGTTGAGGTTCACCGCCAGAAGGATGAGTTCGATCGACATGAGGATGACGATGACGTTCTTCCGGTTGAGGAAGATACCGAAGATGCCGATCGTGAAGAGGATCGCGCTGACCGTCAGGTAATGGGAAAGACCGATTTCCATATTCTATGTTCCTTGGATCCGTTCGCGCCTCAGAGGCCCTGACCCGGCTTGACCTTGACCGTCGTAACGGCGGTCTTCGGATCGCGGGCCACCTGCGTTGAAATGTCCTGACGCTTGATGTCCGTGCGGTGACGCAGCGTCAGCACGATGGCGCCGATCATTGCCACAAGCAGCACGAGACCTGCCAGCTGGAAGAAGTAGATGTAGTTCGTGTAGAGGACGTCACCCAGAGCGGCAGTGTTTGCGCGTTCGACCGGGTTCGGGATCGGCATCGTAATCGACTTCGCCGCCTCCGGATTCAGCACGCTGCCGCCAATGACAACGATCAGTTCCGCCGCCAGGATAACCCCGATCAAGGCACCGATCGGCGCATATTGCAGCACGCCGGAACGCAACTCGGCAAAATCCACATCCAGCATCATGACGACGAAGAGGAACAACACCGCCACAGCGCCGACATAAACGACCAGCAGGATCATGCCGAGGAATTCGGCGCCCGTCAGCAGGAAGAGCGCCGCCGCGTTGAAGAAGGTCAGGATCAGGAACAGAACCGAGTGAACCGGGTTCTTGGATGCAATGACCAGAAACGCAGACGCCACGGCGACGAAAGCGAAGATGTAGAAGAATACAGCGTGCAGACCCATGTTGGTGCCTTTTTGTCCTCACCGGACAAAAGCGGCCTTCAGACCGCCCTGCCCGTTTCGTTCCCGCCAGCGATCGCCGACAGGCATTTCATCTTTTTTGATCCCCGGAGAAAAGCTCCGAAGACATGGAGTGAGCCTTAACGATAAGGCGCATCCAGAGCGAGGTTACGCGCGATTTCACGTTCCCAGCGATCGCCATTGTCGAGAAGCTTCTGCTTGTCGAAATAGAGCTCTTCGCGGGTTTCCGTCGCAAACTCGAAATTCGGGCCTTCGACGATCGCATCCACCGGGCAGGCTTCCTGGCAGAAGCCGCAATAGATGCACTTCACCATGTCGATGTCGTAACGAACCGTGCGGCGTGTGCCATCGTTGCGGCGCGGGCCGGCTTCGATGGTGATCGCCTGAGCGGGACAGATCGCTTCGCACAGCTTGCAGGCGATACAGCGCTCTTCGCCGTTCGGATAGCGACGCAGAGCGTGCTCACCACGGAAGCGCGGGCTGACCGGGCCTTTTTCGAAAGGATAGTTCACCGTTGCCTTCTGTTTGAAGAAGTGGCGCATGGTCAAAAAGATCGCGCCGACGAATTCCTTGAGGAACAGCGAATTGACGGCTTGGGAAAGACTGGCCATCTCAACCTCCAAATCTGCAAGCGCGGAATTCAGACATCATCATGCCCCTGCCGTCAGCTTGAGTACGAATGCAACAATCACGACCATGGCAAGCGACAGCGGAAGGAAGACCTTCCAGCCGAGACGCATCAGCTGGTCATAGCGGTAACGCGGGACGAATGCCTTCACCAGACCGAACATGAAGAACACCATGACGCCCTTCAGCACGAACCAGACAATGCCCGGAACCCAGTTCAGGAACCACACATCGACGATCGGCAGCCAGCCGCCAAGGAACAGGATGGTCGTCAGGCAGCACATCAGAACGATGGCGGCATATTCGCCCAGCATGAACATCATGTACGGGGTGGAGCCATACTCCACCATGTGACCGGCCACAAGTTCCGATTCCGCTTCCGGCAGATCGAAAGGCGGACGGTTGGTCTCAGCCAGCGACGAAATGAAGAAAACGATGAACATCGGGAAGAGCGGCAGCCAGTGCCAGTCGAGGAACGATGCCGGCAGACCGAGCGATGTACCGATACCCGAATGCTGGGCATTGACGATATCCGTCAGGTTCAACGAGCCAACGCACAGCAGAACGGTCACGATGACGAGACCGATCGAGACCTCGTAGGACACCATCTGCGCGGCGGAACGCAGCGCGCCGAGGAACGGGTACTTCGAGTTGGACGCCCAGCCACCCATGATGATGCCGTACACTTCGAGCGACGAAATCGCGAAGATGTAGAGAATGCCGACATTGATGTTGGCAATCACCCAACCCTGGTTGAACGGGATGACGGCGTACGTGGCTAGAGCGAGCGTCACTGCGACGAGTGGCGCAAGCAGGAAGACTGCCTTGTTGGCACCGGACGGAATGACCGGCTCCTTGAGGATGAACTTCAACAAGTCGGCAAAGGACTGGAAGAGACCGAAGGGACCAACGACGTTCGGGCCACGGCGCAGCTGAACGGCAGCCCAGATCTTGCGGTCCGCCAGAAGCAGGAACGCAATCGCGACCAGAAGTATAACGAGAAGCAGCAGAGACTGGCCGACAATAATCAGCGCTGGCCAGACATAGCTCCAGAAAAACGAGTCCATAATCCCCTACCCTTACTCTGCCGCAGCCTTGAAATTGTTGCGGGCCAATGCGGAGCATTCGGCCATCACGGCGGACGCTCTCGCAATCGGGTTCGTCAAATAGAAATCCTTAACCGGCGTTGCAAAACCCGCCTTGTTAAGAGCGCCGGTCTTGCCAGAGAGCGCCGTGAGGTCGTGGACGTTGCCCGCAGCAATCTCATCGGTATCGGCAAAATGCGGATGTGCAATGTAAAGCTGTGCGCGCAGGCCAGACAGGCTGTCGAATGGCAGCTTCTTGCCGAGAACATCGGACAGCGCACGCAGGATCGCCCAGTCTTCGCGCGCTTCGCCGGGAGCAAAGCCCGCGCGGTTACCGAGCTGGACGCGACCCTCGGTGTTGACCCAGATACCGGACTTTTCGGTATAGGCAGCACCCGGCAGGATCACGTCGGCATTCATCGCGCCATTGTCGCCATGCGAACCGATATAGACGGTGAGCTTTGCAGTCTTGTCCGAAAGATCGATCTCATCCGCGCCAAGCAGGAAGAGCACGTCGGAAGAGGCAACGATAGAAGCAGTGTTCGCGGACTTGTCCGCCGGAACGAAACCAAGATCGAGACCACCGACGCGCGATGCTGCCGTGTGCAGAACGGAGAAGCCGTTCCAGGCTTCGGAGACAGCGCCGATGTTGCCAGCAAGCTTTGCCGCATCGGCCAGAATTGCTGCACCATCTTCGCGCGTCAAAGCGCCTTGGCCGACGATGATCATCGGGTTCTTGGCCAGCTTCAGCTTCTCGAGGAAGCTTCCCGAGCCATTGACCAGATCGGTCAGCGTATCGGTGCCAGCACCAAGATATTCGTAGTCGTAACGCAGTTCGCCCGCTTCGCCGATCACGCCGATCGGGAAGCCGCCACGGCGCCAGCGCTTGCGGATGCGAGCGTTGAGGACGGCCGCTTCGAAGCGCGGGTTGGAACCGATGATCAGCAGCGCGTCGGCCTTTTCGATACCCTGGATGGTCGTGTTGAAGATGTAGCTTGCACGACCAAGCGACGGATCGAGTGCTGCACCGTCCTGACGGCAATCGACATTGGTCGAGCCGAGCGACGCAAGAAGCGACTTCAGCGCAAACATTTCTTCAACGGAGGCAAGATCGCCGGCAATGGCGCCGATCTTTTCGCCAGACGTCGCCGAAACGGCAGCCTTGATCGCACCAAAGGCTTCGCCCCAGGTGGCAGGCTGCAAACGCCCATCCTTGCGGACATAAGGACGATCGAGACGCTGCGTCTTCAAGCCGTCCCAGATGAAGCGGCTCTTGTCGGAAATCCACTCTTCATTGATCGATTCGTTGACGCGCGGCATGATGCGCATGACTTCACGACCGCGAGTATCCACACGGATTGCAGAGCCAAGCGCATCCATCACATCGATGGTTTCGGTCTTGCCGAGTTCCCATGGACGCGCCGTGAAGGCGAAGGGCTTGGAGGTCAAGGCGCCGACCGGGCAGAGGTCAACGACGTTGCCCTGCAGCTCGGAGGTCATGGCCTGCTCGAGATAGGTGGTGATCTCGGCATCCTCGCCGCGACCGATCAGGCCGAGTTCGGAAATGCCGGCAACTTCCGTGGTGAAACGAACGCAGCGCGTGCAGTGAATGCAGCGGTTCATCACCGTCTTGACGAGCGGGCCGATATATTTGTCTTCGACCGCACGCTTGTTTTCAGAGTAGCGCGAACCGGCGATACCAAAGGCCATGGCCTGGTCCTGCAGGTCGCACTCACCGCCTTGGTCGCAGATCGGGCAATCCAGCGGGTGGTTGATGAGCAGGAATTCCATCACGCCTTCGCGGGCCTTCTTGACCATCGGCGTGTTGGTGAACACTTCCGGCAGTTCGCCATTCGGGCCGCCGCGAATATCGCGCACACCCATGGCGCAGGAGGCTGCTGGCTTGGGTGGTCCGCCCTTCACCTCGATCAGACACATGCGGCAGTTACCGGCTACCGACAAACGCTCATGAAAACAAAAGCGCGGAACTTCGGCACCAGCCTCCTCACACGCCTGAAGCAGCGTGAAATGATCCGGAACCTCGATCTCTTTACCGTCAACCTTGAGCTTTGTCATGGTTCTACTTACGTCCTGTTGCCTGTCCGTCCCGCCAAAACCGCGGTCCACGACAAATCCCGATCGCATCCTGCCGCATCACTAAGATTCGACCGGATGCTTAAATGATTTTCGGGATCGGTGAAACCCGGTCCCTGGCCTTGTCAGCCGCCGTACACGTTACTCGGCAGCTTCCATTACAGCGCCATCATCCATGGCTCTGTAGGTATATTGGTCGATGCGCTTTTCGATTTCCGGACGGAAATTACGGATCAGCGCCTGAACCGGCCACGCGGCCGCATCGCCGAGCGCGCAGATGGTGTGGCCTTCGATCTGCTTCGTCACTTCGAACAGCATGTCGATTTCGCGCTTCTGTGCGTTGCCCTTGACCATGCGCTCAAGAACACGCCACATCCAGCCCGTGCCTTCACGGCAAGGGGTGCACTGGCCGCAGCTCTCATGCTTGAAGAAGGCCGCGATACGGGCAATCGCCTTGATGACGTCGGTCGACTTGTCCATGACGATCATGCCGCCGGTACCGAAGGACGACTTCACTTCGCGCATGCCGTCGAAGTCCATGATGGCGTCCTTCATGTCCTCACCGCGAACGATGGGGCAGGATGCGCCGCCTGGAATGACGCCGAGAAGATTGTCCCAGCCGCCGCGAATACCGCCACAGTGACGCTCGATCAGTTCCTTGAAGGACACACCCAGTGCATCCTCGAAGGTGCATGGGCGCTCGACATGGCCGGAGACCATGAACAGCTTGGTGCCGACATTGTTCGGACGGCCGATCGACGAGAACCAGGAGGCACCGCGACGCAGGATCGTTGGCGCAACGGCAATCGACTCGACGTTGTTGACCGTGGTCGGGCAGCCATAGAGACCCATATTCGCCGGGAATGGCGGCTTCAGGCGCGGTTGACCCTTCTTGCCTTCCAAGCTTTCGAGCAGAGCGGTTTCTTCACCGCAGATATAGGCACCTGCGCCGTGGTGAACGTAGATATCGAAATCCCAGCCGTTCTTGTTGTTTACACCAAGCAAGCCGGCGTCATAGCACTCGTCGATGGCTGCCTGAAGCGCTTCGCGTTCACGCATATATTCGCCGCGCACATAGATATAAGCCGTGTGAGCGCCCATGGCGAAACCGGCAATCACGCAGCCTTCGATCAGCGTATGCGGATCGTGGCGCAGAATTTCGCGGTCCTTACAGGTGCCGGGCTCGGACTCGTCAGCATTGACGACGAGGTAGTGCGGGCGGCCATCGCTTTCCTTCGGCATGAAGGACCACTTCAAGCCGGTCGGGAAGCCTGCACCACCACGACCACGAAGGCCAGAAGCCTTCATCTCGTTGATGATCCAGTCACGGCCCTTTTCGATGATCTGCTTTGTGCCATCCCAATGGCCGCGCGCCATGTTGCCCTTAAGCGACTTGTCCTTAAGGCCGTAGAGATTGGTGAAGATACGATCTTGATCTTTCAGCATGGTTCAACCTCTCACTGCGACTTCTTGGCATCGCTGTTGGTGTCGGCAGCCTTGGCATTTTCCGCTGCAGCCTTAGGCTCCGTCGCAGGTGTCTTCAGCTTCGGATCTGTTTCCGGCGTATCCGTCTTCGGCTTTGCGGCGTTGGAAGGCGGCGTTTGCGCAGCGTCTGGCGCGGGCTCGTCCTTCTTGTCGAGATTGGAGCGATCCGGCTTGGTCTCTTCCGTCAGCGTCGTCAGCGGACCAACAGGTGCCGACAGATGACGGTCGATCTGCGGACCGGGCTTGACGGTATCGCCCTTGCCTGCTTCGAAGGCATCGATGATCTCTTCCAGGCGATGAGGCGTCAGATCCTCATAGGCGTCCTTGAAGATCATGACCATCGGCGCGTTGACGCAGGCGCCCTGACATTCCACTTCTTCCCAAGAGAGCGTGCCGCTTTCATTGGTGTGCAGCGGATCGTGGTGGATCTTGTGGCGGCAGACATCCATCAGCGCTTCAGAGCCACGCAGCATGCAAGGCGTCGTGCCACAGACCTGAATATGAGCCTTGGTGCCCACCGGCTTGATCTGGAACTGCGTATAGAATGTCGCCACTTCGAGAACGCGGATATAGGCCATATCCAGCATCTCGGCGACCTTCTCGATGGCGGCGCGGGTGACCCAGCCGTCCTGCTCCTGGGCGCGCATCAGCAGCGGGATGACCGCAGACTGCTGGCGTCCTTCCGGATATTTCTGGATCGTCTTTTCCGCCCACGTCGTGTTCTCCGCATTGAATGCGAAGCTTGCGGGCTGGACCTGATCTTCGGCTAGTCGACGAACGGACATACTTCCTCACGCCTCATCAATTTAACGACTCACACCGCGATCTCGCCACCGTGACGAACTCGCAAGCATAAGCCGCTTTGTCTTTTTGCATAAACACAATGAATTTGCTGCCGTTGGGAAGCGAGGACTTGATCTCGTATCCCAGATCCAGCAGCTGCTTGATGGTGGAACTGCCGCCGCTGGCGCCTGACGAAACCTCGTTCGTCGCCGTTTGGGCGAAGAGCGGTCCCGTGGCTGCAAGCAAAGCCGATATGGCGAGCGGCAGACGCATCATCAGCGATCGACCTCCCCGAACACGATGTCGAGAGAGCCGAGAACGGCGGTCACGTCAGCGAGCTGGTGGCCCTTGCAGAGGAAGTCCATCGCCTGCAGGTGGGCATAGCCCGGGGCGCGGATCTTGCAACGATACGGCTTGTTGGTGCCATCCGCCACAACATAGACGCCGAATTCGCCCTTCGGCGCTTCGACGGCCGCATACACTTCGCCAGCCGGAACGTGATAGCCTTCGGTATAGAGCTTGAAGTGATGGATCAGTGCTTCCATCGAACGCTTCATCTCACCACGCTTCGGCGGCACGACCTTGCCATCGAGCGACGAGACCGCACCGATGCGGTGCTTGCCCGAGAGAAGCTCGACGCACTGCTTCATGATCTTCACCGATTCGCGCATCTCCTGCATGCGGATCAGGTAACGGTCGTAGCAGTCGCCATTCTTGCCGACCGGAATATCGAAGTCGAGATCGGAATAGCACTCATAGGGCTGCGCACGGCGCAGGTCCCAGGCAGCACCCGAACCACGAACCATGACGCCGGTAAAGCCCCAGGCGAACGCATCTTCGAGCGACACGACGCCGATATCGACGTTACGCTGTTTGTAGATACGGTTGTCGGTGAGCAGGCCCTCGATGTTGTCGAGAACCGTGATGAACGGATCGCACCACTTGCCGATATCATCGACCAGTTCCTGCGGAATATCCTGGTGGACGCCGCCTGGACGGAAATAGGCAGCGTGCATGCGTGCACCCGAAGCACGCTCATAGAACACCATCAGCTTTTCGCGCTCTTCGAAGCCCCAGACCGGCGGCGTCATGGCACCAACGTCCATGGCCTGGGTCGTGACGTTCATGATGTGCGAGAGGATGCGGCCGATTTCGGAATAGAGAACGCGGATCAACTGACCGCGCATCGGGATTTCAAGCCCGAGCAGCCGTTCGACGGCAAGCGCAAAGGCGTGCTCCTGGTTCATCGGCGCGACGTAGTCGAGACGGTCGAAGTAAGGGACAGCCTGAAGATAGGTCTTGGCTTCGATCAGCTTTTCCGTGCCGCGATGCAGCAAGCCGATATGCGGATCGACGCGCTCAACGATTTCGCCGTCGAGTTCCAGAACGAGACGCAGCACGCCGTGCGCGGACGGATGTTCCGGACCGAAGTTGATCGTAAAATTGCGAACATTATGTTCAGTCATCAGTGTTGCTCCGCCGACGTGATCATGGCGATGAATTCGGGGCCGGTCATTTTCTTGGTGGCCTCGGCGAACGAATAGCTTGTCGGCTTTTCGTCAATGAAAATCTCGGATGCCAGCGTGAAGCTGGACGGATCGTTGAAGAGCTGGGCGGAAACGGCAAAATGCGCGCCATCCTTGGAGCGCCACATCACCGTGCTGCCGCATGTCTTGCAGAAGCAGCGCTCGCCCCACTCGGACGACGAATAGACGCCGAGCGCCTCGGCATTCTCTACAGAGACGGACTTGCATTCAACAGCGAGGAAAACACCGCCGGACCAGCGACGGCACATGGAGCAATGGCATGCACCCATTTCCCGGGCGCCGATCGTCGCTTGCATGCGAACGGCGCCGCAAAGACATTGTCCCTGCTCTGTGGAAACTGCTTCGCTCATTGCTTGGCCTTTTCATCACCCGGAAGAACGTAATCCGTTCCTTCCCAAGGCGAGAGGAAATCGAAGCTGCGGAATTCCTGCTTCAACTCCACGGGCTCGTAAAGAACGCGCTTTTGGACGTCATCGTAGCGCACTTCGACGAAACCGGTGAGCGGAAAATCCTTGCGAAGCGGATGACCTTCGAAGCCATAATCCGTCAGGATCCGGCGAAGATCGGAATGGCCTTCAAACGGAATGCCATACATGTCCCAGGCTTCGCGCTCGAACCACTCAGCGCCGTAGAAAACGGACGTCGCAGACGGTACGCCTTCGTCCTCGGCCACTTGAAGCTTGATGCGAACGCGCAGGTTCTGGCGCGGAGACAGCAGATGATAGACGACATCGAAGCGCTTTTCGCGCTGCGGCCAGTCAACGCCACAGATATCGATGATGTTGACGAACCCGCACTGCACATCGTCACGCAGGAAAGTCAGAAGCGCGATGATGTTTGCCGGCGTCGTGTTCAGCGTCAACTCGCCGTAAGCGATGGCATGCGACTCGATAAGAGAGCCGCGCGCTTCCTGCACATAGGCCGCGAAATCGTTAAGAGCTTCGCTCATTCTTCAGTCCTCTGCCCTTAACGCTCGATCGTGCCTGTGCGGCGGATTTTCTTCTGCAGCAGAAGCACGCCGTAAAGCAGCGCTTCCGCCGTGGGGGGACAGCCCGGCACGTAAATATCGACTGGCACGACACGGTCGCAACCGCGAACGACGGCGTAGGAATAGTGATAGTAGCCGCCGCCATTGGCGCAGGAGCCCATGGAGATGACGTAGCGCGGCTCCGGCATCTGGTCATAGACCTTGCGTAGCGCAGGCGCCATCTTGTTGGTGAGCGTGCCGGCAACGATCATGACGTCCGACTGGCGCGGTGAGGCGCGCGGGGCAACGCCGAAGCGCTCCATGTCGTAACGCGGACCGGAGGCCTGCATCAGACCTTCGACGGCGCAGCAGGCCAGACCGAACTGCATCCACATCAGCGAGCCGGTGCGCGCCCAAGTGATGAGCTCGTCGGTCGAGGTGACGAGAAAGCCCTTGTCGGCCAATTCGTCATTGATTTCGCTGAAGTAAGCGTCATCGCTACCGACCGGCTTGCCGGTCGATGGATCGATAATGCCCTTGGGCTTTTGCGCGATAAGCGTCGAGTCGTTTTGAACTACGCCCATTCCAGCGCTCCCTTCTTCCATTCATAGATGAAGCCGATGGTCAGAACGGCCAGAAACACCATCATGGACCAGAAACCGAACCAGCCGATTTCACCGAAGGAGACTGCCCACGGGAACAGGAAGGCGACTTCCAGGTCGAAGATGATGAAAAGGATCGAAACGAGATAGAATCGAATGTCGAACTTCATGCGAGCGTCGTCAAACGCGTTGAAGCCGCATTCGAATGCGGAAAGCTTCTCAGGATCGGGATTCTTGTAAGCAACCGCGAAAGGCGCGATCAACAGCGCCAGGCCGATGACGAGTGCGATACCGATGAAGATTGCGATCGGAATATAGGAACTGAGGAGTTCAGTCATTGTCTCTTCCTTGCCCGACCGAGCGTCGGGCACCCATTTGGAACTGACGTTCCGCAGGGCCGAATTGTGTTGCAACGCCGCAGTGGTTAGCGCAGCCGCGCCATCTCTGCAAGGGTTTAAGCACCTTTTCGCGCCAATCCCGCCACGGATTAGACACGGTAATGTCAAACAGCCGATGCTCTGACCATTCGACATATAGCTAAATACTTAAGAAACATCGACAAAAATCGTTTAAACCGCTCTTTTAAATCGTCACATATTTTTGTGCCGTGCGGTAACGTTTTATGACACCGAGGAAGAGCCAAAACTGGACTTTCCGGCGGAACAATTTGACCGGTTGAGTAAGGCGAAATTGACTAAATCTTGCGGTGCAAACCGCGCCCTGCTGATCGCAGATATATCAATGGAGGTAGAAAAAAAGTGGCGCGAGTGACGGGGCTCGAACCCGCGACCTCCGGCGTGACAGGCCGGCACTCTAACCGACTGAGCTACACCCGCGCATGACGAACGCTTGGCGTTCGTAGAGTTCCGAGGGACAGGATGGCGCGAGTGACGGGGCTCGAACCCGCGACCTCCGGCGTGACAGGCCGGCACTCTAACCGACTGAGCTACACCCGCATCTCCTGACAGGAGGCTTCCACCTCGCTGCACGAACCGCCTCGGCTGTTCGTTGAGCGGCTAACTAAGGCGTTCGTGTGGGGGTGTCAAGCAGCTTTCACGACAAAAGGATAAGCTTGTGCATTTTGCCATGGGACCAGCTTCCAAAAGCCCAGCTTTCCGGGCCATCGACGAAGCAACCGCAATTGTGCAACTCAAACATCTTATCCACAGACCGCGCTATTACTCTTGGAGACCATTCTCGAGTCGCCTCCTTTGACGCGAATCCATGACGAGGGCTCCTCCCCTTTTCTCCTCCAAACATTGTGCCGTTTCGGACCTTAGCGCGTCCAGATTTTCTTGGGGCCTGACTCGTCATCGCGCGGAAAAGGAAGATAGGTCCATCCGAGGATAGAGTGGTGGCTCCGCTATCGCAGGCTAAAAGGTCACTGGCGTCGGGCGGTTGGGTTTATCAGAAACAGCTGGTCGGTCCCTGGGTGGTAAAGAGCTGATATAGCGTAGGAAATTTGCGTGGCTGCCAAATCACTTGCCTTTTGCACCGCGACAAAAAATCGGAAAAAACAAAAAAACTTCACAAAGGCTCTTGCGGTTTCCATCCGATCCGAATAGATCACGGCCACCGACGCGGCGGACACGATCTGCAAGACGCGAAGGGCGATTAGCTCAGTTGGTAGAGCGCCTCGTTTACACCGAGGATGTCGGGAGTTCGAGTCTCTCATCGCCCACCATTTTCTTCCCAGATGTCACCACTTAAAACTTAAATGGCTGCCTCTTCGACAGCCTTGATGTTGCGCTGTCTTTGTCGAGCTCTGCTGGTGCTGTTGTGTGTCGCTCGCTGATGATCCGAGCAACCGGCGATGCTTGAGCCAGCTCAGTTTGAGACCGCGTTTGTCGCTCCACGCCCTGTCCCAGAATCGGACAACTCGCTCATCAAGCGATTCAAGAATTATAAAGAGGTTTCGCACCATAAGTATCTCGTCGTCCTCATGATGAAGACGCGAGTAATGGGATGAACCATGTCAGTACACACGCTCGCCACCCTGGCGCTTATTGCCTTGCCTATTTATTTCTTTTTCCGATGGGTTCAGTACGACTCGGAGAATCAGGACAAGCAGCGATGAGCCTATGAAACTCACCTCACTTTAAAAAACTACGCCCTTTCCGACAGACGTTTTCGCACTGATCGAAGGTCATTCGCACATGCCTTGTGGACAGTTTGCTGCCGCTCAAGTCCTGTGCGTGCCCTCCCCTCGGCGAATGCCATCGGAGAAGAGCACCTTCGACGCCTGACAAAGCGCTTGGCGCGACAAGCTTCCTGTTGGATCCACAAAGGACGCGTCTCACGCTTTGACTCTGCGCATCGTGCTTTTCCGAACACCGATTCCGATTTTCGGGCCGATGCCTTAGGCGTTTAGCCATGGCACCGGGCGTAGCGCGCCCGGTGTGGTTGTATTTTCCGTCACGAGACGACCACCGCTTCCTTGCCCGCTTCACGCAGCATGAGGAAGAGTGACGCGACGAGGATAAGAGTGGCACCGAGCCAGAGATAGCCGCTCGGCGCGTAGCAAAACACCAGCCAGCCTGCAAGAACGTTCAACGGTAGCTTCAGATCGTCGAAGGGCTGCACATAGGCCGCATCAGCGGCGTTGTAAGCGAGCGTCAGGAGATATTGCCCAAGCGCCGTCAGCAGCCCTGCCGCAAGCAGCAGCCAGAGCGCAAGACCTTCCGGAACAGCAAAGCCAGAAGCTGCGGCGAGGCCCGCATTGATTGGCGTCAGCAGGACGAGGAGCCAGACGGTCACCGTCTCGGGCGGCTCGTGATGCGTGAGGTTCTTCATGATCAACGACGATCCACCCCACAGCAGTGCGGAAAGCACAGGCAGCAGCGCGGCCATGGTAAAGCTGTCCGACCATGGCTGCAGGATGATCATCGCGCCGATGAAGCCCGTGAGTGTTGCAAGCCATCTGTCGCGGCCGACGGTTTCACCCAGGAAGAGCCGAGCGCCGATGATGATGAAGAAGGGCGAGGTCATGACAAGCGCGATCGCCTGCCAGATCGGCACTGTCACCAGCCCCGTCACCCAGGCCTGAACACCGAAAGCGGCAAGCAGGACACGGAAGATGTGGCGGAAGGGATAATCGGTCTTCATTGCGCGCAGGCCTAGCCGAACCAGCAAGGGCAGCGAAAGGATGAGCGCGAAACCATATTGCCAGAACGCCGTGGATGCCGGCGGAAAGCCGAGCGTCATGGCGAGCTCCTGGGTGACGACGTTGAGTGCGGCAAAGGCGATACCCGCCAGAACCATAAAACCGGCGCCGAGAACGGCCCGGGAGCGGAAGAGCGAAACAGTGCTCTGATTCATGTCATGTTTCCTTTTCCAAAGGACCAACACAAATCAGGACAGATGAGGACGACGGAAACCGCATCGGCAAGGACACGATGAAACGCGCACTGCCTCCCCCTGCTTTCGCAGATGAGAGCGCAGCCTGACCTCATTCTCTTTCATCCGGACTATACCGTCGGCTCCGGAGTTGCACCGGATCTGCTGACCCTGCCCTCTTTCGAAGAACAGGCGCTCGCGGGCTTGAGGTTTCCCTCTCACCGCCGGTGGGGAATTACACCCCGCCCTGAGAACGAATGCCGGAAGGACCGGCGAAATAGAAATATGGTACGCCAAGCCACAACGCAAGATGGTCAAAAAGAAAGCCCGGCGCGGAGGCCGGGCTTGCAGGATATCGAATTGTCATTGACCTCATGCGAGATGAGGTCGGGACGGATCAGCTGTTGACCGCGTCCTTCAGGCCCTTGCCTGCAGAGAACTTCGGGACGTTGCGAGCAGGAATATCGACCTCTTCGCGGGTCGCCGGGTTGCGGCCCTTGGTTGCCTTGCGGTGGCTGACGCTGAAGCTACCGAAGCCAGCGAGACGGATGTCGCCACCAGCCTTCAGTTCGTTCTGTACAGTTTCAAATACGGCGTCAACGGCAGAAGCGGCATCAGCCTTGGACAGGCCAGCCTTCTCGGCAACTGCGGAAACGAGCTCGTTCTTGTTCATGTTTCCATCCCTTTCAGTGGTATGAAACGACTCAAAATCAGGTCCGCGCAGAATAGAGTTCTATTCGCGCACCGCCACCCAAAAGCGACGGAATCGCCTGAAAAACAAGAGGTCTCGTGGTTTTTTCACAAAAAAGGCCGGCATTTCCGCCGGCCTTCCAGAAGTTCTGTGCTAATTTAGCATCATAGATCGCTCAAAATCTTAATGTGCGATCGTCTGGCCGCCGTCATCAACACCCTCAACAGTCGCAATCACCGGCGTTTCGATGCTGCCATCCCACTCGATCGGCTCGGGTTTACGGGTCAGAGCATGCTCAAGAACCTCACCCATTCGGGACACCGGAATGATCTCCATGCCGTTCTTCACGTTGTCTGGAATGTCCGCCAGATCCTTGGCGTTCTCTTCCGGGATCAGCACCTTCTTGATGCCGCCGCGAAGCGCTGCAAGCAGCTTTTCCTTCAGTCCACCGATTGGCAGGACACGGCCGCGAAGCGTGATCTCGCCCGTCATCGCCACATCCTTGGAAACAGGAATACCTGTCATGATGGAGACGATGGCCGTCGCCATGGCGACACCTGCAGACGGACCGTCCTTCGGTGTTGCGCCTTCCGGCACGTGCACGTGGATGTCGCTCTTGTCGAAGCGTGGAGGCTCGATGCCGAAATCGACCGCGCGCGAACGGACATAGGACGCCGCCGCCGAGATGGATTCCTTCATCACTTCCTTCAGGTTACCGGTCACGGTCATACGACCCTTGCCCGGCATCATCACGCCTTCAATAGTGAGCAATTCGCCACCCACTTCGGTCCAGGCCAGACCCGTGACGACGCCGACCTGATCCTCACGCTCGGCCTCGCCGTGACGGAAGCGCGGCACACCTAGATAGTCGTTGATGTTTTCAGCCGTGACTTCGACCGACTTGGTCTTGCCCTTGATGATCTCGGTGACAGCCTTGCGGGCGAGCTTCATCAGCTCACGTTCGAAGTTACGAACACCGGCTTCACGGGTGTACTGCTGGATGATGGCCATCAAGGCGCCATCCGTCACGGAGAACTCCTCCGGACGCAGGGCATGTTCCTTGATTGCCTTGGGCAGCAGGTGCCGCTTGGCGATCTCGCGCTTTTCGTCTTCGGTGTAACCGGCAATACGGATCACTTCCATACGGTCCATCAGCGGACCAGGAATGTTGAGCGTGTTGGCGGTTGTCACGAACATGACGTCGGACAGATCGTATTCCACTTCCAGGTAGTGATCCATGAAGGTGGAGTTCTGTTCCGGATCCAGCACCTCGAGCAGAGCCGACGATGGGTCGCCACGGAAATCCATGCCCATCTTGTCGATTTCATCGAGCAGGAAGAGCGGGTTCGCCTTCTTGGCCTTCTTCATCGACTGGACAATCTTGCCCGGCATGGAGCCGATATAGGTCCGGCGGTGACCGCGGATTTCCGCTTCGTCGCGAACGCCACCAAGCGCCATGCGAACATATTCGCGACCAGTTGCCTTGGCGATGGACTTCGCAAGCGAGGTCTTACCGACGCCTGGAGGACCAACGAGGCACAGGATCGGTCCACGGATCTTCGTCGCACGGGCCTGTACGGCCAGATATTCGACGATACGTTCCTTGACCTTGTCGAGACCAAAGTGGTCCAGATCCAGAACCTGCTCGGCAGCGTTCAGATCAACCTTGACCTTGGACTTCTTGCCCCATGGCAGACCGAGCAGCCAGTCCAGATAGTTGCGCACGACCGTGGCTTCCGCCGACATCGGGCTCATCTGGCGAAGCTTCTTCATCTCCGCTTCGGCCTTTTCCTTGGCTTCCTTGGAGAGTTTGGTCTTGGCGACGCGTTCTTCCAGTTCGGCCATCTCGTCACGGCCATCTTCGCCGTCGCCGAGTTCCTTCTGGATCGCCTTCATCTGTTCGTTCAGGTAATATTCGCGCTGGGTCTTCTCCATCTGGCGCTTGACGCGCGAGCGGATGCGCTTCTCAACCTGCAGAACGGAAATTTCGCCTTCCATGAAGCCGAGAGCCTTTTCCAGGCGCTGCTTCACGCTCACCGTTTCGAGCATTTCCTGCTTTTCGGTGATCTTGATGGAGAGGTGCGAGGCAACGGTATCGGCGAGTTTGGAATAGTCGTCGATTTGTCCAGCAGCGCCAACCACTTCCGGCGAAATCTTCTTGTTGAGCTTTACGTAGCTTTCGAACTCGGACACAACGGAACGAGACAAGGCCTCGATCTCAACGGCATCTTCTTCCGGCTCGTCCAGAATCGTTGCGGTTGCTTCGTAAAAGTCTTCGCGGCCGGTGTATTCTTCGATCTGTGCGCGGCCCTTGCCCTCGACAAGAACCTTGACGGTACCGTCGGGCAGCTTCAGGAGCTGAAGAACGTTGGCAACCGTGCCCACTTTGTGAATCGCAGACGGATCCGGATCGTCATCGCTCGCGTTGATCTGGGTGACAAGCATGATCTGTCTGTCGGAGCCCATGACCTCTTCCAATGCGCGAATGGACTTTTCGCGTCCGACAAACAATGGAACGATCATATGTGGGAAAACGACAATGTCGCGCAGAGGAAGTACGGGATAGGTACCGCCAGATGCAGCAGACGTGATGTTCGTCATATCATTTCCTTTCCATGGTCCCTATTCGGGACGCTTGCCGGACGTCTTGGGAAGTTTCCGGCATATTCTTATTCGTGACTGAAAGTGGAGTTTCGCACTGTCATTTTCAAGTCACGGAAACCAGCAACCCGCTGTCTATCGTGGGGCCGCATACCTTTGAAAAAAAGATGGGCGTGAATACGCTTTTTACTCTCCACCCCCGCCGGGCCCGCGAAGGTGGATTCGATGAGCGACCTTCACCACAACGTCACACCATCACACAAAGCACTGGTAAGACTCTATCAGCAAAGCATAATCCGCTCCAACTCAAAATCGGATACGGGCACGGTTATTCGCTATTTCGAGGTTTAAAACAGAAAAAAGGCCCGCCAATGGCGAGCCTTTTCCATTTGATTGCGATCAGCCTGGCAATCAGGCCGACACATTCGCCTTTTCGTCCTGACGATCGGCGTAGATGTAGAGCGGGCGAGCGAGGCCGCTGACGACCTCGTCCGAAATCACCACTTCGCGGACGCCTTCCAGCGTCGGCAGGTCGAACATCGTGTCGAGCAGGATCTTTTCCATGATCGAGCGCAGACCGCGGGCACCTGTCTTACGGGTGATGGCCCGACGGGCGATTTCACGAAGCGCGTCCTCGTGGAATGTCAGTTCAACATCTTCCATCTCGAATAGGCGCTGGTACTGCTTGACCAGAGCGTTCTTCGGCTCGGACAGGATCTGGATCAGCGCATCCTCATCGAGATCCTCGAGCGTTGCCAGAACCGGCAGACGACCGATGAATTCGGGGATGAGACCGAACTTGACCAGGTCTTCAGGTTCCAGTTCACGCAGCACTTCGCCAACGCGGCGATCGTCTTCTGCCTTGACCGTTGCACCGAAGCCGATGGATGTCTTCTCGCCACGGGCGGAGATGATCTTGTCGAGGCCAGCAAATGCGCCGCCGCATATGAAGAGAATGTTGGTCGTATCCACCTGCAGGAATTCCTGCTGCGGATGCTTGCGACCACCCTGCGGGGGAACCGATGCGACCGTGCCTTCCATGATCTTCAGAAGTGCCTGCTGAACGCCTTCGCCAGATACGTCGCGCGTGATGGACGGATTGTCCGACTTGCGGGAAATCTTGTCCACTTCGTCGATATAGACGATACCGCGCTGGGCGCGCTCGACATTGTAGTCGGCAGCCTGGAGCAGCTTCAGAATGATGTTTTCGACGTCTTCACCGACATAACCGGCTTCGGTCAGCGTCGTTGCGTCCGCCATGGTGAAGGGAACATCGATGATGCGCGCGAGCGTCTGGGCAAGATAGGTCTTGCCGCAACCGGTCGGGCCAACCAGCATGATGTTCGATTTCGCCAGTTCGACATCGCCGTTCTTGGAGGCGTGCGCGAGGCGCTTGTAATGGTTGTGAACGGCGACAGACAGGATCTTCTTCGCCTGTTTCTGGCCGATGACGTATTCATCGAGGATCTTGATGATGTCCTGCGGGGTGGGAACACCCTCACGCGACTTCACCATCGAACTCTTGTTCTCCTCGCGGATGATGTCCATGCACAATTCGACGCATTCATCGCAGATGAACACTGTCGGCCCGGCAATCAGCTTCCGGACTTCGTGCTGGCTCTTGCCGCAGAATGAACAATAGAGTGTATTTTTCGAGTCGCCGCCGTTGCTGCCGCTGACTTTGCTCATATCTCTTTCCTTCCAGCACGCCGCAGGTCCGCAAAGCGGATCGCGGTCAACTTACCGCCTGCAAATGCGACCGCCATTTCGGGCCTTCGCATCCGCTTCGTTCCCGGGGTACTAGCCGTATCAGATATATGAACTGACGCACGGCGGCAACGAATTCCCCTTAAAACCCCGGAACACGCGTGCTCCGGTATGTCTTCCGATGCTCTCCCTCAAAGCTTTACGTCGTTCGGGAGAGCTTGGTTCAGACTACGTCATAAAAATTCAACATAGCCTTAATATGTACTATTATCGCTTTATTCGCCGGTTTAAAGCCCAGAATTACGATCAGGCCAATAAACCGGCATCGTCAAGCAGTCGCCTTAATTCGCGGAAACGCCTTCGATTTCCTGGCGGGAAGTGAGGATCTTGTCGATCACGCCCCAGTCCTTCGCTTCTCCGGCATCCATAAAATGGTCGCGATCGAGCGTCTTTTCAACGTCTTCCAACGTACGGCCGGTGTGTTTCACATAGACTTCGTTCAGGCGACGCTTCATCTTGATGATGTCTCGGGCATGACGCTCGATGTCGGATGCCTGGCCCTGGAAGCCGCCGGACGGCTGGTGAACCATGATGCGGGCGTTGGGCGTTGCAAAGCGCATTCCCTTTTCGCCGGCTGCCAGAAGCAGCGAGCCCATCGAGGCCGCCTGGCCAACGCAAAGCGTAGAGACGGCAGGGCGGATGAACTGCATCGTGTCATAGATTGCCATGCCGGCCGTTACGACACCACCCGGGGAATTAATGTAGAGCGCGATTTCCTTCTTCGGGTTTTCCGCCTCGAGGAACAGAAGCTGGGCGCAAACGAGCGAAGCCATGTGATCTTCGACAGGACCTGTCAGGAAGATGATGCGCTCTTTGAGAAGACGGGAGTAGATGTCATAGGAGCGCTCACCGCGGTTGGTTTGCTCCACGACCATCGGCACCAGAGCCATGGCGGTATCAACTGGATTTGTCATGTCCGTCCTTTATCCAATTCTAGCCCGGAAGCTCCGAGCGCCCGGAATCATTATTCGTCAACTCACTACATAGAGTGTCCTTGGTCGGCACTTCAAGACTGAGGCAGCGGATATCCTTAATAGCGAGGACAATTCTTGCGCCGCTTTAAAGATGAAATCCCTTGCAGACCAGTCTCTCATCGCTTGCGCCGGTTCCTCATCAACGACGAACAGCCGGACTGGTCAACAAGCGGTTAAGCGGAACGAGAGGTGACGAATTCTTTACGTAACGTAAGGAAGATACTTTGCGTGAGAGTTTTTCGTTGAAAGTTACCTGTCGCAGGACTACACGTCGAAGTGGCGTTCTCGACCTTACTCCTCGATCACACTCGACGGTCAGACGAAGCGACTCATTGAAATTTAACTAGGATTGCGCTGTGTTCCAGGCCCAAACAGGCATGCTTCTCTGGTCGTTGGAAACATCGACTCTCGCTGCATTGCTGGCCGTGCTCTGGCTTCATTCGTCCTCCAAGAAACATCACCTGTTTTTCGCCTGCGGTTTTGCGGCGGTGGGCGCCGGCTCTGCGCTCGTGGCGCAACGGGGTTATCTCGCTGATTTCTGGACGATCACCGTTGGCAACACGCTTGCGCTTTCGGCCTTCGGCTTTTGGCTCGCCGGCCTGCTTCGCCTTGAGCGGCGGAAAATCGAGGGGTGGATTTTCATTCCACCGCTTTTGTGGCTGGCCTTCATGTTCCTGCCGGCGGTGCGCGACAGCATGCTGGCACGCGTTCTCGTCTATCATGGCTGCGCGGCAGTCGGTTACGTCACCATCGCCGGCGTCGTGCTAACCTCCAAAGAGCCGGTCTCAACGACGCGCAAGATCTTTGCCGTAGCCCTCGTTGTGCACGCGCTGATCGGTCCTCTGACCGCAGCCCTGATCATTCCCTACGATTCGCTTGCCGGCCAGACGCTGCCGCTGACAGCACCGGTCGCCTACTCGGCCGCTTTCAGCTTCGTCGTGCTGATGATGATTGCCTTGAAGATGTTCATGGAGGACAATGAGCGGCGATTGCACCGTCTTTCAATAACCGATCATCTGACAGGCGTTCTTAACAGGCGCGGACTGATGGAAGCCTATTCTGAGATCAGGAAGGCGCCGGAACATCGCTCATCGCAACTCCTGCTTGCTTTGTTCGACATCGATCATTTCAAGAAGATCAACGACCGCCATGGTCACCAGTGCGGTGACGAGGTGCTGGTTCAGTTCTGCGATCTCGTCAATCGCATCGTCGGCAAAAAGGGCATCTTCGTGCGCATGGGCGGCGAAGAGTTTGCCTATCTGCTGCCCCACGACGACCTGAACGCTGCGCTGAGGATCGTCGATGGCGTGCGTGTCTATTTCGCTCGTCTTTCCACCGAGGGGAGAGAGGAAAGCTTTACCTCCACGGTGAGTATCGGCATCTACTCCGCCCCGATCGCGGAGGCGGAACTGGATCTGATGCTGAAGATGGCGGACCGGGCGCTCTATGCAGCGAAATCCGCAGGCCGCAATCGCACGGTCGTCAATGACGGCATTGCCAATGTCGTGCTCCCGGCTGATGACCGGGGTGAAGACCCGCACGACAATAATGCCGACCGGCAGGTCGCGGCACTCAACCGCATCGCGGCGATGGGTAACAACTGACTGTCTATTCTCAGCCTCGCCTCTCTTTCCCGTCAGCTATGTTTTCGCTAGAGCGCCGTGCGTCCTTTAGGACGCACAAAGGACGCTCTAACTTTTTGAATCTACGCATCGTGCTTTCCGAAAATCGATTCCGATTTTCGGGCCGATGCTGTAGAGGTTGGACATGAACACGATGCCTGACTTTATCCACATCGACGCGCAACAGCGCTCCGTTTCGCTCGACGCCCGTAACCCGGCGTTTTATGGCAATCCAAACGCCACATACGCTCTTCTCCACGCACACTGTCCAACCTTCTACTGGGAGGAACAGAAGCAATGGTTCTTCACCGGTTATGATCACGTCAACGCGCTGTTGCGTGACCGTCGCTTCGGGCGCCAGATCCTTCACATCGCCACACGAGAAGAACTTGGCCTGCCCGAGCCGCTCGAACACACTCAGAATTTCGATGCGGCAGAGCGTCATTCCCTGCTCGAGATCGAGCCGCCGGAACACACCCGGCTTCGCACCCTGGTGAACCGCGCCTTCGTCTCCCGCCACGTGGAGAAGATGAAGCCTGAGATCGAGACGCTCGCCCACGGGCTTATCGACCGCTTCGAAAAGGACGGTCAGACGGAGCTTCTCTCCTCTTTTGCCGATATCATTCCCGTGACGATGATTGCCCGGATGATCGGGATTCCGGAGGAAATGGGGCCGCAGCTACTCAAATGGTCGCATGCCTATGTCGGCATGTACATGTTCAAGCGCAGTCGCGAAGACGAGCTTGCCGCCGACCGTGCGGCCAATGAATTCGCCGATTATGTGCGCAGCGTGATTGCCGAGCGTCGGGCTGAGCCGAAGGACGATCTGCTCAGCCACATGATCCATACGGAGCATAAGGGTCAGTTTCTGACCGATGATGAACTGATCTCCACAACAATCGTCCTTCTCAACGCCGGCCATGAAGCGACCGTCCACCAGATCGGCAACTCGCTGCGCGTCATTCTGGAAAGCGGCCTCGACCCTCAATCGCTCTTCGGCGACGAGAAGACGACCGAACGGACCGTGGAAGAGACGCTTCGAATCGGTGCCCCCGTCCATATCTTTCAGCGCTGGGCTCTGGAGCCGGTGGAAATCGACGGCGTGAAATTCGAGCGAGGCGACAAGGTCAGCCTCATCCTCGCCGCCGCCAATCTCGATCCGCTAAAATTCAGCGATCCCCTCAACTTCAAGCCGGATCGTGCCGAGGCCCCGAACCTCTCCTTTGGTGCGGGCATCCATTTCTGCATCGGCGCACCCCTGGCGCGGCTGGAACTGAATATCGTCCTGCCTCTGCTCTTCCAGCGCTTGCCGCATCTCACGCTGGCGAGCCAGCCGAAGGTCAAGGACGTCTATCACTTTCACGGTCTGGAACGGCTCGACCTCACTTGGTGAGGTCGTCTGCTCCCCGCGCGTAACGGTGCATCAACGTTTCGATCGCTTGACGCATGGCGTCTCGCAATTCCGGCGGGTCGATCACTTCGACCTCCGGCCCCAGTTTCAACATTTCATGGACGGCCATATGCCTATGCGCCACCGGCAGCCGCACCGTCTGCCACCCAGCCTCGTCGGCCTCTCCAACGAAACCGATATTGGCGCGGACGTAAGGTGGAGCGGTATGCTCGATCTCTTTCAAGCCGTGGGGTGAAATTCGTATCGTCGCCCAGTTCGGATAAAGATCGAGTTCGAGCCTTCTCGTGTTCTCGTTCCAATAGGCCGCCAGATCGAAACCCTTCGGCCAGTCGAAGCCTTCATCGGTCACGATGAGATCGAGGACGCGGGATATGCGATAGGTGCGGGGTGTGTTTTCAACGCGTGCGACGACGTACCAGGCACCCCCCTTCATGACGATGCCAAGCGGATCTGCGACCCGTTTTTTTTCAGCCGTCCATGACCGATAGCGGATGCGGATGCGCTTGGAACTCCAGACGGCACCGGCAATGGCTTGCAGATAATGCGGCTGCTCACCTTCGGCGAGCCAAGTTGGTGCATCAAGATAGAATTTCGTCTGCAGGCGTCGCGCGCTTTCACGCAAATCCTCCGGCAAGGCGGCCGTCAGTTTCTTCTGCGCGCCCGCCATCAGCGCCCCCAAGCCGAGATCTGCGGCAGCGCCGGGAATACCCGACAGAAACATGGCCTCCGCCTCGGACGGTGTCAGCCCATTGAGGCGAACACGATAACCATCAAGAAGACGATACCCGCCATCCGAGCCTCGTTCGCTATAGACTGGGACACCTGAGAGAGAAAGCGCATCGATGTCGCGATAGATCGTTCGCACAGAGACATCGTTCTCCGCAGCCAGCACCTCAGCCGTCACCAGCCCTTTCGCTTGAAGGGTGGTGAGGATGTTGATCAATCGGCTCGCACGCATCGAAAAAATCCTGTTTCTCGATTTATGTCTAATCCAACCTGACATGATCTGACAGGTATGAAAGCGCAATCTCTGGTCATCGCGAAATCGCGAGATTAATCAGCACGGGAGACGACCGATGACGACGAACCACGAAGTAACACTCTTCTATTCACCGCAAACACGTGCCACCGGTGCCCGCATCTTGCTGGAGGAGTTGAACGTGCCTTATGAGTTGCACGTCCTGAACATGAAGGCAGGCGAACAAAGACGGCCGGAGTATTTGACCATCAACCCGCTCGGCAAGGTGCCGGCGGTGCGCGCCGGTGATACGCTGATCACCGAACAGGGCGCGATCTATCTCTATCTGGCCGACCTCTTCCCACAAGCCGGGCTCGTCCCTTCCCTCACCGACCCGGATCGCGGCGCCTATGTCCGTTGGCTGTTCATCTATGGCAGCTGCTTTGAACCGGCCATCTACGACCGCTACATGAAACGCGAGCCGGGCTCTCTCAATGAAACGCCCTATGCGAGTTACGACTCGCTAATCGACATGCTGGAAGTGCAGCTGGAGAAGGGACCCTACCTGCTTGGCGAGCGGTTCACAGCCGCCGATCTTCTGTGGGGGATCGCGCTTACCTGGACGACGATGTTCGGCCTTGTGGAAGCCCGTCCGGCTTTTCAGCGATACATGGATCGCATCGGGGCTCGTCAGAGCGTGCAGACAGTGACCGCCGATGACGCCACTATGGTCGCAGAGCATGAAGCTGCCGCTGCTGCGCTGAGCAAGCCAATGTCGTGATGAGCGATGGAGACGACGCTTGTGGCTGCGGCTGGTCTAGAGCCGGACGACATAGTCCTTTCGCGTCGTCTCCACCACTTCCCAGGTGCCTTTGAAGCCTGGGCGGATGATCTGGCGATCGCCCGCTTTTAGGTGAATTGGCTCTCCACCATCCACCGTCAGAATCGAGTGGCCCTCCAGAATGTTGAAGTACTCCCACTCATCATACTCCACCCGCCACTTGCCGGGTGTCGATTGCCAGATGCCGGCATAGAGACCGCCTTCGGCCTCCTCCAGGTTCCAGCTGGTGAATTTCGGATCGCCAGCAATCAGCCTGTCGGGCGCCGGAGCGCCCTCCTCCGGCTGAATGGTGGAAAGATCGCCGTCAGGCTTGAAATTCAGTGTCAGGGCCATGGGCGATCTTGTCCTTTCAGATTGAGACTTCTCAAGTTTTTCGGTCGTCAGATTTTCGCCAGCGACTGCTCCAGGTCAGCGATGATGTCCTTCACATCCTCGATGCCGATAGAGAGACGCACCACGTCTGGGCCTGCACCGGCAGCAACCTGCTGCTCGGGCGTCAGCTGAGCATGGGTGGTCGATGCAGGGTGGATGACGAGAGAGCGGGTATCGCCAATATTGGCAAGGTGCGAGAAGAGCTGCAATCCTTCCACCAGCGATTTACCGGCCTGGTATCCGCCTTTCACACCGAAGGTGAAGACGGACCCCGCGCCCTTTGGCGAGAAGCGTTGTTGCAGAGCGTGGTTGTCGCTGTCTTCCAGCCCCGCATAATGCACCCAACCGATCTTCGGATGCGCCTTCAGCCATTTGGCAACCGCAAGCGCATTGTCGGAGTGGCGCTGGACGCGCAGCGGCAGCGTTTCGATGCCGGTGAGAATCAGGAAGGCGTTGAAGGGGGAAATCGACGGGCCGAGATCGCGAAGGCCGAGGACGCGGGTGGCAATGGCAAAGGCGAAATTGCCGAAGGTCTGGTGCAGGACGACACCCGAATATTCCGGACGCGGCTGCGAGAGAGCCGGAAACTTGTCCGATGCGGACCAGTCGAACGTACCGCCATCGACGATGATGCCGCCCATGGAGTTGCCGTGGCCTCCGAGAAACTTCGTCAGCGAGTGGACGACGATGTCGGCACCGTGTTCGATCGGCCGAATGAGATAGGGGCTCGCCATTGTGTTGTCGACGATCAGCGGCAGCCCATGCCTGTGCGCCACCTCTGCAATGGCAGAGATATCGACAAATGCGCCGCCCGGATTGGCGAGGCTCTCGATGAAGATCGCCTTCGTCCTCTCATCGATTTGGGCTTCGAAGTTCGCAGGATCAGCGGCATCCGCCCAGCGCACCTGCCAGCCGAAGTTTTGGAAGGAGTGGCCGAACTGGTTGATCGAGCCGCCATAAAGCTGGCGGGCGGCCACGAAGTTGTCTCCGGATTGCAGCAGTGTGTGAAAGACCAGCAACTGTGCTGCGTGGCCCGACGCCACGGCGAGCGCCGCGGTTCCGCCCTCAAGGGCTGCAACGCGCTCTTCGAGAACCGCCTGCGTCGGGTTCATGATGCGCGTATAGATATTGCCGAACTCCTTCAGGCCGAAAAGCGCTGCCGCATGGTCGGAATCACGGAACGCGTAGGCCGTGGTCTGGTAGATCGGCGTGGCGCGCGCGCCAGTGGTCGGGTCTGGCTGCGCACCGGCGTGGATAGCAAGGGTAGAAAAGCCCGGCGTATGGTCTGACATGGTGTCCCTCCGACTGTCTTTTTAAACGAGCACAGAAAGGATCATATCGCTTCGACGGCGAAAGATAAGTGCGAACTATCCTAACTATCGTTCGATATTGAGACGAGGATGCTCAATGGCCGGGCAGCGATCCATGATCACTTCCACGCCGTAATGCTCCCCCTTCGCCGCGGCATCATAATCCTTCACGCCCAATTGCGCCCAGACGACTTTGGGGCGGGGTGACATGTGGATCACCTCTTCCATGACGCCGGAGAGATGCTCCGATGCGCGGAACACATCGACCATGTCGACGGGCTCAGGAATATCAGCGAGCTTGGCATAGACCTTTTGCCCAAGGATTTCCTTGCCCTCATGGCCTGGATTGACCGGGAAAACCTTGTAGCCCTTTGAAAGAAGAAACGACATGACGCCATGGCTGGGGCGCGCGGAATTTGGAGAAGCGCCAACCAGCGCGATCGTTGTCGTGTCGGTCAAAATGCGACGAATGTCCTCGTCGGCATAATTGTCGTGATCCATGATCGTCATCCTCCTTTTGGTGGCTGATCCAACTCTAGATCGAGATGGTAGTGGGTAAAGCATGAATTCCCTGGCGCAGAAAAGGATGCGTAAATTTGCATCTCGCGCTGCCCTTTTATATGGCACCAGGGCAAATGCCCGATCGTACCACCTTTGTTCGAACTTCGTTCACCATCACTTTAGCAACTACTTATAGTTACATTAGCAATTTACGTCGCGTCTATAACAAATCCCAATCTGAAACGTTTGAGCTTCAATAAAAACAAAGTTTTAGTGACAATCTTACTTTTTTGGATGTTTGATGAAGTAGTTCATACATTCTTGGGTTGTATAATCTGCGCGTGTCGATGACACACTGCGACCTTTTATAACACGGCGTTTTCGCCGGATTACAAACCGTCTTGGCTCATAATTCCAGCAATTCCCTCCAGCAGATATGCTGCCTCATCTATCGGATGACGAAGGGGTCGTCGCGATCGACGACCTCATTTCAAACCGAACTCGTCGACAATGGCGTCAATGAAGCTCTTCACTTTCACTGTGGGACGACGCCCTGCGGGATAGAGAACATGCATGGGGCGGGAGGGGCCCTCGTAATCGGGCAGGACTCGCACAAGCCTGCCAGCCGCGATTTCGCCGCTGAGGACGCCCTCCGGTCCGAGCGTGATGCCATAGCCATCCACTGCAGCATGCAGAAGCGTTTTCCAGTCGTTGCTACGGATTCTCCCTGTCGCCTGAATTTCTTCGACCTGCCCTGCGCGCGTAAACTGCCATCGGCAAGGGATGGAGGGTGACCAGTAGGCATAGGCCAGACAATCGTGGTGCTGAAATTCAGATGGTGTTCGCGGCGTCCCGCGTTTGGCTAGATAGTCCGGCGACGCGCAGGCAATCAACCGATAGGGCGCCAGTGCATGTGCAACAAGAGAGGTGTCCTCGACCTCCCCGATCCGCACCATTACCTCGAAGCCTTCTTCCAAAGGATCGACGAACCGGTCGTTGAGTGTCAGATCGATTTGCATCTGCGGATATCGCCTGAGATAGCGCGTGACGAAGGGTGCCAAACTAAAAGCGCCAAAGGTCATCGGCGCATTGACCCGCAAGACGCCGCTCGGCAGAGACCGCATGTCCTGGGCCAGCGTTTCCGCCGCCTCGGCCTCTGCCAGAACCAGCTTGCAGCGGTCGTAATAGGCGCGACCGACGTCCGTCAGGCTCTGTCGTCGCGTCGTGCGGTGGAGAAGCGTTGTGCCGAGCCTGTCTTCGAGAAAGACGACATGCTTGGCAACCATTTGCGGTGACATGCCCATCGCCTCTGCGGCGGCGGCGAAGGATCCGACTTCGGACGCCTTGACGAAAACCGCCATGCTGGTGAGCCTATCCATGATTGCCTCTTACTGGTTGGGAATGTCATCTCATCATGGTGATTTATCGCATATCCGACATGAATTAAACCTCTCTCACCATCAACACGGAGACGAGATATGAAAATTGGAATCATCGGTGCGGGCTTTGTCGGCAGAGCCATAGGCAAGCTAGCCGTTCGCGCGGGCCATCGGGTGATGTTGAGCAACTCACGCGGACCGCACACCTTGTTCAGTATGCGTCACGCCGTAGGTTGCGAGGTCGGAACGGTCGATGAGGCGGCGGCATTCGGCGACATTGTCGTCATCGCCATTCCCCTTGCGGCCTACCGCTCGGTGCCCGTCGCAGTTCTCAATGGCAAGGTGGTCATAGACACAGACAATTATTATCCCGATCGTGATGGGCAGATCGTCGAACTCGACGACGGCAAGATCACAACGAGCGAATTGCTTGCACGGCATCTGCCGCAATCCCGGATCATCAAGGCCTTCAACGCCATCACCATGAACGATCTGGAAAAGGACGGCCTGCCCGCGGCGGCTGGCGAGCGTCGGGCTCTGCCTCTCGCCGGTGATAATGAAGAGGGAAAGACGATCGCCAAAACGCTCTATGACCAGTTCGGATTCGAGGCAGTGGATGCAGGTGGTTTGGCCGAAGGCTGGCGTTTTGAACGCGGCACACCAGCCTATTGCGTGCGAATGACCGCAGCCGAGCTAGAAACTGCTCTTGCCAAAGTGGAGCGTCACGTCGTGGACGCGTGACGCCGTCTATTGCAACGGCATAAGCCTTTGAAATCGAAATCGATCGTCGGAAAGCATGATGCATCGTTTCAACGGTTAAGAACGTCCTTGTGCGTCCCGGAGCGAAAACCTCTCGGTGGTCATCAACTCTGTTGTGGACCACCGAGAGGTTCAACCTTATCGCCACATCGTGCGGAAGCGGACCTCCCTCACCCCGTTTTACAGAGTAGAAGGCCAAGGAATTATAGGCGTCGATCGCTGTTTTCCGCTTCGCTTTGTAAGCGTTAGCGCCTTGCTTTATCGCATCTCATCATCGCAAAACCGCGTAACACTTTCGCGCCACATGCTCTAAGGTCGGATTTCCATCCAGACGCTTCATGAGTCGCCCGTGTCCCTTGATGTCCTGCTTCTTGTCCTCTTCGGCGCCCTTCTGCATGCCTCGTGGAACGCCCTTGTCAAATCCGGATCGGACAAGGCGCTGGATGCGTCGTTGATCGCTGCGGGTGCCGCCATCTGTTGTGTTCCCTTCCTGCCGTTCCTGCCTCTTCCCGGCCTCGTCGCGCTCCCCTTTCTTGTCGCGTCCGCCTTCCTGCAGTTCGCTTACTTCCGGCTGGTCGCCGCAGCCTATACGGTCGGTGATATCGGCCTCGTCTATCCCGTCATGCGCGGCGTTGCGCCTTTGATCGTGGCAGCAAGCAGCAGCCTGTTTCTCGATGAAAGGCTGAGCACCGCTGCCTTCGCCGGCATTGCTGTCATTTCGGCGGGCATCCTCACCCTTGCCTTCGAGGCACGCCGTGGCGGTCGAAAGGCCATTTTGCTGGCGCTCGCCAATGCAGTGGTCATTGCGGGCTACACCTTCGTGGACGGTGTTGGTGCGCGGACCTCGGGCAATGCCATTTCCTATACGCTGTGGATGTCCCTGCTCCCGCCTGTCCTGCTCTTCTCCTATGCCTTCTATCAACGTGGTTATCTGCCGGTCGTGCAGCATGTGAGGCGCAACTGGTGGCGCGGTCTTGCCGGTGGCGGCGGATCGATTTTGTCCTACGGCCTTGCATTGTGGGCAATGACGCAGGCGCCGGTGGCGGTGGTCGCAGCCCTGCGCGAAACCTCCATTCTGTTCGCCATACTGATCTCGGTTTTCCTGCTCAAGGAGAAGGCCAGCATCTGGCGCTACGTCGCCGGCGGCATCATCGCGATGGGCGTTCTCATCATGCGCTTAGGCTAAGAACCCCATGATTTTGTGTGGTATTATAAAACCACATCATTAACATGCTGTTTTTTATACGTTATTTTTGAAGGTTGCGTTTTTGCGCCTGTTGACGGTTTGCGGCGCACCGCTTATAAGCGCGCCAGACTGAATTCTCCTGGAATACATGTCTTCCGGCACGCGCAAATGCGGCCAAATCAAGCAACAAGAAACGCCCGCATCCAATCTGGCAACAGCCGGATGACGGGTCCTAAAGAAAGTGAAAAGAATGTCTACTTTCGTTCAGAAGCCCGCTGAGGTGGAGAAGAAGTGGGTCATCATCGACGCCGAAGGCCTCGTTGTTGGTCGTCTCGCCACCCTCGTTGCTACCCGCCTGCGCGGCAAGCACAAGGCAACCTACACCCCCCACGTCGATGATGGCGACAACGTCATCATCATCAATGCGGAAAAGGTTGTCTTCACCGGCAAGAAGTATTCCGACAAGAAGTACTACTGGCACACCGGTTACCCGGGTGGCATCAAGGAGCGTACGGCTCGCCAGATCATCGAGGGTCGCTTCCCGGAGCGCGTCGTTGAAAAGGCTGTCGAGCGCATGATCCCGCGTGGTCCGCTCGGTCGTCGCCAGATGAAGAACCTTCGCGTTTACGCTGGTTCGAACCACCCGCACGAAGCACAGCAGCCTGTCGCTCTCGACGTTGCATCGCTGAACAAGAAGAACGTAAGGAGCGCCTGATAATGGCCGATCTTTCCTCCCTGAAAGACCTCGCCCCGGCATCGGAAGCTTCGGCTCCCGTACACGTCCGCAAGGTTGACACTCTCGGTCGCTCCTACGCGACCGGCAAGCGCAAGAACGCCGTAGCCCGCGTATGGGTCAAGGCTGGTTCCGGCAAGATCATCATCAACGGCCGTGACTTCACTGCCTACTTCGCACGTCCGGTTCTGCAGATGATCCTGCAGCAGCCGCTCGTTGCAGCAGCACGTGCAGGTCAGTTTGACATCATCGCGACTGTTGCCGGTGGTGGTCTCTCCGGTCAGGCCGGTGCCGTTCGTCACGGTGTTTCCAAGGCTCTCACCTACTTCGAACCGGGCCTGCGCCCCGTTCTGAAGAAGGGTGGCTTCCTGACCCGCGACAGCCGCGTTGTTGAACGTAAGAAGTACGGTAAGGCCAAGGCTCGCCGTAGCTTCCAGTTCTCCAAGCGCTAATCGCTTCTGGAATGCAAAAACCGAAAAGGCGGGGCCTCGGCTCCGCCTTTTTCTGTTGGTGGTTATCTCTCAGTGGTGATGACACAGGCTGTCAGTTGAGCGGCAGCGGGATGGATCCGGTTATGCCATCGGCACCAAACAATTCGTCCGCGACCGCGGCGGCAATCCGTTCGGCCCCTGCTCTGGTGTAATGGCCTCTGTCGGCGATATAGGCCACACCGTCCAGGCCAAAGTAACAGCCACCCTTTGAAGTAGGATCACAGAAGAGCTGCTCCGGCAGCACCTTGCTCACGTCCTGAGGCAAACCCGAGTTCAGGAGCTGGTAGCCACGACCGGTGTTTGCCTCGAAATCGGCTTTCGAAAACTCGAAGCTTGGCGCAGGGTCGCCCCGCAACATACGCGAGGCCATAAGGTCCACCACAGGCTTGTCGAAACGCGGAGCCGGATAGACGATCACCACCTGTTTTCCGGTCGCCTCCAGCCGCTGGACAGTCTCACGAAGATTGTCGGCAATCGCCTGCAGCGGGATCGCTCCATTGGCGTATATCTCGCTGTCGATCTGCATATAGGGCGCGGTGAGGAAGCTGACCCACGAGGCTGACAGGATAACGGTTTCGACATTGCTGGCCGCCAGATAATCCAATGCGCGCCGGTTGAACTCTTCGCAATTGGCAGCGCCTTCATCTCTTGCGACAGAAACGCCAAGGATAGGCGCACAGAAGCCATGGGTCAGCTGCACCATACCGATGTTGCGGCGCTTGAACTCTTCCTGCAAGGCCGGAGAAATCGACGCACCGATGGAATCGCCCCAGACGGCAATCGTCCGGCCGCTGCCGATATTGAACATGCATTCCATGCTGGGAAGAGCAGGAATGCCGTCTTCTCTCTGGAAGAGACAGTTATCGTTCCAGGTGGTGCGATCGACGAATTCCCTGACATTGTTCGGTAACCTGGAGGGCAGACCCTCTTTCACATCGCCCCAGGCGCCGAAGCCCACCAGCCCGACAGCCAGGGCGCAGGCCGCACATGCGAGTTTGGTAAAGCGTACCCGTTGGCCGCGAAATGGCTGTTCGACGAAATACCAGCTCAGGGCTGAGAGCAGCAAAACAAGACCTATCAATCCGCACATGACGATCGTCGATGGCGGTTCGGGGCTGCGAATGCGCCAGAACGCAAAGACGGGTTGATGCCAGAGATAGGCACTGAAACTGATCCGGCCGAGCCACACCAAAGGAGACAGGGCGAGGATACGTCCGACGACGCTGGTCTGCGAGGCAAACAGCAAAATCAGAGCTGTGCCTCCCGTGGGGAGCAGAGCCACCAGCGAGGGAATATTGAGCGAAGGATCGAACAGAAAGATCGACAGAATGACGAGGGACAGGCCCGCTGCCGCCAGAACATCGCTGGTGCGCCGGTCTTTACCAAAGACCTGAAATGCACAGATCGAGCCGAGAAGAATCTCCCAGACCCGGGTCGGCAACAGGTAGTAATTGGCGACGGGAAAAAAGCGGGAGCCGGCTTCGCTCAAAAGCAGGCTGCTTAAGGCAAGGGCGAGCACAATGGAGAAGATCATCCTGATCTTGAGCCGGAACAGAAAGAGCAGCGGGAAAAGGAGATAGAACTGCTCCTCAAGACCGAGGCTCCATGTGTGGATCAGCGGGACTTCCGCCGTCTCGGGGGAGAAGTATCCGGTATTTCTCAGGAAGTAGATGTTGGAAAGTGAAAGCGTCGCCGCCATCAGGGTCTTGGAAAACTGCTCGTAGGCGTCCGGCAGCAGCCACATCCAGGCAAAGGGTATGGTACAGAGGAGGACGAAGAATAGTGCAGGAAGAATGCGGCGTACGCGGCGCGCGTAAAAACGGCCGATCGAAAAACGCCCCTCCGCATATTCGCGCAGAATCACCTTGGTAATCAGATAACCGCTGATGACAAAGAAGATATCGACACCGATATAGCCGCCATCAAAGGCTGCGAAACCCGCATGCGCAAAAATGACGGCCAGCAATCCCAAGGCGCGCAAACCGTCAATTTCGGGTCGATAGTTCATAAAAACCACATGTCACGTTGCGTATAGCTAGCCTTCGAGAAGCGGCGATCACAGAGTCAGGCGCAGTTCCGAACCCCTGAAGCGCCAGGGTGATCGGAACTGCGCCTGACTTGCTGGAAATGCCGGGGACAAAAAGACCCGAACACGACGGTGAAGCTGTCGGATATACTATCAGATTAGGTGTTTACGAGGTGTTTACCACGAGGCAATCTTATCCCGAACTGCTTAATGCGATATTGAATATTCTCGATATTTCCACTGAAGGATGAGCAATGGCTAAAAAGACGATCGATCACGCCTTCACGGCCCCTTCTCTCACCTCGGGGGCCAGCGATCCGACCCATGCAGGCGTGCTGTCCTTCATGCGTCGTCGCTACAGCAAGAACCTGGAGGGCGCTTCCACCGTGGTCTGGGGCATTCCTTTCGATGCTGCCACATCCAACCGGCCCGGCGCTCGTTTCGGACCTCAGGCGATCCGTCGCGCTTCAGCCATTTTCGACAACGATCCGCAATATCCCTTCGCACGTGATCTCTTCGAGTCGATGCCGACGATCGACTATGGAGACTGCCTGCTGGACTACGGCAATCATTGGCAGACACCCGAGACAATCGAGCAGGAGGCGCGCAATATCATCGCCGATAGCGACTATCTGCTGACACTGGGTGGCGATCACTTCATCACCTGGCCGCTTCTGAAAGCGCATGTGGCCAAGCATGGTCCCTTGGCGCTGGTGCAGTTCGACGCCCATCAGGATACATGGTTCGATGATGGCAAGCGCATCGATCACGGCTCCTTCGTTGTGCGCGCCGCGCGTGATGGGTTGATTGACCCGGATCGTTCGATCCAGATCGGTATCCGCACGCATGCGCCCGAAGATTGCGGCATCAAGATCCTCTATGGCTACGAGCTTGAGGATATGCGCGCCGCCGACATTGCCTCACTGATCGTCAGGCACACGGGTGGCCTACCGACCTATCTGACCTTCGATATAGATTGCCTCGACCCGGCCTTTGCGCCCGGCACCGGCACGCCCGTGGCTGGTGGGCCATCGAGCGCGAAAATCCTCTCGGTCCTGCGCGGCCTTGGGCAACTCGACATTCGCGGTTCCGACGTGGTGGAGGTGGCGCCGGCTTATGATCATGCGGATATCACCGCCATTGCCGGGGCAACGGTTGCGATGTATATGCTTGGGCTGCGTGCCGAGCGGCTTGCAAGATCAACCTGATCCGCATCCCACGCGCTAACAAATCGAGTCTGAAAACTCCCACAACACATTGAAAATGTAAGGTTACGGACATGGCAGCGAAAATCTTCATCGATGGCGAACACGGCACTACAGGCTTGCAGATCCGCACGCGCCTGGCCGACCGCCGCGATATCGAGCTGCTGTCGATTCCTGAAGCCGAGCGCCGCAATGCATCCATGCGCGAGGATATGCTGAACAGCGCCGATATCTCGATCCTCTGCCTGCCGGATGATGCGTCCAAGGAAGCTGTTTCCATGGTGTCCGGCAACAACAAGGTTCGGATCATCGATACCTCTACCGCTTTCCGTATCCACCCGGACTGGGCCTACGGCTTTGCCGAGATGGACAAGGATCAGGCGGAAAAGGTTCGCTCCGCCCGCTTCGTCGCCAATCCCGGCTGCTACCCCACCGGTGCCATCGCCCTCATCCGTCCCTTGCGTGCCGCAGGCATTCTGCCGGACGGCTATCCCGTAAGCGTCAACGCCGTTTCCGGTTATACCGGCGGCGGCAAGCAGATGATTGCGCAGATGGAAGATCAGAGCCGCGAGGATGCGATCAGCGCCAACAACTTCCTCTACGGCCTGACCCTGAAGCACAAGCACGTGCCGGAAATGAAGAGCCATGGGCTCCTGGATCGCGCACCGCTCTTTTCACCATCGGTCGGTCGCTTCCCGCAGGGCATGATCGTTCAGGTTCCGCTGTTTGCCGCCAACCTCAAGGACGGCACGACTGTGGAAACGGTTCACGCCGCCCTCACGCAGCATTATGCCGGACAGGACATCGTCAAGGTCGTGCCTCTGGAAGAGAGCAGGTTGATCGCGCGTATCGATGCGGAAGAACTCGCAAACCAGGATATCATGAAGCTCCACGTCTTCGGCAATGCAGAGCACATCAATCTCGTCGCGGTTCTCGATAATCTCGGCAAAGGCGCATCGGGTGCGGCCGTTCAAAACATGGAGCTGATGCTGTCTGCATGAGCGAGAGCGTCGTCACGGCCGACATTCCGGATGAGATCAAAAGGCGGTGGAGCATTTCCTTCGCCTTTTTTCTTGCCGATACAGCGAGCAGCATTGTCCACCGGGTTGGTTTGACGGATGGCTCCTCAGCGATCTTGAAGCGATTGAAGCCGCGGGGAATGGGCGAGCTTCCCGGTATGACCTTCCTGGAGTGGCGACAGGGCCAAGGTGCTGTGCGCCTCCTGCAGAAAAAGGGTACAGAATGCCTGCTGGAAGATGCGGGTGATCTGACGCTTCGCGCCTACCGTCTTCAGCATGGGGAAGATGCCTCGAATGCAGTCATCCGCGGCGTTCTCCAGAGACTTCACGCGGCAGGCGGAGCACCTCCGGGTGGGCTCACAACGTTGGACCAGCATTTCCGCTCTCTCTTTGCCTGGGCCGAGACGGAAAGCGATGAGCGCCTGCGTGAGCCTCTGCAGTACTGTGCCGAGATCCTTCGGGAATTGCTCGCTCATCAGCAGATGGTAAGGCCACTGCATGGAGACCTGCACCACGACAACATCGTCACGGGTGGCCCACGCGGCTGGATGGCAATCGATCCTCAGGGACTGGTCGGGGATCCCGCCTATGATGTCGCAAACATCTTCGGCAACCCGCTGAACGCCCTGCCGGACATCGTTGATACGCAACGGATCAGACGGCTCTGTGACATTTTTTCAGAAACGCTGGACTGCTCGCGAGAGAAAATCCTCCGCTACGCCATTGCGCATGCGGGAGCATCGATCTGCTGGTCCCTCGAGGATGATGGCAGCGTCCTCGATGAAAGCGAGAACGCTTTGGAGCGTCTCGCCTTCCTCACCGTTGCACGCGGCCTATTAAACGATCTCAGTCTCTGACTTCGACGGATACCGGCGCAGGATATTCCCCGATAAAACCGCGCCAGTGGGCAATGGCGAAACCAAGGACGATCATCGCCATGCCCTGATGGGCGAGCGCCACGTGGATATCCACATGGGTGAGAAGCGTGGTGATGCCGAGGCACGCCTGCACACAGACCAGAACGAAGAACAGCACGGAACGTCTCGCATGTGGCGTGTTCGGCAATCTGCGGCAGAGGCTCACCATGTGCCAAAGTGTCGCGGCAAACAGCGTATAGGCGCCCATTCGGTGGACAAATTGCACCGTCTTCGGGTTCTCGAAAAGATTGATCCACCAGGGCTGCTGGATGAAGAGATCACCCGGGATGAGTGAACCGTCCATCAGCGGCCAGGTGTTATAGGAAAGACCGGCATTGAGGCCGGCAACGAGCGCGCCGAGATAGATCTGGACGAGACAGAGCACCGCTAAGAGGGCCGCAAAGCGCCTGCCCTCGCGCTCATGCGATGCTTCTGGAGAATGGTAGGAAAGACCGCGCAATATCCACATGCAGCCCGCAAAAATCAGGCAGGCGATCGTCAGATGGGTCGCGAGCCGGTACTGGGACACGTCCGTGCGGTTGACCAGGCCGGACGACACCATCCACCAGCCGACGAAGCCCTGAAAACCTCCAAGCGCCAGAAGACCGACCAATGGCAGGCGCAGGCGTTTCTCGATGCGCCCCGTCAGCCAGAAATAGGCCAGCGGCAGAGCAAAGATCAACCCGATGGCCCGCGCCAGCAGACGATGCGCCCATTCCCACCAGAAGATGGTCTTGAACTCGTCCAGCGACATGCCGCGATTGATTTCCTGATATTGCGGAATGCGCTTGTAGAGTTGGAATTCTTCTTCCCATTCGGCAACCGTCAAGGGCGGGATGGCGCCGTGGATCGGCTTCCATTCCGTGATCGACAGCCCCGATTCGGTCAGGCGTGTTGCACCGCCCACGAGGACGAGACAGAACAGCGTAAACAGCACCACGCGCAGCCAGATTCGCAGAAGCTTGCGGTTGCTCTCCTGCTGCTGCAAAGCCGTTTTCACCCGTTTTTCGACAGAGGCATCCGCCGTCGCCAGCGTATCGGATCGCATTCTTGACACTCCACAATTCCTAACATTGGTTTGCCTCAAGCGGCTGGGCAAAACAAGGGGTTAGCCTTTGCGGCATCGGGTCGCGGCAGATCCGCTTGCGAAAAGCGATACCGTTTTTGATGGGCGCTGCTATAGAGGAATCCCAGGAACACGTGACGGACGAGACATCAGCCATGCATCCCCGCCTTAGATCATTCATCGGCACTATCATCATCATTCTGCTGGTCGTGACCTATGCGGTTGTTGCCACGGCCTTCGCCTCGGCAACGCTCGCAAACTCGCCGTGGTGGGTTCACCTCGGCTATTTCGTGCTGTCCGGTCTTCTGTGGATCTTGCCGGCCATGCTGATCATCAAATGGATGGCCGGACCGAAACGGCAGAAATAATTCGTTTCGCTGGAAGCGTGGCAAACGACGCGTTTCAGGCAGTCAGTGGTGCGGCCTGGTCAGGCCCTCGCTGCCGATACCATCGGAATGATCTGGCTGTGTCCGCTCGCGCGGAACGCCGTCTCTGCCTCACGAAGCACCTCAGGATCACCATCCGGAACGGAAAGGACGATTTCCGCATCGACATATTTCAGGATGCGCGAGATTTCAGCAGGATTGGCTGCGCCGAACTCGAGCAGCACAGTATCGTAACTCCCCGACAATGCGCCGAGCACCATCACGAGCCGCTCGAGTACGCCGCTGACGCGATGTCCCGAGCCCACGCCTTGCGGAACGATATGCGCCGTGGAGAGCCGGTCACGATGGATGGTTTCGCCGAAGGCCGCATCACCGGTCAGGAGATCCATGATGCCCGGGAGCGATTCGTCCGACACCATCAGCCGCGAAGGAGCCCCCGTCGCGGTCATGTCCACAAGCACCACAGATCGCGCCAGCTCGGCAATCGCTCTTGCCAGCATGACGGTCGCTGTCGATCCATCCGCACCACTGGGTGACGCAACAACCGCAACGGGCTTGGCGCCTGGCATGACGAGCAGATCCGCAACATAGGCTATCGGAAGCCCAGCTTCCGCAGAGGCGGGATCAAGATCATCCTGTGGTTCAGTCGCATTATCGTTCGCGGTCATGGCGCCTTCATTTTCCTCATCGCCGGCAGCTTTTGCTCGCACGGCCACCGTTCTACCCTTCTAACCGCGTCGCAGTAACACAAGCGTTAAACAGTCGACGCCACGCGAAACTTCAGACGGTCTCCAGGGAAATTCTTGCAAAAGAAGTTTTCTTTACCGGGAATTAACCATGACGAACGGATAACTGGGGTCAAGAAATGTCCCCGGAGCATGATTGCGAATGAATTTCGCCATCCCACGTTTGATATCAGCTTTTGCCCTCGCCGCGACGATGACGCTTGGTGGTTGCGCTGCCTATCAACCCGCGCCCTCCGCCATCAATGCCGCTGCCCTACAGCCCTATCGTCTGGATAGCGGCGACAGGTTGCGCGTTACCGTTTTCGATCAAGCCGGCCTCACCAACACCTACACTGTCGACCAGGCGGGCTACATCGCCTTCCCGCTCGTCGGGCAAATTCCGGCACGCGGCCGAACGGCCAAGCAGGTTGAAGCAGCGCTCGCCGCCCAGCTCCGCAAAGGCTATCTGCGCAATCCCGATGTCAGCATCGAGGTCGATCGCTATCGCCCGATCTTCGTGATGGGTGAAGTGGGCAGACCGGGGCAGTATTCCTACGTCCCCGGCATGACGATCCAGAACGCCATTGCCATTGCGGGAGGCTTCACCTCACGTGCAAACCAGCGCGACGTTGATGTGACGCGGAAACTCAACGCAGACGTCAACACCGGGCGCGTGCTGATCTCAGCACCTGTGCTGGGGGGCGACACCATCTATGTGCGGGAGCGTTTCTTTTGAGGAAACTGCGTTGTAGCGCTCCCTGGCTTCACCAAAGCTAAAGCCAGAAATTCAAGTTCAGCGGCAGAAGCGGCAGGCGCCGATCCGGCAGCCTAGACCTCTGTCCATAGTTGCGGGTAAACTGGTATTGCGTATCCCGCCCCCATTACTGCTGTAGCGGCCTGATACTTCTTGTCAGCGCTTCAGTGAAATCAAAAGTGTGAAGCGATTCCTTGCATGGCAGTCGTCAACGCTTCTTTTAGTATCTATGGCTTATCTGTATCTGAAAATGATGGCGGGATAAGTCTATGGGCGATCAAGAAAGAGACGGACGAAGCTCCGATCTCGATGTCGTGCGGTTGCAGCTCTCTCAGAAAGCGGCAGGCGACGGCAATAAGCCGACCCTCAATCCCCTCGCCCGGCAGGTCGCCAATCAACTTCGCGATACCAGCCACTCACCGAATATGGTGATCGGTCAGCTGCGCCTCTTCGAGTTCGTCGGCCTTTCGATCATTGCGCTCGTCCTCAATGGCATGGAAATCTCCGGCAGCTGGCGGGTTCATCTGGCGCTTGTGGTCACCTGCCTCTTCAACGCAGGTTTCACCGCTCTTCTGCTTCAGCTGACCGATACCTACCAGCTCCCCTCGCTGCGCCGCCCTCTAGCCATGGCCGCGCGCATCGTCGGTTCATACGTCACCGCATGCGCCGTGACAGCCGGCGCAATGTACATGTTGTTGAGGGAGGATGGCTACTCTTGGGCAGGCTTTGCCTGGTGGGTCGCCGCGGGATCAGTCTTTCTTCTTCTGGAACGATCGATCGTGGGGCTCGCTATCCGGCACTGGGGCCGCAACGGGGTCATGGAACGCCGCGCCGTCATCGTCGGCGGGGGTCAGGCAGCCAAAGATCTGATCCGTTCTCTGGAACGCCACGATAACGATATCCGTATCTGCGGTATTTTCGACGACCGCACCGGTAACCGCTCGCCCGATATCGTCGCAGGTTACCCGAAGCTCGGCACCTTCGCAGAACTGGTCGAGTTCGCGCGACTGACGAAACTCGATATGCTGATCATCGCGCTGCCCATCAGCGCCGAAGCGCGCATCATGGAGCTTCTTCGAACGCTTTGGGTGCTGCCCGTCGATATCCGCATTGCGGCCCATGCCAACAAGCTGCGTTTCAGACCCCGCTCCTATTCCCGCGATGGCGGCGTGCCGATGCTCGACGTTGTGGACAAGCCCATTCGGGACTGGGACGGCGTGGCGAAACGGATGTTCGACATTCTCTTCAGCGTCATCGCTCTGCTCCTGCTCTGGCCTGTGATGATCGGAGCCGCGATCGCGGTCAAATCAACGTCGAAAGGTCCAGTGTTCTTCAGGCAGAAGCGCCACGGCTTCAATAACGAGACCATCAACGTCTGGAAGTTCCGGTCGATGTATACCGAAATGAGCGATCCAAGCGCTGTCAAGGCAGTGACCAAGAATGACCCGCGCGTCACGCCGGTGGGACGTTTCCTACGCAAGTCCTCGCTGGACGAACTGCCTCAGTTTTTCAATGTGTTGGCGGGGGATCTGTCCCTCGTCGGTCCCCGGCCACACGCCGTCCATGCCCAGACGGGCGACCTGAAATATACCGAGGTCGTGGAACACTATTTCGCCCGTCACAAGGTCAAGCCAGGCGTTACCGGTTGGGCGCAGATCAACGGTTGGCGCGGGGAAATCGACAATAGCGACAAGATCAAGCAGCGCACCGCTTTCGATCTCTACTACATTGAAAACTGGTCTCTTTGGCTCGACCTCAAGATTCTTTTTCTGACACCGATCCGCCTGTTGAAGTCAGAAAACGCTTACTGACGGACCTGTAGCCGATTACCACCTCCCCCGTGGAACCGGGCAGGATTTTCCGCGTTGTTCAGCCGTACATCTTCATTTTCAGGGGAAATCCGAATGACGCGGTCTAACAATCTCTACTTCATCATTGGCGCGCTGGTCGTACTCGTCGCCGCTCTTGGCATCTATGTGTGGCACGAAGAGTCGAAGCCTAAGGGTATCGAAATGAATATCGGACCAAACGGCGTGTCCGTGCAGGAAAACTGATCGTCTTCGGGAGGGGCGCAGCACACTATCTTGCTGCGCTACCTCGCGCGCATCGGCGCCTCATACAAATTAGAGACGCCTGTCCTGTCAGGCCAAGCCCACGAAGGACAGGATCATGCCAACGACTACAACCAGACCTACAATATAGATAATGCTGTTCATTTCTCTCTCCATCTCTTTCGAAGCATCCCCAGCGATGCCTCGATTTGTTACGATGGACTAACACGTCGCCCCGCTTGAGCGTTCCATTAGAAAATTCAAAAATGAACGATTGGGTGGATTAATGGGTGAAGATAAAGAGCCGCGCCATCTCCATGCGAAGATGGTCAAAGGGCTGATCCCAAGGTGTTTCTCAGAAAAATCGAGGCTTGGGGAGAACCTCAAAAATGGTCGGAGCGACAGGACTTGAACCTGCGACCCCTTGACCCCCAGTCAAGTGCGCTACCGGGCTGCGCTACGCTCCGACACAAGAGACGCGTTTATATAGAAGGCGTGTCGCACGCAACCCTAAAAATAAAGTCCGCAAACAAAAACAGAAAATCGGGTTTGCGAAGGTGAGCCTGGCGGTCAGTTCACTTCTGGGAAATCCAGCCAGCGTGCGGTGCAATCGGGTGGCGATGCTTTGTCAGACGTTGCGGAAGGTTGAGAGGCAGGCGATACCTTTACAGGCGGTGGGGGTATGAGGCCACCCGGACCGACAGATAGGGTGGCGTTGTCGATCTGCCAGCTTGCTTTGGGATCAAAGCGCACACCGTCGAACGTCACTTCAAGCGGATGGGTGGCATCATAGCCCCGGAGAACCAGCGTTCCTGTCTCTCCTGTTACACTGCGCAGCAGGATGTCTCGGTAAACCGGTATCTTCGAGCCGTGAGCCTGTTTGTCGTAACGCGTGTCAAAGTCGATCGGGCGCAGATTGCCGCGCAGGCACACATTCTCATATTGGATGCCAGTGACGAGCCCACCCCGACTGATATCGCTCTTGATACGCAGTCCCGACGTCGCCCCGTCGACGGTAACGTTTTGGACGAGGACGTTGCTCACACCCGATTCGGTCTCGCTGCCAATCGACAGGCCATGGCCCCAGTAGAGGTGACTGTTTACAATCGAGACGTATCGGGTCGGAGCGCTCCCGCCCTTGATAGCGATATTGTCGTCCCCGGCACGGATGAAGCTGTGAGCGATGGTCACATCCTGAGAACCGGCAGGATCGATGCCATCCGTGTTGCGCGCATCTGCGGGCGTATCGATGCGCACACCCCAAAGCGTGGCGCCCTTCACACGGTTCAGTATAATATGGAAGTTCGGCGCATTGCGCAGCGTCACGCGGTAGAAAACGATGTCTGCGCCGTCATCGACCTGGATCAGCCGGGGATTGTTCTGCTTGCCGCCTTGGCTTTGGGCTCTGCGGGCAAGTTGCCACCAGGTCTCCTTGCCGCCAGCCATGACCTCCCCACCCTGACCATCGATGAGGCCGTCACCGACCAGAGCCGCGCCTTGCGCTTTCTCAAACAGAAGGAAGGGGCGGCAGCCATCCCCTTTCGTATCGATTGTTCCGCACGTGCCGCTGCCGCGGTCATAAGCTTGAGGATCAGCGACTGCGGCCAATATTACGCCCCGGTCGAGCCAGAGGGTGACACCGGAACGGATTGTCAGCGGGCCGCTGACGAATCGGCCCCCAGCATTGCCGGCGACCAGCTTGATGGCCTGACCTGCGGGGCATGCATCAATTGCCGCCTGAAGCCGCTGTGTATCCAGCACCTGTTGCGCTTGTGCACTTTGCGCCGCTGGCTGCGGTGAAAGCGTGGCGCAGAGCTGTGTGGGCAAGGTCGGTTCCGATACCGCGCGACGATCGCCGGTCACGGCCGCACCAGCCGCCGAGCTCATCACAAGGATCAGCCCAACAGCAAGGCAAGCGGCAGTGGGGCGTAAGGCGGGTATCTGAGACTTGGTCATGGGCGCATCCTGTTTGGCAAGACCTCTATTCGAGGATCGTTGCGTCACGTCATGTCTCACATTTTTATGATTGGATGCCAAACCTGCAAGGCTAACCCAGCTTGCCGCGACAGATTGTTTGCGGAATCAACCACGCTTGGCTTAGGAAGGTACTTCAGCGAAAGACGGGTAAACGACGAATCGACCCGCCACTTGGAGGCTCTGACTTGGCGAACTTCCCGGACATGGGATGAGTCCCGCTCTTGAAAAAGGCGCAAAAGCGAGACGTGAAATTTATGGAGATGAGCCAACCGCAGCGATAGCACTACTGGTCGTGGCGGTTACATTTGCGCCAAACCATTTTCGATCCGCTCCCAGCTCTCATCCATAGGATAGGCCGCGGAAATGACCGGCACACCCAGATGGCCATAGCGAATGGACAATTGCTTTTCCGCGGTTTCAGGATCGACACCTGCGATCTTGCCCAGATAGATCGCGGAGGCGAGGCCTGTGCGGTCGGAGCCGGAGCGACAATGGATGAGGATCGGCTTTGGCGATGTGCGCATGATTTCGACAAGCGCTTCGGCCTTGTCCATCGATAGCGTCTCACGCGCCGACATGGCGAAATCGACATGATTTACGCCGAGTGCTTTAGACTCGGAAACCTCGTCCTTGTACCAGGTCGAGCCATCATTCTTACCGCGCAGGTTGATGACGGTCTTGATATTGTGCTGCTTCACATAAAGCGCCAGTTGCTCGGCGCTGGGCTGGTTCGAACGATAGAGTTCGCCGGCCAACACCTCATGAAAATTCCCGGAAAGCTGCAGGAAGCCGAGATAGGCGAAGAAGCTCAACAGCAGGACCGCCAAGGCGCTCCCAAGCGTGATCATTTTTTTGCGCATTCTATCCATCTTCCAACTGCTATTGACGGAAGGGATAGATGCTGAGGCTGACATCAAGATGAACGTTTCTGACCTGCAAGCGCGCAGGCGCAGACGATGTCACCGCACGAAGATATAGACGGCGTAGACGGCAATCAGGGCGCTGGCAACGAGTGCTGCGATCATGCCAAGGCGCTTCTCGATGAAGTGCCGGATGCTTTCGCCGTAACGCTGCAGAAGACCGGCCAGAATGAAGAATCGCGCACCTCGCGTCACGATGGCCGTCACGATGAAAAGCCCAAGGCTGATATTTGCGGCACCGGACAGGATCGTCACCACCTTGATCGGCGGGAGGTGCGCAAGTCCGGAGGTGATCAACAGGAGGACGATCGTTTCATAATCCACCGAAGCCTTCAGATGCTCGAACGCATCCAGCTTGCCGTAGAACTCCAAGAGCGGACGAGCAACGCTTTCGAAGGCGTAATGGCCGAGATACCACCCGGCGATTCCGCCAAGAACCGATGCGACCGTCGCGACCGTCGCATAGAACATTGCCTTGCGTGGCTTTGCCAGAACCATGGGCAGAAACAGGACATCTGCGGGCAGAAAGAAGATGGAGCTCTCGACAAAGGCAATGACGGCCAGCCACCAGACGGCGGTTTTGCGTGCCGCAAGGTTCATCGCCCAGGCATAAAGACCCTTCAGCATTTTGTTCTCCGTTCAATCCAGCGATTTTTGCATTGGGTCGGCCCAACCACGGCCTGCGCTTGTCGCCGCTGCGACTTCGTAGCGGCTTTCGTGCCTGCCTTACCGATCAAATGCGCAAATGGCAAATGATGCAGCGCAGCATCATCATGCTCAATATACAAAATTGCTGCGGCGCGAAATGTCAAAATACTCTCGTTTATCGATATCTGCGGCGGTCCTTGCTGCAGCGCAGTATCAATTCCTTTTATTCTGGCGTTTCCGCCGATTCGGCGTAGAATGGAGGGGCGAGGACATACTGAGGAGGAGACAGTTATGGACTACGTTAATTTCTTTACTTCGTTGAACCCGTTTATTCTCGGCATCTTGATGGTTGTTCTTCTGCTGGGTGCTTACAACAAGTGGGTTTCTCACTGACGAATTAAGTCGTCCATTGCCGTAAGTCTGACGCTGACCGCCTATCCCTTGAGCATTTGCGGATAGTCACTTGTGGGCGCGAATGCTATCAATCCCCGAGTTCAATTGATTTCGGGAGAAAGCATGACGCAGGACTTCGCGTTCAAAGATACGTCTGAAAATCTCAGTTCCGTTTTGCAAAAGCTGATCAATCAGCTTGGCGGAAAGACGATCACTTTGCGGGAATTGATGGAGGCCATCGGAGAACAAGGCCTCCTTCTGATGTGCGCCATCGCCTCCCTGCCCTTCCTCATCCCCGTTTCCATTCCAGGCGTCAGCACGGTGTTTGGGGCAGCCATCATCATGATCAGCCTTGCCATCATTCTGAACCGGCTGCCGTGGTTGCCCAAACGCATTCTGGATCGGCAGATGGAGACGGCGCGCCTTGTGCCTGCGCTGCAAAAGGGCATCAATATCGTGTCCTGGCTGGATAAGTATATTCGCCCACGCCTGCTTTCCCTGACGACCGGTGCAATCATGAACCGGGTGAACGGTATCGCCATCATGGTGGCAGGCCTGTTGCTGATGATGCCGCTCGGCTTCATTCCCTTCTCCAACACCCTGCCGGGGATCGCCATCCTGTTGTTCTCCGCGGGCATGATTCAGCGTGACGGAGCGACCGTGCTTGGTGGCTACCTGTTTCTCGCGCTGACGACGATTTACTTCGCAGCATTGGCCTATGCGGCGGTGTGGGCCGGCCAGGGCCTCAGCAACTCGCTTACGGGCGCTTGATGCCTTCAGCGTCTTCGCGGCGCGCCTGACGGGCGCGCTTGCGATATTCCCACCAGATGGCCAACTGACGGCGCTTGCGCCTAACGAAGCGCAAATCCTGAGACAGCACCAAAAGTCCGAGCGGAACCATCCAGAAGCCGAGAACTGGCAAGAAGCCAAGAAGGCCGCAAATCACGAGCACCGTGCCGATAACGATGCGTCCGATACGCGAGCGCGGCATCGCCACGCTCCATTTGCCCATGTGAAGCCGCCCCGTTTTGGGGTGAATACCGAAATTCACGCCAGATCACCTCAGCTCGACAGGGTTGGGACAATTTTTTTCAACATCGTCATGCCCGGAAACGTGGGGCCTTCGGTGGATAAAACAAGAGGAATTCATTTTTTTTGAAAAAAGCGCTTGGCAAATCGTCAAAGCGTTTGTATTACCCCGCTCACGCCACGCCAAGCGGCGCACGTTCCCTGGTAGCTCAGCGGTAGAGCATTCGACTGTTAATCGACAGGTCGCCGGTTCGAATCCGGCCCGGGGAGCCATTTTTACAATCGACCGCGTTGTAAGCAAGATATCTCTCCAAAAAATACCGCTGAAAAATCTCCGACCATCAACGTCTGGGGTGTACACATCGTTGCGACGAGATCGCATATTCGTTACGACGAATAAGGATCAAGGCAGCCGCTTCGGTCATCTATCGCAATGGAGACTGCGGATATGTCGATCACCGCTTCGCAATGCAGAGCCGCGCGCGCAATGCTCGATTGGTCCCCGGAAAAGCTTGGCGAAGCTGCAGGGGTAGATCTAGCGGATCTGGCGTCTTTTGAGAGCGGCCAAAGCGGATCTGATCCTGAATTGAGCGACAGGCTTCGTGCTGCTTTGGAGAAGGCCGGAATTTCCTTCATCGACAACAATCAGACATCTGCAGCCGGCGGTCCGGGTCTACGTCTTCTGAAGTCGCCCGGCGAATTCGATACCGACCAGTCTGAGACAGTACAATATAAAGAACATCTGGCGCCCGATGCGCCGACCGGAGCGGGAGGCTGATATGTCCAAGAAACAAAAGTTGGAACACTCTGAATTTTCGGGAGAGTTCGAGGATGACGGCATCACCGTGCTCGTGGATATCTTCCGGCCCGCCGGAACGCAGCAGGACTGGCAGCTGGAGGTCATCTCCGAAGAGGACGACGTGACGACCTGGGACGAGCCCTTCGCCACCGACAAGGACGCCTGGGAAGAGTTTCTCGCAACATGCGAACGGGATGGCATCAGGAGCTTTCTTGGGGACGAGGAGCCGGCCGTCCACTAAGGCGTGTCGCAATCTTTCAGATTAGCGCCTCAGGCCTTAGGCCCTAGCTATCGCATGTCTCTATCGCAAAACCGCGGCACGCTTTTGCGTGGACCATGCTTTAGACACCTTAGTCACCGGGAGATGTCTGATCGCACACGAAAAAGGCGACCGCCGTGGCGATCGCCTTAACACTTCGAACATCCAGCTTTGGTTGAAACCTGCTGGATCTCAACGCTTGCCAGCACGGCCGGAAACCGCTGTGGATGTGGCGGAGACCGGGTCGCTCGCTGGGAAGGTGTCTTCCAGACCTTCTTCAAGCTCGTCATCGGACTTACCATTGTCTTGCGACTGCTCGCGGTTCAGAGAGACGACCGCAGGCGATTGACCCGTAGCGTCTTCATCCTCCACGCCCAACACAGATGTGTTGCGTGTCGCATCGATTTCCAATTCTGCCTCTTGCCAGTGGCGCTCGTGGTCGCCATCGCGCCGACCTTCGCTTTCCCACTTCTCATAAGCCTTGTTGCGTATTTCGGATTCACGATCGACTTGCATGGTGCTTCTCCCGTTTTCGATATCGGAAAACAATCGGCACTCTTATTTGGTTCCTGCGCCCATGCTTTGACGGTGTTGTCATACGGGATGGAGTGGTCACAAAAAGGAACGAAGCGGCGCCCTGCCCGTTTCCCTCCCGACAATCATTCAATATCGATGGGAGCGTACCATGACCGACGACAAATCGACGATCGACAAGAAGAATCACCTCGACATCAAAGACGAAGATGTCGCGCGTTTCGAAACGGAAGGCGATCTGACGCAACATCAGCAGGAGTTGGACCCCGATGAGCTGACCAGCCTCAGAGCACGTCGGCAGGCGGCACGCCAGCACGAAGACGCTTTTATCGTTGCAACGGACCTGGAAGATGACGACCAGCGCGATGCCGCTCCAGGCACACGTGAACAGCCGTAGACCGCGTGCGGAAAGGGACCTAGGGTGACGTTAAACCCACCATAGATTCTCTTGTGAGCGCCATGCTGCCAGCCACGCTTTCGTGGGTGTACCCGGGCGTACTTTAACTTGAAGCGCGATTACCTACGAACAGAGACGATGGACTTGCGGCTGAAGTTGGACACCTGTACGCGGCCGGACTGGTTGCCGCCGAGGATTTGAGCAGTGGCACCACTCATGCTCTTCAGGATGCCTGCGTGATATCGCTTGCCGCTTCTGACGACCACAACGTCACCGGGTTTGGCGGCACCGACCGGAACAGCGTAACCGAAGGATTTCCAGGATTTGGCGAAACCGGAGGATTTTGGTGGGGTACGTCCCGATTTCTCGGCAACAACGCTGAGAAAGTGGCCGCACCACGGAGTTTTACGAGGGTTGACGCCCAAAATTGCTTTCAGCGTCTTGTTGTTCTTGCCTTCATGAAGACCGGCATATTGCTCGGCTTGGTTCAACATGCCCGCCGAGGCGGGCGTTATGACCGCGGCACACAGCCCCACAGCCAAAAGAAACGCAGATACTCTCACTCTCTTGCCCTTTAAAAGCACAGGACAACTTGGCTCCAGCCCGCGCCGAAGTGTCCTTGCGCACATTCAAAGTAGGGCAGTCTTAGGAGCGAAACGTCTCGCTCACGACGACTGCTGATGAGCCGTCTATGCTCCGAATCTAGCCAGAATTTGACGAGACATGGGCGATTATGGGTATGTTATGCCCCAAAATCGCCCTTGGAGTTATCAAAATAGTGAAGCCTGTTCGGGTTTTGGCTGAATGTTGAAAAGACCTTCCAACGCCAGCATTTGCAGCTTCGTCTTCACGCCGCCCTCAGCCGAAAAGCCACCCGGCTTACCGCCAGCGGCAAGAACCCGATGGCATGGGATAAGAAGCGGCAGCGGATTTTTTGCCATCGCCTGCCCAACGATCTGAGCAGCTTGCGGGGGAGCATTCAATTCCTTCGCGATTTCACCATAGGTTTTCGATGTTCCCCACGGCATAGCCCGCACGATTCCATAAACCGTTGAAAAGAAATCACTTTGAGGGCCGACATCAAGTTGGATATTCAGAAATTCGACCGGTTGACCTTTGAAATAGGCTCTCACCTTTTCCAATAGAGGCCTTGCTTCCGCACTCGGGTCGGAATGTTCGGCATTGGGCAGACGGCGTGATAGATGGGCCCTCGCATCATCTTCCAAATCAAAGGGCAACTGGAAACGGCAGATGCCGCCTTCATGCCATGCGAAGGCGCAAAACCCCATGGCAGTAGAGAAGGTTGAGTAGCGGATTTTGCGCGTCACCGGCCTGCCCCATTTCAGTCCCATTCGGCCAAACGAGCGTCGGGGTTAACGTTTCAGCAACCATTTTTTTGAGGTTAAGTCGAGGCTTTATCAAAGATTTTTAGGCGAAGATGTGTCGGTAAACGGCTGCCTCACCCCGACATCCAAGTGATAGAGCGCAGCAAAAAGCCACCCGGCGGGAACGCGGCGGGTGGCTGAAAAGGTCTTCTTAATCTGAAGATCGAACGGGTCGCTTACGATGCGAGCTTAGGCATCTCCACGAGGCGGTTTGCATCCCGGCTCGCCTCAACGAAAGCGGTCCGTGCGATCTCGCCGGAAACGCTTCCCAGAAGCGACGCCCTGCAAAGGCGCAACGCCTGCTCATACGCCTTGCCATGGCGGCTGGGCCACTCGTGTTGGAGAAAATCAAAGGCTTCATAAACGCCGTTGAAGGTGCGAGGCGCGCCGTTCTCAAGAGAGATCACAACAGGCGCATCCCATTTTACTTCATTCAGCATCATTGGTGGGTCTTCCATTCTCAATTCACGTGCCTCCAACGTCACGTCCGGCATATGGTTCCACCTGTTTTGATTTAAACCCAACAAAATTTACCCTTCAAAAACCATAGGTATCGCACCACCGTATTACCCTCGTTGCAGGGGAGCAAAACCCCCTTACGCGCGTTAAAAATGAAAGCAGAAGGAAAGCCGATGACGACGCAGGACAGCCCCATAATCCTTTGGTTTCGCAAGGACTTGCGCCTTTCTGACAATCGCGCCCTTGCAGCCGCGCGGGAGCATGGCGGAGCGATCATTCCTCTCTATATACGCGAGGATCGACAGGGCTCAAACGGCCCTTTGGGTGGCGCGCAGGAGTGGTGGCTTCATCACTCGCTGAAAGCCCTTTCCGACCAGTTGGAAAAGCTTGAAAGTCGCCTCATCCTGCGCAGTGGAGACCCCAGCAAAATCCTCAAGTCACTTATTGGTGACGTGGGCGCTGGTGCTGTGTTCTGGAACCGTCGTTACGACCCCGATGGTGTGGAGATCGACAGCCACCTCAAGAAGCAGCTTCGCGATGATGGATACGAGGTCGAGAGTTTCTCGGGCCATCTCCTGCACGAACCATCCAAGGTGAAGACCAAGAGTGGCGGACCCTACCGCGTCTACACGCCTTTCTGGCGCGCCATCGAAGGTGGAGACGAGCCGCCAGAGCCCACGGGCAAGCCGCGCCAGATATCAGCGCCTTCCAGTTGGCCGACGTCGGAAAAGCTGGACAGTTGGAAGCTCCTGCCGACAAAACCGGATTGGGCAAAGGATTTCTCGGACGTCTGGACGCCGGGCGAAGCGGGAGCCAAAGAGCGGCTGGACGATTTCATCGATAGCGCGCTCAAGGGCTATGAGAAGGGTCGTGACTTCCCAGCACAGCCTGCAACCTCGATGCTCTCTCCGCACCTAACCCACGGGGAGATCACGCCTGCCCAGCTCTGGCACGCCACCAAAGGCCTTTCCTCCCACATCGCCTCGAACGACATCAGCCGGTTTCGCAAGGAGATCGTCTGGCGCGAGTTCTGCTACCATCTTCTCTTCCACTTCCCCAAACTCGACGAGAAGAACTGGAACGACAGTTTCGATGCGTTCGAATGGAAAACGGACACGGCAAAGTTCAACGCCTGGAAGAAGGGCATGACCGGCTACCCGATCGTCGATGCTGGCATGCGGCAGTTGTGGAAGCACGGCGTCATGCACAATCGCGTGCGGATGATCACGGCGTCCTTCATGATCAAGCATCTGCTGATCGACTGGCGTAAAGGAGAGAAGTGGTTTCGTGATACGCTTGTGGATGCCGACCCTGCCTCGAATGCTGGCAACTGGCAGTGGGTGGCCGGATCGGGTGCCGACGCCTCGCCGTTCTTCCGCATCTTCAATCCTATCATTCAGGGCGAGAAGTTCGATCCCGACGGAGACTATGTCAAAACTTTCGTGCCGGAGCTTTCGAAGCTCGATGCCAAGTACATTCACAAGCCGTTCGATGCGCCTAAGCATGTGCTGGACAAGGCCGGGATCGAATTGGGCAAGACCTATCCAAAGCCCGTCGTCGATCATAATGAGGCACGCCAGCGTGCGCTTGAGGCCTACTCCCATATCAAGAAGAGTGAATAACCTGGGCATCAGCAAGATTTTGCGCTGGAACCCTCTTCGCCAGAAGATAATTTCTTGTCACAAGGCCGTTAGATAACGACATAACGGCTTTGAATCGCTGACTGGACAGAAGGCCTGATCATGACCATCCATTCTTCCGTGCTGACCGCAATTGGGAACACCCCGCTCATCCGCCTCAAGGCAGCATCCGAGGCCACGGGCTGCGAAATTCTGGGCAAGGCCGAGTTCATGAATCCAGGCCAGTCGGTCAAGGATCGTGCCGCGCTGTTCATCATTCGAGATGCGGAACGACGCGGGCTCTTACGTCCCGGCGGCACGATTGTGGAAGGTACGGCCGGCAACACCGGCATCGGGCTTGCGCTGGTTGCCAACGCGCTCGGCTACAAGACGGTGATCGTTATCCCGGAGACGCAGAGCCAGGAGAAAAAGGACGCGCTGAAGCTTCTTGGCGCACAGCTTGTCGAAGTGCCGGCCGCCCCCTACTCCAACCCTAACAACTATGTGAAGGTCTCCGGTCGTCTGGCAAAGCAGCTTGCCGCAACCGATCCGAACGGAGCAATCTGGGCAAACCAGTTCGACAATATCGCCAACCGTCAGGCGCATATCGAAACAACCGCACCGGAAATCTGGGACCAGACGGATGGCAAGGTGGACGGTTTCATCTGCGCCGTCGGTTCCGGCGGGACGCTAGCCGGCGTCGCGGACGGTCTTCGCGATTTCAACCCCGATATCAAGATCGGCCTTGCCGATCCGGAAGGGGCAGCGCTTTACGAATTCTACAAGAACGGCGTCCTGAAGTCGGAAGGATCCTCGATTACCGAGGGCATCGGCCAAGGTCGCATAACGGCCAATCTCGAAGGCTTTACACCGGATTTTGCCTATCGAATCTCGGACGCCGAGGCGCTTCCGATCATCTTCGAACTGATCACCAAGGACGGTCTGTGCCTTGGCGGCTCTTCAGGCATCAACATTGCCGGCGCAATTCGGCTTGCCCGCGACCTCGGACCCGGGCATACAATCGTCACGATACTTTGTGACTACGGTAACCGTTACCAGTCCAAGCTCTTCAACCCCGACTTCCTGCGCTCCAAGGGGCTTCCCCTTCCGGCCTGGTTGACGGAGAAGAAAGAGATTTCGGTTCCGTACGAAACCGTCTGAGGTCAATGCAATATGCCTGTGAATGCCCTGTTTCGTGATGATTTTTATCTTTCAACTTGCGAAGCGGTGGTCACGGCAGTGCATGAAGATGGTGGCGTAGAGCTGGATCAGACCTGCTTCTATGCCACGTCAGGCGGCCAGCCCGGCGATACGGGCTTTCTCGAACGGGCCGATGGCGCGAAGATCGAACTCGGCGTAACGCGCCATGGCGCGGACAAGAGCGTCATCATTCACGTGCCCCTGGACGGTCAGCCCTCCCCGGACATCGGCGAAAAGCTGACCCTTCATATCGACTGGCAGCGACGCTACAAGCTGATGCGGATGCACACCGCCTGTCATCTCCTATCGGTGGTCTGCTCCTGGCCGATCACCGGTGCTGCCGTTGGCGAGGATGAATCGCGGGTCGATTTCGATATGTCGGAGACGATCGACAAGGATGCGATCACCGCCAAGCTGATGGAACTCGTCGAGCAGAATCACCCCATCTACCTGCAATGGATCACCGACGAGGAGCTGGCGGCCAATCCTGGCATCGTCAAGTCCAAGCATGTCCGGCCACCCGTCGGGCTTGGCCGTGTCAGCCTCGTCTGCATCGGCGAGAATTCTTCGGTTGACAGTCAGCCCTGCGGCGGCACTCATGTGTCGGAAACGCAGGAAGTCGGCGAGATTTACATCGCCAAGATCGAAAAGAAAGGCAAGGAAAACCGCCGTTTCCGCATTCGCTTCGGCAAACCCGCCGACGCCGCCTGATTTCTGGGAGAAACATCGTGAGCACCGATAAAAGCCGTTTCGTCGTTTCGGCGGATTGGGTCGAGCAGCAGCTTGGAACACCGCACTTCCGCATCGTCGATGCGTCCTGGTATCTGCCGGCACATAAACGCGACGGAAAGCAGGAATATGCCAGCGGCCACATTCCAGGCGCCGTCTTCTTCGATCAGGACGCAATTGCCGATCATGAGACGGGCCTTCCGCACTCCCTGCCCTCCCCGGATTTTTTTGCCGAGGAAGTCGGCAAGCTTGGGATTACCGACACCGATACGATCGTGGTCTATGATGGCCCCGGCTTCTTCTCCGCGCCGCGCGTCTGGTGGATGCTGCGCGTCATGGGTGCCGAAACGGTTTATGTGCTGGATGGCGGCCTCGATGGCTGGAAGGCTGCCGGCAAACCGCTTGAGACGGAAGCTCCGCAGATCGAGCAGGCAGAGTTTCACGCCGAGTTCAAAGCCAACCGTGTGACCTCGTTCTCCGATATGCGCGCTGTCGTCGAGACGGGCGAAAAGCAGGTTGCCGACGCCAGAGGTGCTGGCCGCTTCACCGGAGACGAGGCCGAGCCGCGCGCCGGCATGCGTTCCGGCCATATGCCTGGTGCTCGCAGCCTGCCTGCCACTGCCTTTTCGGAGAACGGCCACTTCAAGGATCTGCCAACCATCCGCAAGATGATTGCAGAGGCCGGCATCGATCTTTCCAAGCCGGTCGTCACCAGTTGCGGTTCCGGCGTGACGGCCGCCGTCGTGACGCTGGCGCTAGAGTCGCTCGGTCATTCGGACAATTCGCTTTATGACGGCTCATGGTCGGAGTGGGGATCGAAAGAGGACACGCCTATCGTGACTGGCCCGGCAGAGCCTCTGCAGACGGAGCCACACGGTCCCCTCAAAGCCCATGTCACCCAGCTTGAAATGACATCGGCGCCAAAGGTCAGCCTGGCGGTGCCGGTCAATATCCAGACGGCGATCATGCGAACGCATGACATCCCGCTGCATTTTTATCGCTATCTCTACTGGCGCGTCGGCAAGCGCTGGCATTGGCAAAAGCGCATGCGCATGAGCGATGCCGAGCTTACCGCCGTGCTGCGCGACCCAAAGAACTGCGTAACAGTGCTCTACCTCAACGGTTCGCCTGCTGGCTTCTTCGAGTTCAACAGAGGCAATGACGACGTCACCGAACTATCCTACTTCGGTCTGATGGAAGAGGCGATCGGCGCTGGTGTCGGAAAATGGTTCCTGCTTCAGGCGCTTTACTCGATCTGGCAAGATAACCCCAAGAAGGTCACCGTTTCCACCAATACTCTGGACCACCCGCGCGCCTTGCAGCTCTACCAGATGATGGGCTTTTCCCCCGTCAGCACCTATGAAGCCTGGGTGGAGCCGCTGACCGACAGCGAATATCTCGAAATTTCGCGCCGCGGCTAAGCTGCCAAGTTGGCGTCCGCCTCTCCTGGATCGGATGAGGCGGGCTCATTCAGCGTGGCATTACTTCGCCTTCGCTGTAGGCGATCGAGCCTCAGCTCTTAAAGCTCTTGGCCGAGATTGACGGCGGTCGGGATTTCTTTCGCGGGCGCGTCTCCGCGGTCGCCATTGGTTGCGAGAAGATGGGCCGCGATCAGCTCGCCGTGAAATCTTGCGAGCTCATAGCAATAGGTGATCTCGCGGCGTTCCTCGGACCAGTAAGCATCCGGTCGGCCGCAGCTTCTGGCCGTTAGCTTTACCGTGCCCTTGAGCTCATAAGCACTAAATTCGCGGGCGATGAGATCGAGAACCTTAGATTCCTTCACCATCGTCGCATAGATATCCAGAAACGGATCGCGCGCGGGCTCATATCGTATGTCGAATTTCGTCGTGCCCGGCGTCTTCACATGGGATTTGAGTAAGTCGCTCCAGCGCGCCACGGTCTGCGGATAAGCCACTTCGCAGGCCTTCCACTCATCCTTTGGCAGCCCCATCAATTCTGCAAGATCGCCGTAGCCCTCGTTGTCCTTGCCGACCATGAGGCAGGCCATCTGACGGTCGCGGGCGACATTCGGGACAAGAACGCTATAGAGCGGCGCATTATGCTCGGGAAGCTCTCCTGAGCTACGCGCGAGATACCAGCTATCGGTGGCATTGACGATGGCCGTATCCAGCCACTCCTGGTTGGCTTCCAGCATGATCGTGCCGGCAAGCTGGTCTGCGGTATTGCGACCGTCGTCCGCATCGGGAAGGCTGAAATCGGAGATCAGCATCTTGGCGGCTTCGTGATAGACGCCGAATACGGCATTGCCGATGACGAAATTGACCGTCTGCTGCAACTGCTCGTCGGAAAGATCGTCAAGTGCGGGCGCAACCTGCGCATGCGCAGACGGCAAGGCGGACACTAAAAAAGCGACCGAAAGAACGGCTCGAAACCTTCGCAGCATTGACGTCAACTTTCCAGAACGAGGACGCAGCATAGATCGCTAAACAGAACGGTCCACGCAATGGGTTGGTTTCGCTTACCGGCAAGAAACGGGTGGATAGAGATTTGTTTGGCAGCCATAGCGACAAAGAAGCAACTGAACGAGATCGCAAGGAGCCACTATGACCGCCATCCTATTCACCGCACTGCCTAAAGACCATGTCGATGCCATCAGGCGTGGAGAACCAGATTCGAACGGCCAAGTGCCTGAACGAATGATCGCCTCAGCAGATCTGCCCTGCCGCGCCTGTCTCGGTCTGATCAAGAGTGGCGAGTCGGCCCTGCTAATCTCCTACCGGCCCTTTCGTCATGTGCAGCCTTACGCCGAGACCGGGCCGATTTTCATTCATGCGGAAGACTGCGGGTCTTATGATTCCGCACAGGTACCACCTCCAATGCTGAACAGTTCGGACTACATTGTCCGGGGCTACGATGCGGGCGACCGCATCGTTTACGGCACGGGTGCGGTCACCCCCACGGCTGAGATTGTGTCGCGCGCGCAGGAACTGCTTGAAAGGCCGGACATCGCCTATGTGCATGTACGCTCGGCACGCAACAATTGCTTCCAGTGCCGCATCGACAGAGCGTGAGGCGGGACGAGGCCGGTGTGGGATACATTAAATTTCGCTCATGCGACCGTCGGGATGGGTTGCGTCATACACGCGTCATTTTGCTGGTAGACTCCTCAGCAATTCGTTTTACCTTGTCGCGGTTGAGACAGGTCATCGTATTTTGAGATCAGGAGTTTCCATGTCTTCCCTTATCGGCCTTCACCCTATCACGCGCCGTTCGCTTCTCAGCGGCATTGCGGCTTCGTCCGCCTTCGTCATGCTGCATCCTTTTGCGGCGCGTGCTGCGGGCAACCAGGCGCATCTGCGCATCATGGAAACCACCGATATCCACGTCCACGTCTTCCCTTACGACTACTATGCCGACAAGCCGAACGACACGCTGGGTCTGGCAAGGACGGCATCGCTAATCGATGCCGTGCGTGCCGAAGCCGGCAACTCCATGCTGGTCGATAATGGCGACTTTCTTCAGGGCAACCCGCTTGGCGATTACATCGCCTATGAGCGCGGCATGAAAGCGGGCGACAAGCACCCGGTCATCAATGCCATGAACGTGCTCGGTTATGATTGCGGCACACTTGGCAATCACGAGTTCAATTACGGCCTCGATTTCATGTTCAACACGCTGGGCGGCGCAAAATTCCCCTATGTCTGCGCCAACCTGACCAAGGGTCAACTGGCGTCCGATCCGAAGCAGGACGAGCTCTTCTTCAAGCCCTATGTGATCCTGGAAAAGCAGATCCGCGATGGGTCCGGCACGACAAGCCCGATCAAGGTCGGCATCATCGGCTTTGTACCGCCGCAGATCATGATGTGGGACGCGAAGAACCTTGAAGGCAAGGCGCAGACGCGCGACATCGTCGATGCTGCAAAGGCCTGGGTGCCGGTGATGAAGGAACAGGGCGCCGATATCGTCATTGCCCTCTCCCACTCCGGTATCGAGGGCAAAGGCCAGAGCGAGCGTATGGAAAATGCGTCGCTTTATCTCGCAGGCGTTCAAGGCATCGACGCGGTCTTTACCGGTCACCAGCATCTGGTCTTCCCCGGCCCGAAGACATGGGATGGCATCGAGGGCGCCGATCCCGTCAAGGGCACGCTGATGGGCAAGCCCGCAGTCATGGCGGGCTTCTGGGGCTCGCATATGGGCCTCATCGATCTCCTGCTCGAAAAGGACGGCAAGAGCTGGAAGATCGTCGACTTCACCTCCGAGGCCCGCCCCATCTACCACCGCGATGACAACCGCAAGATCGTGGCCGATGTGAAGGACAAGCCCGAGGTGATCGAGGCGGTCAAGACCGATCACGAGGGAGCACTCGCCTATGTGCGCCGTCCCGTCGGCAAGAGCTCTGCGCCCCTCTATTCCTATTTCGCGCTGGTGGCGGACGATCCGTCCGTGCAGATCGTCTCCAATGCACAGACCTGGTACATCAAGGATATGCTGAAGGAAGGCCAGTACAAGGACCTTCCGGTACTTTCCGCAGCCGCGCCCTTCAAGTCGGGTGGTCGTGGCGGAGCGGACTACTATACGGATGTCCCTGCCGGTGACATTGCGATCAAGAATGTCGCCGACCTTTATCTCTATCCAAACACGGTGCAGGCCGTTCTCATCAACGGCGCGCAGGTGAAGGACTGGCTGGAAATGTCGGCTGGCATGTTCAACACCGTCAAGGCCGGTTCCAAGGACGCTCCCCTGCTGAGCAGCGACTTCCCGTCCTACAATTTCGACGTGATTGATGGTGTCACCTACCAGATCGATGTGTCGAAGCCTGCGAAGTTCGACAAGGATGGCAAGGCGGTCAATCCGGACAGCAGCCGCATCGTCAATCTGCAGTTCCAAGGCAAGCCGATTGACCCGGAACAGAAATTCGTTGTTGCCACGAACAATTACCGCGCCAGCGGCGGCGGCAAGTTCCCGGCGATCGGCAGCGACAAGATCATCTTCGTCGCCCCCGATACCAACCGCGATGTGATCGTGCGCTACATCATGAATCAAGGCACGATCAATCCATCGGCTGACGACAACTGGTCTTTCGCAAAGGTGGCGGATACGACAGCCATTTTCGAGACAGGCCCGAAGGGTCGTCAATATGCCAAGGAGGTGAAGGGTGCCAAGATCGAGGACGATGGCGATGGCGCCGAAGGCTTTGCCAAGTTCCGTCTGATGCTCGGCTAATGGTCGTGGCGGCGGCAGTTTTGTCGCCGCCACTTCTCAACGCTGTTGAGCTTCGATTTTCTGCTGAGCAAGGAGAAGCCTCTACTCGGCGGCGTCTTTCAAGGGCACGGGGCGGACGATGTTCAGGAAGCTCTTATTGTCCGGGCATTTCGACAGGCGCTTTTCAAAGCCATTGATCAGCCATTGGCTTGCCGGACCGGCAGGCGTATCGGCCTTTCGCAGGGAATACAGCGGATATTCGCCGAGTTCGTAGGCGTCGAGGTCGAGCACCTTGAGACTGCCATTCATGATGTCTGTCCTGACCAGCGATGCGGGCAGCCCACCCCAACCAAGACCACCCTTGATCAGCTGGTATTTCGTCGCGATGTCGCTGACCCGCCACGTCTTGTAGGACAGGACATTGAAGTCACGGCCGTTGGTCAGCCCCGACATGTCCATCACCACCATCTGCACCTCTTCACGGACATCGGCGAGTGTCACCGGGCGGTGCAATTTTGCCAGAGCGTGGTCACCGGCCGCGACGGGTACCATGAAGGAGTGGCCGATCTTTTCCAGGACCAGACCATCATCCTGCTGTGAGACCGCCCCGCCAATGCCGATCAGCGCTTTACGGCTTCTGACCATCTCCATGACCATGCCCAATTCACCGACATTGAGGGTGAGCGACACGGTCGGGAATTCCTCCCGGAATTCACGAAGGACCTCAACCACGGCCTCGGCTGGAACCATGGTGCTGAGAACGAGGGAGACCTCCGCCTCCAGGCCCTGCTTCAGCCCTTTGGCGCGTGATCGCATTTCCTGCAATCCGGCAACGATTCTGCGCGCATCCTCCAGCATGGCGCGGCCCTCGTCGGTCAGTTTCGACTGGCGGCCGCTGCGCTCGAAAAGGCTGACCTCAAGCTGCGCCTCGAGATTGGCAATGGTGTAGCTGACCACCGATTGCGCGCGGTTAAGCACGCGCGAAGCGGCTGAAAAGCTTCCCGTTTCGGCAACGGTCAAGAAGACCTGCAACTGGTCAAGTGTCGGGTTGGCGTCCATGTCCCATCCATTTTATCGATAGATAGATTTCAGATTATCACAGTTTTCTAGATGGCAAAACTGGCCGATAACCCAGTCAACCAAGCGGGGCCCCGCCTCGCGCCATCCTCCCAAGACTGACCAAGAGGCACCAAAATGTCGAAGATTCTGCTCGTCACTTCCAGCCCGCGTGGCAATGAATCGCTATCCAACAAGTTCGCAACCGAGCTTGCCGAGAAGATCAACGCACAGTCGAACGGCCAGATCACCCATCTCGATCTCGGCCAGAACCCGATCCCGCATCTCGATTCTGTCACAACCTCTGCCATTCGCAAGCCCGCCGAACAGCGCACGCCAGAAGAGGCCTCCGCTGCCGATTACTCCGACAAGCGCGTGGCTGAATTGATGGAAGCCGACACCGTCATCATCGGCACCGGCCTCATCAACTTCTCGATCTATTCGGGTCTGAAGTCCTGGATCGACAATATCGCGCGCGCCGGCATGACCTTCAAATACACCGAATCCGGCCCGATCGGCCTTGCGACCGGCAAGAAGGTCTACATCGTTCTGTCCGCTGCCGGCGTATATTCCGAAGGCCCTGCCGCTTCGCTTGAGCACGCCGTGCCCTACCTGAAGACGGTTCTCGGCTTCATGGGCATGACGGATGTCGAAGTCATCCGTATTGAAGGTCTGGCATTCGGTCCGGAAGCTGCCGAAAAGGCCATTGCTGCAGCCAATGCCAAGGTCGAAGAACTGGCGAAGGCCGCATAAAAAAGCGGCCGCTCCGGCCGCTTCTTTTCGAACGATACCAACGGTCGCGCTTGTCGCGGCCGTTATTTTTTGTCGGCAAACAGGTTCGGACCGTTCTGGTCAATGATCAGCTTGCCCTTGCGCACCGTGCATTCCACTGCATCATCCATGCTGGTGAACACGTCGGCGCGAACGAATTCATGCACAAGCACCTCGTCTCCGACAGTCTTTTCGATGCGGCCTGCCAAGCGGTACTGCGCACCTTCCTTCATCGGCGTGGCGTAGATGGTGTATTCGCCATGCTGACGCGGTTCGGACGTCTCCGCCTTCTTTGGCGCATCCGACTGGCCGGAGCCGAAGCCGGAAAAGAGTTTCGAGAAGAACGAGGCCATGCTTTACCCTTCCTGTTGTCGTTGCGCCGAGCGCTTGTATCGCGCCCGGCGTAATGATGCATTCGATCAGATAATGAGGTTCGCGAGGATTTCGTTCTCGGTTATATCCTCATAGCCAAGCCCTGCCGCCTCGAAACGCTCGAACAGAGTGGTAAAATTGTCGCGAGACGTAGTTTCGATGCCGATGAGGATCGAGCCGAAGTTGCGGGCCGATTTCTTCAGATACTCGAAGCGCGCAACGTCATCATCCGGACCGAGCATATTGAGGAAGTCGCGAAGCGCGCCGGGACGCTGCGGAAGACGCAGGATGAAGTACTTCTTCACCCCGGTGAAGCGCATGGCGCGTTCTTTGACATCCGGGAGACGCTCGAAGTCGAAATTGCCGCCGGAGACGACGCAGATCACCCGCTTGCCCTCCAGCCGCTCGCGACCGAGCTTTTCCAGTGCAGCGATCGACAACGCGCCCGCTGGCTCAAGCACCACGCCCTCGAGATTGAGCATGTCGATGATGGTGACGCAGATGGCGTTTTCCGGGATCAGTTCGACCTGTTCGGATGGGAAATCTTTGAGCGCCTGGAAGTTGAGGTCGCCGATGCGGGCAACAGCTGCTCCATCGACGAAGTTGTCGACCTTGTTCAGCGTGACGGCTTCGCCCGCTTCGATGCTCTTCTTCAGGCTTGGCGCACCTTCCGGTTCGCAGAAGACAAAGTTGTTTCGCGCGACCGTACCGGCAAAATATCCGGTGAGACCCGCAGCTAGTCCGCCACCGCCGACCGGCATGACCACCAGATCGGGCTTTGCGCCATCGGGAAGCTGGTCCATCACTTCAGCGGCAACGGTTGCCTGACCTTCAATGATATCCTGATGGTCGAAGGGCGGCACCATGTAGCCGTCATTTTCTTCGACATACGCACGTGCTGCCGCATAGCACTGGTCGAAAATATCGCCGATCAGCTTGATGGTGATGAACTCGGCACCGAAAATGCGCGTCTTGTCGATCTTCTGCTGCGGTGTGGTGACAGGCATGAAGACCACACCCTTGACGCCGAAATGGCGGCAGGCGAAAGCAAAACCCTGGGCATGATTGCCGGCTGACGCACAGACAAAGATCTTCTCTTTGCCGGCACCGGCAACGGCCTTGCGCAGGAAATTGAACGCGCCTCTAATCTTGTAGGAACGAACAGGCGTGAGGTCTTCACGCTTCAGCCAAATCTCGGCTCCGTACCGACGGCTGAGATGTTCATTCAACTGCAACGGCGTCTCGGGAAAGATTTCCCGAACTTCTCGCCGTGCGGCTTCTACAAGCAGTTTGTCCACGATTTTCAATCCATTGAAATTCCAGATGGCACCCGCTATGCCATAGGAACAAGCCCGACACAAAGACTCTTTGCGCCACTTCGGTACGCGTTACTCGATCAAGGGTTGATTTTTTTGAACGCCAATCTCCTGCGCGCCGTCGTCTATATTACTTCGATCTTCGGCCTCTACATGGCAACCTCCATGGTCGTGCCGGCCATGACGGACCTTTACTACGGAAATAACGACTGGATCGTTTTTGCCGCTTCCGGCTTCATGTGCGGCGGGCTTGCTCTTGCCTGTGCGCTTGCCACACGCGGACCGATGCCGACCTTCAACAAGCGCTTCGGCTTCCTGCTTGTGAATGTCTTATGGCTGGTCTTCTCGCTCGTCGGTGCCGTGCCGCTCTATCTCTCGGAACTCAACCTCTCCTTTGCGCAGGCCCTGTTCGAATCCATCTCTGCGATCACGACCACAGGCTCAACGGTCATCTCCGGTCTCGACAAGGCACCACAGGGAATTTTGATCTGGCGCTCGCTTCTTTGCTGGCTCGGCGGTATCGGTATCGTGGCGCTCGGTCTCTTCATCCTGCCACTGCTGCGCGTGGGCGGCATGACCTTCTTTCGGATGGAATCCTCAGACACGGCCAGCGACAGGCCTTTCGCACGACTGGCGAGCTTCACCCGCGCCTTCGTTGCCATCTATGTCGTGATGACGATTGCCTGTACCATCGCCTTCGATTTTGCCGGCATGACCCATTTCGATGCGGTCAATCACGCCATGTCGGCGGTGGCGACGGGCGGTTTCTCCACCCATGACGCATCCTTCGGCTATTTCGGCGACAATGTCGCGCTGCTGTGGATCGCGACTTTCTTCCTGATCCTCGGCAGCCTGCCCTTTTCGGTCATGATCCTGCTCGCCGTGCGCGGCAGGATGGATATTCTCTATGACCCGCAGATCCGCGTGTTCATCGGCTATCTCTGCGCGATTTCGCTGGCAGTCGGCATCTATCATCACATCCACAGTGGCGTGTCGCTTCACATTGCGCTCAGCCATTCCTTCTTCAACATGACGTCGATCCTGTCGACCGGCGGTTTTGCCAGCGACGACTATACGCTCTGGGGTCCGTTTGTCGTGGTCGTCGCCTTCTTCGCCACCTTCATGGGCGGCTGCTCCGGCTCAACGGCTGGCGGTATCAAAGCCTACCGCTTTGTCATCGTCTATAATGTGGTGAAGACCGGTCTGCGGAAGCTGATTTATCCGGATGCCGTCTATCCCGTGCGTTACGGCGTGCAGGTCGTCGATGCCGAAACCATTCGCAACGTCTTCCTGTTTCTCAGCTGTTTCATCGCTCTGTGGATCGCCGGTAGCCTGGCGATGAGCGCGATGGGCTACGACTTCCTGACCGCGACATCTGGTGTGGCCACATCGCTTGCCAATGTCGGCCCAGGGGTCGGTCCGATCATCGGCCCGGCCGGCAACTTCTCCACCATCAGCGATCCCGCACTCTATCTGCTGTCGCTGATGATGCTGCTCGGCCGTCTGGAAATCCTGACCGTGCTCGTGTTGCTGATGCCGCTGTTCTGGAGAAGCTGAAGATTTGGTACGGGCGGCGGGACTCGAACCCGCACGCTTTCGCTCCGGATTTTAAGTCCGGTATGTCTACCATTCCATCACGCCCGCTTGCATTTCCATCTACACAGCGTCACCGCATCCGGTCAACTGCATGTCTATGGGGAATTGAATTAACCGCACCATGATGGGCTTGGGGAACCAGCGCGACGTGCAAGCCCTTCGCGAATCAGCTGGTCGGCAAAGGACGTGCCTGACCTGGACACGGCCTTTACTTCGGCACCCTGCCCGCCAGCCGCCACCTGGAAGCTACCGGAATTGAGCATATCACGCAGTCGCACCTTGGCGGTGAAGCCGCGGGCGCGCTCTTCCATGCAGCGGGCCTGATCTGTCTGCGGCACCTCGATGCCGGCAAGCTTCATCTTCACGCCCTTCATCCAGAAGGTGCTGCCATCCATGACGCAGTTGTTGAGGCCGGAGCGTCCGCAAAAGGCGAAGGTGCCGGGCTTTGCGCCGAGCGAAACATTTTCCACCTGCGGCTTTGGCGAAGGCAATGTTGCGGGAGGCAATTGACCGGCACCTGCCGGCGAACCCACCATGGCGATCGAGCGTGGTGGAACGGGTGCACCAGACGTTGGCAGGGCAACGGTTTGCGTCGGCTTCTGCGCGGACTGAGGCTTGGCAGAAGCAGTTTCGCGGGTTGCGGGTGCGCTGCTCTTGGACGTCGAGGCAACGACGTTCTTCATCTTGGGCAACAGGGTGTCGCGATGCTCATAGGCCTGAATCCCGCCGACGGCCACGCCAAACAGGATCAACCAGGACCAGACGCTTCCACCCTTGGACTTGGATGAGGCGCGGCGGCTTGAAGGTTTTCTCTTGCTCACAGAACAACTCCTTTTCAGGCGGGCATTATCCGCTGAAGGAGTTTCCGAAAGGTTGGCATTTGAGATAAATTCGATCTGTGATCATAAGCCGCGGCGTTATCCACAACTCTCTCACAAGCCAAAACTGAGACGTCTGTGGCAGCGGTTGTTACGGAGAGCACTGCTCTCCATGCGTCCGCTGGCCGTTTAACGCACTTGGTCGAGCAGGCGTTTGCACTCCAGAAGGTCGAAGAGCGCCTCCTGCAGCAGGGCGCGATCATCCTTGCTGATGCTGGATTTGCCGATGGAAATTTCCGGCGTGTCGTCGGATGACCCACCGCCGAAGCCGAAGAAGCGGCCGCTGGGCCTCGCCTTGGGACGCCCCACGACTTCGTCTTCGTCCGTCTGCACGACGCGCGGCTCCGCGGTCTGCTTCTCTCCGCTGGCAGCCATGATGGCTTCCATGGTCGCCATGTCGCCAGACGCGATCGCGGCGACGAAGCGGTTGCCATTGGTCTTGAGGAGTTTTTGCACGCCCTTGATCGTGTATCCATGATCGTAAAGCAGATGCCGGATGCCCTTCAGGAGATCGACATCGTCCGGGCGATAGTAGCGTCGCCCGCCGCCGCGCTTCATCGGCTTGATCTGGGGAAAGCGGGTTTCCCAGAAACGCAGCACATGCTGCGGCAGATCGAGATCGTCCGCAACTTCACTGATCGTTCTAAAGGCGTCTGGACTCTTATCCACGCTTAACTCCCACCCGACGAAATGACAGGTTTGCAAAACACACGACAAGGTATGATGCGAATCGTCTTTATTTCAACGGCTTGACGGTTGAAATTCAAGTATGTTCACAGGAAGAAAAGCAGTGAGGTATCAGAATGGGCGTGGATAGCGTCGAAAGAAGCCGCTTTATGAGCCGGGCTTCTGGGTCTTCTGCTTCGCCTTGCGCGATGCGTGGGCCTTGAGGATGCGCTGTTTCAGAACGTTGGAGGCCTTGAAGGTCATGACGCGACGCGGCGAAATCGGCACTTCTTCGCCGGTCTTCGGATTTCGACCGATACGCTCGTTCTTTTCACGGATCTGGAAGGTTGCGAAGGAGGAGAGCTTCACCACCTCGCCACGGGTGATGGCATTACAGATCTCGTCAATGACGGTTTCGACCAGCTCGGCGGATTCAGTTCGGGACAAACCCACCTTGCGAAACACAGACTCGGCCAAATCCGCACGTGTCACAGTTTTACCGGCCATTTTTCCCCGCGCTTATCTCTGTTGTGTTCTGGAAACCGCCTGAGACTATTGCCGTTGACGGCAACGGTCAAGGAATGTTTCCAGAATCGTTTAGGGATTTACGGCAATGATGGCAAGGGTTTACGTTAAAGCGCCGTGCGTCCTACTGGACGAACAAGGGACGCCTTTACCTTTTTGAATCGACACATCGTGCTTTTCCGAAAATCGATTTCGACTTTCGGGCCGATGCGGTCGATCGTCACCGAAACGTTACCAGCGCAGAAGCACCGAGCCCCAGGTAAAGCCGCCGCCCATCGCTTCCAGCATAACGAGGTCGCCCTGCTTGATGCGCCCGTCGGCAGCAGCGGTTGCGAGCGCCAGCGGAATGGAGGCCGCAGAGGTGTTCCCGTGCAGATCGACGGTGACGACAACCTTCTCCAGCGAAATGCCAAGCTTCTTCGCCGAGCCATCGATGATGCGGCGGTTGGCCTGGTGTGGAACGAGCCAATCCAGATCCTCTGCCGTGGTGCCGGTGGCCTCAAAGGCTGCCTCGATCACATCCGTGATCATGCCGACGGCGTGTTTAAAGACTTCGCGGCCTTCCATGCGCAGATGACCAACAGTGCCAGTCGTCGATGGTCCGCCATCGACGTAAAGCTTTTCCTTGTGCGCGCCATCCGAACGCAGATGGGAGGTCAGCACTCCCCGGTCGGAGGTCTTGCCTTCGCCCTCGCCTGCTTCCAGGATGACGGCACCGGCGCCATCGCCGAAAAGAACGCAGGTGGTGCGATCCTTCCAGTCGAGAATGCGCGAGAAGGTTTCCGCACCAATGACCAGCACGCGCTTTGCCATGCCGCCACGAATATAGAGATCGGCCGTCGCCATCGCGTAGACGAAGCCGGAGCAAACAGCCTGAACGTCAAAGGCAAAGCCGCCAGTGATGCCGAGGCGGTTCTGGATGTTTACCGCTGTCGCGGGAAACGTGTTGTCGGGTGTGGATGTGGCAACAATGATGAGATCGATGTCTTCGGGCTTCAACCCGCCATTTTGCAATGCCGCGCGGGCTGCAGCCTCGCCGAGCGAAGCCGATGTCTCACCCTCGCCTGCAATGTAGCGCTGCTTGATGCCGGTGCGCTGAACGATCCATTCGTCCGAGGTCTCGACGATACCTTCGATTTCCTGGTTCGTCACAACCCGCTTCGGCAGCGCCGCTCCGAAGCCACGTACAATAGAGCGGATCATTGGTTATTCCTCATCAACCACGAGAGCTTCAGGCGCCGGAGGCGGAAGTCTTCTTGCGTGGTATGCTTTCAAATCATTTTCGATCTTGGCGGTCAGGCCATTATGAACCATGTCGTAGCCGACATCGATGGCGGAGGCGAAGCCGAGCGCATCCGTGCCGCCGTGGCTCTTGATGACGATACCATTCAGTCCCAGGAACACGCCGCCATTGACCTTGCGCGGATCCATCTTCTCCCGCAGCACATCGAATGCACTCTTGGCCAGAAGATAGCCGATCTTCGCGATGAAGCTGCGGGAAATGGCTTCGCGCAGCAAAGTGGTGATCTGGCGTGCGGTGCCTTCTGCGGCCTTCAGCGCAATATTGCCAGTGAAGCCTTCAGTGACGACGACATCGACCGTACCCCTGCCGATATCGTCGCCTTCGACGAAACCGCGGTAGTCGATGGTGGCGAGATCGGCTTCACGAATGAGGCGACCGGCTTCGCGGACCTCTTCCTGTCCCTTGACCTCTTCAACACCGACATTGAGAAGGCCGACCGTCGGGCGATCGACATCGAACAGCGCACGCGCCATGGCACCGCCCATCAGGGCAAAATCCAGAAGCTGCTGTGAGTCCGCACCAATGGTCGCGCCAATATCGAGAACGATGCTCTCGCCACGCAGCGTGGGCCAGATGCCGGCAATCGCGGGACGTTCGATCCGCGCCATGGTGCGCAAACAGAATTTCGCCATGGCCATCAGCGCACCGGTGTTGCCAGCAGAAACGGCCACATCCGCCTCGCCCACCTTGACCGCTTCAATGGCGCGCCACATGCTGGAGACGTAACGACCGCGACGAAGCGCCTGGCTAGGCTTTTCATCCATGGCAACCGAGACTTCGCAGTCAAAGAACTCGGACTTCTCCATCAGACGAGGATATTGCGCCAGAATAGGATCGCACTTGCTCTTCTGCCCATAGAGCAGGAATGTCACGTCGTTGTGCCGCTCGAGTGCCTTTGCAGCACCGGGTATGACAACATCAGGGCCGTGGTCCCCACCCATGACGTCAATTGCTATTCTGATCACTCGTCCCTGATCCTTCTGACCGCCGCGCGGTAATTTTCGGGCGAAAATACCGTTTCCGCCCAGCCTTACAACTGAATTGTTCGCTTCTTACGAAGGCATTCAGTCTTTTTTCCAATCTTTCAACACCGCGAAGGGCGAAGGTTTTTTGTCTTCCATCGGCGTCTTCTCGCCGTATCCGTCGAAATCGATACCGTCTTTTCGTGGATAGGGATCAATCGCCAGAGCGGCAAATTCCGCAACGACCACGCCGACATCGATCGTGTCACCAACAAACTGATCGGGAATATCCGGACCGTCCGGATCGAGCACGATCTCACCGTCATCATTCGTCGTCATGCGCGCGAGTTTCGAACCTTCCGGCACGAAAATCTGCTCGACCTTTTCATCGATCACACTCGGAACGGGCTCAAGCGTTACCACACAAGCCTGCGTGATACCGGCCTGCACCTGACCCTTGATCCTGATGCCGTCCCTTTTCCAACGGGTGACCTGCAATTCGCTTTTGAGATAGTCCACTGACAGGACATCCCAGAATTTTGCCAGCGCCTTCAGCTCTTCCGGGCTTGCCTCGAGACCAATCCTGACCGGATTGGCAGAAATATGACCTACCTTGACGGGATAGGAAAAGGGCGCGTCATCATTGGCCGCATGGGGCGATTTCATTGAAAACCTCACAAATCCGGTGAAGGCAGCGTGACAGTTCCCGTCGCCACAGCGTCTTCCGGCTGCGCAGACAGCATCTCCGACGCCGACATCATCCATTTCGAAAGCGCGCGCATATCCGGCGCGGCCTCATCTGCCTGGGGATATATATTGCGACGGAGCGCTGCCGCAAGTGCATGGGCATCCGCACTGTCGATTGCAGCGGCATAGGATTCCAGCCTGCCATAAAACATGCCTGCAAATTTCTTCATCCGCTTCGGCACGCCCTGGTCGCCGATCCCCAGTTCCCGCATCGAATGGTCGAGATCCTGGAAGAAGGCATCGACGATCTCCTGGGCGATTTCCTGGCCGCTGACCGATGCGCCTTTGGTGCGGCGAAAATACAGAATCATCACAACCGCCAGCATTTCAAAACGGCCCATGACCGTGTCCGGAACGCCCATGTGCAGATAGAAGCCCGGCTGGCGAGCGGCCTGCGTCAATATAGAATATTGGCGATCAACGATGGCGCGATTGTTGTTTTTCTTTCTGAAAAGCCCAAAAACCATCGAAAAATCCGAATATCGACCGACGAAATCGTGTCTCGCCCATCGCACTTGTTGCATGATTGTCAAAGCTGGTTTACCGAAGCATCCGAGAATTGCAATGCCGTGTCAGTCACGTTCATCATCGTGCTGAAACAGTCAAGGATAGGCGCCAGGAGGCGGTGCCGGTTTCTGAAACATGTTGCATTCCATGGTGAAACGGGGAATTCCTGTCCCCGGATTGACATAATCGTGTGTACAGAAGCGGTACGACACGCAATGCCGGAAGGTGCCATTCATGATCGCAGTCGGGGAAACGCAGGTGAACAAGCAGAAGTCGGCCGGAAAGACCAAGTTTCTGAGCAAAGCCGCCATCGCCGTTGTTGTTGCCTCGAGCCTGCTGACGGCCTGCTCCAGCACCACGGACGTTTTCCATAACGGCTATGTGCTGGACGAACAGTCGCTGCAGCTGATCCCCGTCGGCTCGAGCCGCGAACAGGTGCTGCTGACCATGGGTACGCCGTCGACGACGGCAACGTTCGGCAATGAGGTGTTCTACTACATCTCGCAAAAGCGCGTTCGCAGAGCAGCTTTCATGAAGCCGCAGCTCGTCGAGCAGAACATTCTTGCGATCTATTTCGACAAGAACGGCGTTGTCGCCCAGAAGGCGAACTACACGCTTCAGGACGGCAAGGTCTTCGACAGCATCTCGCGCACCACGCCGACGGGCGGCAAGGACCTCACCTTCCTGCAGCAGCTGCTTTCGGGTGGCCCTGCCGGTGCCGGCATCGCCAAGAGCATCCTCGGCGGCAACAACAGCGCCTTCTGACGCGAGACATACCGATGGTTTCGAAAAGGCCGGCGCCAAATGGACGCCGGCCTTTTTTATGTTCGGCCATAATCCCTGTCACAATACAGGACGTTCGCTGCGCGCCGCGATCAGCCACAGGATCAGCATGAGGAGGACACCGGCATCGCGCCACGTGACGGCTCCGTAGGCTGACCAGAACGTCTCCGCGACACCAATGGCGGCAGCGCCTGCTGCGGATTTCAGCGGGCTCGAATATCCGCCGGCAGCAGAGATCAAGACGACTTTCAAGCCGAACGTGAGACCCGCGCCGAAATCCATATTGCCGTAATAAAAGGTGGCGAGCACCCCGCAAACCGAGGCAACGAGCGCTGCGGCACAGTATGAAAGCAGAAACACCCTGCCCGCATTCACTCCCATCATTTTCGCTGCGAAGGCATCTTCGGAAACGGCCCTCCACTGCCTGCCGAACTGAGACGAGCGAAGGAACAGCCAGCCAGCCGCGATCAGAGCGCAAAAGCAGGCGGAGTTCAAAATCTGCATCGGCGTCGTCGTGACGAAGAAATCGCCCTGTTGCCAGAGCCGGACTGGATCGTTGAAGAGCGGAGGTAACCAGAGCGAACGGGTGTCGGCTGCAAGTCTTGCACTCTCCATCAGCGCAATCAGCGACCCGATCGACGCCACCGTGACCGCGTTGGGCGTGGCTCGGGCAAGAGGTCGCATCACCGCGCGGCCAATCAGAAAGCCTGCCCATAGTCCGCCGAAGAGACCAGCGACCGCCCCGAAGGCCAATGTGGCAGCAAGGGTCAACCAAAGCCGGTTCCAGCCAAAATCGGCAAAGAGCAGACAGGTCAGTCCGGCAAAAGCAAAAATTCCCCCAAAGGTGACATCGGCACGCTTGGTGATGGCAAAGGCGATGGCATAGCCGAAGGCCAGCGCGGCTTAGAGAGCTGCAATCGGAACCGCGTTCAGAATCTGCTGCAGAAAATAGGCCATCTCAGCCCTCCCCACCGCCAATCTAACTGGTAAAACTGATTTTACCAGTTATAATTATGTCATGACCTTCACTTGGACACCGCATCGATTTTCCGGCGGAGCGCTCGCTCTGGATGTCGCCAACACCGTTATTCTACGCGGTGATGCCGACCGCTCGATCGACCGTTTCGCCAGCAGCGAGCAAATCGAAAGCTTTTGCGAGGCGGCCGTTGCGATGTGTGCCGAAAGAGAAGGCATGCCCACTGCCTTACGACCGCCGCCTGTGGAATCGGAAGATGTGCTGATCGATCTGAGGGAGGCGACAGATCGCTACTTTCGCACTGCGATTGCCACAGGGGAGGAAGACAACGCGCTGCTTGCCGATCTTCTCAGTGCCTGCGCCGCGGCGCTGAGGACGGCGAAAGCGGACGAACTGGCCGCGGCAACGGCCCACTCCGTACTGTACTTGATTCACGGCTCTGATCGCAGTCGCATGCGCATCTGCACCAATTGCGGCTGGCTGTTTCTCGACCGCAGCAAGAACCGCAGCCGGATCTGGTGCGACATGGCGGTCTGCGGCAACCGGCGCAAGGCGAGCCGCCATTACAAGCGCAAGAAGGAGACCCCAGAATGAGATGGTTGACCCTATCCTTCATTCTGCTTGCGCTTGCAGGATGCCAGCGTGAAGAGCAAAGGGATGTCGCAAAAATTTCCGGGCGCATGTTCGTCTTCAACTACCGCGTCGCGGTGGCAACCTATCTCGTCACGCTTCAAGCACAGGTACCGATAGAAGAAGGAAGCGTGATAGAGGCGGAGTTCGAGAACCCGCGTGGCGGCGATGCACTGACGGTCTCCGAACGACTTTTTCCCAAGAATTCGAAGATTGTTCTTCAGAGCCCACCGGTGGAATGCGTCAGGCAGGACCGGCCCTACACGGTAACGATCCGCTTGAGAGCGCCCGATCGGCATGTGATGCAGACACTTGAAACCAAGGTGACATCCGACACGGATCAATCGCAGCTTCCGGCAAAGCCGCTTGTGGTCGGTCCCCTCTATACCCCAAACCCAGAGGTGTTTCGCAGTGACGGCACGACGGACATGAAGCCAGTTCAAAACTGCCCGGTGCCCTAGAATTGGCCCGATCAGCATCTGCGGCAGAGAACGAAAACAAAAAAACGGGGCCGTTGCGGGCCCCGTTTTCAGAAACACTCAGCTTTGCAGCCGATAGGATCAGCCGACGATTTCGGTTTCAGCGAACCAGTAAGCGATTTCCTGGGCAGCGGTTTCCGGAGCATCCGAACCGTGGACCGAGTTCTCGCCGATGGAGAGAGCGAAGGTCTTGCGGATGGTGCCTTCGGCAGCCTGCGCAGGGTTGGTTGCGCCCATGATTTCGCGGTTCTTGAGGATGGCGTTTTCGCCTTCCAGAACCTGAACGATGGTCGGGCCGGAGGTCATGCCTTCAACCAGTTCGCCGAAGAAAGGACGTTCCTTGTGAACAGCGTAGAAGCCTTCTGCTTCGCGCTTGCTCATCCAGACGCGCTTGGATGCGATAACGCGCAGGCCGTTTTCTTCAAAAACCTTGGTGATGGCGCCAGTGAGGTTACGCTTGGTTGCGTCCGGCTTGATCATCGAGAATGTGCGTTCAATCGCCATTATTGCGGTTCCTTGTCATAGAAAGAAAGTGGGCGGTGTTTACCCGCCCAAACGCCCGAAAACAAGGGGGCTCTCCGCAATTGGCATGCGCCGCGCGACATTTCACGCCGCTGTCACACTGCGCCCCTTCGCGCCGTGCAGATCGAGGCAGCGCTCGAACCAGTCGCGAACGGGATCCTTGGCGGCGAAGAGGTCAACACCGCTCGCGACCCTCGACCACTGAAGCGCGCCGAAGACGATGTAGTCGGAAAAGAGCGGGCTCTCACCACCAAGGAACGGCTGGCGGCCGAGCATCTTGCGAATGGGTTCAAGGCGAGCAGGAAAAGCGGCAATCTCCGCATCGCGTTCGGCAATCACCTCTTCCAGCGCGGCACCCAGCGCTTTGGTCCGGCTCTCGCGGAAATAGGCCTGGTCCTGGTCGTCCAGCATGTCGTGAATATCGAGAAGTGCGATCCTGACGATGGCCGGATGGAGCTGCGTCTGCGACCAGCTTTCGACGAACCGAGACAATGCCTTGCCGCCCTCCCCGTTGAACAGCGATGGCTGGTCGGGATAGGCCTCATCGAGATAGACCGCGATTTCGAAGCTGTCCTTTACCAGTCTGTCTCCGTCACGCAGGACAGGCACGGTTTTCGAAAAACCGTTTTCGATGCCGGGTATGGCGGTGAAGGCGAGCGGACGCTCTTCGAAATCCAGCCCCTTATGCGCCAGCGACAAAACGGTTTTCCAGCAATGGGGCGAGAACGGACGGCTGATGTCACGGCCGCATAGCGTGTAAAGCGTAATCGACATGGTCACTCCTGTTTTTCTGACGCCATTGAACAGGCTGATGCGGCGAAAATCAAACCACGAGTCTTCATGCCAGCCATCACGGAGTTTGAAGAGACGTTGTTCTCATGAAGCGAAGGTCAGAACCTGTAGAGGAAAAGCCTCGTGCGACGAGCATCATCGACCTCCAGGATCGTGACTGGCGCCACACCCGGGACCTCGAAACTGTTGGAGACCAGGATCGTTCCCGGACGCATCGCCGCCTTTGCCTTTTCGTAAAGGCCGGGCATCGGTACGGGCGACAGGAAGCAGTAGGCCACATCATATTGGGAAAGATCCGCATCCCACAGGCTCTCATAGAGGATCGCCGCATTGGGACGGCGGATGAACGCTACCCAGAGCTTGGAGACCAATGTCAGGAGCGGTGCCGTCTCATAACCGTCCACCTGAACGGTGGGATGATGCTTCGCCAAGAAGGTAACGATGCCGCCGGCACCACTGCCCAGATCGGCAACGCGGCGGGCATTTTCCCGCGCCACAAGATCGCCGATCGCCCTCCAGGTCTGGCGATTGGTCATGTAGAACGGCACCTGTTCCTTCGCACCATTCCAGAAGACCAGCACGCAGGCGATGAAAGCGAGGCCATAGGCCCAGGCCGGGACGACGTCATTGTAGACGACGGCGAAGGGCAGAAGGATTTGCACCGGCAGCCAGAACCACCAGAGGCCAAGAAGCCGCCCGATCAGCGCCGACAGAAGGCCCTGTATCAGCAGGATTTCGAAAAGCCCAAATGGCAGCCGCCAGCCCATGCGCTGCACAAGAATGAAACCACCGAGCACGATCGCCTGAGACAGGACGAGCCTGACAAGGTTCAAGATGGGCTGGAGAATTCGGCTCATGAATAGGTTCTTCGTGACGGCATGGCAACCTCCCCTGTCTAGAAGGCCATGATGGCGCGGGGCTTGCCTCTCTCCCATCTTGCAAGCGCCAGTAAACTCGGCCAAAAGGCTGGCATGATCACGATTACCGACCTTTCCGCCCGTATTGCAGGCCGCCTGCTTCTCGACAATGCCAGCGTCTCGCTGCCGGACGGCGTGAAGGCCGGTCTTGTGGGGCGCAATGGTGCTGGGAAATCGACGCTGTTTCGCGTCATCACCGGCGATCTCGGCTCTGAAAGTGGCAGCGTCACCATTCCAAAGCATGCGCGCATCGGCCAGGTGGCGCAGGAAGCACCGGGGACGGAAGATTCGCTGATCTCCATCGTGCTTGCGGCCGACAAGGAGCGCGCAGCGCTGCTGCAGGAATCCGAAACGGCGACGGATCCGAACAGGATTGCGGAAATCCAGATGCGACTTGTCGATATCGACGCCCATTCGGCAGAGGCGCGCGCATCGGCCATTCTTGCCGGTCTCGGTTTCGATCAGGAGGCGCAGTTGCGCCCCGCCTCTTCCTTCTCCGGCGGCTGGCGCATGCGCGTGGCACTCGCCTCGGTTCTCTTCGCCGAGCCCGATCTTCTGCTGCTCGACGAACCGACCAACTATCTCGACCTTGAAGGCACGCTGTGGCTGGAAGACTATATCCGTCGCTATCCCCACACCGTCATCATCATCAGCCACGACCGCGATCTTTTGAACAATGCCGTCAATTCGATCATCCATCTGGATCAGAAGAAGCTGACCTTCTATCGCGGCGGCTATGATTCCTTCGAGCGGCAGAAGGCGGAAGCCGACGAGTTGCAGATGAAGGCGAAGGTGAAGAGCGATGCCGCGCGCAAGCATCTGCAAAGCTATATTGACCGTTTCCGCTACAAGGCCTCCAAGGCCAAGCAGGCGCAAAGCCGCATCAAGGCGCTGGAGCGGATGGGCACGGTTGCCGCCGTTATCGAGGATCACGTTCAGCCCATCACCTTTCCGGAGCCGGAAAAGCAGCCCGCCTCGCCGATTGTCGCGATCCAGAGCGGTGTCGTCGGTTACGAACCGGGCAAGCCGATCCTCAAAGGTCTGAACTTGCGCATCGACAATGACGACCGTATCGCCCTGCTCGGCTCCAACGGTAACGGCAAATCCACCTTCGCCAAGTTCATTTCCGGCCGCCTGCCAGCACAGGCGGGAGATCTGCGTATCGCGCCGGGCCTGAAGATCGGCTTCTTTGCCCAGCACCAGCTGGACGATCTGGTGCCCAACGAAACGCCGGTTGAGCATGTGCGCAAGCTGATGCCGCAGGCGGCGGAAGCGCAGGTGCGCTCACGCGTTGCGCAGATGGGCCTTGCGACGGAAAAGATGTCGACCGCTGCCAAGGATTTGTCGGGTGGTGAGAAAGCCCGTCTGCTGATGGGGCTTGCGGCCTTCCACGCGCCGAACCTGCTGATCCTCGACGAGCCGACCAACCATCTCGATATCGACAGCCGTCGCGCGCTGATCGAGGCCCTGAATGATTACGATGGTGCCGTGATCCTGATTTCGCACGACAGGCATCTCATCGAAGCCACCGTAGACCGTCTCTGGCTGGTCAACAACGGCACGGTGACGAGCTTCGAAGGCGATATGGAAGAGTATCGCGACATCGTCATCGCCTCCGGCAAGAAGAAGGATGAGAAGGTCGAAACCGCAAGTGATCAGGCGTCCAAGGCGGATCAGCGCAAAGCCAATGCCGAAAAGCGCGCGCAGCTTGCGCCGCTGAAGAAAAAGATCAACGAAATCGAATCCTTGACGGCAAAGCTTGAGAAACAGATTCAAGCGCTCGACACGGAGCTTGCCGATCCGACGCTGTATGAAAAGGCGCCGGCCAAAGCAGCAGAAAAGGTCAAGCAGCGCGGTGAAGCGGCGGCCAAACTTTCCGCGGCAGAAGAACAGTGGCTGTTGTTGTCCAGCGAATATGAAGAAGCCATGGCTGGATAAATCAAACGTTACTTTCCAGCAAGGGAAGTAACGCGCCGTTAACCATAATCATAGAAAGCTCGGCAACAACGTCACCCCTGATTTGCCGAGCTTTTCATGCGCTTCTCCCCACTCTTCGTGTCCGCAGCCATTGCGCTGTGCCTTTCCAGTTGCGCAGGTAAGCCGCAGGCCGAAGGGTCGCTGAAAAGCTCCTTCGCCGCTACCATGCCCGACAATCCCGCGGCAGGTGCACATGATCCGATCGCGCTATCGCCAGCGGCATGGATGCGTCCTCGCAATCCGATGGGCCTAGCCGGTCGCGACATCGAGGTGTCATCGCTGAAAGACATCGCGCTTGCCAATAAGGAAGTCGTGCTGAGTTTCGACGATGGCCCGGTGCCGGGCAAGACAGAGCGGATTCTCGCAACGTTGGACGAGTTCGGCGTGAAGGCCACTTTCCTGATGGTTGGCGAAATGGCACAGACCTATCCAGACATCGCCAAGAAGGTCGTTGCGGAAGGGCATACAATCGGCAGCCACACCTTCAGCCATCCGAACCTGCGCAACCTGACCTTCGACCGGGCGCTGGCGGAAGTGGCGAAGGGTGAAAAGGCCGTCGCTAAGGCAACGGAGACGGATGCGATGTTCTTCCGCTTCCCTTACCTGTCGGACAATCGCAACCTCCGGCACATGGTGTCCGAGCGCGGTCTCGTCATCATGGACGTCCAGGTCGATTCCAAGGATTATTTCTCCGATACACCTGCCGTCGTCGCGTCCCGCACGATTGCCGCCCTCCGACATCGTGGCAGCGGCATCATCCTGATGCATGACATCCACAAGCGAACAGCAACCATGCTACCCGCTCTGCTGACCCAGTTGAAGGCCGAAGGCTACAAGGTGGTGCACCTTGTCTACAAGAAGCCGGTCGGCAAGCCGCTGCTCGTCGCATCCACAAGCTGATTTTGCGGCGACGGCACCGAGCAACGGCTTGCCCGCCCGCCCGTTTCTGATACAAGGCATAAAGTATTATTTTTAGAGCATCACACGGGTCTTAAAAGCATGTCAGCCATCAAGCTTGCCATCGTCGGCGTCGGCAAAATCGTTCGCGACCAGCATCTTCCAGCCATTGCCGCCAATGCGGATTTCGAGCTTATCGCGACGGCCAGCCGCCATGGTACCGTCGAAGGCGTCCCGTGCTATCACACGATCGAGGAACTGATCGGAGCCGTGCCGGACGTGACCGCCGTGTCGCTCTGCATGCCGCCGCAATATCGCTACGAGGCTGCCTATACCGCGCTCAACGCTGGTAAGCATGTGTTCCTTGAAAAGCCGCCCGGTGCGACCCTTTCGGAAGTGCAGGATCTCGTTCGCCTGGCGGACTCAAAGGGTCTTTCGCTGTTTGCAAGCTGGCATTCGCGCTACGCTCCGGCTGTCGAAGCAGCAAAGAGCTTTCTGGCATCCACCAAGATCAACAGCGTTCATGTCATCTGGAAGGAAGATGTGCGCCACTGGCATCCGAACCAGGAATGGATCTGGCAGGCTGGCGGTCTCGGTGTCTTCGACCCCGGCATCAACGCGCTGTCGATCATCACCCATATCCTGCCGCGCGCGCTGTTCATCACCAAGGCGACACTGGAATTCCCGGAAAATCGTGACGCACCGATTGCCGCCGATATCCACTTCTCCGACGTGACGAAGATGCCGGTGCATGCCGAGTTCGACTGGCGTCAGACGGGCAAGCAGAGCTGGGATATCGTCGCAGAAACGGAAGCCGGTCAGATGGTTCTGTCCGAAGGCGCCGCGAAGCTTTCGATCAATGGCGAACTGACATTTGCAGAGCCGGAGCGCGAATACCCTGCCCTGTACGAGCGCTTTGCCGAGATCATCAAGGCCAAGTCATCCGACGTCGATCTCGCACCGCTGACCCACGTCGCCGATGCGTTTCTGCTCGGTCGCCACAAGTTCGTGGATTCCTTCTACGACTAATAGCGGTCGTCGACGAGTTTAGCCGATGGACAAATGGCCGGGACGAACCCGGCCATTTTCTTTATGAATGATCTCGCTTAGAGCGCCGTGCTTTCCGAAAATCGGCTTCGATTTTCGGGCCGACGCTGTAGGGCCTTGCCCGAAGGTCAACGACCGTTTTCCTTGCGCCATGCTGCAAAAGCGGTCTGGTGCTCGTCCTTCGTGCAGGGATAGAGGCCGATAATCGTTTCGCCTGCCTTGACCCGTTCCACGACAAAGTCCTCGTAAGCGGTCATTTCTACGGCTTCGGTCGCAATTTCATCGGCAATACCGGCGGGGATGACGATAACGCAATCCGCATCGCCAACGATGATGTCGCCAGGGAAGACCGGCGCGTCGCCGCAGCCGATCGGGCCGTTGATCTCGATTGCTTCATGCTTGGTGAGGTTCGTCGGGCTGGACGGGCGGGTGTGGTAGGCCGGGATATCCAGCTCGGCAATGGTTGCCGCATCGCGAAAGCCGCCGTCGGAGACGATACCGGCACCGCCGCGCACCATCAAACGGGTGACGAGAATATCGCCGGCAGAGGCAGCACTTGCATCCTTGCGGCTATCCATGACCAGCACATGGCCTGGAGGGCAGGTCTCGATCGCCACGCGCTGCGGATGGGCAGGGTTGCGGAATTCGACGAGCTGATTGCGGTCTTCACGGGCCGGCATGTAGCGCAGTGTGAAGGCCGGGCCCACCATGTTCTTGCCCTTGTAACCAAGCGGGCGCACACCCTGGATGACCTGGTTGCGCAGGCCGCGCTTGTAAAGCGCCGTTGCCAGTGTCGCGACGGAAATCGTCGATAATTTTTCGCGGGTTTCGCTGTTCATAGTGTTCTCCTCGTCGTGACGGATGAAGGCTTTTCACGCCTTGTGAATGGGCTCGTCGATGAAGACGCCACCCTGATATTTCGCGATGGCCGCTTCCGGATCGGGGCGCGGCACGGTCCGTTCGATCTCCTCGCGGAACCGCGCGGCATTGTCACGCCGCTGCCAGCCGAGAAAATCGACATGTGAATTGTCCCACCAGGCATCATCATTGTCAGACACACCCCAGATCACCGGGCAGCCAAGCTTTGGCACGAGGAAAACGGCCTCGATCAGCGAGACGAAATCGTCATGGCTGAGCCAGGTGGAGAGCATGCGCCAATCCATCGGCTTTTCGGTGCAGGAACCGATCCGGACGATCGCCGTCTCCTGGCCGAACTTGGAATGATAGAGGCTCGCAATCGCCTCGCCGAAAATCTTCGACACGCCGTAAAGCCCGTCCGGCAGGAAGGGCATGTCTGCAGTGAGCTGAGCGCCTTGCGGATAGTAGCCGATCGTGTGATTGGTCGAAGCGAAGAGAATGCGTGGCTTCCCGTTCGCCCGCGCCGCTTCATAGAGATTGTAGACTCCGCGCAGATTGGCGTCCTCGATCGGGTCGTATGCCTTCTCGACCGAAATGCCGCCTAGATGAACGATGCCATCGCAATCCTTCACCAGATCGTGGACGGCCTCAGCATCCTCCAGCGCGCAACGCACCACTTCCTCGTGCGGTCCGGCGGGTGCGGCAATCTCCGCCACATCCGAAAGGCGGACGATTTCGGCAACCTGGCCGAGACGCCCGCGCAGCATTCTGCCAAGCTGGCCGCCGGCACCTGTGATCAGCAAACGCTTCATCATCGACCCAATCCTTTAGTAGATGTCCGGCTCGCCAGCGCTGTGGCCGAAATCCGTCTGGAGGAAGTCGAAGTCGCAACCCTCATCCGCCTGGGTCACATGCTTGGAGAAGAGATAGCCGTAGCCACGCTCATAACGCGGCGCTGGCGGCTGCCAGGCGGCACGGCGGCTTTCGATCTCCTCTTCGCTGACCAGCATATCGAGGCGACGTGCGGGCAGATCGAGGCGGACGATATCACCTGTCTTCAGAAGCGCGAGCGGGCCGCCAACAAAGCTTTCCGGCGCAACATGCAGCACGCAGGCGCCATAGGACGTGCCGGACATGCGGGCGTCGGAAATGCGCACCATGTCGCGGTGGCCCTTCTTGATCAGCGCTTTGGGGATGGGCAACATGCCCCACTCCGGAAAGCCCGGGCCACCCAGTGGTCCTGCATTGCGCAGCACCAGAACATGATCAGGGGTGACGTCAAGATTTTCATCGTCGATCGCCGCCTTCATTTCGGGATAGCTATCGAAGACGAGCGCTGGACCTTCATGGACATGGAACTTGGGATCGCTGGCCGCAGGCTTGATCACGGCACCATCCGGGCAGAGATTGCCACGAAGGACGGCAAGCGAACCCTCTGCATAGACGGGATTGTCGAGCGAGCGAATGACATCGTCGTTATAGACCTTGGCGCCTTCCAGGTTTTCACCCATGCTGCGACCGGTCACCGTCAAGGCTGAACAATCAAGGCGGCTTTCGATCTGCTTCATCAGAGCGCGCAGACCACCGGCAAAGTAGAAGTCCTCCATCAGATAGTCTTTGCCCGAGGGACGGACATTGGCGATCAGCGGGGTGACGCGGCCGAGCGCATCCAATTCGTCCAGCGTCATCGGCACGCCGGCGCGCCTAGCCATGGCGATCAGATGCACGACGGCGTTGGTGGAGCAGCCGGTTGCCATGGCAACGATCGCCGCATTGCGGAAGGCTGCCGCACTCAAAATCTTGTTTGGGGTCAGATCCTCGGCCACCATTTCCACGATGCGACGGCCGCAGGCCGCCGACATGCGCAGATGAGCTGAGTCCACGGCAGGGATCGAAGATGCACCCGGCAGCGTCAGACCAAGCGCATCGGTGATCGCGGTCATGGTGGAGGCCGTGCCCATGGTCATGCAGACGCCGGCGGAGCGCGCGATGCCGCCCTGGACGCCGCTCCACTCTTCATCGGTGACATTGCCTGCGCGGCGTTCGTCCCAGTATTTCCAGGCGTCAGAGCCGGAACCGAGTGTCTTGCCGGCATAGTTGCCGCTCAGCATCGGGCCAGCGGGCAAATAGATCATCGGAACGCCAGCGGAGATCGCACCCATGACGAGACCGGGTGTGGTCTTGTCACAGCCGCCCATCAGCACGACGCCATCGAGCGGATGAGAACGGATCATCTCTTCCGTCTCCATCGCCAGCATGTTGCGGTAAAGCATGGAGGTCGGCTTGGTAAAGCTCTCATCGACGGAGAGGGATGGCATCTCGACGGGGAAGCCGCCAGCCTGAAGAACGCCACGCTTCACGTCCTTCACTCGTTCGGGAAAATGCGAGTGACAGGTGTTGAGCTCCGACCACGTATTGAGGATGCCGATCACCGGCTTGCCGGCAAAATCCTCTTCGGAATAGCCAAGCTGCATCATGCGCGAGCGGTGGCCGAAACTGCGCAGGTCGTCGGGGGCAAACCAGCGGGCGGAGCGAAGCTTCTTCTCGGTCATGTCAAACGTCCTGCTTGAGCGTCAAGCCGCTCGTCGTATCGAAAAGGTGAACGTGCTCGAGCGGCGCGGCCATGCGGATCACCTCACCGGCTGCAGTGGAGGTTTGCCCGGACAGATGCAGCGTCACGGGCGTACCATCGCCCATATTGCCGTAGAGATAGGATTCTCCACCGAGCTGTTCGGCTGTGCGCACCGACATGGTGAGCGGTCCCTCACTGCCGTGCTTCACATGGTTGGGGCGAATGCCGAGCGTGACCTTCTGGCCGGGCACATAGGAAAAACCGGTCTGCGGCAGCGGGATCAGTTCTCCCGTGGCGATCTTCAGCAGAGGTGTCGGTCCGGAGATCACCTCGCCAGCGAAGAAGTTCATCTTTGGCGACCCGATGAAGCCTGCGACGAAGAGATTGGCAGGCCGATTGTAAAGATCGAGCGGGACGCCGAACTGCTCCAGCTTGCCAGCGCGAAGCACGGCGATCTTGTCGGCCATGGTCATGGCTTCCACCTGGTCGTGGGTGACGTAGATCATCGTATTGCCAAGACGCTTGTGCAGAGCGGAGATTTCGCCGCGCATATCGACGCGCAGCTCCGCGTCGAGGTTGGAAAGCGGCTCATCGAAAAGGAAGACGCGCGGTTCACGCACGACGGCACGACCGATGGCAACGCGCTGGCGCTGGCCGCCCGACAGATCCTTGGGGCGGCGCTCCAGAAGCTGATCGATCTGTAGCATCTTGGAAACCTGAGCGATCTTTTCGGCGATCGCCTTCTTCGGCGTGCCGATGTTTTCAAGGCCGAAGGAGAGGTTCTCGCGCACCGTCATATGCGGGTAAAGCGCGTAGGACTGGAACACCATGGCAAGACCGCGGTCGGCGGCTGGCACCGTGTTGACAACATCGCCACCGATGACGATATCGCCATCGGTCAGGGCTTCCAGGCCTGAAATCATGCGCAGAAGCGTTGACTTGCCACAGCCGGACGGTCCGACGAATACGCAGAATTCGCCGTGCTTGATATCGAGATCGATACCCTTGATCACATCGAGGGCGCCATATGTCTTTTTGACCTGACGAAGCTCAATACTTGCCATTGTCTTGTCTCCTCCCGAAGGATTATTTGCCGCCCGTCGATGCAATGCCGGTGGCGATGTATTTTTGTAGGAACATGAAGACCAGCGCGATGGGCGCGAGCGTCAGCACGGTCATGGCGAGCAGGTTGCTCCACTCCGTCGACATCTCTCCCTGGAAGGAATTCAGTGCCAGTTGCAGGGTGAAATTGTCGTTGCGGGTCAGCACGATCAGCGGCCAGAGGAAGTCGTTCCAGCGCCACATGACCGCGAGAATCGCAAGCACCGCAAGTGCCGGTGCAGAGAGCGGCAAGATGATGCGCCAGTAGATCTTCCACTCGCTGGCCTTATCCATGCGTGCCGCGTCGAGGATCTCATCGGGGATCGTCAGCATATATTGGCGCAGCAGGAACACGCCGGTCGGCGTGGCGGCACCGGGAATGATCACGCCCCAGAGACTGTTGATCATGCCAAGCTGGCTGGTGATGAGAAAGAGCGGCACGAGGACGACCGTCTGCGGGATCATCAAAGTGCCGACGACCATGGCGAGAACGGCACCCCTGCCCTTGAACTGATATTTCGACAGGGCAAAGGCCGCCATGGAATTGACGATCAGCATGATGACGGTGGACGTTACCGTGATGAAGACCGAGTTCCAGAAGTAGAGCGGGAAGTTGAAGCGCTGGAAAAGCTCGGTGTAGTTCTCCGTCGCCAGCGACACGCGCTCTGCCGGCTTCAACTCGTTGAACGGCATTTTTTGAATTTCGGCCGGCTTGGCCGGATCGATGACCTGCGCTACCAGGCCGATGCGCCGCACCATGCCCACCGTCTGGCCGTCCTTGGTGGTGTAGGCGGGAAGCGGCGCTTGCTGTCCCTCCACCACGACCGTCTCCTGCGAATAGGGCAGAAAACGCGGAGGAAAGCGCTGAAGGTCCGCTTCCGTCTTGAAGGACGACAGAACAAGCCAGACGACCGGGCCGAACATGATCAGAACGGCCATGCCAAGATAGGCGTAGGACAGCCAGTCGGTCCAGTGCAGCTTGCCATTGCGGCCGCGCGTGCGGGTCAGAAATGCACCAATCCTAGCCATCGACCTTGCTCCTGTTTGCCCGGAATTGTAGCGCGGTCAGCACCACGAGAACGACAGCGAGAAGCAGCGAGGCTGCGGCTGCAAGGCCGAAATTGCGGGGCGTTCCGGCAAAACCGGTCTGATAGATGTATTGAATGATGAAGGTCGTTGCCGAGCCTGGACCACCGCCGGTGAAGGCGAAGATTTCGTCGAAGGTCTGTACGCCCTTGATCAGCGACAGAACCAGCACGACGAGCATGGTCGGCGCCAGAAGCGGCATGGTGATGCGGCGGAAGATGCGCCAGGGGTTGGCCCTGTCGAGTTCTGCGGCCTCGTAGACGTCGCGCGGGATCGCCTGCAGACCGGCAAGCAGGATGAGCGTGTAAAAGCCCATATGCGCCCAGACCGAGAGAAAGACCGACCAGCCGAAGGCAAGGTTTGCTTCCAGCATCCAGTCGACAGAGCTCAAGCCCATCCCTTCCATCGCGGCATTCAGCACGCCGAAGCGCTGCAAGATCCACTTCCAGATCAGCGCCACGACGACGGGCGACAGAAGCACGGGGAAGAAGAACACGGCGCGGAAGAAACCACGGGCGCGGATATCGCGGTTGAGGATGATGGCGGTGATCAGCGAGAAGCCGACCATGAAGCCCACCTGCAGCACGACGAAGAGCAGCGTGTTCCATACCGAGCGCCAGAAGAGATCCTGCTGACAGGAATTCGGGTCGAGATAATTGCCGCAGGACATCAGCGCCGAGAAATTACCACCGCCGACGAAGGGGCGATCGGCAAGCATGATCTGCTCGGTGCCGGTCACCGAATAGGCGACGTTCAGCAGGATCGGCAGAAATGCGAAAACAGCAAAGAGTAACAGGTTAGGGGTGAGAAACACCCAGGCAATCCGTCGATGGCCGAGAACCTTCTGCAGGAAGGCGAATGGCAGTTCGACGATGCCCATCACTGGCGCAATAAATTTATACATGGGGCTCCTCCTTCGATCCGGCGCGGCGCGGGATGCGCCGCGCCGGAAGGCGATGGATCACTTCGCCTGTTTCAACATTTCCTCAACGTCCGTCTTGGCGCGTGCCATCGCTTCATCGACCGTGAGTTCGCCGACGATGGCCTGCGTGATACGCTGGACAGAGATGTTGAACATGGCGCGATTATTCTTGTAACCCTGGTAGGCGTAAGCAATCGGGCTGATGCCGGGGATCTGGTCGAGCCAGGCATTCATGGCCTTCTGCGTGGCAGGGGTCGCACCGGTATAGGTCACGCCCTTTTCCGCGATGGACTTCTTGGCCGGAACGTTGCGGGTGCGAACCGTGAAATCGAGATAGTTCTCGTCTTCAGCGAGGAAGTTCAGGATATCGGCAACGATTTTCGGGTTCTTGGTCTGCTTGAAACCGACAATACCGGTACCACCTGGCATGCCGGTGCAGGCAGCACCACCGCATGGCTGTGGTACGACTTCCCAGTCGAAGGCATCGCCCACCTGGCTGTCGAAGCGCGCGGTCTGCCAGCTGCCGGAATAGTAGTAGGCAAGCTGGCCGTTGATGAATTCCTGCGCGGCGTCGCGATAGGTGTTGCCGCCCTGCCCGGCCCAGACGTCACGCGCCATGGTACCGTTCTTGTTCCACTCGACGAACTTCTTCACGAAAGTCGTAAAGCCTTCATCGACCAGGATCGGTTTGCCTTCCGCGTCGAAAATCTTGGCGCCGTAGGAAATGGCCGGGCCGGCAATACGGTGGCCGGAACGGTCGATCGCCATCGGGTAAGGCGTGCTGGTGGCCTTGGCAACGGCAGTCGCAGCCTTTGCCCAATCGTCCATCGTCGCGTCCTTGCCGGGTACGGCAACATTGGCCTGATCGAAGAGCGTGCGATTGATGAAGGCGCCTGTGATGGTCAACTGCGTATGCATGCCGTAGATGCCCTTGTCTTCAGGGCCGCTGCGGTACCATTTCAGCACGTTGGAGAAATTGTCTTCCCAGTTCTTCGCGTCCACATAGGGCGTGAGATCGAGGTAATAACGGTTCAGGCCGCCAAGGTCGGTGACGGTGGCGAAGTCAGGGCCGCTGCCACCAGCGAGCTGAACGGGCAGACCTTCCAGCAGTGCCTTGTAAGGAACCACGTCGGTCACGATCTTCACGTCGGGATGCTGCTTTTCATAGCGTGCGAGAATGTCCTTCAGGATTTCGCAGCCATTGCCGTCATAGGCGCAGGTGAAGCGAACTTCCTGGGCAGCCTGAGCGCCACCCGCGAAAGACGCTGTGCCCAAGGCCAACGCCGCGAATGCGATTTTGTATTGACTGATCATCTGGTTTCCTCCCGTTCGATGATTATGCTTTAGAGCGCCGAGCGTCCTTTGGGACGCACAAAGGACGCTCTACGCTTCAGATTTACGCATCGTGCATTCCGAAAATCGCTCCGATTCTCAGGCCGATGCTGCAGCTGGTGCTGGCTGTGGAGCCCAACCCTTGATCCACTGACCTTCCGCCGCTTCTGCCAGACGCACCGGCTTGCCTTCCCGCGCCGAGCGATAGATGGCCGTGACGAGTTCGATCGATTGCAGACCGTCCGTTACGGTGACTTCCTTGCCGCCGCGTCCCTCCATGGCGTCGGCGATCGCCTCGACAAAACCGGTGAAACCGTTTTCGCCGTCGCCAACCGTCGCAAGAACCGCGTCGATCTGAGCTTGAGTCGTTGGCGCACGGGCGATAAAGCGCCATTTGTCTTCCGCAGGACGATAGGGCAGCGAACCGCTTTCGGCAGTGAAACCTTCAAAGCAGAAGCGTAGACGCGACGTATCTTCGGCAGCACCGAGCGTGACAGAACTTGTTGCCAACGCGCCATTCTTCATGCGGAAGCTGAGGGCCGCGCAGTCTTCGGTTTCGATCGTGTTGACCCGGGTATCGGCCATGGTGAAGACTTCATCGACCGGGCCAAGCACGTAGCAGATCAGATCATGCGCATGGATCGCATGACCGAGGATCGCGCCACCGCATTCGCCCTTCCAGGTGCCGCGCCATGGAATGTCGTAATAACCCTTGCCACGGTTCCAGTGGACCTCCGAGCTTGCAACATAGGCCTTACCAGCAAGCCCGGCATCGATCAGCGCACGAAGCTGGCGCATGGCCGGACCAAAGCGATACTGGAAAACGGGGAAGATGCTGCGGCCGGTTGTCTTGACGGATTCGAGAAGCGCATTTGCCTCTTCCAGCGAACGCACGAGCGGTTTCTCGCAGACCACGTCCTTGCCGGCGGCATGCGCCTTCAGCGTGATCGGAAAATGCAAGTGCGGCGGCAGGCAGACGTCGATGAGCTGGATGCTCGGATCCGCCAGGACCTCATCCAGATGGGCTGTGACGTGGATGGACGTGCCATTGGCAACGCCACGCGCACGTTCCACGTCGAGATCGCAGATCGCCTTGACGGAGAAACGCTCCGGCAAAGCGAGATACCCCTTCAGATGCTCGGCACCAATACCGGCACCGACAATGGCGACGCCAATCATGCCTTTGCTCCTTCAGCCTTGGCCTGTGCCTGAAGCGACAGATCGCAAACCTTGAAGACATGTTCCTGCGCCATCGCCGTTTGGGTGCGGTTGCGGATGTCGTCGCATACGCGTCCGAAATATGGGAGGCCAGCGTCGGAGGCATCGATGTACTCGCAGCGATCGCCATTGACGAGGATCAGGCGATCTGTGCCCTCGCTGTTGCCGACATCGACATATTTGCGCAGTTCGATATAGCCCTCGGTGCCGAGGATCGTCAGGCGGCCATCACCCCAGGTGGGCAGCGCATCCGGCGTATACCAATCGACGCGGATGTAGCCATGGCCCTTGTCACCGCGCAGCAGCACTTCGCCAAAATCCTGCAGGCCCGGATCTCCCGGGTTGGCGTAATTGGCAACCGAAGCAGACACAATTTCCACCTCGGTGGAGCCGGTGAAGAACATGAACTGGTCGATCTGGTGGCTGGCGATGTCGGTGATGATGCCGCCGTATGCTTCACGCTCGAAGAACCACTTTGGACGGATCTGGCGGTTGAGGCGATGCGGACCCATGCCGATGGTCTGCACGATGCGGCCGATGGCGCCGGCTGCGACCAGTTCCGCAGCCTTGGTGACGCTCGGCACTTCGAAGCGCTCCGAGAAGTCGACTGTCCAGATGCGGTTGGTCTTCTTGACCGTCTGGCGAATGCGCTCAAGCTGTTCAAATGTGGTGCAGCCCGGCTTGTCGGTCATGACATCCTTGCCGGCCTCCATCGAGGCGACCGCAAGGTCTGCGCGCTTGGATGGGATATCGGCAATGACGACGAGATCGACGCTGTGATCCGCCAGAAGCGCTTCCTTGGTGGCCGAACGCGGCACCTCGGGAAAACGCTTGACGAAGCCTTCGACCACGTCGGGCTCGCCTTCGGTCCACCAGCCGACGAACTCCGCACCGGCATCCATCAGGTTCTGTGCCATGCCAAAAATGTGGCGGTGCTCTATGCCCAGAGCGACGAACTTAATTGCTTTAGTCATTGTTGCAGTTCCACTTCCTTGCCGGTTTCGGCCGAGTTAATGATCGCGTCGATCAATCTGTGAGACAAAAGAGCCGCTTCGCCCGTGACAACCGGTGGACGTCGGGCGGTTATGCTATCGGCGAAATCCTCGAAGACGCCTTGGTGCCATTCATGGGTAAAAGCCATCGGATCGGCGCCGCCACCGGTGCCGGAAGCCGCCCCACCAAAGACCTCCTGGCGTCCGTCGCGCCAATCGACATGCAGGAGACCGGAAGCGATCCGGAGGCTGGCATTGTCGAAGTGCAGGACGATCGATTCCGCCGAGCCTGGAAAACTTGCCGTGCTCGCGACAAGCGAGCCGACCGCGCCATTTGCAAAGCGAAGGCCCGCAGCAACGTAATCTTCGGTTTCCATACGATGGAAACGAGTCGTTGCCGCCATAGCTTGAACGCGCGACACAGGACCTGTGAGGCTGAGGGCAAGATCGATGGTGTGAATGGCCTGGGAAATCAGAACGCCGCCACCGTCACGCGCCAAAGTGCCGCGACCGGGCTCGTCATAATAGGACTGGGCACGCCACCACGGCACGGAAATCTCGCAGAGACCGAGCTCTCCAAGCGTTCCGCCATCAACAAGTGCACGCGCCTTCTGTGATGCAGCCCGCATGCGGTGCTGAAAGATGATACCGAGCGTGACGCCAGCGTCCCGACAGAGAGCAACCAGATGCTCCGCCTCATCGGTGTTGCGAGCAACCGGCTTTTCCATCAGAATATCTTTGCCGGCGCGGGCGAAAGCTTCGACGATATCGAGGCGGGCGTTCGGCGGCGTGGCGATGATGGCGAAATCGACATCCTTATCATGCGCCGCCGCTTCCACCGAGGAATAGACCGTAACGTCATATCCTGCATGCTTCGACGCTTCCTCGGCCAGCGCCTTGGCGCGTCCGGAACCGCTGTCGACGATACCCTTCAATCTAATTTTCTCGGGGCTTGCTGCACAAGCGCGCACGTGGGTCTTCGCCACCATTCCGGCGCCTATAATGACGCAGGTCTTGAAATTCTGCATTTTCGGGGAGCCTCCCTTCCCAATGCGACGTAAATTGCATACCGGTATGCCGGTTGTCAACTGACTCGTGTTCCGGTATACCGGTTTAAAATTGCTGGAGTGCAAATGCCAAAAATCCCGATGACAGGCGGCTCTGTCCCGACTATGGAACGGCTGGATCTGAACCGCCCGGTAGTGGATCAGATTTATTCGGCGTTGAAATCCGCCATTTTGTCGCGAGAGCTTTTTCCCGGGCAGGCGGTGTCTGAAAATGAGATCGGGCTATCATTCAATTCCAGTCGCACGCCGGTGCGTGAAGCCTTGAGCCGTCTGCGAGACGACGGCCTGATCGTGACCCTTCCCAGCCGCGGCACCTATGTCTCCAAGCTTTCTGAAAAAAGTATCCGCAGTTCGCAGTTCATCCGTGAAGCGCTTGAGGTCGCAGCGGTCGAGAAGCTGTGCGAGATCGGTCTTTCGGCGGAAGCGGAGCAGGAGATCGAGCATGCGCTGAACGGTCAGCGCAAGGCAATGCAGCGTGGAGATCGCAAGGCCTTTCGTATGCATGACGACCAGTTTCACAGTGCTCTTGCTGCCGCCACAGGGATGGACAGGCTGGAAACGCTGCTCATCCGCGAAAAAGCAGGACTTGATCGCCTGCGGGCTCTTGCCATTACCGATGAGGCGCACATGGCTGGCCTGCTTGCCGAACACGAGGCAGTCTATGCAGCGATCCAGGATGGCAATGAAACTCTTGCGGCGGATGAACTGCGCAAACATCTTCGCCGCGTTCTTGGCATTCTGGCGCAGGTCTTCGCCAACCATCAGGATTATTTCGAGTAAATCCGCGGCACCACCGACACTGGATACCCCATCATGACGACTGCACACTCCGGATCGCTGCCTGCCGAAACGCTTGGCATGTCAGAGGCAGAGCTTCTCTGCGACACAATCAGCACTCTCGCCGAATCGCCCGTTTGGGACGAAAAGCGCCAAGTGCTGTTCTGGTGCGATATTCTCGGCAAGACGGTGCGCTCTGCCGCGCTAACGCCCGGCCAGTACCGTGAATGGTCTTTCCCAAGCACGGTGTCCAGCCTTGGGCTTTGCGACAATGGTGACCTCATCATTGCCTGCGGCATGGATATTGTTTTCCTCGATCCGGAAAGTGGCGCCACCCAAACGCTTTGCAGCATTCCGGCGCCGGAAGGCGCAGCTTTCCGCCTGAATGACGGACGGATCGGGCCAGACGGTGCATTCTGGGTCGGCACGATGCATAACGTGCCACTGGCGCAGATGGAGCCGCGCGGCGAACTTTGGCGCGTCACGGCGAGTGGCGCCGAACGGATGCAGACCGGCCTCACCTGCCCCAATGGGCTTGCCTTCTCGCAAGATGGTTCGGTCATGTGGCAGAGCGATTCCGTCCAAAGATGGATCCGTCGCCGCGCCTTCGACAAGAGCCGCGGCACTTTCGATGAAGGCATTCTGGTTGCGCAGATGACAGAGGAAACGGGCAGGCCCGATGGCGGCTGCGTCGATCGTTCTGGCGTTTATTGGAGCGCTGGCGTTTCTGCCGGACTGATCAATGCGTTTTCGCCCAACGGTACGCATCTTGGTGCGACTGAGGCGCCCGTCCCGCACCCCACCATGGGCTGCTTCGGTGGGCCGGACTTCAGTACGCTTTTTCTGACGTCCCACCGTCACAACATGTCCGACGAGCGGTTGCAGAAGGCGCCATCATCGGGCGGTGTGTGGATGATCCCGACCAAGACGACCGGCTTTGCCGGTTTTCGTTTTCGTCGTTGATGCGCTGGAGGCTCACGCCTTTTTCTGCCAGCGGCCTTCAGGCGATTGCTGCCAATAGGTGAGTGCATGGCCCTCGCCTTTCAGCTTCTTCCACTGCGCGCGTGCCGCTTCCAGCTGCTCTGCGTCATAGCCATCGAACATGAAGACGATGCGCTCATAGGCGTCCAGTGCCGGCGGCTCCGCACCATCGACAAGAAAGCGTACTGTCGCCTGATTGGCATTGCCATCACTTGAGGTGAGCAACACCGGCTGTTGCGCAGATGTTGCGGCGGCATCGGTGGCGTGCGGCAGAAAGCTATCGTCGCGGAACGTCCAGAGAAGCACGTCGAGCGCATCGCGCTTCTCATCACTTCCCGTTTGGACCGCGACCTTCCAGCCGCGCTCCAGCGATTTTTCCAGCAGCGGCGGCAAGGCATCCTCCAGCTTGGATTCCGTCAGATGATAAAACAGAACTTCCGTCATCGGGGGATTGCCACCTTCATGCTTCTATCTCAATCCTCGTAGTGCGCGCGGACCAACTCGTCCAGAAGGCGCACGCCATAGCCGGAGCCCCAGGACTGGTTGATCTCAGTCAGCGGCGAGCCCATGGCCGTACCGGCAATATCCAAATGCGCCCATGGCGTCTCACCGACGAAGCGCTTGAGGAACTGGGCCGCTGTGACCGAGCCCGCCAAGCGGCCAGCGCTGTTCTTCATATCGGCAAACTTCGAATCGATGATCTTGTCGTAGTCCTTGCCAAGCGGCATGCGCCACAGCTTCTCCTGTGTCGTGTCGCCCGCCTCGACCAATTGACCGGCCAGTTCATCGTCATTGGAGAAGAGGCCTGCCTGAAGATTACCAAGCGCAACTGTGATTGCACCGGTGAGCGTGGCAAGATTGATTATGAATTTCGGCTTGAAGCGATCGTTCGTGTACCAGAGCGCATCCGCCAGAACGAGGCGGCCTTCGGCGTCGGTATTGATGATCTCGATGGTCTGGCCGGACATGGAGGTGACGATATCGCCAGGCCGCTGGGCATTGCCATCCGGCATGTTTTCGACGAGCCCGATAACGCCGATCACATTGGCCTTTGCCTTGCGGGCCGCAAGCGTGTGCATGAGACCGGTCACGGCAGCAGCGCCGCCCATGTCGCCCTTCATGTCTTCCATGCCGGCACCTGGCTTCAGAGAAATACCGCCGGTGTCGAACACCACGCCCTTGCCGATGAAGGCGATCGGCTCGTCTTTCTTGGAGCCGCCATTCCATTGCATGATGGCAAGCCGTGGCGGGCGAACAGAGCCTTGCGCCACGCCGAGAAGTGCGCCCATGCCGAGCTTCTTCATTTCCTTTTCGCCAAGGATTTCAACCTCTACGCCGAGTTTCTTCAAGCCTTCCGCCTTCTCGGCAAATTCGACCGGACCAAGCACATTCGGCGGCAGATTGACGAGATCGCGCGCCAGAATGACGCCATCGGCGACGGCCTGAGCAGCCTCGAACGCCTTTTCTGCCTCCTTGTGGACAACCGTCACAATCGTCACATCGACGCGCTTCGGCTTCTTCTCTTCGTCGGACGGCTTCTTGGTCTTGTAGGCATCGAAGCTATAGGCGCGCAGCAGAAGCCCAAGGGCGAAGTCGGCGGCGGCCTTGCCATTCACATCGAGGCCCGGAACATCGACATAGACGACGACCTTTTCCGCCTTCTTGAAATTGGCAGCAGCAGTGCCGCCTGCCCTCAGCCAATCATGCGCGGTGAGCTTCGTGGCCTTGCCAAGGCCGATCACGGTGATGCGATCTGCCTCAGAACCCTGGGGCGTCAGAACATCGAGAACGCTCATCGACTTTGCTGAAAAGCCTGCCACCTTGGCGGCCTTTTCCAGCACGCCAGCCGGATCCACATGCGCCTGACCCGCCGCCCCTTCGTCGCCGGAAGCGCGCAGAAGAATTGCCGTGGCATTTTCACATGAGGCGGAAGCGGCGAAGGAAATATCGAAACTGGCGGACATCTTGATGCTCATCTTGCTGTTTTTTAAAGGGTGTGCGGATCATGGGCCTTTCCGCCCGTGACGCAACCCCGGCATGGCGACTCGCAGTGTCAAATTTGTGGATGGTCGCGGTAACGACTGAGGTTCGACGAAAAGTTTTTTCGCCAGCTCTCCACAAAAAGCCACAGCCACAGGAAAAATGACTGCGTGAAAGAAATTTGTGGTCCATCGAGAGTCGCCAAGCGGGATCGATGCGATTACATAGGGCCGGTTCCCTGCACGGGAAAAAAGAATGAAAAACGTTACCAGGGACTAAATGGCGCTTCTCGAACGGTACATATTGCGACGCACGACGCAGATGGTTCTCGTCGCGCTGATGCCCGTGCTGGCAATCATCTGGACGATCCAGGTTCTGCAAAGAATCAACCTCGTCACGGATAGCGGCCAGTCGATGGGCTCGTTCATGACGCTCGCGACCATGCTGTTGCCGACGCTCATTCCCGTCGTTCTACCCTTCGCGCTTGTCATTGGCGTGACGCAGACGCTCACCGCGATGAACACCGACTCGGAGCTCGCCATTATCGATGCGTCGGGCGCGCGCCGCACGATCATCTACAAGCCTGTCCTCTTTCTCGGCGCGGTGCTGAGCCTCGTCTCCTTCGGCATCACCAATTTTGCCGAGCCGCCGGCACGTGCCGCTGCGCGCCAGATGGTCGCTGCAGCCTATGCCGACCTCCTCTCCTCGGTGATCGAAGAGAAGACTTTCCGCACCATTCAGGATGGACTTTATGTGCAAATCGGCCAGCGTCAGGGCCGAATCCTTCGTGGGCTCTTCGTTGCCGACCGTCGCGATCCGAATTACGACCTTATTTATTATGCCAAGGAAGGCATGATCGATGAAGGTGGTACCTCACTCACCATGCGTGACGGTGAGGTTCAGCAGAAGACGCCGGACGGCAAGGTTTCGGTCGTCAAGTTCCTGTCCTACGCCTTCGATCTCTCGACCATGTCGGAGAAGTCCGACAATGAGCCGTCGCTGTCTGCCAGCGATGCCAGCCTGGCCTTCCTGCTGTCTCCCGACGAGAACCTGGAAAGCTACAAGAAAAATCCTGGAAGCTTCCGTTCGGAACTGCACCGGCGTCTCGTCGACTGGATGTTTCCCTTCGTGTTTGCTTTGATCTCGCTGGTCGTCGCAGGGGACGCGCGCTCTCACCGCGAGGCACGGCTACATCCCATGGTGGTTGCGCTGGTCACGGCCTTCATGCTGCGCTGGCTGGGCTTCTATTTCACCAATCAGGTGAAGCAGAGCGCTGCCTTCATTCCCTTCGTCTATGCCGTTCCGGTGGTCAGCGGCCTCATTGCCGCCTATCTGCTGGCGACCGGCCGCAAGCTGCATATGCCGTCCTTCCTTCATACCGCAACCCAGGCGCTCCAGCGTCGCGTCAGCCGGCCAAAGGTGAACGGTAACGGGGGACAGAGCGCATGATCTTCGGTACACTCGCCCGCTATTTTCTTCGTCGCTACGCCATGACCACCTTCTGGTTTCTGCTCGGCGTCTCGTCGATCATCTTTCTGGCCGATTTTAGCGAAACCGCACGACGCATGTCCGGTCTTCCCGGGTATTCCGTGCCGGCCGCACTGGGGCTAACGGCGCTTCGACTGCCGCTTATCCTACAGCAGACTGTTCCTTTCGTTGCCCTCTTCGTCGGCATGACGACGCTGATCTCGCTGAACCGCCGCTACGAGCTTGTGGTGACGCGCGCGGCGGGCATTTCCGTCTGGCAGTTCATGCTGCCCTTCATCACCGGCGCAATCCTGCTCGGCATCCTCTGCGTCGCGGCGCTCAATCCGCTCGCCGCCTGGGGCGAAAGCAAGTCGCTCTCCGTTGAGGCGGGATGGCGTAATGATGGCAGCGGCCCGCGTCAGCAGCAGGTAATTCCATGGCTGCGCCAAAGCAGCGGTGGAGAGGACACGATCATCGGAGCCAAGAGCTTCGAGGATAACGGCGCGCTGCTGAAAGATGTGGTGCTGATCCACCTCGACAAGAACGGCAACATCCTTTTCCGACAGGACGCCGCCTCGGCGAAGTTGGAAGATGGTTACTGGCTTCTTAACAACGTTTCGGAGATTCGGCCGGGTCACGTCCCCACCCATCAGGCGACGGCCAGAATCAGTACCAATTTGAGACAGGAATTCGTTCAAGAGCGTCTGACTCAGCCGGAAACCGTTGCTTTCTTTGATCTTTCTCGAAAAATCGAAGTGGCGAAATCCTTCGGCCTGTCATCCAAGGCACTCGAGACGCAATATCACTTCCTACTCTCCATGCCATTTCTACTGGTGGCGATGACGTTCATTGCGGCAACTGTTTCTCTAAAGTTCAGCCGTTTTGCACAGTCCCGTTCAGTGATTCTGGGTGGAATCCTTTCCGGCTTCGTGCTTTATGTGGTAACCGTGCTCGTAAGGGCATTCGGGAGTAGCGGCGTTGTTCCGCCCTTCGTTGCGGTCTGGATTCCAGTCGTCGTAGCGTTGGCATTGGGGGCAACCATTCTGCTTCATCAGGAGGACGGCTAGTGGCGGTATTTGACCGCGGGAATATCAGACGGCTTGCGGCAGCCCTTCTGACAGGGGCTTCTGTGTGCGCATACGTAGCTACCGCATCCAGCGCTTTCGCTGATGACGGGGTGATTGTGGGCGACGCTCAAGACCAATCAAAACTCCTGCTTACAGCAAATGAACTCACCTATAATCGTGACGCACAAGAAGTGATCGCGACGGGTGGCGTGCGCTTGAAATATTCCGGCTACCGCATGGTGGCCCAACGCATTGAATATAATCAGGGCACCGGTCGCGTCGTTGCCCGTGGAAACATCGAACTCATCGAGCCAAGCGGCAACCGCATCTATGCCGATGAGTTGGACGTGACCGACAATTTCTCGCAGGGCTTCGTGAATGCTCTGCGCGTGGAAACGACCGACAACACGCGCATTGCCGGCGAAAGTGCTGAACGCGTCAATGAGGATGTTATGATCCTCAACAACGGCGTTTATACGGCCTGCCTTCCCTGCGCCGAACGTCCCGACAAGCCGCCACTTTGGCAGGTCAAGGCAGAGCGCGTCATTCAGGACGGCAAGAGCCAGACGGTTCGATTGGAGAAGGCTCGTTTCGAGCTGTTCGGCAAGCCGATCGCCTATCTTCCGTTCCTCACCGTTCCCGACAACCGGGTAAAGCGCAAATCGGGCTTTTTGTTCCCGCAGATGAGCATAACCGACAAGCTCGGTTTCGGTATCGGCGTGCCCTATTATCAGGTGCTTGGCGATAGCGCGGATCTGACGGTCACACCGACCTTCTACACTGCCCAGGGCCTTCTGCTTCACGGTGAACTGCGCAACCGTTTCGAGATGGGAACGCACACGCTGACATTTGCCGGCATCGACCAGCGCGACCCGGAACGATTCGACTCTGGCACCAGCGACGCGCTGAACGACCGTCGCGGCATGGTTGCCAGCAAGGGTGACTTCAAGATCAATCCTCGCTGGTCATTCGGCTGGGACGTCATGGTGCAGTCCGACAACAACTTCGCCCGCACCTATGACCTCAAGGGCTATAAGAGCGAAACCCAGACCAACAAGCTTTACCTCACCGGCCTCGGTGATCGTAACAGCTTCGATGCCAATGCCTACTACTTCAACGTCCAGGACAAGGACGACTTCGAGTTGGAAGAGCGCAGGCAGGCGATTGTCCATCCAGCCGTTGACTATCGTTACTTCCTTCCCGATCCCGTCTATGGCGGCGAGCTTTCGCTGACGACGAACCTCACGAGCCTGACGCGCCGCAATCAGGATGCCTACGCGCTCGGAACCTCCAACCGCTTCCCGGGTCTTGAAGGCACCTATACGCGCCTGACGACGGAAGCCGAGTGGAAGAGAACCTACACCTTCGACAGCGGCCTTCAACTGACACCGCTCGGCGCCCTTCGTGGAGACATCTTCTCCACCGATATGGCGACACAGGGTCTCGCCTATGGCAGTTCGATTGACGATGACGCGGCCTTCCGCGGCATGGCAACGCTTGGTCTCGAAGCACGATATCCGATTTTGTTCACGGCGCAGAACAGCAGCCACGTGATTGAGCCGATCGCTCAGGTATTCGTGCGTCCGGATGAGCAATTTGCCGGTCGCCTTCCAAACGAAGATTCGCAGGCCTTCGTCTTCGATGCGACCAACCTGTTCGAACGCGACAAGTTCACGGGCTTCGACCGTGTCGAAGGCGGCACGCGTGCCAATCTCGGCTTCCGCTATAACGGCACGTTCGACAATGGCTACGGCATCCGCGCGATTGCGGGTCAGTCCTTCCATCTGGCCGGCGAGAATTCTTTCGCCTCCCCGGATCTGGTCAATGCCGGTGCCGATTCCGGTCTGGAATCGGACCGCTCCGACTACGTGACGATGGCGGCGATCGATGCGCCGATCGGTCTGTCCTTCTCCAACAGCTTGCGTCTGGACAAGGATAACTTCGAGATCAACCGGATGGAGAACAGCGTCCACTACACGGACAACCGTTTTACCGGCAAGGTCAGCTATACGCAGGTCAAGGCACAGCCGAATTACGGCTATGACCGTGATCGTGACATCATCCAGACGTCGGGCAAGATCCGCCTCGACGACAATTGGGCTCTGTTCGGCGCGATCAACTACGACTTGAACAACAAGTTCTCGAGCGAGCGCCGTATCGGTGTTCTCTATCAGGACGAGTGCACCATCTTTACCGTCAGCTACTCGGATGAGGGTAACCTCAGCACCGTGCGCGAGGCGGCAAATGACTGGTCGATCAATGCCCGCCTCGCCTTCCGCACACTCGGCGACATCAGCGTCGGCTCGGCTGCGGAAGACTGGGACAAGGCCGATATTGGCTGGCAGCCAAACAACTACTGATAGCCTAGACCTTACAAAACAACGGCGGGATTTTCCCGCCGTTTTCATTTGTAGCGACACCTCCACCGGGTGTGGCGCTCGATATCATGTCATCGACAGACTGCAGTTAAGGTCACGCTTTTGCCGTAGATATCGACGATCTGGTTGTGACGGACGATTGCGGTGGTAATCATTCCAGTGATATACACGGGCGCGTTCATATTTAGGATCGCGGAAGAAGGCGAAGCATCACCGTGAGGTGAGCATATAAACTTCATGCCGCGAGAGTTTCAAAAGCAATGCCGTGGAACCGGTCCAATGGCTTGCCGAGAGGGAGAGACCAGGATGAACTTCGGAAAGAAGGCGATGCGCAGCGTCGCGTTTGCCTTTGCGATCTTCGCAGTTCCCATGATTGTCGCGCCGCAGGCGAATGTCGCTTTTGCCGACAGCGCGGTGAAGATCGTCGTCAACAAGACACCGATCACCTCTGACGATATTGCACGCCGCGTGGCTTTCTTGAAGCTGCAGCGGCAGTCGGGCAATCTCAACGAGAAGGCCCGCGAACAGCTGATCGAGGAGGCTTTGAAGCGCGAGGAAATCGCCCGCGTCAAGGCTTCGGTCAGCACCGCAGATGTCGATGCCGCCTTCGGCCGCTTTGCTGCCAGCAACAAGTTGACGAAAGACCAACTGACCAAGGTGCTGACCCAGGCTGGCGTGGGTGCCGACCACTTCAAATCCTTCATCGCCGTGCAGATGAGCTGGCCACGCCTGGTCAATGCGCGCTACGGCGGCAAGAACCGCATGTCGACACAGGACTTCATCACGCGTCTCAAGGAGCGCGGCCAGAAGCCTGTGACGTCGGAATACTTCCTGCAGCAGATAATTTTCGTCGTACCGGAATCGAAGAAGTCCATCATCGGCAAACGCAAGAGCGAAGCGGAAGCGTCCCGTAAGCGCTATCCCGGCTGCGAGCAGGCAAAGACCTTCGCAGCCACGATGCTGGATGTTTCGATCAAGGACCTTGGCCGGATTCTCGAACCGGAACTTCCCACGGAGTGGAAGGACCTGGTTACCAAGACGCCTGAGGGCGGCACCACCGCCACGCGCGTGACCGAGAAGGGCGTCGAGTACCTGGCTGTCTGCAAGAAGCAGCAGGTTTCCGATGACTATGCGGCGGAAGTTGTCTTTCGTGCCGAAGACCTGAGCAAGGCGGAAAAGGGTGAGAACCCGAACGAGAAGAAGTATCTGGACGAGCTTCGCAGCAAGGCACAGATCACTCAAACCTGATCCTGGTGCGGCACCCTGATGCGGTGCCGCTATGGTTTCCAAGATATCAAAATGCCGCTGATCGGCAGGGTCGCACCTTTCGAGACCAGCGCAACAGGTGAAAGATCCGAACGTCGTGACGTCGCTTGAACTGCCTCTCGCTTTGACACAGGGCGATCCCGCCGGCATCGGTCCCGATATCGCGCTTGCAGCCTGGGCAAGACGTGATGAACTCAGTGTTCCGCCATTTCTCTTCGTCGGTGATCCAGACGTGCTGACGAGCCGGGCAAATATTCTTGACATTCCGGTCAACATCGTCACCTGCGAGGCTGAAGAAGCAGTTTCTGCATTCACCACCGGCCTGCCCGTTTTGCCTGTTCCTGTCGGTTTTGACGTACAGGCAGGCCAACCTCATGTCGGCACAGCCATCTCCACCATCAAGGCCATCGAGACCGCTGCCTCGTTGACGATGGCGAGAAAGGCGGCTGCCGTCGTTACCAATCCGATCGCCAAAGCCGTGCTTTACGAAGCCGGCTTCGGCTTCCCCGGCCACACAGAATTCCTTGCGGATCTCGCGCTCAAGCACACAGGCCAGGCAGCGCGACCGGTCATGATGATCGCCGGGCCAAAGCTGCGTGTCGTGCCTGTGACGATCCACATTCCCATCAAGGATGTGGCATCTGCTCTGACGGAGGAGCTCATCATCGATACATGCCGGATCGTTGCCAACGACCTGACGAGCAAGTTCGGCATGGATGCGCCAAGACTGGCAGTCGCTGGGCTAAACCCACATGCGGGCGAAGACGGTGCGATCGGCACGGAAGATCGCGATATCATCCATCCGGCGACCATGCAGTTGCGCAAGGATGGCATCGACGCATTCGGCCCTCTGCCGGCCGACACCATGTTCCATGATGCCGCGCGCAAGCGTTATGACGTTGCGATCTGCATGTATCACGATCAGGGCCTGATTCCGGCTAAGGCACTCGGCTTCGATGACTCGGTCAATGTGACGCTCGGCCTGCCCTTCATCCGCACGTCACCCGATCATGGCACCGCCTTCGGTATTGCCGGACAGGGTATCGCCAACTGCTCAAGCCTTGTGGCGTCGTTGAAGATGGCGGCCGAGATCGCTGCGCGGCAGGTTTCGTGATGGCAGCAATCGATGGTCTTCCGCCGCTGCGCGACGTCATCCAGCGCCACGGCCTTGATGCGAAGAAGTCGCTCGGTCAGAACTTCCTTTTCGACCTTAATCTGACGCAGAAGATCGCGCGTACCGCCGGTCCTCTAGACGGTGTTACAGTTTTCGAGGTCGGGCCTGGCCCAGGTGGCTTGACCCGCGCCATTCTCTCGCTTGGCGCAAAAAAGGTGATTGCCGTAGAGCGAGACAGCCGCTGTCTTCCAGCACTGGCGGAAATTGCCGATCACTATCCCGGACGGCTGGACGTGATCGAAGGCGACGCGCTCAAGACCGATTTCGAAGCCCTTGTTCCCAAGGGCGAACCGGTCCGCATCATCGCCAACCTCCCCTATAATGTCGGCACCCAGCTTCTGGTCAACTGGCTTCTGCCGAAGGAATGGCCGCCATTCTGGCTGTCCATGACGCTGATGTTCCAGAAGGAAGTCGGACAGCGCATTGTTGCCGAAGAAGGCGATAACCACTATGGCCGCCTCGGTGTACTCACGGGCTGGCGCACCGTGCCGGAAATGGCTTTCGATGTTCCGCCACAAGCCTTCAGCCCACCGCCCAAAGTCACCTCGACCGTCGTGCATCTCCTGCCCAAGGAAAAGCCGCTGGCCTGCGATGTTGAGAAGCTTGAGAAGGTCACGGAAGCGGCCTTCGGCCAACGCCGCAAGATGCTGCGCCAGAGCGTGAAAAGCATCGGCGGAGAAGCCCTGCTTGAAAAGGCGGACATCGACCCAACAAGACGCGCTGAAACGCTCTCGGTCGAAGAGTTCGTGCGGCTGGCGAACAGTTTGTAATCCTGTCAGGGGTATTACCAAGCCGACATTCATCTTGTTTTAGACCCTGCCGAGAGGGCCGCCATGAACGATGCCGGTTTCCAATACGAGCTTGCTGTCCCATCAGGAACCGCAGACTGCGTCGTGGTGCTTCTCCATGGCTCAGGACGGGATGAGAACGACCTCCTGGCATTCGGCAGGGCGGTGTTTCCCAATGCCGTTCTTTATGCCCTACGCGGCGCGGTGCCCTGGGAAAATGGTTACGCATTTTTCCGCAGAAAGCCCGACCGGCAAATCAACGTGGACGATCTGAGAGCGCAGGCGACCAGGCTCTGCATGTTCATGGATTTTGTCATCCGTCAGACAGGCGAGATGCCGTTTCTCGTCGGCTACTCAAATGGTGCAATCATGGCGGCTGAGGTGCTGTGCCAGAATGGCAGCATGGCGCGAGGAGCCATCCTCTTGCGGCCGCTTTCACCTAGAAGACATGAAGAACTCCCTAGCCTCACCGGCTTTCCCGTCCTGCTGCTTGCTGCCAAGCACGATGAACGGCGCGCGGAGAACGACGCGCGTGATCTGGCAGACCAGTTCACTAGTGCTGGAGCGGATGTTCGTCTCGAAATGCTCGAGGGTGGTCACGGCTGGGCGGAAGACGCAGCCGATGAAAAGCTGTCTCGTAAGTGGCTGGCAATTAAAGAACCGGGCTGATTAAAGCTGCGGCTCTTCCTCCAACAATCCCCTGACGAAATCGAACATGCCGTGGCGACGGTTGCGGCGGACACGTTCGGCCTTGACGATGGCTTCGACGGCCGAAAAAGCTGCCTGAAGATCGTCATTGAGGATCACATAGTCATAGTCCCGCCAGTGCTCGATCTCGGCGCGCGAATTGGCGAGGCGTGTGCGGATCACTTCTTCGGTGTCTTCGGCGCGGCGATGCAGGCGCGACTGCAGTTCGGTCATGGTCGGCGGCAAAATGAAGATCGACACCACGTCTGCCTGCATCTTGTCCTGAAGCTGTTCTGCGCCCTGCCAGTCGATATCGAACAGCATGTCGCGACCTTCAGACATGGCCTGCTCTACCGGCGCGCGCGGCGTTCCGTAGAAATTGCCGTGCACTTCCGCCCATTCCAGCAGTTGATCGCTGTCTCGCAGCACCTCGAATTCACGCTTGGTGATGAAGTGATAATGAATGCCTTCGATCTCGCTCTGCCGACGCTGCCGCGTCGTGACACTCACCGACAGGCTGATATTCTTGTCCCGATCCAGCAGGTTTCTGGCGATGGTGGACTTGCCCGCACCTGACGGCGAGGACATGACCAGCATCAACCCTCTACGGGCGATATGAACGGGAGAGCTATCTGCTGGTACCATGGAGCCTACTCCAGATTTTGAACCTGTTCGCGGAATTGGTCGATCACGACTTTCAATTCGATACCAGCAGCGGTTACAGCACTGGCATTGGATTTGGAACAGATCGTATTCGACTCCCGGTTAAATTCCTGTGCAAGAAAATCGAGCTTGCGCCCGACAGGCCCGCCGGTGGCGAGAAGTTCACGCGCCGCTGACACATGCGAGGTCAGCCGGTCAATCTCCTCGCGCAGATCCGCCTTGGTGGCCAGCAATGCGGCTTCCGCATAAAGGCGCTCGCGATCAAGACCTCCATTGCCATCGCCGATCAAGGCGATCTGCGCTTCCAGCCTCGCCCGGATGTGCTCCGGCTGGCGGGAGGGATCGGCTTCGATGATAGATGTCAGCTGTTCGATACGGTCGATATGGGTGGAAAGCAGCGTGTAGAGCGATGCACCTTCCCTTTCACGCATGGCTTTCAACGAAGCGACGGCCGCGGAGAATCCGTCAACGATATCGGCGTTGCGGGCAGCTTGCGCATCTTCCGTTTCCTCTGGCTCGCGAAACTCAACGAGACCGCGCACCGACAGCAACGTATCAAAGCTGAGCGGCGCGTCGCTGACCGCATTTCCCAGTTCCTGCTTCAAGGCAAGGACCGCATCCAGCGCGTCACGGTTGACGACGGCCTCAAGCTTGGTCTCTGATGCAGAGACCGAGAGCCCGGCCTGAATGTTACCGCGCGACAGGCTTTTCGATGCGATGTCACGGAGCGCCGTCTCCAGTGCCTCCATGCCCGATGGCAGGCGCAGCCTTAGATCCAGCCCCTTGCCATTGACGGAGCGCAACTCCCAGGCCCAGCGATATCGTCCGGAGGAGCCTTCGCTGCGCGCGAAGCCCGTCATGGATTGCAATGTCATTCGAATGTCCCCCAGACGCTTGCGTGCGTGCGGCCACGCAGCCGCAGCCAGCCCTCTATTAATTCGCCGGTTTCTCTGCCTGATTACCGCCTGGCTGACCGTCGACAACGGTTTCGGAGTTTCCGCCGCTAGCAGCCTTTTCGGCTTCGATCTTTCTCCAGCGACGGACATTGGCGTTGTGCTCGTCCAGCGTCTTGGCAAAGACATGGCCGCCTGTGCCATCGGCTACAAAGTAGAGATCGTCTGTCCGCCAGGGATTGGCCGTTGCCTCAAGCGCTGCCCGGCCGGGATTGGCGATCGGGTGCGGCGGCAGGCCGCGGATGATATAGGTGTTGAACGGCGTCTCTTTTTGCAGGTCCGACTGATAGATCGGCCGGTCGGATGGTTTGCCCTCACCGCCAAACAGACCGTAGATGATCGTCGGATCGGATTGCAGACGCATATTCTTTTTCATCCGGTTATAGAAGACGGACGCGACGTGCCCACGCTCATCATCCTTGCCGGTTTCCTTCTCGACGATGGAAGCAAGTGTGATGAATTCCTCGACGGTCTTCAGCGGCAGGTCCGGGTCGCGCCGCTGCCACAGCATGTCGACGAGCTTTGTCTGCGCTGCGCGCATCTGGCGCACGATTTCTTCCCGCTTGGTACCGCGGGTAAAGGGATAGGTGTCCGGACGCAGGCTGCCTTCCGGTGGCAATTCGGTCGGAAGATCACCTTCGAGCACAGGGTCGGATTCAAGGCGCGCGAACATCTGTTTGACCGTCAGGCCTTCCGGGAAAGCAACTGTGTAGAGGATCGACTTGCCCGATTCCAGCAAGGACAGAATATCCTTCATCGATGCATGGGCCTTGATCTCATATTCGCCCGGTTTCGGCGTCTGACCGGCCTCCATGTAACGATCTGCCATCAGGCGGAAGATGCGTCCGTTGGAAATGGCGTCGCTTCGCTCCAGCGTGTTGGCGATTTCCGCCAGACCGGCGCCATTGCGCACCGTAATGGTCGTGTTGGTCGGCAGCGGGCCCGGCTCATGGAACGAGTGGATCATGTAGTAGAAGCCCGCGATACCTACCACGGTGACGGCCACGATCAGCGTCATCAAAAAATTCAGGAAGATCACTGTCTGGCTGTGGGCCTTGCGCGAGCGCTTCGGCGGCTCAGGCACTTTTTCAGGTCTCAGAGCCTCGGTCGGCGATTTGGGAATGATCGGTCCACCCTTGCTCTCATAGGAGCTGTTGCGGTCGTAGGGCGGCTGATTGTTCTCTCTGTTATCGCTCACCGGCGGTCCTTTTCAGTTCGGCATTACAACGGCTTATTTGAGCAGGCAATGCGGCAAAAACAGGTTCGGCAGGCTATTCTGCACTCTCAACCGGCTGACGGATCAAACACATCTTCGTTGACGAAGCGAGGTTCCTCCACCGTTCCAGTTCATCGAAAACGGACGCGCTCGCATCCTTGGTTTCGAAGAGCTGGCAGATCAGGCAATCCCGGCAACTCGCCGGGAAAGCTGAAAAACGTTCTGATCGATTCTTGGAAGGGCGGCAAGTGGCCGCCCCATGCTGGCAGACTTAGAGCGTCAGTCCAGACACTCAGCCTTCGTAACGGCGCAGGACCAGAGATGCATTCGTGCCGCCAAAGCCGAAGGAGTTCGAAAGCGCCACATTGACGTCGCGCTTGCGCGCCTTGTGCGGCACCAGATCGATCGCGGTCTCGACATCGGGATTGTCGAGATTGAGCGTCGGCGGGACGATGTTGTCGCGGATGGCAAGCGTCGCGAAGATCGCTTCGATCGCGCCTGCTGCACCGAGAAGATGGCCTGTCGCCGACTTGGTCGACGACATGGAAATCTTCGAGGCAGAGTCACCCACCAGACGCTCGACCGCGCCAAGCTCGATCGTGTCGGCCATTGTGGAGGTGCCGTGGGCGTTGATGTAATCTATGTCGGCTGGCGTCAGGCCGGCACGCTTGAGCGCCATGGCCATGCAGCGATAGGCACCTTCGCCATCTTCGGACGGAGCGGTGATGTGGTAAGCATCGCCGGAGAGACCATAGCCGACGACTTCGGCATAGATCTTCGCGCCACGTGCCTTTGCATGTTCCAGCTCTTCGAGAACGACAATGCCGGCGCCCTCGCCCATGACGAAACCGTCACGGTCGCGGTCATAGGGGCGCGATGCCTTCTGCGGATCGTCATTGTGCTGGGTGGACAGCGCCTTGCAGGCGGCAAAGCCAGCGAGTGAAATACGGCAGACGGGCGATTCAGCACCACCTGCAACCATCACATCGGCGTCTCCAAGCGCGATCAGACGGGAAGCATCACCAATCGCGTGCGCACCGGTGGAGCATGCCGTGACGACCGAATGGTTCGGGCCGCGCAGCTTGTGCCTGATGGACACCTGGCCGGAAACGAGATTGATCAAACGACCGGGAATGAAAAAGGGCGAGACGCGGCGCGGGCCTTTATCGCGAAGCGTGTATCCTGCTTCCACGATGCCTTCGAGGCCACCGATACCGGAGCCGATCAGCACACCAGTCATGATCTGGTCTTCGTCAGTTGCAGGATGCCAGTTGGCGTCGTTCAGCGCCATCTCGGCGGCGGCCATGCCATAGATGATGAAGGGATCGACCTTGCGCTGTTCCTTCGGCTCCATCCAGTCATCGGCATTGAAGGTGCCATCGGTGCCGTCACCGACAGGAATGCGGCAGGCAATTTTCGCGGGCAGATCTTCGACTTCGAATTCCGTGACGAGACGGGCGCCATTCTGACCGGCCAAAAGCCGCTCCCAGGTCACTTCCGTTCCACAGCCAAGGGGAGATACCATGCCGGTACCCGTGATAACGACACGTCTCAAAGTCAATTGTGCGCCCTCATAGTCCAATCATAGGTGTTTGGTATATGTCATCTTGCGTGCGACAAGCGTCATCCGGCCCAAAGAGACCGCATGATAAAATATTGGCCCGGACAGGCCGGGCCACATCGGGAAGGCTTTTAGGCCTTCCCTTGATCCATTCAAAGATTAGGCCTGAGCCTTTTCGATGAACTTGACAGCGTCGCCAACAGTCAGGATCGAGTCAGCTGCGTCGTCTGGAATTTCAACGCCGAATTCTTCTTCGAACGCCATAACCAGTTCAACGGTGTCGAGCGAGTCAGCGCCCAGGTCGTCGATGAAGCTTGCGCCTTCAACGACTTTGTCGGCGTCAACGCCAAGATGATCAACTACAATTTTCTTTACGCGTTCTGCGATATCGCTCATGTCGGTTTCCTCGACCTTTACTTTGAAAGGAATGCCCCTTCAGGCACCCTGCCCTGTTAAAACCCCCAAGCGCCCCTTTAAGGCAAGCACCGTGGGCAAACCCGTTCAACCCGGTCAAGCTAACATCGTCGCAAGAAATCGCAACGGTCGCCTGTCACTCCGGGACGACTGTTCACAGTCTTCGCCCGCTTAACATGCTTTCCTGCGGGAAAAAAGCCTTAAAATAGCGCTAACACACGCGCTCTACAGGCAATTTTCTTTTCGATACATGTCAGAAGTCGAAGTGTGCAAGCGCCACCACAGCAAGATGCAAGGCGCTTTCACCTGTTGGATCGTCCAATCACCCCTCACGAAAATCGCAGCGGATTTTCATGCAGGATGGATTAGATCATGGCCATGCCGCCATTTACGTGAAGAGTCTGACCGGTCATGTAACCGGCCTCGTTAGAGGCAAGATAAAGCACGGCAGAAGCGATTTCAGCGCCCGTACCCATGCGCTTCATCGGGATCGCCCCCATGATGCCTTCCTTCTGCTTGTCGTTCAGCTTGCCAGTCATCGCGCTTTCGATGAAGCCCGGTGCCACGCAGTTGACGGTCACGTTGCGCAAAGCAATTTCCTGTGCCAGCGACTTGGAGAAGCCGATCATGCCGGCCTTCGAGGCGCAGTAATTCGTCTGGCCCGCATTGCCGGTGACGCCGACGATGGAGGTGATGTTGATGATGCGGCCGAAACGGCGGCGCATCATCGGGTGGGTCAGCTCACGTGTCAGGCGGAACATGGACGTCAGATTGACCTCGATGACATTGTCCCAGTCTTCATCGCTCATGCGAACGAAAAGGCCATCCTTGGTGATGCCCGCATTGTTGACGAGGATGTCGACGCCTTCGAGTTCGGCTTCCGCCTTCTCGCCAAGTGCCTTTACCTCTGCGCGGTCAGCCAGGTTGGCCGGAAAAATCTTGACGCGCTCGCCAAGCTCGGAGGCCAATGCCTCGAGCTTTTCGACGCGGGTGCCGTGAAGGCCAACGGTTGCGCCCTGCGCGTGGAGAATACGGGCGATTTCTTCGCCGATGCCGCCGGTCGCGCCGGTAATGAGAGCCTTGCGGCCAGTCAGATCAAACATGCTGTTCGTCCTTTTATTTTTCTCTTGAACTCAGCCGAGAAGCGTCTGAAGTGCGGCTTCGATATCCGCAGGGGAATTGACGGCAACGCCGTTGACGGTCTTGTCGATGCGGCGAGCGAGACCCGTCAGAACCTTGCCGGAGCCGATCTCGTAAAGTGTCGTCACGTCATTGGCGGCAAACCACTCGACCGTTTCGCGCCAGCGAACCTGGCCTGTCACCTGCTCGACCAGCAGGGCGGCAATCTCCTCGGCATCCGACACGGGTGCTGCGCGCACATTGGCGACAACCGGAACGACCGGATTGTTCTTCTTGACAGAAGCCAGCGCCTCGCGCATCGCCTCTGCAGCAGGTGCCATCAGCGCCGAGTGGAAGGGTGCGGAGACCGGCAGCATGATGGCGCGCTTGGCGCCCTTCTCTGAAGCAAGAGCTGCTGCCTTTTCCACCGGTGCCTTAGCGCCGGAAATGACCAACTGGCCGCCGCCATTGTCATTGGCAATCTGGCAGACGCCCCCGGCAGCCGCTTCGGCGCAAATGGCCTCTACATCGCCATGCTCGAGGCCGATGATCGCCGCCATGGCGCCCTGGCCTACGGGAACGGCAGCCTGCATGGCATTGCCACGGATGCGCAAAAGACGGGCGGTATCGGCCAGCGAGAAGGTACCGGCTGCACAAAGCGCCGAATATTCGCCAAGCGAATGACCCGCAACGTAGGATACTTTTTCAGCGAGCTTCAGGCCACGCGCTTCCAAGACGCGCATCACGGCGACAGAAACCGCCATCAGGGCCGGCTGTGCATTGGCGGTCAGCGTCAGCGTCTCTTCCGGACCATTCCACATGATGTCGGACAGTTTCTGTCCCAGTGCTTCATCGACTTCCTCGAAAACGGCGCGGGCTTCTGCAAAATTCTCCGCCAGATCCTTGCCCATGCCGACAGCCTGGCTGCCCTGACCGGGAAATGTGAATGCGATAGCCATGGAATGCGGTCCTTCTTTTTGGGCCTGTTCTCGGGCCTTCCCTTCCATTGTGGGGCTTTCCATTCACATTCCGGCCCGCAAAGTCAAGGCTTTGCGCCGCTTGCGACGCCTTTGCCATCTGTTTCGCCGCCCTCTTCCACAGAGATTGAGACGGAATGTTTTTTCTTGCGCTGCGGCAATTCCGCATTACTTTCTGCCCACCTTCCAAGCAAAACGAGACATTTCCATGAAACAGAACACGTTGGGACGCACGGGCATTTCCGTGTCGGAAATCTGCCTTGGCACGATGACATGGGGCACGCAGAACACCGAGGCCGAGGCCCATGAGCAGATGGACTACGCACTCGAGAACGGCGTCAATTTCTTCGACACAGCCGAGCTCTACCCGACGACGCCGGTCTCTGCCGAAACGCAAGGGCGCACGGAAGACTATATCGGGACATGGTTCGAGAAGACCGGCAAGCGCAGCGACGTGGTTCTTGCCACCAAGGTTGCCGGCTCCGGCCGCGATTACATTCGCGGTGGGCGCGATATCGATGCCGCAGCCATTCGCGAAGCAGTCGATACCAGCCTCAATCGCCTGAAGACCGATTACATCGACCTCTACCAGATCCACTGGCCGAACCGCGGTACCTATCATTTCCGCGGGGCCTGGAGCTTCGACGCGTCCAAGCAGAATAAGGAAAAGACGCTCGAAGAGTTCAACGAAAAGCTCGAAACACTGGGCGAGCTGGTAAAGGCCGGAAAGATCCGCGCCATCGGCCTTTCCAATGAAAGCGCCTGGGGCACGCAGAAATATATCGATATCGCCGAAGCAAAGGGGCTCCCACGCGTTGCCTCCATTCAAAACGAGTACAATCTACTCTATCGCAGCTTCGACCTCGATCTGGCCGAAGTGGCCCACCACGAAGATGTCGGCCTGCTTGCCTATTCGCCGCTTGCAGGTGGCATCCTGACCGGCAAGTATCAGAACGGCGCGCGCCCGGAAGGATCGCGCGGGTCGATCAATCACGACATCGGCGGACGGCTTCAGCCTCTGCAGGAAGCGCCGGTGAAGGCCTATCTGGAACTGGCCTATGAGGCTGGTATCGATCCGGCCCAGCTCGCGATTGCCTTTTGTCTTACGCGCCCCTTCATGGCGTCGGTCATTATCGGTGCAACAACGATGGAGCAGTTGAAGACGGATATTACCGCGGCCGATGTCACGCTCTCCGACGAGGTGCTGAAGGGCATAGCCGATATCCATCGTCAGTATCCGATGGCAATCTGATCGAGGCCCTTAAACCAGGCTTTTTCGGGCAGCGCGCTTGCATTCGCAGCAAAATTCAGTATAAGCGCGCTGTTCACAACACCCGGTCTTATGGCTGGTGGCTGAACGGAGGGCTGGTTTCGATCTCGAAACAGCAGGAACCATAAGGTTTTTCCGGCCTCCCGTGTCTCCGCTCTCGACCGTCTCGAACAACGCTTTTCTTGCCTCCGGTTTTCCGATCAAGAGCAGTCGTTGAGGCTTAGCGCCATTGCCGGGTGATGAATGAAACGCAAGAAAGGCAAAGCTTAAATGGCTCTTTACGAACACATCTTCCTTGCCCGGCAGGATATCACTGCCCAGCAGGTCGACGCACTTGTCGAACAGTACAAGGGCGTTATCGAATCGTTCGGCGGCAACGTCGGACGCATCGAGAACTGGGGTCTGAAGTCCCTCACCTACCGCATCAAGAAGAACCGCAAGGCTCACTACGCTCTGATGGACATCGACGCTCCGGCGGCTGCTATCCACGAAATCGAGCGCCAGATGCGCATCAACGAAGACGTTCTTCGTTACATGACCATCGCTGTGGAAGCTCACGAAGAAGGCCCGTCTGCCATGTTGCAGAAGCGCGACCGTGACGACCGCCCGCGCCGCGACGGCGACCGTCCTGACCGTGGCGACCGTGGTCCCCGTGATGGCGCACCGCGCGAAGACCGTCCGCGCCGTCCGCGCGAAGACCGTGCATAAGGAGAAACAATAATGGCTGACGCATCCTCTTCCCAGGCACGCCGCCCCTTCCCCCGCCGTCGCAAGACGTGCCCCTTCTCCGGCGCAAACGCTCCGAAGATCGACTACAAGGACGTTCGTCTGCTGCAGCGCTACATTTCCGAGCGCGGCAAGATCGTTCCTTCGCGCATCACCGCCGTTTCCCAGAAGAAGCAGCGCGAACTCGCTCAGGCGATCAAGCGTGCACGCTTCCTCGGCCTGCTGCCTTACGTCGTAGCGTAATTCAAGTTTCGAGGTCGCGGTTTCACGCGACCTCGTTCTCCCTCTCGAAGCAGCCGACTCTCGGTCAGCTTCTTCAAGAGCGCCAATTCCTTCCGCGTTGGGCGCGGATCGAATGACAGCAAACCCCATGTTGGGGACGACGTTCAAACGAACGGTCCTCTAACTGCTAAGACAAGCAGGACAGCGACGTTGAGACAATTGAACCAGACAGTGCTGATCGCCGGCATTCTTGCCGGCATATGCGCCGCGTTTCTAACGCTTGGCGCAACGGCACAGTCGTCGATGTCCTTCCTGCTCTATGCAGCTTCCGCCATGCCGGTTCTCGTTGCCGGTCTCGGCTGGGGCAATGCCGCGGCCATCGTTGCCGTTCTCTCCGCAGGCTTCCTCGGCGCCCTTGCCGTCTCCCCGCTTTTTGCCGTGACGATCGCGATCTTTACGCTGATCCCGGCTGGCTGGCTGTCTCACCTCGCAAACCTCGCACGGCCTGCCGCCGAGATCGGCGGCCCGGAAGACCTGATGGCCTGGTACCCGCTGTCCGGCATCGTTCTGCATCTGTGCGGCCTGATCACGGTCTCGGTCATCATTCTCGGCACGATGATCGGCTATGGTCACGAACTCGTTTCGCAGATGGTCGACCTGATGATGGCGTCGGTCCAGGCAAGCGAATCGACCTTCAAGCCAGATCCGGCAGCCCTTTCGCAAACAAAGTCGCTTCTGGTTCTGATGCTGCCGATGATCCAGGGCGGCCTCTGGGTTATGCTTTTGTTTGCGGCCTATTATTTCGCAAGCCGCATGGTGCGCTCCTTCGGTAAGGGTCTTCGCCCACGCGAAGATATCGCAGCCGCACTTCGCATGCATCGCAACGCGATCTTCATTTTCCTTGGAGGCATCGTCCTGACCTTCTTTGGCGGTGTTCCCGCCATGGTCGGTGCGGTTCTCTGCGGTACATTCGGCGCGGGATTCATCATGGCGGGTTACGCCTCGCTGCATCACCGTTCCAAGGGCAAGGACTGGCGGCTGCCGGTTCTTATCCTCGCATACCTTTCAGCGATCTTCATGTTTCCGCTGTTCCTCATCCTCCTCCTAGGTCTCAGCGACGTGCGCAGCACGATCTCTCTGACACCTGCGCGGAGCTCCGATAAATCGAACGAAACCAACTCCAAATAAGAAAGGATCAAGAAGATGGAAGTCATTCTTCTCGAGCGTATCGCAAAGCTTGGCCAGATGGGCGAAACCGTAAAGGTTCGCGACGGCTACGCACGTAATTTCCTGCTGCCGCAGGGCAAGGCACTGCGCGCCAACGCTGCCAACAAGACCCGTTTTGAAACCGAGCGCGCAACGCTCGAAGCCCGTAACCTTGAGCGCAAGTCCGAAGCCCAGAAGGTTGCCGACGCACTCGAAGGCAAGAGCTTCATCGTTGTTCGTTCCGCTGGCGAAACCGGTCAGCTCTACGGTTCCGTTGCTGCCCGTGACGTCGTTGAAATCCTCGGCGCTGAAGGCTTCAACGTTGGCCGTAACCAGGTCGAACTCAACACGCCGATCAAGACCATCGGTCTGCACAACGTCACGCTTCACCTGCACTCGGAAGTCGAGCTTCAGGTTGAACTGAACGTTGCCCGTTCGGCTGAAGAAGCTGAGCGTCAGGCCAAGGGTGAAAACCTCACCTCCGCTGACGCCATCTACGGCGTTGACGAAGATGCGCTTCGTCCGGAAGACTTCTTCGATCCAGAAGCTGACCGCGACGGCGACGACGACTAATATCTTGAGGCCTTTTGGCTCAAAGACAAAACCCCGGATGGCGACATCCGGGGTTTTTGTTTGGGCGTTGCGAAAACTATTCGCCTATGGCTTTCGCCGCTGTCCTTACTCTAGTCGGCATCCGTGACGGCAGCGTCATGGCAATGACGCCAGCCAGAATGCACACAAGCCCGATCATCGTGCTCACCTGCAGTTGCTCACCAAGGAAAACCACGCCGATCGCCACGCCTACGGGCACGCGCACATAGGCCTGCGCCGTCGTTCCGAGAGATCCAAGCGTGCGGACGAGGCGGAAGTAGATGGTGAAAGCGAGCGCGGTGGAAAATATCGAGAGCCCGATCAGGGCCGCAATCGAGCGCGTTGAGGGTGCAAGCTCCCACGGGCGGTCCACCACCAGGCTGACAGGAATGAGAATGATCGCCCCGCAGATCAGCGAGGCTGCAGCAGGGATCATCGAATCGATGCCCTTGAAATTCTTCCCAAAGATTGCCGCGCCTGCATAAAAGGCGGTGGCAAGAATGACCGCCATTTGCGCCAGCACCACATCGCCCAGACCATTCAGTGCCTGAACGCCGATCATGACCACTGTCCCAACGAGACCGATCATGACGCCGAAGAGCTTCCGGCCATTCACCACCTCATGCCGGGTGATGATCGCCGTCAGCAGAAAGGTGAAGACCGGTGTCAGCGAGTTGAGAATGACGGCAAGCCCGGCATCGATGTAATGCTCGGCCCAGGCGATCAGCGTGAATGGAAGGACGCTGTTCAGCACGGCCTGGATGGCAAACATCTTCCACAGCGCTGGATCCTTCGGTAGCCGCAAGCCTCGCCAGAGAATGATGACGGTGAGGATGCTGCCGGCTATCGCGGTGCGAGCCGCAATCAGCGTCAGCGGCGGGATCGTCTCGATGCCGATCTTGATGAAAGTGTAGGAGCTGCCCCACAGGCACCCCAGCAATACAAGCAGGGCAAGTTCGGGCAGCAGCTTTTTGTCGGTCATTCTGTCAGTCTCTCTGTCGAAGCGATCCCTCTTTATAGAGTTGCGCTAGGATGGGAAGCTTCGGTATCGGCCGAACAATGGCCCGCTGACGAAGGCATACTCGGATGATAGTATTTCTCCCATGACCGGTATCGCCTCCCCCAACACCATTGCCGCCATCGCCAACCTGATTGGCGATACCACGCGCGCAAACATGCTCTGCGCGCTTATGGGTGGGCAAGCGCTGACAGCAGGTGAGTTGTCCCGGGGTGCGGGTGTAACGCCGCAGACGGGCAGCGAACATCTGGCGAAAATGGTGGACGCCAATCTGCTGACGACGGTGAAACAGGGCCGCCATCGCTACTACCGGCTTGCTTCTGCGCAGGTTGCCCATGGTATCGATGCGCTGATGTCGATTGCCGCAGCCGGGCCGAAACGGCATCATCCCGTCGGGCCGAAGGAAAAGGACATGCGGCTTGCCCGCAGTTGCTACGACCACATCGCAGGCCGGCTTGCGGTGGCGATGGCCGACAGTCTCAGCGGCAGGGGACACATTCTGCTTTCCGACGAAGGTGCACTGGTGACGGAACAGGGCAAGGCCTTCCTGGTGGATTTCGGCATCGATCTCAACGATGGCACCCGGTCGAAGCGACCGCTTTGCCGCACGTGCCTGGACTGGAGCGAGAGACGGCACCACATTGCGGGACGCGTCGGTACTGCGCTTTTTCAGCGCACGCTGGATCTTGGCTGGGTGACGCGCCGGACCGATAGCCGCGCGTTGAGGATCACGCCTGCTGGCGACAAAGGATTTCGAGACATCTTCTGTCTGCCCGCTGAGTGGCGGGAAGGCTGAGCGGACGCGACCAGATAAACAAGATAAAGCCCTCCAACTCTCGATTTGAGCTGAAAGGCTTGAACGTGAAAGGCTTGCCTAAGACTACTTGGCCGCCGTTTGTTCAGCCACCGGCGGCTTGCTCGTATCGACGCGCACCACCACGGACAGTCCGGGAGACAGTTCCGTCGCGGCCGGCTGATCCGGATCGATCGACACGCGTACGCCGATTCTCTGCGCGATCTTGACGAAATTGCCCGTGGCATTGTCCGGCTTGATTACCGCAAATTCTGAACCCGCGGCGGGCGAGAAACGCTCGACCCTGCCCTTCAATTTGCGATGATGCAGCGCATCGACAGAAATCGAGACAGGCTGCCCGACTTCCATACCCGCAAGCTGGGTTTCCTTGAAGTTGGCAACGACCCAGACCTCGTGCGGCACGACCGCCATCAATTGGCTGCCAGCGGCGACATATTGGCCCACACGCGCGCCAACCTCGCCCAGTTCGCCATCGCGCGGCGCCTTGATCTCCGTATTTTGCAGATCGATCCGGGCGAGTTCGACTGCGGCTTGCGCATTGGCGACGGCGGCCTGAAGCGAGCTGCGGTTGACGATGATGGTCTGTAAATCCTGACGCGCGACTTCGAGTGCTGCCTTGGCCTGCGACAGCCCGGCACGGGACTTTTCGAGATTGGCTTGCGCTTCTTCCTGAAGACTTGAAGTGCCGACACCGCTGCGGATCAGGTTGTCCTGACGGTCGGCAGCAAGCTGCGCCTGTTTCAAGGACGCTTCGGCACTATCCACCGCGGCCTGGCTGGACGCGATATTGGCGCGGGCAGCGTTTTCCTGCTGGCGGGAATTATCCGAGGCTGCCGTCTGGCCGGCGAGTGTGGCTTCGGCCTGGGCCAGTCTTTGGCGGAAGATGCGGTCATCGATCTTGACCAGCAGGTCACCCTGCTTGACCTCCTGATAATCCTTGACCGGCACATCCACGACGTAGCCGCTGACCTGTGGGCTCATCGTGGTGACATAACCGCGTACATAGGCATTGTCGGTCATTTCGACATGGCTGGAAAAGGGTGGCAGGCGCCAGGCATAGAGAACCAGCGCGACCCCGGCGATGCCGCCGAGAAGAACGATAAGAGTAACGGGTGTGAAAATCTTTTTTAGCATTTTGGGGTCTCTGAAGGATCAGGATTGGGAAACGGCGGCGGCGCTCTCGCCGCCCGTCATCAATGGTTTGATGCGCAGCCACGCCAGGTGAAGGAGCAGCATCACGAGAGCGGCGGCGGCGCAGACGGCGATCAGCAGGAATGTGTCGTTGTAAGCCAGGATATAGGCCTCTCTCGACACCTGCTGGGCAAGAAGGGTCACGCCTTCCGCTCGCAGAAGCGTCGGATCGGTGAGCACATGGCTGTAGGCACCGGAGAGCTGGCTGATGCGCTGCGCGACCTGCGGATTTTGCAGAAGGATGCTTTCCACCAGGATGTTGGAGTGGAATTTTTCCCTCAGCGTCACGAAGGAGCCCAGTAGCCCTGTCGTCAGCATCGATCCGGTAATCTGGGTGAACAGGAAGATGGTGATGAAATTGACGAGATAGGGCGGGCCTTTCGCCAATGCGGCACCAAAGCCCTTCGCCATCACCGGCGGCAGGAACATGGCAGCGCCAAAGGCGATCATCGCCTGGCTCAGATACATTTGTTCGGGACGCGTCAGGTTCGTCGATGTGCTGTCCATGAAGGCGCCAACCGCTATACAGGACAGCGCGATAACGTGCGCAGTCTCGACATATTTCGTCAGCATCAGCAAAGCACAGGTCGCGCCGCCAAGGACGGTTGCCAGAATGATAAGACCGTAAAGGCCCGTGGTCTGGTCATTGAGGATGCCGAGTTGCTGATAGAGGCTGACAGCTGTGGAGGACTGTTCCGACGAGACGGCGCGATAGACCAGCAGGACTGCGATAAGATGCAGATTGGTGCGCGAGAAGATCCAGCGCAGATCGAGCATCGGGTTCTTGCGTGGCAATTCGATCATTGTCATCACGGTCAACAGGGTGATCGAGGTTGCCAGCAGAACGCCGAGCCACCAGGTCTCGAACCACCAGTAAAAACGGCCAAGCGTCAGGAACACGGCAAGGCAACCTAGGCCACCGGCGAAAAGCAGGTAGCTCAAGATATCCAGGCGCTCTATGACCTTGACCCGGGGAGGTGCTGTCAATGGCAGAAGATAGATGATGGGCAGAACCGCGAGCGCTAAACCCACTTCCATGCTGTAGAGCGCGTGCCAGCCGTCAATCTGCAAGAGAGGTGGCGAGACGATACGAGCAAGGGGTGCCGCCAAAAGCGTTCCGGTCAGCGCGATGCTGAGGCCTAGAGTGAGCTTGCGCTGCACGGGGAAGGCTTCGAGAATATAGAGGAAGCCGAGAGATGACAAAGGTGCGGCCGCCATGCCGCTGACGAAGCGCACGACGATGGCGGAGTGCAAATCCGTGACGAAGAGGTTGAGACAGGACGCCAGGACGAAAGCGATGATGCTGATTTCCGCAAAGGGCCGCAGGCCATATTGCTGGCGCACCTTGAACAGCGCAATCGAGAAGGTGGCGTAAGGCGCCATATAAGCGGCCGACAGCCCCGCGACCTCCGCCACCGTGCCGGAAAACTCGCCCTGCAGCTGATACAGATTGGCCATGACGATGTTCATGCCCATGCCTTGGGTGATGAAGAAGGCAAGACCAGCGGCGATATACATAAGCTTTTCGCGAAGCGGCTTTTCCGCAGGCTGCGCTGGCGGCACCGGTGCAGCGTCCTCCGGCGCAGGCGCTGTCGCTGCGGGCGAAGCGGCTTGCTCGCCTGCCTCATCCAAAGGCGCATCGCGCGTGCTCGTTATGGCATTGCTCACGGCGTCACCTCGTTTTCCGAAAGTTTTTGCAGATTGCCCGTCAGGCGTCTTACCACGTTGAGCGCCACGCGAATCTCATCTGTAGAGATATCCAGCGCGATCTCGGCTCGCATGGCTTTTGCCTGCGCATCCACATCTTCGAATGTCTGCAGTCCGGCGGGTGTCATGTGAATTCGTTTCGCCCTCCGGTCGATCTCATCAGAACGCCGTTCGATGAGCTTTTGTTTCTCCATGGCATCCAATAGCCGCACGAGCGTCGGCGTTTCGATTTCCAACTCCTCGGCAAGCTCCTTTTGCGTCAACGAACCCCTTCTCGACAGCGCAAACAATGTTCGCGCACGCGCCAGCGTCAAGCCTTTCTCAGCAACGCGGGCGTCGAAGAACGAGCGGAGCTTGCGATTGAAGGCCGCCATCTCATCGAAAAGCTGTTCTTTCTCGGTAATGCGGGACAACGTAATTAGACCTTATAATTAGGTAGCTACTTATTTTGTTCCTATCTATTTTGATCCTTGCTAAATTTCAAGTGTCTTTGGTGGATTGGAGCCATGCCTTAAAATCATGGCGGAGCATGCCTGATTCGCTCGGTACCTGAGACGTCAGCCGAATCATCCTGTGGATTAATGGGGACAACCCGTTATGTTGGGTCCCCCGCCTCTCTTTAGGTAAGGTGAGTTGTAAGTGTTGCCTTCAGGTCATTGACGGCAACGCCTCCAGGCTTCAAACCGGCAGGCTTGCAGAACAAAAGATAAGGCTAAAGGGAGATCACGAGACCATGAATGACGCCGTGAGAAAGATCACCCCAGCGCCCGCTGCCGAACCGCTTTACCGCGAGGCGCCCAACAACATTGAGGCCGAGCAGGCGCTGCTGGGCGCCATCCTCGTCAACAACGATGCCTATTATCGCGTGTCGGACTTTTTGAAGCCGGTGCATCTTTATGAGCCCCTGCACCGCAAGATTTTTGAAGTCGCGGGCGATATCATCCGCATGGGAAAGACGGCCAACCCGGTCACCATCAAGACCTTCCTTCCGGCAGACGATAAGGTCGGCGACCTGACCGTTGCCCAATATCTTGCACGCCTTGCTGCCGAAGCGGTTTCGATCATCAATGCCGAGGATTACGGCCGGGCGATCTATGACCTGGCGCTTCGCCGCGCGCTGATTCAAATCGGTGAGGATGTCGTCAACATCGCCTATGACGCGCCGCTCGACATGCCGCCGCAGGCGCAAATCGAAGACACCGAGCGCCGCCTTTTCGAACTTGCCGAAACCGGGCGCTATGATGGCGGCTTCCAGTCGTTCAACGATGCGGTGGCGCTCGCGATCGACATGGCCGGCGCTGCCTTCGAGCGCGACGGCAATCTCTCCGGTATTTCCACCGGCATCCATTCGCTCGATGCCCGCATGGGTGGCCTTCAGCGGTCGGACTTGATCGTGCTTGCCGGACGTCCAGGCATGGGCAAGACCTCGCTTGCCACCAACATCGCCTATAACATTGCAGCCGCCTACGAGCAGGAAGTGCAGCCGGACGGCACCTACAAGGCCAAGAATGGCGGCGTCGTCGGCTTCTACTCGCTCGAAATGTCGTCCGAACAGCTCGCAACCCGTATCATTTCGGAGCAGACGGAAGTCTCGTCCTCGAAAATCCGCCGTGGTGACATCACCGAAGCAGACTTTGAAAAGCTCGTCGCCTGCAGCCAGATGATGCAGAAGGTACCGCTTTATATCGACCAGACCGGTGGTATCTCGATTGCGCAGCTTGCCGCGCGCGCGCGCCGCCTGAAGCGTCAGCGCGGCCTTGATGTTCTGGTGGTCGACTACGTTCAGCTGATGACCGGCTCCGGCAAGGGCGGCGAAAACCGCGTGCAGGAAATCACCCAGATTACTACCGGCCTGAAAGCGCTCGGCAAGGAACTCAACGTTCCGATCATCGCGCTCTCACAGCTCTCCCGTGCGGTGGAAAGCCGCGAAGACAAGCGCCCGCAGCTCTCCGACCTTCGTGAATCGGGCTCCATCGAGCAGGACGCCGACGTGGTGCTCTTCGTGTTCCGTGAGGAATACTATGTGAAGAACATGGAGCCGCGCGATCCCGCAGACCCGAAATATGCCGAGTGGGAATCGCTGTTCGACAAGGTCAAGGGCACGGCCGACGTCATCATCGCCAAGCAGCGTCACGGACCGACCGGTACGGTGAAGCTCGCCTTCCAGGCCGAGTTCACCCGCTTTGCGGATCTGGCCGATCCATCCTTCAGCCAGTATGAAGAGCACTAACAGTCCCTCCGCCTCATATTTCAGCAAAGATGAGGCGGAGTCTTTTTAAGGGGATAGCGGCGGCGGTTTAGAAACCGATTCCGCGTAAAACCGCCACGGTTACCACACCCGCAGCTGCGGCAGGTAGAAGCGAAAGGCGCATCGCAGCGAGCGCGGTGACAGCGCAGCCGATGGTTTCGGCAAGGCCGCTCGTCAATGCTGTTGGGGTGACGACGGCCATCAGGACTGCCGGCGGTACGGCGTTGAGCGCGCGTTTGGCTCGATCCGTCATCTGGACATGGCGGATGAGAAGGAGACCGCCGAAGCGTGTTGCGAGTGTCGCGACGGCCATGGCGAGGATGGTCAGCAGCGTGTTGGCATCGATGCTCATTGGGGCATCTCCGTCTCGTCCTTGGCGAAGGCGGCAACGGCCAGTCCTGCAAGAGCACCCGCAGCGATATACCATGCGCCGGGTACGTATCTATGGGTGGCGAAGGCGGCGGTCGCACTCGCCAGAAGAACGAAGCCCGTTTGCCTGCCTTTCCAAAACCCCATCAGAAGCACGATAAAGACCGCAGGGAATGCAAAATCGAGGCCGATGATGGTCGTGTCGCCCATGACCGAACCGAGCAGAGCGCCTGCCAGCGTTGACAAGTTCCAGACGACATAGATCGAGAGAGCAGCAGCAGCGAAAAATGCCGGACGGAGCGTGCTCGTCATGCTGCGAAATTCCGCCAACGCCCAGGATTCATCCGTCAGGACCGGCATGGCAAACCAGCGCTGCCAGGGCTTGAAGCCCTCCATCTTCACGCCGATGGAAGCGCTCATCAATATGTGTCTGAGATTGACGAGGAGTGCCGCAAAACCGAGCGCTCCCCAGCTTGCCGGGTGGGTCCACAAGTCCATTGCGACGAATTGCGAACCGCCGGCGAAAACGAGGAGTGACATCAGGCAGGCTTCCACCGGCGACAGACCTTTGCTGACAGCGATCGCGCCGAAGACAACGCCAATCGGCACCATGGCAACCAGCAGCGGGGACGCGGCTTTGAGGCCGGAGATCAGTTCCTGGCGTCTTTCAGGTTTGGCTTTGCTCACCATGTCATTCTCCTTCTTCAGGAGATGCATCTAGGAGACAGCTGGTCCGCCGTATTGAACGAAAATGATCTGCCGGTCATGCGGCGCGGAATTGACCCGGCGTTACGCCGGTGCGGGCCTTGAAGTGGCGCGTAAAATGCGCCTGATCGGCAAACCCGCATTCGAGCGCAACCGAAGCCGGGCTTTCTCCCTGACGCAACAGATGCCTTGCTCGGCGGATGCGGATATCAGTGAGATAGGCATGCGGCGTGATGTGGAATTCGCGGCGGAAGGCGCGGATCAAATGCGCACGGCTGAGCCCCGCCATACCCGCCAATTCTTCGAGCCCGACATCCGTGTCGAAGTTGTCGTTGAGATATTCACGCGCCTGATAGACCGCAGTTTTCTCGCGTGTCTGGACGGGCAGAATGATGGTGCTGCCATGGCGGGAAAACAGTTCTGCCAGAACCGAGAACATGCCCTCATCTGCCTCCAGTGCGCCTGCCCCGTTTTCCAACCTGCGATGGGCAATCTGGAAGGCCTGCGCCATCTTGGGATCATGCGGCAGGAAGCTTGGGAAGGATGGCGTGCCGTGAAAGGCGCGGCCCGTCATGTCTTCGATGACCTCAGACAAAAGCGCGATATCTGGATAGATCATGCGGTATCGATAACCGTCACCGCCGGGGGCACCGTCATGTATCTGGCCGGGATCGATCAGGTAGAGATGACCGGGGCCGGTGCGCTCCGTCGTGCCCTTGATGGTTGAAATCTGCGAGCCGTTTTCGATGGCGCCGATGGAAAATGTATCATGCGCATGCGGCGAAAACTCATGCGTCAGGAACGTCGCGGTCATGCACTCCATGCCTTTGAAACGCTTGTCCCGCCAGAACCTGGTGGTTTCTGCGCGTGAAAGCGGCATGTGGTCGGTGGCCTGTTCCTGCGAAACATTGTGCATAGCTCGGGTTTAACCCAATCCGTCATGACCGTCTTGAACAAAAGTGATAGACCACGGCGATATTCAAAAGGTGCAGACCATGACAGACGACCTCGATGACAGCTTCTCCGAGATGGATGCGGATGCATTCGAAACCGCGCCACTTCGGCTGACCATAGATCTTGCCGCACTTGCAGATAACTTTCGCGACATGCAGCGCCGTTCCGGCAAGGCACGCGCCGCCGCCGTGGTGAAGGCGGATGCCTATGGCATGGGGATTGAGGATTGTGGCGCAACGCTCTATCACGCCGGTGCCCGGGATTTCTTCGTCGCCAGTGTGTCGGAGGGCGTGACGCTTCGTCCTCATGCGCCGGAAGCGCGCATCTTCGTTCTTTCCGGCATCTGGCCGGGCCAGGAACGCGACGTCTTCGCCCATGATCTCGTGCCAGTCATTGCCTCTGAAGAGCAGCTCTCCTTCTGGACGGGCGCTCTGGCCGAGCGCGGCGACCATCCGTTTGCGCTGCATGTCGATACGGGCTTCAACCGGCTTGGGCTTCCGCTCGAAGACGCGCTTTATCTCGCCGATGACCCGACACGTCCGGCAAGCTTCGATCCCGTGTTGGTCATGTCCCACCTTGCCAGCGCCGATACCCCCTCTTCGCCAATGAACAAGGCGCAGCTTGAATCATTTCGCAGAGTTAGCGCTGCTTTCGAAGGTATCGAATCAAGCCTTTCAGCCTCTGCCGGAATCTTCCTCGGCCCGGACTACCACTTCGATCTGACGCGTCCAGGCATCTCGCTTTACGGCGGCGAAGCGGTCAATGACATGAAGAACCCCATGCGCCCCGTCGCCAAGGCGGAGGCGCGGATCATTCAGATTCGCGAGGCCGGTGAAGGGCAGACGGTGAGTTATGGCGGCACCTATCAGTTGCAGCGTGCGAGCCGTCTGGCGATCGCGGCTGTGGGTTATGCCGATGGCTATTCGCGATCGCTCTCCGGCTCCGGCATTCCGCTGCGCGAGATGGGCCGTGGCGGCGCGGAAGGGTTCATCAATGGCTATCGCGTTCCGGTCGCCGGCCGCATCACCATGGATCTCACCATTTTCGACGTCACTGACGTGCCGGAACGTGCCATTCGCGCAGGCGACTATATCGAGCTCTTCGGGCCGAATGTTCCAGTCGATGAAGTGGCGCGGGCCGCGGGCACCATCGGTTATGAGATGCTGACAAGCCTCGGGCTTCGGTATGAGCGGCAATATCTGATCGGCGACGAGTAACGATTTCCACCTCTTGGAAAGCTCGAGCGATCCGTGCTAGATGAGAACAAAACGGGATCGAAATTCTTCGCGACCCCGCTCGTTACTCTCTAAAGAAAAAGACTGACATTCATGGCCAAAGCCAAGACACAATTCGTCTGCCAGAACTGCGGCACGGTGCACACCCGTTGGGCCGGAAAATGCGAGGGCTGCGGCGAGTGGAACACCATCGTCGAAGAAGACCCGATGGGCGGAATTGGCGGCGGCCCGGGCAAGACGCCGAAGAAGGGCCGTCCCGTCACCCTCACCTCGCTTTCCGGTGAAATCGAAGAGGCACCGCGCATTCCGACCGGTATGAGCGAACTGGATCGTGCGACCGGCGGGGGCTTCGTGCGCGGATCGGCGGTGTTGATCGGTGGCGATCCGGGCATCGGAAAATCCACCCTTCTGATGCAGGCTGCGGCGGCACTCTCCCGCCAAGGTCATCGTGTCGTTTACGTATCGGGCGAAGAGGCTGTGGCACAGGTGCGCTTGCGAGCGCAGCGTCTTGGTGCGGCGGACACCGACGTGTTGCTGGCGGCTGAAACCAACGTCGAAGATATTCTGGCGACGATCTCCGAGGGCAAACGGCCCGATCTCGTCATCATCGATTCCATTCAGACGCTGTGGAGCGACACCACCGATTCAGCGCCTGGAACTGTCACGCAGGTGCGCACCGGCGTTCAGGCGATGATCCGCTTTGCCAAGCAGACGGGTGCCACCATGGTGCTTGTCGGCCATGTAACCAAGGAAGGCCAGATCGCCGGTCCGCGTGTGGTGGAACACATGGTGGATGCCGTGCTCTATTTCGAAGGCGATCGTGGGCATCATTACCGCATCCTTCGTACCGTCAAAAACCGTTTCGGGCCGACCGATGAAATCGGTGTCTTCGAAATGTCGGACAGGGGTCTGCGCGAGGTCTCCAATCCATCGGAGCTTTTCCTTGGAGAGCGCAACGAAAAATCCCCAGGTGCGGCTGTTTTCGCCGGTATGGAAGGCACGCGGCCAGTGCTGGTGGAGGTTCAGGCCCTGGTGGCGGCCACCTCGCTTGGCACACCGCGTCGTGCTGTGGTGGGGTGGGACTCCTCACGCCTTGCCATGATTCTTGCCGTGCTCGAGGCCCATTGCGGCGTGAAGCTTGGCCAGCACGATGTCTATCTCAACATCGCCGGTGGCTACCGGATTTCGGAGCCCGCAGCAGACATGGCGATTGCTTCTGCACTGGTTTCCTCGCTTGCCGGTCTTGCCCTGCCTGCCGATTGCGTCTATTTCGGCGAAATCAGCCTGTCGGGCGCAGTGCGGCCGGTTTCCCAAACGGCGCAGCGGTTGAAGGAAGCCGAGAAACTTGGATTTTCCGCCGCATTTCTGCCTTCCGCATCAGCAGAACTCCCGAAGGGCTCAAAGGGGCGCTGGACGGAAATTGAAAGCCTCCCCGATCTCGTGGCGCGCATTGCCGGCTCGGGCAACCGCTTCAGACAGGCTGAGGAAGACGAATAATGATCCTTTCGCTGGTTACCCGGCTAGTGTAAGAGGATCGCAAATTGGCACAGCGGCGCCCTGTTTGGGTGCTGCGACCTCCGGAGTTGGTAAATGCCCATTACGATTTTCGACGGTATCGTTCTTGCCGTTGTGCTTTTCTCCGCCGTTCTCGCCATGGTGCGCGGGTTCTCGCGTGAAATTCTGTCCATCGCAAGTTGGGTTGGCTCCGTTGCAGCTGCTTATTATCTCTACCCGCTGCTGCTTCCCTATGCGCGCAACTATACCGATGACGACAAGATCGCGATTGCCGGTTCGGCCGGTCTGGTCTTTCTCGTTGCGCTGATCATCATTTCCTTCATTACCTCGCGCGTTGCCGACTTCATCATCGACAGCCGCATTGGTGCGCTGGATCGCACGCTCGGTTTTCTCTTCGGTGCAGCGCGCGGCCTGCTTCTGCTCGTCGTCGCGGTCGCCTTCTGGAACTGGCTGGTCGATGTCAGAACGCAGCCCGAATGGGTGACGCAGGCCAAGTCCAAGCCGTTCCTGGATGGTTTGGTCGGAAAGCTTGAGGCGGTTCTGCCGGATGATATCGAGCCGCAAATCCGCGCTCGCATTCTCGGCAAAAAGACAGAAACGACACCTGAGCAGGCGCCCGCGGAAGACGCACCGGCGACCACGGCACCGGTACCAGCGAATTGATGCGATAGCGCGCCTTGCAATAGATGCAAGGCGCGCTATTTGTGCTAGATACTTCGACATAGGCAGCAGACAGGCCAAACCGGCAAAGCAATTCGTCGGGGCGGTTTTTGTTTTTGGCAGTAAGCAAAGGCAAGCCAGATGAATGAGCCGCTTTCGCATTCCACCTTCAATGACATTATCGATGGCGATACGCTGCATGAGGAATGCGGTGTGTTCGGCATCCTCGGTCACGCGGATGCGGCGGCCCTGACGGCGCTCGGCCTGCATGCTCTCCAGCATCGCGGTCAGGAAGCGGCCGGTATCGTTTCCTTCGATGGCAAGCGCTTCCATCAGGAGCGGCACATGGGTCTGGTGGGCGATCACTACACCAACCCAATGACACTTGCCCGCCTGCCCGGCTCGATCTCTATTGGTCACACCCGCTACTCCACCACGGGTGAAGTGGCGATGCGCAACGTGCAGCCGCTGTTTGCCGAATTGGAAGAAGGCGGTATCGCCATTGCCCATAACGGCAACTTCACCAACGGCCTGACACTGCGCCGCCAGATCATCGCAACCGGTGCAATCTGCCAATCCACCTCCGATACCGAAGTTGTGCTGCATCTGATCGCACGCTCACGCCATTCCTCCACCGCCGACCGCTTCATCGACGCGATCCGCCAGATGGAGGGCGGATATTCGATGCTTGCGATGACCCGCACCAAGCTGATTGCTGCGCGCGACCCCACGGGCATTCGCCCACTCGTCATGGGGGACCTCGACGGCAAGCCGATCTTCTGTTCGGAGACCTGTGCGCTCGACATTATCGGCGCGAAATTCGTGCGCGACGTGGAGAACGGCGAAGTCATCATCTGCGAAATCCAGCCGGATGGATCGATCAGCATCGATGCGCGCAAGCCAAACAAGCCGCAGCCCGAACGGCTCTGCCTGTTCGAATATGTCTATTTCGCGCGTCCCGACTCGGTCGTCGGCGGTCGTAACGTCTACACGACGCGCAAGAACATGGGCATGAACCTCGCCAAGGAAGCGCCGCTTGAGGCCGACGTCGTCGTGCCGGTACCGGATGGCGGCACGCCTGCAGCGCTTGGTTTTGCGCAGGAAAGCGGCATCCCGTTTGAATACGGCATCATCCGCAACCACTATGTCGGTCGCACCTTCATCGAGCCGACACAGCAGATTCGCGCTTTCGGCGTGAAGCTGAAGCATTCGGCCAACCGGGCAATGATCGAGGGCAAGCGTGTCGTTCTGGTGGATGATTCGATCGTTCGCGGCACGACATCGGTCAAGATCGTACAGATGATCCGCGAAGCGGGCGCCAAGGAAGTCCACATCCGCGTCGCGAGCCCGATGATTTTTCATCCCGATTTCTACGGTATCGACACGCCGGATGCCGACAAGCTTCTCGCCAACCAGTGTGCTGACGTGGATGCGATGGCGAAATATATTGGCGCGGACTCGCTCGCCTTCCTGTCTATCAACGGACTTTATCGTGCTGTTGGCGGCGAAGACCGCAACCCTGCCCGTCCGCAGTTCACCGACCATTACTTCACCGGTGAATATCCGACCCGACTGCTGGACAAGAACGGCGAGTCGATGGGCAGCAAGATTTCCATGCTCGCCAGCAACGGCTGATCGCCTCAAGCCCGCATCGAAACTGCGGGCTTTTGTTTGCGGCCACCTGCGACCTTGAAGCCGCTTGCCGGACATGTCCTCCCTCAGTAAGAGAGAGCGGACGACCGAACGACATTCAGGGGGGACCATGACCATCGACCTTAAAGGCCGGATCGCACTCGTGACCGGCGCTTCACGCGGAATCGGCTATTTTACCGCGGTCGAACTGGCGAAAGCCGGCGCCCATGTCATTGCCTGCGCGCGCACCGTCGGTGGCCTCGAAGATCTGGACGATGCCATCAAGGCGGTCGGTGGGACGGCAACGCTCGTTCCCTTCGATCTCGCCGACATGAAGGCGATCGATGCTCTCGGCGCCTCTATCCACGAACGTTGGGGCAAGCTGGATATTCTGGTTGCCAATGCCGGGATGCTTGGCGTCATTTCACCTGTCGGCCATATCGAGGCCAAGGTGTTTGAAAAGGTGATGAACATCAACGTCACCGCGACATGGCGTCTGATCCGTTCGGTGGAGCCGCTTCTGTTGAAATCCGATGCTGGGCGTGCGCTGATCCTGTCGTCCGGCGCTGCCCATTCCTGTCGTCCTTTCTGGGGCGTTTACTCCACCTCAAAGGCTGCCGTCGAAGCGCTGGCACGCACATGGGCTGCCGAGACCGAGCAGACGCATCTGCGCATCAACAGCATCAATCCGGGCGCGACGCGCACGGCGATGCGGGCTCAGGCGATGCCCGGCGAAGATCCCGACATCCTCCCCCATCCTTCGGAAGTCGCACAGGCTATCGTCCGGCTTGCCTCGCCGGAGCTTACCGAGACCGGCAAGATCTATGTGGTTCGCGACCGGAAATTCGTCAGCTACCGCGCACCGGAATGACTTGCGAACCGGCATGAATCTCAAAGCGATGCTCTTGACCGACAACGGGCATCGTTTCATAAAGCAAGCCATGAAAATAACGATCTGCCGCTGCTGCTGAGTTGAATTTTGCTGGCTTAACCCCCGGCCAGATCGTTTTCGTCTCCTGAAAGGTCAAAGCAGACAAACGCTCCGGTGGGGTCAATCTCCGATACCCGAAGGAAATACGCATGTCCTTGCGCTTGAAGCTCTACAACACGCTGACCCGCGAAAAAGCCGAATTCCAGCCGATCGATGCGAAGAATGTGCGCATGTATGTCTGCGGCCCGACAGTCTATGACTACGCCCATATTGGTAACGCGCGCCCTGTCATCGTTTTCGACGCGCTTTATCGCCTGTTGCGCCATGTCTATGGCGAGAACGGCGTTACCTATGCGCGCAACATCACCGATGTGGACGACAAGATCAATGCGCGGGCGCTTCGCGATTACCCGGACCTGCCGCTGAACGACGCGATCCACGCGGTGACGGAAAAGACCGCCAACCAGTTTCATCAGGATGTCGCAGCGCTTGGCTGCCTTGAGCCGACGGTGGAGCCGCGCGCAACCGATAACATTGCCCAGATGATCGACATCATCGAGAAGCTGATTGCGCGTGGCCATGCCTATGTCGCAGCGGGCGAAGTGCTGTTCGACACCAAATCCATGAGTGACTACGGCCAGCTTTCCAAGCGCCCTTTGGACGAACAACAGGCCGGCGCACGCATCGCGGTAGATGCGCACAAGAAAAACCCCGGCGACTTCGTGCTGTGGAAGCTTTCAAGCCATAACGAACCCGGCTGGGAAAGCCCGTGGGGTCGCGGTCGCCCTGGCTGGCATATCGAGTGCTCCGCCATGTCGGGACGCTATCTTGGCGAAGTCTTCGACATTCACGGCGGCGGCCTCGACCTGATCTTCCCCCACCATGAAAACGAAATCGCCCAGTCACGCTGCGCTCACGGAACGCATGTGATGGCCAACGTCTGGATGCATAACGGCTTCGTACAGGTCGAAGGCCGCAAGATGTCGAAGTCCGACGGCAATTTCGTTACCATTTATGATCTCCTGCACACAGAAGCCTTTGGCGGGCGCAAATGGCCAGGCGAGGTTCTGCGGCTGGCAATGCTGATGACGCATTACCGCGAGCCGATCGACTTCTCGGTAAAGCGTCTGGAGGAAGCCGAGCGGCTGCTGGCGAAGTGGCCTGCTGCGGAAGCGGGCGACGCCGATATCGACCAGAGCGTGCTCGACGCGCTTGCCGACGATCTCAATACCGTCGCCGCCGTCCAGGCACTGCATGCTCTGGCCCAGGCCGCCAACGCCGATCCGGAAAAACTTCCCTTATTTGCGGCGAGTGCCGCACTTCTTGGCGTGCTGCCGAAGAAGACGGAACTGGATGAGGCAATTTCTGCTGCTGTGGATTCTTTGGTGGCTATGCGGTTGGAGATGCTGAAGGCGAAGAATTTTGCCGAGGCGGATCGGATCAGGGACGAGTTGTCGGCCAAGGGCATTCAGTTGAAGGACGGCAAGGACAAGGCGACGGGGGAACGGGTGACGACTTGGGAGTTGAAGCGGTAGGGTCTGTGTCGAGAATCCCATTTTAAATGCTTGGCCTAACCCCCCTCTGTCCTGCCGGACATCTCCCCCTCAAGGGGGGAGATCGACTCGTGGCGCTGTTGCGCCCATCACTGACATCAAACTTGAATTAAGACGTCGCGCCTAGCTGATCTCCCCCCTTGAGGGGGAGATGTCCGGCAGGACAGAGGGGGGTGCCTCGCTTCGCGCTACGAGAAATTTCCAGCTCTCTGTTGATCTTTCTCGACCACTGCACCACCCTCTCGTTACTCTCAGCGCAACGAGCCACCCATGCCGCACCACGACGTCAAGCCACAGCACCGCACACATGCCCGGCGCATGCGAAAGGCGCTGACGGATGCGGAGTTAAAACTCTGGAACTGCCTGCGCGCTCACAGGCTGGACGGCCTCGGCTTCAGAAGACAACTACCCATCCTCGGCTACATCGTCGATTTCGCATGCCCTGAGCACAAACTCATCATCGAGATCGACGGCTCGCAGCACGCCGATGACGCGGTAATTCATTATGACCAGCAGAGAACCGAAACTCTCCAGCAAAACGGCTGGACCATCATCCGCTTCTGGAACGATGACGTCCTCCACCAGATAGACGATGTCTGCCTCAACATCCTGCGATCGATACCAAAGGAGCCATCATGACCACTCACACCGGCGGATGCCAATGCGGCGCGATACGGTTTCGAGCAGAAGGCATTTTGAAGGATAGTTCGATCTGCCATTGTCGCATGTGCCAGAAGGCGTTTGGAGCGTATTATGCGCCACTCGTGTCCGTGCGAGGCGCAAAGTTTGAATGGACGCGCGGTGAGCCGAAGCGGTTCCAATCCTCCAACCATGTGAGGCGGGGTTTTTGTGCTGACTGCGGGACGCCGCTGACCTATGAGGCGCCGGATGGTATGGCGATTGCGGCGGGTGCCTTCGATGATCCAGCGGCGCTACCGCCCGTCATCCAATGGGGCGTCGAGAACAAGATCGGCTTTGTCGATCATCTTCACACTCTTCCGGAAGAAGAAACCGAGGCGGATTTGACGTCTGCAAGTTTCATCGCCGGCCTTGTATCCTATCAGCATCCGGATCACGACACGGTGGAGTGGCCAGAGGAGAAGGGTTGATGAGCGAGGCAGGATATTCAGGTGGGTGCCAGTGCGGGGCAGTTCGCTTTCATGCGGGCAAGCTTGGCCGGCCGTCGATTTGCCATTGCCGCATGTGCCAGAAGCATTTCGGCAATTTCTTCGGCGCGCTCGTCACGGCTGATCAGGCGCACCTCACATGGACCCGCGGCCAGCCCAGCCTTTTTCGCTCCTCCACCAAGATCCATCGCGGCTTCTGCAACAAGTGCGGCACACCGCTGACCTATCATTATCCGGGGGGCGTCGAGATCGCCATTGGCGCCTTCGATCATCCCGATCAGATCGAGCCACAGGTGCAGGTCAATGCGCATATGCAGATGCCATGGATCAAGGCGCTGTTCGACAAGCCGGAGATCAAGCAGAGCGTCGACGAAAGCACGATCATATCCTATCAGCATCCAGACCACGACACCGCGGTCTGGCCGCCCGAAGACGAAGCAAACAAGGCATAGCATCAAGGACTGAATTCCATGACTGAAATACTGCGTGGCCTCTATCCGGAGATCGAACCCTATGAGACCGGCTTTCTCGATGTCGGCGATGGCCACACGATTTACTGGGAGCGCGTCGGCACCAAAGGCGGCAAGCCTGCGGTCTTCCTGCATGGTGGCCCAGGCGGTGGCGTCAACCCGACGCAGCGCCGCGTCTTCGATCCCGCTCTCTATGACGTGGTGTTGTTCGACCAGCGCGGCTGCGGACGCTCGACGCCGCATGCGAGCCTCGAAGCCAATACAACCTGGCACCTGGTCGCGGACATCGATAAGCTGCGCCAGAAATTCGGCTATGACAAATGGCAGGTCTTCGGTGGCTCCTGGGGTTCGACGCTTGCACTCGCCTATGCCGAGACCCATCCCGAGCATGTCAGCGAGTTGATCGTGCGCGGCATCTATCTGCTGACCAAGCGGGAACTGGACTGGTACTACCAGTTTGGCGTTTCGGAAATGTATCCCGAGCGCTGGGAAACCTTTATCGCGCCTATCCCCGAGGCGGATCGCGGGCAGATGATGGCGAGCTATTATCGCTATCTCACTGGTACGGACGAAAAGAAGAAGCTGGAATGTGCCAAGGCGTGGAGCCAATGGGAAGGTGCGACGATCGCGCTGGTGACCGATCCGGCACGCGTGGATCAATTCGGCGAAGATCACTACGCCATCGCCTTTGCCCGCATCGAAACCCACTTCTTCGTCAATGCCGGCTGGCTCGACGACGGACAGTTGCTGCGCGATGCCTACAAGCTGAAAGACATTCCGGGCGTCATAGTGCACGGTCGCTATGATATGCCCTGCCCGGCAAAGACGGCGTGGGACTTGTCCAAGGCGTGGCCGAAGGCCGACCTCCACATCATCGAAGCCGCAGGTCACGCGATGACCGAGCCCGGTATTCTCGATCAACTCATCCGGGCAACAGATCGCTTCGCTGGAAAGTGAGACCAGCCCTGCCGTCGCTTGATGTTCAGCCTTGAGCGTCACGCGACGGCGATAAAATTGAGCAAAATTCGGAGGTGTTTCAGCTTCTTACGGCGATCACCTCGCAGACTGATTCATCTCGCATAGGCTTACTGTTTGAGCATTTGCAGCTTTTCTAACCAAAGCTTCACGGAAATGAATTGGTACATCACGCCAAAGGGGAATACTGCGAAGAGACCCCGATCATATTGGCAGTATTCCCATGGCAATGAACCCCACCATTCAGGCTCCCCAGGCGGGCGATAGCGTCCGTGGCTTCGTCTACGCACTGACGGCCTATCTTCTGTGGGGTTTCCTGCCCTTCTACATGAAGGCCGTGGCGCATATCTCGCCGCTCGAGGTCATCGTTCACCGCGTCGTCTGGTCGGTGCCGATTGCAGCCATCGTGCTGATCGTTCTCGGTCGAACCGCCGAAATCCGTCAGGCGCTGACCACGCCTCGCATGCTCGCCATGGCCTGCCTCACCGCATCGCTGATCAGCGTCAACTGGGGCATCTACATCTGGGCTATTGGCTCGGGTCATGCGCTGGATGCAGCGCTCGGCTACTTCATCAATCCGCTCTTCAGCATTCTTCTCGGCGCCTTGATCCTGAAGGAGAAGCTCAGTCGCATGCAGATCGCAGCCATTTCGCTGGTTGCGATTGCCGTGGCGCTTTTGACATGGAACGCCGGTGGCCTGCCGTGGGTGGCGCTCGCGCTGACCGTATCCTGGGGCTTTTACGCCTTCTTCCGCAAGACGCTGCCGATCGGGCCGACACAGGGCTTCCTCTTGGAGGTACTGCTGCTGACTCCCCCCGCTCTTGCCTTCATCGTCTATCTGGCCTTCACCGGGGAAGGACATTTTTTCACGGGCACAGCCCAGGATAGCTGGCTTCTGGCGGCAAGCGGACTCATCACCGCCGTTCCTCTGATCTTCTATGGCAATGGCGCCAAGCTCTTGAAGCTCTCCACCATCGGCATCATGCAGTATATCGCACCATCGATGATCTTCGTCATCGCGGTTTTCGTCTTCAAGGAACCCTTCGACATGGTGCGCATGATCGCCTTTACGATGATCTGGGCGGCACTGGCGGTCTATACCCTACCGAGCCTGATGAAAGGCAGAGCTGCCGGATGACCGGCAGCTTTAAGCTTTAAAGCTTCGCAATCACCGAAGGGTCGCCTTCCGGATTTTGCTGTGACACGGCACGCTCGATGATGGCTGGTACGATATCGTCGATCCGGTCGATCACTAGCGGGTTTAGCAAATGAGCGCGGTGGATGAAGCCCTGGTCGCGCATATGGCGGATCAGCTCCAGCATAGGGTCCCAGAAACCGTTGATATTGGCAAAAACCATGGGCTTGGCGTGACGACCAAGCTGCGCCCAGGTCATGATCTCGACGATCTCTTCCACGGTGCCGATACCGCCGGGCAAAGTGACGAAGGCATCCGCGCGCTCGAACATCATGTGCTTGCGCTCATGCATGTCCTTGGTGATCACAAGTTCGTTCAATTGGCCAAGAGAATGGCGTGTCGCTTCCATATCCACGAGAAACTCGGGTATGATGCCCGTTACTTCGCCGCCGCTTGATAGAACGCCGCTCGCGACCGCACCCATGATGCCCTTGGTGCCGCCACCATAGACGAGGCGAATGCCGTTTTCGGCAAGGGATTTCCCAAGGTTGCGGCCTGCTTCCATATAGGCGGGATCGCGCCCCGGCTGAGAGCCGCAATAGACGCAGATGGATCGAATCGAATGGTTTTCATGTGTCATAGCCGGCACCGAACTACGCAGGGTCGATTCCGTCAAGAAATTTTGGGGGAAGACACGACAAACGCGGCGCTTTGGCGGAGGTGACGCTTGTATGAAAAGCGCTAAAACGCTAGCAATCCACGATAATATTGCGAAGAATGATCTGGAGACACATAATGAAAAATAAAAGAGCTGGATTGTTGGCGCTTGTCGTGCTCGGCATTGCCACGCTGCTCATGGTCTTCTTCGTTCTTCCTCGCATGTCCGGTGATGACAAGCCGATCGGTGACGCCATCAACGAAGCCAGCAATGCCGTCAAGAACAGCGTTGAGATGGGCAGTGAAAAGGCGGGCGATCTTCTGTCGGATGCCGCCAAGGACACGACCAATATTGCCGAAAAGGTTGGCCGCCTGGCGGAATCCGCCAACAAGTCCATCAAGGACATGAGCAACCTCTTTGCCGACAGCAAGGTGCCATCCAATGAAGAGTTTGCTGCCGCCCGCAAGCAGGTCGAAGACTCGCTTCGCGAGTTGGAAAACATCGACATTCCGGAATCGCTTGATGAAACCACCTCGCGTCTGATCACGACTGCGCGTACGGCAGCCGAGCGGACCACGGCCTATCTTCGCAGCTTGCCGACAGATGCCGCAGCGGCCGCAGCTCAAGTCCGCCGTCTTGCTGGCGTGTTCGCCGGCACGGATGATGGCGCTCCTCGGACAGAGGTGCCTGCCGCCGCCCCTCAGCAGGCCCAGACGCCTGCACAGCCCGCAACACCATCGGCACCGGCAACCACGGGCGATGCGGCCCAGCTTCCGACATTCGACGTTTTGCGCGTCGAGCCGGATGGTTCGGCGGTGATTGCCGGCAAGGCGCAACCGGGTTCGCAGCTTGAAATCGTCAACAAGGGTGAGGTTATCGCCAAGACACCGGTTGAGGGCAGCGGCGATTTCGCAGCCGTTCTCGACAATCCACTCCCCCCCGGCGACCATGAACTGGTGCTGCGCGCAACCGGAAAGGACGGCAAAGTCTCCGAGTCCAGTGAAGTGGCGACCGTATCGGTCCCCGCCCAGAAGAACGGCGATCTGCTTGCCATGGTCACGACGCCTGGCAAGGCCAGCCGCGTTCTGACCATGCCGGAAGCCGCTCCGCCTGCCCTGCAAGCGCAGGTCACACCACCGGCCGCAGACGGCACACAAACGCCTGCGAACGCCGCGCAGAGCGGCAATGCAGCGCCGGCCAATGCCGCACCTGAAACTGCGTCCGTGCGCGTCACCGCCGTCGAGTTCGATGGCTCGAAAATTTATATCGCCGGCTCTGCGCCCGCGGGCACGACGATCCGCGCCCTGGTGGACGATACCCGTGTTGGCGAAAGCAAGGCAGAAGCCTCCGGCAGCTTTGTTGTTGAAGGCGACATCCAGCTTTCGGTCGGCAGCCACATCATCACGGCGGAAGCGCTCGATGCGTCCGGCAAGGTGACGGTGCGTGTGCGCGTACCGTTCTCCCGCCCGGAGACGGATCAGGCCACGGTTGCCATGCAGCCATCCGGCGCACCTGCCGCCCAGCAGAACGCGACGGCATCCGGCAAGGCTCCGGCCGCGGTCACCGATCAGGCTGCGTTCGAAGCGCTGCGCACGGAAGTGTCGAAGGCCTTTGGTATCCTGTCCGGTCTCTTTAAGGAAGGCAGGACACCGACGCTGGACGAGGTCGCGGCGGCAAAGTCTGCAACGGTTATCGCGCTCCGCTCGCTTTCGGAGTTTCGCACTGCGGCTTCTGCCGACCCGGCCTTTACCGCATTCGTTGCCGGCATCTCTCACAAGGCGCGTTCCCTACTCTCGCTCGTTGAAGCGCTGCCAAGCGATGTCGCGGCTGTCGGTAAGGCAATTTCAGGCCTCACAGCTCGTTTTGAGGAGCTAAATGCAGCAGCCCCTACAACATCTGCGCCGGCGAATGCTGGCACTCCGGCTACCGATGCGTCCGGCACAAAGACCTTCGAACAGGCGCCGCTTGCGCATAGCGACAGCGCGGTGATCATTCGTCGCGGCGATACGCTGTGGCAGATTTCGCGCCGCGTCTATGGTCAGGGCGTGCGTTACACCACCATCTACCTTGCCAATCAGCAGCAAATCCAGAACCCGGATCTGATCGAGCCAGGCCAGATTTTCGACGTGCCGGAAAACGCGCTGCCAAATGCTGAAGAGATCCACCGCAACCGGTTGAAGACGCGGTAGGAATAGGACCCAAGGCATTGCAAATGCCCTGTGAGGGTACTATCTAATTTAGACAACGGCGGCTCATCAGGGCCGCCGTCTTGCTGTCTGCATCCCGGCAGACGCCGGAGCAGAGCATGGCCGACAAGAAGAAGACGATTTCAGCGGATTCCAGCAATCCGATGCAGACCATTGTCAACCTGTGGCCCTATATGTGGCCGGAGGGCAGACCCGATCTGAAGATGCGGGTGGTCTGGGCAACCTTCTTCCTGCTCGTTGCCAAGCTGGTGCTGATCTCCGTTCCCTATTTCTTCAAATGGGCGACCGATGCACTGAATGGCAAGGTCGATATGGCAGGGCTGCTGCCCGTCTTCCTGCTGGGTGCGGTTGCGCTGGTCATCGCCTATAACATCACCCGCATCATCCAGATCGGCTTCAACCAGCTTCGGGATTCACTCTTTGCCAGCGTTGGTCAGCACGCGGTGCGCCAGCTTGCCTACAAGACATTCGTGCACATGCACCAGCTATCGCTGCGCTTTCATCTCGAGCGCAAGACGGGCGGCCTTTCGCGCATCATCGAGCGTGGCACGAAGGGCATCGAAACCATCGTCCGTTTCACCATCCTCAACACCGCCCCGACATTCATCGAATTCCTGCTGACGGCGGCGATTTTCTGGGTGTCCTACGGCTTCTGGTATGTCTTCGTCACCGTCGTGACCGTCTGGGCCTATATCTGGTTTACGGTCAAAGCCAGCAATTGGCGCATTTCCATCCGCCGGTCGATGAATGATAGCGATACCGACGCCAACACCAAGGCGATTGACTCGCTTCTCAACTTCGAAACGGTAAAATATTTCGGCAATGAGGGCATGGAAGCCCAGCGCTTCGATGCCTCCATGGCGCGCTATGAGAAATCCGCCGTCGCCATTTGGACGTCGCTCGGCTGGCTCAACTTCGGCCAGGGTGTGATCTTCGGCCTCGGTTCGCTCGTCATGATGGTGATGTCGGCGCTTGCGGTTCAGCGCGGCGAACAGACCATCGGCGACTTCGTCTTCATCAACGCGCTTCTTCTCCAGCTTTCCGTGCCGCTCAACTTCATTGGCTTCGTCTATCGCGAAATCCGCCAGGGGCTGACGGATATCGAGCAAATGTTCGATCTTCTGGAAGTCGAGGCTGAAGTGGTGGATGCACCGGATGCCAAGCCGCTCCAAATCGGTGCGGGCGCTGTCAGCTTTAAGGACGTGCAGTTTTCCTACGATCCCGAGCGTCCGATCCTCAAGGGCATCTCCTTCGATGTGCCGGCGGGTAAGACGATCGCGATCGTCGGACCGTCCGGAGCGGGCAAATCGACGATCTCTCGCCTGCTCTATCGCTTCTACGATATCCAAGGCGGTTCGATCACCGTTGATGGCCAGGACATTCGCGACGTGACGCAGAAGAGCCTTCGCGCGGTGGTCGGCATGGTCCCGCAGGACACGGTGCTGTTCAACGACACGCTGGCCTACAACATTCGCTACGGCCGGCCCGACGCACCCGACGCCGATGTCACGGCTGCCGCCAATGCGGCGCAGATCAGCGGCTTCATCAGCAAGTTGCCCGACGGCTTTCAGACCATGGTCGGCGAGCGCGGCCTGAAGCTTTCCGGCGGCGAGAAACAGCGTGTTGCGATTGCTCGCACCATTCTGAAGGCTCCGCCCATCCTCATCCTCGACGAGGCGACATCGGCGCTCGATACCCATACGGAACAGGAAATTCAAAGCGCGCTGGATGTGGTCTCGCAAAACCGTACCACGCTGGTGATCGCTCACCGCCTCTCCACCGTCATCGGTGCAGATGAGATCATCGTTCTGAAGGATGGAAACATCGCCGAGCGGGGCACCCACTCGTCCCTGATGCTGGCCGGTGGTCTCTACGCCTCGATGTGGAGCCGTCAGCGCGAAGCGATCCAGGCCGAGGAACGGCTGCGGGAAGTTCGCGAGAAGGACGATCTTGGCGTCGTGGATCGCGGCGAACCCGCGCATTGACCTCGGTATAAACCGGCCCAGCCGCTGCGCACCATTGCTCGTGACGCGGTTTGCCTGTAGTCACCTATGCGTGTTTTGTCGCCTTGAGACGTGAATATTGTCGAGAAACGACTATATGGTGCATGTCTTGCAGGAACGAGCCAAGTTTTCGCCCTCGGGCGTGCAGGCAAATCGAGGTCCCAGTGGGAGCGCCCTTCGTGGCGCATATCGCAAAGGCCGGTAAAGAAACTTCGGAGAAGAAAGACCAATGAACCTGTTCGATACCATTCGTAACACCCTCGTTCCGATCCACAAGGAAGGCTACATTTTTGTCGCCGCCTTCTTCGTGGCATCGCTGGTGCTCGGCTGGATCGCCGAACCTCTGTTCTGGATCGGCATGGTTCTGACCGCCTGGTGCGCCTACTTCTTCCGCGATCCTGAACGCGTCACGCCTCAGGATGATGAGCTGATCATCAGCCCGGCCGATGGCACGGTATCGGCGATCCAGACTGTGGTTCCGCCACTGGAACTGGAACTCGGCAAAGAGCCGATGGTGCGCGTTTCGGTGTTCATGAACGTGTTCAACTGCCACGTGAACCGCTCGCCGGTGCGTGGACGCATCGTCAATGTCGCCTATCGCCCGGGCCTCTTCCTCAATGCCGATCTCGACAAGGCATCCGAGGACAATGAGCGCAACGGTCTCGTGATTGAAACCGCGCATGGCCGCGTCGGCGTCGTGCAGATTGCCGGCATGGTCGCGCGTCGCATCGTCTGCTGGGTCAAGCCGAACGAACCGGTCGATGCCGGTGAGCGCTTCGGTCTCATTCGTTTCGGTTCTCGCCTTGATATTTTCCTGCCGGAAGGTTTCTCTCCGCGGGTGTCCGTCGGTCAGACGGCGATTGCCGGTGAAACCGTTCTCGCCGAATTCGGCTCTGCCAAGGGAGCCGTCATCAGCCGCCGCGGCTGATGACACATCAGGGAGAGCGTTCGATGGACGAGCCAGCGCCACAGCCAGGCATCAACGGTAAGCACGAGGTCAGTCAGGATAGTGGGCGAGGCCCGAGGCTTCGCGAAATTCCACTTCGTCTCGTCATCCCAAACCTTGTCACCGTGCTTGCGATCTGCGCTGGCCTCAGCGGCGTTCGCCTTGCCTTCGAGGGCCGCTTCGAGCTCGCAGTTGCCATGGTGCTGCTCGCCGCCTTCCTCGATGGCATCGACGGACGCCTGGCACGCATGATGAAGGCGACGTCCAAGTTCGGCGCGCAGATGGACTCGCTGGCCGATATCGTCAATTTCGGCGTTGCCCCTGCCCTCGTCGTCTACGCCTATCTCCTTGATCAGGCCCGCTCGCTTGGCTGGATTGCAGCCCTCATCTACGTCATCGCCGCCGGGCTGCGCCTGGCGCGCTTCAATGTGATGATCGAGCGCGAGGTCAAGGCGCCCTGGCAGAACGAGTTTTTTGTCGGCGTCCCCGCACCCATGGGTGCGATGCTGGTACTGCTTCCCGTCTATATCGGTTTCATCGGCGTCGAGCCGAGCAGGACATTCGCTCACATCGCTGCCGCCTACACGGTGCTGATCGGTTATCTGCTGATCAGCCGCCTGCCCGTCTGGTCGGGTAAATCGGAAAGCCGTATCCGCCGCGATCTCGTGCTTCCAGCCATTTTGATCGTGGTGCTCTATGTGGCGCTCTTGATGAGCTTCACCTGGGAAGTCCTGATCCTCACGGTTCTGGCTTATTTGACCTTCCTGCCCTTCAGTGCTCGTATCTGGCACAAGCGCTATGGAACGTTGACGATCGAAGAGCATGACCATGGTGACAGCGGCGACGGTCTCGACCGCGGCATCTGATTTTTGACGAAACGGGATCATTCCTGTCGTGACAACGGCTGGTTTAACGTGTGTCTATTTTCAGGCCATCCCGAACACGAAATGTCGCAGTCTGCAATTTTCAATTGAGTGAATCCGCCTCGAATTCGTCACGATTGACCCCGAGAGAGCTTGTCAGAAAGGCCGACGAATCACAGGCCTGACGAGCGATCTGCGGAGGGTGGAATGACTGAAACGAAGAAAATCGAGATGCCGGCAAAGCCGGATTTGAAGGCGCACTATCAGCCGCTCGGCCTAAAGGCTGTGGCAGCTGCCGCCATGATGGTGGCGCGCAAACCCAAGCAGGCAAAGACTGCCTGATCTCGTTCATGTTAAGCAGGCAATGTGGGGCCTGCCGACTTTGCAAGTGGCGCTTTTGGGCGCCATTTTCATTTTCGACGTCAGGACGCCATCTGCAATAAGCGGGTCCGTCGTTAAAACAACGACAGTTGCCCGCTCTTCTCCTTCACCGGAGCAAGAGGTGCCGCCTCCTCTACCGGTGCGATGAGATCAGGACCGACATTGGCGACCTTGTTCACTTTATCCGACACCGGGATCATTTCGAAGAAGTCCTCATCCGCTGCCCGCATCAGGCTCGAAACCTGGCGTGGCTCCTGCGTCTTGCAATCCAGCCAGCGGCTGAAATCCTCCGGCGCAATCACCACCGGCATCCGGTCATGGACACGCGACATCGCCGCGTTGGCGGCAGTGGTGAGGATCGCGCCCGTGTCGACTTCCGATCCATCGGCAGAGGACCATGTTTCCATCAATCCGGCAAAGGCGACAATGCCGCCGCGCCTTGGTCTGATGTAATAGGCCTGCGGCTTCCCGCCATCTTCTTTGGCCGGTCGCTTCCATTCGTAAAATCCGCTTGCCGGGATGAGGATGCGGCGGTGGCGCATGGCAGCGCGGAAGGAGGCCTTGCCGATGGCTGTTTCGGAGCGGGCATTGATCAGAAGCGGGAAGGTCTTGGGGTCTTTCACCCAACCCGGCATAAAGCCCCAGCGCACGAGCATGGCCTGACGGTTGGGCAGATTGCTTCCCAACTCCTGCCGTTCACCCTCGACGATGATGAGGATCGGCTGCGTCGGTGCGATGTTGAAACGCGGCGGAAAGTCCTCCAGCCCTATCAGGTCGAGATGGTCGGCAATCTCTTCCGGCGTGGCCTTCAAAACGAAGCGACCGCACATAAGCTTATCCTCTCGGCGCAAACAGAATGAGCGAGGCGCCAGCCAGGCAAACCACGCCGCCCGCCAGATCCCAGCGATCCGGCGCATGACGTTCCACGATCCAAAGCCATAGCAAAGACGCCGCGATATAAATCCCGCCATAGGCAGCATAGGCCCGACCGGCGGCCTCTGTCGGCACAAGCGTCAAAAGCCAGGCGAAGGCCGCAAGCGACACCATCCCAGGTATCAACCACGCCACCGATTTGCCCATGCGCAGCCACACCCAAAAGGCGAAGCAGCCGGCAATTTCAGCAAGCGCTGCCATTGCGTAAACGAGGGTGAGTTTCATGCCTGTTTCCTGCACCTGCTTCCGGCAATATCACGGTGGACTGTTCGAATCCGTCGGCGCATCATAGCGAAAACCACGACCTTCGTGCATTCTCCTTAAGCCTTCCGAGCATCCAGCCACAGTTTCCTTCACCTCAAGAAGAGGTTACATGACCCTGAAGCTCTATATGCATCCCCTCTCGTCCTTCTGCCACAAGGTGCTTGTGGCGCTTTACGAAAACGGCACATCTTTTGAGTCGGTTATCGTCGATTTCTCCAATTCTGATTCAAGAGCGGCGTTCTTCGAGAAATCGCCGATGGGGAAGATGCCGGTGCTGCAGGATATGAAATCCAACGTAACGCTGCCGGAAAGCAGCATCATCATCGAGTATATCGATACCCATTATCCGAGTGATTGCGGCCTCCTCCCGCAAGATGCGGACAAACAGCTCCAGGTGCGGCTCTGGGACCGGTTTTTCGACCTCTACATCCACCAGCCTATGCAACGTATTGTTGGGGAACGTCTGCGTCCCGAAGGTTCTCTTGACCCGCATGGCGTGTTAGAGGCGCATGCGACCATCGACAAGGCCTACGGCGTTCTCGAGCAACACCTCGCAGGCCGCCAATGGGTTGCGAGCACGACGTTTTCGATGGCGGATTGCGCAGCCGTCCCGGCGCTCTTCTACGGGTCGATCGTTCATCCGTTCAACGATGACCTTGGAAACACCCATGACTACTTCGAGCGGCTGGTTTCGCGGCTCTCCGTCAAGCGGGTCATTGATGAGGCGCGGCCTTATTTTCAGTATTTTCCCTATCGGGAGACGATGCCGCCACGTTTCCTGCAAGGTTGACTGCATAATAAGATGCAGATTCTTGAAGGAAACCGCATGCTTCGTCCCCAGCCCGCATCTTCCGCCATCATCAAGCGTGGCGACCGATTGTTGCTGGTGCGTCGTATCAACCCCCCATCGCAGGATATGTTCGCCTTTCCGGGCGGCCGCGGCGAGCCTGGCGAGACACCGGCGGATACTGCCCTTCGCGAGTTGCAGGAGGAGACCGGTATCGTCGCCCGTCATCCAAAGCTTTTCGCCACCTATGATCTGCCGTCGCGCGACAGCGCGGGGCAGCTGACGAGCCACTTCCTGCTCTCGGTATTCCTGGTGGAAGCGGATGAGCAGGCTGCGGCCCTTGCTGCGGACGATGCGGCCGATGCCGGGTGGTTTACACTGGAGGAAATACGCCGCCTTCCCGCACCCGAAACTGTCGTCGAATGCGCCGAGCGCCTTTTAGGCCAGTTGCATGAACAGTAGAATCACAGCTATCTGGACGAGGTGTGTCACGAGTCGATATTGGGTTGCGCGTAAAGTCATGGGTCGACGGATTTGTTTTTTGTCAGCACTGTTGGTGAGCGTGGCCATGCCCGTTTCCTCCTATGCTGCCAGCCAAAAACCGCCGCAGCCTCCTGCCCCGCCACCTCAGGAAAGCAAGCCAGCGCCCTATGACGACAAGCTGGCGCGGCTGTCGGAAATTCTGGGTGCGGTGCAATATCTGCGCACGCTCTGCCCCTCCACGGGGCCGCAGGAATGGCGCAAGGCGATGGGCGATATTCTGGCGGCGGATACGGCAAACGAGCCGCAGCGCAAGCAGCGAATGACCGCCGCATTCAACCGCGGATATCGCACCTTTGCCGCCGTCCATACCAGTTGCACGCCTGCCGCACTCTTGGCAGAAGAGAAATACCGTAACGAAGGCGCAACACTCGCACAAGAAATCACGTCCCGCTTCGGAAATTAGAGGATTGTTAACCTCTTTTCGCCGTGGGGCGTGCCGTTTTGATAAAAGACTGTTAGAGTTGTTAACAGGGTGGTAACGACTTGAACGCCCTGTCGAGGATGAAATATGCAAACGAGCCGTAACGAAATCCACGATATGATCGCGCATGAAAAGATGCAGGTCGCTCTGGAACATCAAAACGAAGCCTGGGCCGATGGTATGGCCGATGGCATCGAGCCGGAGATCATCGCAGATGCCGCTATTGCCTTGGCCATGCGCGAAACCATTCGCATGCATGGCGAAGCCGGCGCAGAGGCCATGCTCGAATCACTGCGCCAGCGCATGCTCGCCGGCGAATTTTCCCCGCAGCGGATCATCCAGTAAGCGGGAGTTTATCGATGCTGTTTTTCCGTCATGACACCGCGCGGTCTTCCGCCGCGTTTGCTGCTGTTTTTTCTGTCGTGGTTTCCGCCACAGCCCTGCCGCACTCGGCCTTTGCTCTCTCTGAGTTGAAGCCTGGCCCATCCGGCCAGACCGAACAGGCCCAGGCATCCGAAGCGCCCAAGGCGTCGGAACCGGCGCAGGTCGACGAGGGTCCCGATGGCATTCCGATGCCGGATCCGTTGGTGAACCGCCAGGGCGGACAACAGCAGGCCGCACCAGAGCAGAACGATGCGCCGCAGATTTCCGCACAGATCGAGCATGATATCAGCAAGGCGCCGGAGCCTGTGCGTCGTCTGCGTCAGTTGATCATTGACGCGGCCTCCACCGGCGACATCGAAAAGCTGCGCCCACTGATCAACGCCGGTCCGAACCAGACACGCGTTGACGGCGAAGGAAACGATCCGATCGCTGCGCTGAAGAGCTTCTCTGGCGATCCGGAAGGCCTGGAAGTGCTGGCGATCATCCTCGACCTGCTCTCCACCGGCTACGCCCGTGTGGATGCCGGCACGCCGGACGAGATGTATGTCTTCCCCTACTTCGCTGGCAAGTCGCTCACCACACTGACCAAGCCGGAAAAGGTGGACCTGCTACGCATCATCACCGCCGGGGATCTGGCGGACATGCAGGAATACGGCAATTACAGCTTCTATCGCATCGGCATCTCACCCGACGGACAGTGGAAGTTTTTCGGCGCTGGCGACTGATCGGGCACCCGACCAGACTCAGGCGCTTGCCCTTGCGCAGCAAAAATCCTAACTCTAGAGCGTCCCCTTTTCGTGCTTTCGGGCCAACAGGGGACGCTCTCAGTTTTTAAAGCCACGCAGCGTGCTTTTCCGAAGATCGATCCCGATTTCAAGCCGATGCTGTGGGGTGAACCCAGCCGAACGGTAGTGCCATGTCCTCCGCATTTTTAGCCACCCGTCGTTTCATCCGCATCGGCGGCGAAGCCGCGTCCGACTTCCTGCAAAATCTGATCACGACAGATCTGGAATTGCTTGGACCGACAGAAGCGCGCGCAGGCGCCCTGTTGACTCCGCAGGGGAAGATCCTGTTCGACTTTCTGGTTTCGCGCGACGGGACGGATTATCGCCTGGAAACGAGTGTGGACCAACAGGAAGCACTGCTGCGCCGTCTCACCATGTACAAGCTGCGCGCCGCAGTCGATCTCAAAGCCGAAGACATCGACGGTGTCAGTGTCTACTGGGACGAAGAGGCACCGAAGCACGGTGTCACCGACGGTCGCTTTGCCAAGGCTGGCGTAACGCTCTATCGCGTGCCTGGACAATCCGCCGATGGCGATGTTTCTGATTATGACGCCCTGCGCATCGCCAACGGAATTGCCGAGTCAGGGTGCGACTACGCGCTTCAGGATGCCTTTCCGCATGATGTGCTGATGGATGTGAATGACGGTGTGTCCTTCAGAAAAGGCTGCTTTGTCGGACAGGAAGTCGTCTCGCGCATGAAACATCGCGGCACGGCGCGCCGGCGCGTCGTCCTTGTCTCTGCAGCGAGCGCCCTTCCGCCTTCCGGTAACGAGATCATGGCAGGCGGCAAACCGATGGGAGCCCTCGGCACCGTCACCGGCAACCAAGGCCTTGCCATCATCCGTGTCGACCGGGTTGCGGACGCTATGGCATCAGGCAGTGTGATGACCGCTGGAGACACGACCGTCACCGTCGCTCTGCCGGCCTGGACCGGCCTGAGCTTTCCTTCCGTCGATCCGCTTGCTGGCGCCGAGGATTAAGCGGTGGCACCTTCCAAGGCTCCGCGTGCATGGCAACGCATGCTGTCCGGCAGGCGTCTCGACCTTCTCGATCCCTCTCCTCTCGATGTCGAACTTGCCGATATCGCTCATGGTCTGGCGCGCGTGGCGCGTTGGAACGGGCAGACGCGTGGCGACCATGCGTTCTCTGTGGCGCAGCATAGTCTCATCGTCGAAGCGATTTTCTATCATCTGAACGCCTCCGCTTCGCCGGACGATATGCTGATGGCACTGCTGCACGATGCGCCGGAATATGTGATCGGCGACATGATCTCTCCTTTCAAATCCGTTGTCGGCGGCGGCTACAAGAGTGTGGAAGCCCGGCTGGAAGCCGCCATCCACCTGCGCTTTTCGCTGCCGCCTCACCCCACACGAGAGCTGAAAGACCGCATCAAGAAGGCGGACACGGTCGCGGCCTTCTTCGAGGCGACGGAGCTTGCTGGCTTTTCGCTCGCGGAAGCCCAGAAATTCTTCGGCCTGCCGCGCGGCATCAGCCGTGACATGATCGCGATCGATCCGGTTCCGGCACTTGAGGCGCAACGCCGTTTCATCGAACGCTTCGAGGCCATCGAAGCACTGCGCAAGGCTTCATCATGACTGCAATCGTCGTCTCGCCCCTCTCCCGCATCGGAGAAATGGCCGTGCGCCACAAGGCGCGTGAAATGATCACTCTGATTGCGAAGGAGCAGGCCTTTCATCGCCCAGCCGTGATAGCTGCCGAGCGGCATCTGACGCTTCAGATGAACGACATCGCCTTCAAGGGGAACGATACGCTGATCGCGCCGGATGACGCCCATGTTCTGCGGCTGATCGAATTTGCCCGGGAATGGGATCAGTCCGTGCCGCTTCTGATCCATTGCTGGATGGGCGTGTCCCGGTCGCCTGCAGCGGCGGTTGTTGCCGCACTTGCGCTCTATCCGGATCAGGATGAAACGGCGCTTGCACGGCGGCTTCGAACCGTGTCGCCTTATGCCACGCCCAATGCCCGCATCATCGAAATCGGCGACAGGCTGCTTGACCGAAAGGGTCGATTGGTGAGCGCAATCAAGGCGATCGGCCGTGGTGCCGATACCGATGGGAACGTCCCCTTCGTCCTGCCGGTGACCGACATGGGCTCGATTTAGCGGGAACCCGAGCCGGGACCCATCGTTACCAATCCTGAAACGGAAAGATCATCAAGGGACGATCCATGGAACAACAGGCAACGGATATCATCGTGGCATCACAGGCCGCGCTCAGGCAGGCGAGCGCCTTGGCGGTGCAATATTCCTTCTCCGTCATCGGCGCACTCATTCTTCTCATCATTGGCTGGCTGGCCGCGGCATTTCTTCAGCGCTGGGCGTTCCAGGGTCTTTCCCGCATTCGCGGCTTCGACGCGACGCTTGCCGGCTTCTTCGCTGGCGCCATCCGCTATGTGGTGCTCATTCTGGTCATGGTCATGGTGCTTGGCCAGTTCGGCGTTCAGACCGCTTCCATTCTCGCAGCACTCGGTGCCGCAGGTCTTGCCATCGGTCTGGCACTGCAGGGCACGTTGCAGAATATCGCAGCTGGCATCATGCTGCTTGTCCTTCGTCCGTTTCGCGTCGGCGAGTATATCGAAACGAGTGCTGTCTCCGGCAGCATCATCGAAATCGGTCTCTTTGCTACTGAGCTCAAGACCAGCGACGGCCTCTATCGCCTTGCGCCAAATTCGACGCTTTGGAACGTGCCAATCACCAATCACAGCCGTTTCCCAACCCGTCGCCACGAATTGAGCGTGACGGTGCCAAAGGGTGAGAGCATTGCCGAGACGCAGGACATGCTGCTGCAAATTGCTCGGGGTGACAGCCGCGTGCTGCTAGACCCGGCACCCGCAACCTTCGTCGATACAGCCAGTGCCGATAGCGCGACTGTCAAATTGCGTTATTGGGCGCAGAGCTCAAACTGGTTTGCGACAACACGGGATATGACGAAGGCATTGAAGCTCGCTTTCGATGAGCGCGCTGCAAAGGTCCAGGCGGAAGAGGGATCTACCCCTACGCCCTGATCCTTGACACTGTCCAGACAATCAGAATAAGGTTGCATATTGCAACTAATCCCGGTTTTCTGTCATGGCGTCATCCGAACTGATTGTTGATGAAATCCGTATCCACTCCCGCAAGATGGTGCGGGAGCTTGGTTTTACCGGTCGGGGCTTTGCAGGTACCGACCTGTCACCGTCATCCGTTCACGCTCTTCTGGAGATCGATAAAGGCGATGTGGCAGCGCGTGACATTGGCGATGCTCTGCATATGGATAAATCGAGCGTCAGCAGAATGCTTCGCAAGCTGATCGATGCGGGCTGGGTGGCAGAAGACCCCGGCGAGACAGACAATCGGGTCAAACGTCTCTCTCTGACATCCGCCGGAAAACGTCAGGTTGGCCAGATCAATCATTTTGCCCGGCAACAGGTGCGAGCTGCAATCGAGCGACTGACCCCGGAGCAGCGCCACATCGTCTCGAACGGTTTGCGCCTTTATGGCGAAGCGTTGGCCCAGACACACACGCCTGCCGCCATTTCCATCCAGTCGGGCTACAGGCCCGGGATCATGGCGCGCATCACTGAATTGCACGCGCTTTTTTACGCCAGAACAGCCGGCTTTGGACAGGCATTCGAGTCTGTGGTCGCCGCCGGTCTGGCCGAATTCGGATATCGTCTCGGCAATCCGAAAAACGCTATCTGGACGGCCGTTCGAGACGGCCAGATCATTGGTTCCATCGCGATCGATGGTGACGATATGGGGTCGGGAAAAGCGCATTTGCGCTGGTTCATCGTCGATGATTCAGCGCGAGGCAGCGGCGTTGGAAAACAGCTTCTCGACACCGCTCTCGCCTTTGTGGACGCTCAGAGCTTTACAGAGACGCATCTTTGGACCTTTTCCGGCCTGGAGGCTGCCCGCCATCTCTATGAGAGCCGCAGCTTCAGTCTTGCCGAGGAGCGCCCTGGATCGCAATGGGGCAGCAAGGTTTTGGAGCAGAGGTTCGTCAGACCAGCGAAACCTGAGGGACGGTAAACCAACACCGCCCGCCCGCGCCTCTTCTCTCTTCCTGCCTCACTGCCCCATAGTGGAGCGGTGCGCCCATCCGGTCATGCGTTTTTCCACCCAAGCCATGATGGCATACATGACGATGCCTTCGACCGCGAGCATGAGCAGGCCGGCGAACACCAGTGGTACGTTGAACTGGCTCTGGGCCGAACTCATCATGTTGCCGAGGCCATAGTTGGACGCCACAGTCTCGGACACGACGGAGCCGACGAAGGCAAGCGTGATGGCGATCTTCAGTGAGCCGAAGAAATAGGGCATGCAGCGCGGAATGCCGACTTTCAGCATGATGTCCATCTTCTTGGCACCGAGCGCGCGCAGCACATCCTCGGTTTCCGGCTCGATGGTGGCAAGACCGGTCGCGACATTGACGACGATGGGGAAGAAGGAAATCAGAAAGGCCGTCAGCACGGCTGGCACCGTTCCGATGCCGAACCAGATGACGAGCACTGGAACAAGCGCCACTTTGGGGATGGCATTGAAGCCGATCATCAATGGATAGAGACCTGCATAGATGGTTTTCGACCAGCCTATGAAGAGGCCAATGCCAAGGCCCGCGACCACCGCAATGGCGAAGCCGAGCGTCGTCGTATAGAGCGTCTGCAGCGAGTTTTTCCAGATCGGCGACCAGTATTGGACCACGGCCTGCCCCACCCGGGTGGGTGATGGCAGCACGGTCTGCGGCATCTTCAGCGCATAGACCAGCAGTTCCCAGGCGACGAAGAGCGCCAGCGTATAGAGCCATGGCGCTGCCTTGACCCAATTGACGCGGGCGATCAATGGCTTTGGTGGCGTTGCTACGACCTGGCCTTCGACAACCGCACTCATGCCGCTACCCTCGCCTGAGCGATTTCGCCGTGCAGTTCCTGAACCATGTCGTTGAAGCCTTTTTCATACATGAGGGACAGTTGGCGCGGCCGCTCGAATGGTACGCGGTGTTCCGCCAGCACCCTGCCCGGCCTTGCGCTCATCACGAAAATCTTGTCGGCCAGGAAGACTGCCTCGCGCAAATCATGGGTGACGAGAATGATCGTCACGCGCTGGACCGCATGAAGATCGCGGATGACGCACCACAGTTCCTCACGGGTGAAGGCATCGAGAGCGCCGAACGGCTCGTCCAACATCAAAAGTTCCGGCTCATGGATGAGCGCGCGGCAAAGATTGGCGCGCTGCTGCATACCGCCGGAAAGCTGCCACGGGTACTTCGATCCGAAGCCTTTCAGCCCGACGATCTCTAGCAGCCGTTCGGCTTTGGCGACATACTCCGCCTTATGGGCGCGCAGCCTGCGGCGGTGCTTCTCGACGATCTCAAGCGGCAGAAGGATGTTTTCAAGCGTGGTGCGCCACGGCAGCATGGTGGGGTTCTGGAAGGCCATGCCGACGATGGAGACGGGTTCGGTCACCTGTTTGCCGCCGACGATCACATTGCCACGCTGGGGAATGTGCAGCCCGGTCACGAGTTTCATCAGCGTCGATTTTCCGCAGCCCGATGGGCCGACCACGGCTGCGAATTCTCCGCGATCCACCGTCAGCGCCAGGTTCGAAACGGCGAGCGTTCCCGAAGCGCCGCCATAGCGCATGTCGACGCCGTCGATTTCCACCAGATGAGCCATATCTCCAAGTTCCTGTTATATTTCAAAATGCGTGATGGCCGCCCATGCGAGGGACGAACTCCATGGAGCGATCGGCCCCATGGATGGATGCTCCGGGGCGCGCCCGAGCATGACGAACGTTAAGTCGTCTTATTCTAAAGCGCGTCGCGATCTTTCAGAGTCGCTGCTCGCGCTTTAGGTCCTTGTTTATCGCGGTCGTCATCGCAAAACCGATGCACAGTTTTGCGTAAGCTATGCATCAGGCCGCCGTTATGGCAGCATGCGCTCTTCCTTGGGCGGCAGGTAGCTTGCGTCGAAAACCTGTTCAGCCTTGACGTTGCCCTTGAGGCCGATTGAAACCTTCAGCGTCTCCATGGATGCCGCAAGGCGTGCCGGATCGACGCCACCCATGCCGTTTTCGATCACGTAGGGCGTCTTGATGTTCATCGAATTTGCCATGTTGAGGCGCTGCAATTCGATGTCAGGGTTCAGCGTTTCGTTGCGCTTCAGAACTGCAGCAACGCCTTCTTCCGGGTTCTTGACGGCATCGGCAAAGCCCTTGGCAAGCGCCTTGAGGAAGCCTTTCACCGCTTCCGGATTTTCTTTTGCAAAATCAGTGTTTACCAGCACGGCGTTGCCATACAGATTCAAGCCATGCTCTGCCATCAGGATCGTGGCGATATCGTCGTCGGAGATGCCTTGCGCCTTCAGGTTCAGGATCACCGAGAAGGCGAAACCGAAGACGGCATCGACATCACCCTTTGCCAACATCGGTTCGCGCACCGGAAAGCCGATGGACTGGATGGTGATCTTGCTATCATCGATCTTGGCGACTTCCTTGAACGCCTTCCACTGGGCGAAGGCGCCATCCGGCGGTGGTGCGCCAAGCTTCTTGCCTTCCAGCGACTTCGGGTCTTCCGTGACGCCCAAGGACTTGCGCCCGACAACTGCGAAGGTCGGCCGCTCATAGACCATGTAAACGGCCTTCACCTTCTGCGTTGGATCTCCGTCGAGAAACTTCATGATGGAATTGATATCGCCGAAGCCCATCTGGTAGGCGCCGGTTGCAACCCGTGGAATGGCTTCGACGGAGCCGTTGCCGCTATCGATGGTGACATCCAGGCCCTCGGCCTTGAAATATCCCTTATCGAGCGCGAGCAGAAAGCCTGCGGACGGGCCTTCGAATTTCCAGTCGAGCGTGAATTTGATCGGCGTATCGGCGAAAGCTGCAATGGGTGCGACGGAGATGCCAGCGAACATGGATAGAGCGGCTAAAGCCGCTGTCTTTGAAAACAGCCTTCGCGTGAACATTCAGAAATTTTCCTCTGGAGGTTTTTTTGTGTCGTTGCCGTCATACAAACCAATTTCATTCCTAATGGCAAGAACTAATAGCTTATAAATTGCGCAAATTTTATTCTGACTATTTTTTAATCTTTTTAGGCTTGGGCTTGAGGCATCTCGCCGATTGAATAGGCGAAACATAGATGTCGTACTGGCAGTGCTAAGGATATGAACACATCGTTCTTCCGCTCATGGATTGCGGAATCCACCGAGACGATGAAAATGGCAGCATCAACGACAGTCCGGAGAGACGCATGACATCGGCCCTTGGCATCCACCACATCACCATGATCACGCGGAAAGTTCAGGCAAATGTGGATTTCTATGCGGGTTTCCTCGGACTGCGACTTGTCAAGCGAACAGCCGGCTTCGAAGACGCCATGCAACTCCACCTGCTTTACGGCGACTATGCCGCCTCCCCCGGATCACTGATGACCTTCCTTGTCTGGGAGGATGGCGGACAGGGGCGCGTCGGCTACGGACAGACGCTGGAGGTGTCTCTGGCCATCGATCCCGCGAGCATCGGCTTCTGGCTCACGCGCGCCTTGCAGGCGGGCGTCCATACCGAAGGACCGATGGAGGAGTTCGGCGAGCCTGTCATCCGGTTGAAGGATCCGGACGGCATCATCATCAAGCTTGTCGGCACCGGCGCCTTTCCTGAAGCCCAGCCGCATGATGCGCCCGGCATTCCGCTGGAACACGCCATCCGTCGCATTCGTGGCGCTACCGTCCTGAGCGAGGTACCGGAAGAGACCGAAAGCTTCCTCTCCAACTATTTCGGCTACGCGCGCCAGGACAAACAGGGCGCAATCCGCCGCATGTCGTCCGAAGCCGGCGACATTATTGACGTCCGCGATGCAACGGGCTTCTGGTCCAGTGCGCCGGGCACAGGCACCGTGGACCACATCGCCTTTCGTGCCAAGGACATGGATGAACTGGACGAGACGCTCAAGCGGCTGAAGTCCCTGAACTCTTCCACCACCAATGCGCATGACCGAAAATATTTTCACTCGCTCTATGTCCGCGAGCCGGGCGGCGTGCTGATCGAGATGGCGACCGACGCGCCGGGCATGACCATCGACGAGCCGCTGGAAAGGCTCGGCGAGGAACTGTTCATTCCGCCGCTTTTCATGCGCGACGAGGAAGACGTGCGCGTGGCGCTGCCGCAATTTTCCATGCCGGGAGAGGAGCGCGTCATCTACCGCGACCTGCCCTTCATCCATCGTTTTCACACGCCTGCGGACCCTGATGGCAGCACCATTGTCCTGCTTCACGGTACGGGCGGCAGCGAGACCAGCTTGATGGCACTGGCACATCGGGCCAATCCCAACGCCACGCTGCTCGGCGTTCGCGGCCGGAGCACGGAAGAAGATGTGGCACGCTGGTTCCGGCGCTTTGGCGATCTCAACTTCGACCAGAAAGATATTGCTGCTGAAGCCGAAGCCTTCGCCGCATTCATGGAAGGCGCGGCCAAGTCTTATGGCATTGATCGCGCCAAGCTGCGCTTCATCGGCCATTCCAACGGGGCAAACTTCCTCGCCGCCTTCTTTGCCCTCCATCCCGATTGGGCGGCCGATGCCTTGCTGCTTAGACCGATGCCGGTTCTGGAACATTGGCCTGTCGTGGATTTAGCCTCCAAACACTTCCTGCTGGCTGCCGGGGAGACAGATCGCCATCGCGACAAGGCCCATGCGCTTGCCGACATTCTGAAAGGCAGCGGCGCCGAGGTGGAGGTCAGGGTTCTGCCGAACAATCACGACCTTGGATTTGAAGACGTCGAACTGGCCAAGGAATGGATCGCGGCGCACGCGGCCAATTAGGCGCCTAGAACGACCGCGGTGGGAACCAAAAGACGCCAAGACGCTTGCAGATGCCGCAATAAAAGGCTTTAAAAAACAGAGCTATACGCGGAGTGCTTATGACATCTTTCCTGCTGCTTCTTATCGTCGGCTATGTCGTTGCGTTTTTCTACACGCTGAGCGCCAGCATCAAGAACTCCCGACGCCTCGCAGAGCTTGAAAAGGAAATGTCCAGCCTCAAGGCCCAGATGGCGGCGGGTGTCGTGCCGGTTGCCAGTTCCGCCGAGGCTGACGAGCAACTGCAGGAAGCAGTAGACGTGGCCGCTGAAAGCGCGGCGCCACCAGCTTTGCAAACTGAAGCTGCTGAAGCGGAGCAAAACGTCATACCGCCGCCGCTGCCAATTCCGTCAAAGACAAAGGACCTTAGACAGGAAGACGCTGTTTCCGCCCACGCTACAACCACCCAGGCGACCCCGAAGGAAAGCTTCGAAAGCAGACTTGGTGCGCGTTGGGCTGTCTGGCTCGGAGGCATCACGCTTGGGCTCGGCGGCATATTGCTAGTCAAATACTCCATCGAAAACGGCCTGCTGAGCCCCGCTGTGCGGCTTGCCATGGCGGCCCTCTTCGGCCTTCTGCTTGCTGCTGCTGGCGAAGCCATCCGCCGCCGGGCCGTTCCAGGCATTGCGGCCGCCTATTCCAACGCCATGATCCCTGGCGTATTGACAGCCGCCGCCTCTCTGACCCTCTTCGGTGTGGTCTTTGCCGCCTATGGCATCTACGAGTATATCGGACCGACGACGGCTTTCGTCCTGCTTGCGCTGGTGGCTTTCGCCACACTCGGACTGTCGCTGCTTCACGGGCAAGCGCTCGCAGGGCTCGGGCTCTTCGGCTCGATGATCACGCCCGCTCTTATTGTTACCGAGACGCCGAACATCTGGGCGCTCTTCGGCTTCCTCACCGTCTCAAGGGTGGCAACGGCGCTAGCAGCGCGGTACCAGCGATGGAAGGTCGTGCCCGCTCTCGCCGATATTGGCCTTGGCCTTTGGGCTGTCGGCTACACCATGGCGTCGAACACGGTTCTTGCCGAGCCTGTCATGTTCGCGCTTCTCGCGATGATCGCGGGCTTGATCTGGATCTGGCCTGGCAAAGTCTACGAGCATGTCGCAGATAAAAAACCGCTTGTGACCGAGGGGGATGCTGCGAAACCCGCAAACCATCTTCTTGCATTCCTGGCAAGGCCGCCGCTCGCGATCAATCTCACCGCCTCGCTTGCGATCGTTCTCACCGCACTTGCCATGCTGGCCAGCAGCGCCGGCATCAGCATGCACCCGGCTGTCGTCGTTGCTGTGCTCATCATCGGGCTTGCGGCGCTGGGTGCCGGCCGCCTCAATGCGGTGTGGCCCGCCATCTTCGCTTCGCTCGCAGCACTTGGCTGCGCCAATATCCTGGCGCAAAACAACCTCGAATTCCTGTCGACCTTTGGCAGCGTCGCAACACCTGCCTCCATCGCCGTCGATCAAAGCCTTCAGGCTTCGATCACCCGCATCATGGGCATCGTCTTCCTCCTGTTTGCCGTGGAAGCCATACGGCGCAGAACACCGAGGGCCGCGGGTTTTGGCACACTCTGGGCGTTGATCGGCTCCATCGTTCCCGTCGGACTCGGCGTCATCAGTTTCGTGGAATACGGCAATCTGACGCGGGACTGGCTGCACGCGGCCTATGGCCTGGCGATCGGTATTGTTCTCTTTGGCGCTGCCTATCGTTTCGACAGAAGCTCTGAGCCTGCCTTCCAGCGGCCCGTCAATATTCTCGTTGTCGGCTCGTTCCTCGGCTTCCTGTTGACGATCCATGCCCTGACAAACGGGCTCGCGACCACCATCCTTATCCCGCTTCTCGGCTTTATCGACGTTCTTGGAACGCGGCGTCGTTCCTGGCCGGCTCTCGCCTGGGTCATGGCGCTTGCACTTGTGATCGTGCTTGGCAGGATTGCCTGGGAGCCGACGATCGTCGGTCCGCAGAACCTCGGTACCACGCCCGTCTTCAATGCGCTTCTTGCAGGCTATGGCGTTCCTGCCCTGCTTGCCGTGGTCTCGGCATGGCTGTTGCGCCACTCACCCGATCTCCGCGTCCGAAACTTCCTGCAGGCTCTTGCAAGCCTGATGGTGTTGTTGACGCTGGCGATCCTCGTGCGGCACGCGATGAATGGCGGCGTGTTGAACGACGCGGTGCCGACACTCGGCGAACAGTCGATCTACACGCTGCTGACGATCGGCATGTCCGGTGTGCTGATGACGCTCGACATGAAAAGCCCAAGCCCGATCTTCCGTTACGGCTCGATGCTCGCTGGCTGCCTTGCGATCGTCAATGTGCTGGTTGCGCATTTCTTTGTGCTGAACCCCTACTTTACCGGCGAGAACACCGGACGCTGGCCGTTCTTCAACCTGCTTCTCATCGGCTACCTGCTGCCGGGCGCGGCCTATGCGGGACTTGCTTTTTATGCCCGAGGCAAACGCCCTCAGCCTTATGTTGCCTTGCTCGCGCTTGCGGGCGCAGTCCTTGGCTTTGCCTGGGCAACGTTATCGGTGCGCCGCTTTTGGCAAGGAGAAAACATTGCGGACTGGAAAGGCTTCCTGCAGGGAGAGACCTACAGCTATTCCGTCGTCTGGCTCGCCATCGGCGTGCTGCTCCTGGCGCTCGGCTCGCGCTTCGATGCCAAGAGCCTGCGTCTCGCCTCCGCTGCGCTGGTGCTGCTTGCCGTCGCCAAGGCGTTCCTCATCGACATGAGCAATCTGGAAGGCGTGTTGCGCGCCCTCTCCTTCATCGGACTTGGCGTCGTGCTGATCGGCATCGGCCTCTTCTACCAGAAGATCCTGACGGCCAAGCCGAAGGATGCCGCGGCGCAGCAGTGATTGCGCCGCTGCCTCACCCGCTCTAAAACGCGATGTCATGAGAGTGGGGAATCGCGAATGCATGCTGGGTCCTTAGCGCCGTATGAAGCGCTTGCCGAAACGCTGATACCGCATGCGGCGGAAGGCGATGATGGATCGCATGATCTCGCGCATATTCACCGCGTCTTCCGCAACGCCATGCGTATTCATGCGCAAGAGGGCGGGAACGGCACGGTGCTGGCCGCAAGCGTGCTGCTGCATGATTGCGTGGCGGTGGAGAAGAATTCGCCACTGCGTTCACAGGCCTCACGTCTGGCTGCCGAGAAGGCGAGTGTCATTCTTGGCGGTCTCGGCTGGACGGAACCGGATATCGAAGCCGTGGCCCACGCCATTCTGACGCACAGCTTTTCCGCCAATCTGACGCCGGAATCGCTTGAGGCGAAGATCCTGCAGGATGCGGACAGGCTGGATGCCATCGGCATGGTGGGTGCAGCCCGCTGCTTCTACATTGCCGGGCGCCTGGGCTCGGCACTATACGATCCAGCCGACCCACTGGCGAAAGACCGTCCGCTCGATGATCGCCGCTTTGCCATCGACCATTTTGAAAACAAGCTTTTCAAGTTGGCCAATGGCTTTCAAACCGAAACCGGGCGACAGCTTGCAAAAGAGCGACATGAGCGTCTTCAACAGGTGCTCGATATGTTTCTGGACGAAATCTGAGGGAACGGCGATGCAGATCACCCAATTGAATATCTACCCTGTGAAGAGTGCCAGAGGCATTGCACTTTCGCAGAGCGCCATTTCCGCTGAAGGCCTGCCAGGCGACCGCCGCGCCATGCTGGTTGACCCCTCCGGTTATTTCATCACCCAACGCGAACTTCCTGCAATCGCCAGCTTGAACGTGGTGCCTGAAGCCGGCGGCTATCGCCTTTCCATCGATGGCAAGGGCGAAATCCTCGCCGTTCCGTCGCCCGCGCGGCTCGAGGTTACCGTCTGGAAATCAAACGTGGATGCCGCTCTGGCGACGGATGACGTCAACGGCACGCTGTCGCAGTGGCTCGGGAAAGAGATGAAACTCGCCTTCTTCGATGACCGCTCAACGCGCCTTGCCAATGTGGAGTGGACCGGCAACGAGACGCCCGTCACCTTTGCAGATGGCTACCAGATCCTCGTTGCGACCACTGCCTCGCTTGAGGCTCTCAACGCGGACATGATGGCCAATGGCGAAGACAGCATCGGCATGGAGCGTTTCCGCCCCAACATCGTGCTGGAGACGGATGAAGCATGGGCGGAAGATCGCTGGGCGGCGATCGATATCAACGGTATTCGCTTCGATCTCGTAAAACCATGCGCCCGCTGCATCATGACCACGCAAGACCAGAAAACGGGCTCACGTGATGTTCCCTCCCCGATGAAGGCCATGGGCCGTATCCGCATGTCCGCAGATCGTCGCGTTCCCGGCGTGCTCTTCGGCTGGAACCTGACCCCTCGCGGTGCAGGGACGATCAGCCTCGGGGATGTCGCCACGGTCGTGGAGTGGCGCGACGAGGCTTGGCCGATTAAGCGACGCGGCTAGATCTTACGCGCAGCCACGATGAGGAAGATCGGGCGGCGGTTCTCGTGCACGAGTTCCGGGCGCTCGGTGAGAAGAGCAGGATCCGGCTTCGGTTCCGATAGCCGCTCGACCGCAAAGCCCGCATCGATCAGCGAGTTGATGATGCTCGACAAGGTGCGGTGATACTTGATGACGTCATCCGCCATCCAGTTCGAATGGCGCTCGCCCTCCTGTTGATAATTGTCGAGCGGCCAATGAAGAATGTCGCCGGCTTCTCCGTAAAACCAGTCCTGCTGCTCAAGTGCAGTAAACACGGGATGTTCGATCGAGAAGACGAAGGAACCCCCCGTCTTCAGCAGCTTAAAGACTCGCGCAAAGACCGGCTCGAGCGACGCGACATAATGGAGAGCCAGCGAACTCAACACGACATCGAAGCTATCCGCTTCGAAGGTCGCATCTTCGATCGCCTCGCGCCGGTAGCTGATCCTGGGATGGGCATTGATCCGTTCCGCCCTCTCCAGCATCTTCTCTGACAGATCGAGGCCGACGACGTTTGCCGCGCCTTGCTCAACCGCGTAGCGGCAATGCCAGCCAAAGCCGCAGCCGAGATCCAGAACCAATTTCCCCTCCAGCGGCGGCAAGAGCGCACGGAACTCGTGCCATTCGCCAGCTTGTGCCAATCCGCCTTCCGAACGGGGCATGGCGCTGTAGCTTTCGTAGAAACCCTCATCGTCATAAATGTTCTGTTTCATCGCAGGCTCCAGTTTATCGATGATCGCTTATCGCGATGGTCCATCAACCTCGCTGATGCACCTGTCAAGAAAAGTCGCTGGTGTCCTCACGTGCGGATGAATACTGTTATTCTCCTATCCGGAGGAACATCATGGCCACATTATCCAGCGCGTCTACCAGCCGGCCCATGCCGTGGCTGATCATTCTGGCTGGATCGCTGATCGCCGTGATGACCTTTGGGCCGCGCTCGGCCATGGGTTTTTTCCAGCTGCCGATGCTGGCAGATACGGGCTGGGATCGCTCGACATTCGGGCTCGCCATGGCGCTGCAGAACCTCTTCTGGGGTCTGGGACAACCTTTCTTCGGCGCAATGGCTGACAAGTACGGCACCGGGCGGGTGCTTGTTCTCTCTGGCATCCTCTATGCGCTGGGGCTCCTGTGCATGTCCTTCGGCACCTCGCCCTTCTGGCTGCATTTCGGCGGTGGCGTTCTCGTCGGGCTTGGCATTGCAGCAGGTTCCTTCAGCGTCATCCTGTCGGCCTTTGCCCGGCATGTGACGCCTGAACAGCGCTCAATGGCCTTCGGGATCGGCACGGCTGCGGGATCGGCGGGCATGTTCATCTTCGCGCCCATCAGCCAGGGATTGATTTCCAATTATGGCTGGTCGGACAGTCTCGTCTTTCTCAGCGTCATGATGCTTTTGGTACCGCTTCTGGCATTTCCGCTGCGCGGTGACTCGTCGTCGGGCTCGCAGTCGCAGGCCCAATTTCAGCAGACCGTCGGTGCTGCTTTGAAGGAGGCGCTTGGTCACAAGAGCTACCTGTTACTGACCACCGGCTTCTTTGTTTGCGGCTTTCAGGTAGCTTTCATCACCGCACATTTTCCCGCCTATCTCGGCGATATCGGTATCGAACCGCGCTATGCGGTGATCGCCATGGCGCTGATCGGCTTCTTCAATATCGGCGGATCACTTGCGGCCGGCTTCATCGGGCAGCGCTATTCGAAGCCGCCTTTTCTGGCCTATATCTATATCGGCCGTTCGATTGCGGTGACCGCCTTTCTCCTTCTGCCGCAGACACCCGTCTCCGTCGTCATCTTTGCCGCAGTGATGGGAATCCTATGGCTTTCCACGGTGCCGCCTACAAATGGCCTTGTCGCGATCATGTTCGGCACCCGTCACCTCGGCATGCTGGGTGGCGTGGTGTTCCTGTCGCATCAGGTGGGCTCGTTCCTTGGCGTATGGCTCGGCGGCTTCCTCTACGACAAGCTTGGCTCTTACGATCTCGTCTGGTGGCTGGGTGTTGTGATGGGACTATTTGCTGCCATCGTGCATTGGCCGATTGAAGAACGACCCGTCACGCGGCCTGCGGCTGCGGCGGCTTAAAGCCAAGAGACGAGTTGATCAACCGGGTTGACCGACTGGTCCTGCCCCGCCTGCCGGCTCATTCAACTTCCGCTCCAAGGCCTTCAGAGCCGCCTGGACGAAACCGTCGCGGGCGGCATTTTCTTGAATCCCTCTCGGCTCATAGACGTGTCTGTTGAGAAAATGATTCGTCAGGCGAAAGGCCGCAGACAGGCTTTGGCAATCCGCCGACGGTGCATGTGCCTCGCCAAGAAAGGGAGGCAGCGCCAGCATACGCTGCGCATAGGGCGCGCCAGCGGCACGAGAGACGGCTCTGCCTGTCTTTGGAGAAACATAGACAAGGTCGCTGCGAATTCCAGTCGCTGCACACTCGGTGAGATCGAGACCGAAGCCGAGATCGTTGAGCACGGCCAGTTCGAAGCGCACGAACAATTCGCCCGCATCAGCCGGGTCGGAGAGATTGTCGAGAATGACATCGAGCGCTCGATAGAGATGCGGGTGCGGATCGCGCTCCGGCAAGAGCCGCAGCAACGCCCCCATGGCCTGTACGCCATAAACGGCAGTCGCCGTTTCCATCAGTTGCGCGGCGCGCAATTGAAGCGGCTCGATCCGGTATTCACCCAAGTGATCATCAAGGCGGGCGCGCCAGGTGACATCGACGCGATTGCCGGCCTGTAGGACGGGCTGCATGGATCTGGACCGGCCACCCCGTACCATTCCGAGATGGCGCCCGCGGGCGCTCGTCATCACCTCGGCAATGACGCTCGTCTCGCCATGGCGCTTGACGCCAAGAATAATTGCCTCGTCCTGCCACTGCATGAAGATATCGCCCAGAGCTCAAACGCCACGACAGATAATCGTCGCATGACTAAAGCGTGTCGCGATCTTTCAGATTCGCTCCTTACGCTTTACAGCATCGGCCCGAAAATCGGAATCGTTTTTCGGAAAGCACGATGCGTAGATCAAAGAAGATAGAGCGTCATTTGGGCGTTCAACGGACGCACGGCGCTCCAGGTCTTTGTTTTATCGCATGTCGTTGTCGCAAAACCGATGCACACTTTTGCTTCGACCATGCATCAAAGCACCATAGTCTGCGCAAGTGGTTCAGGTCCAATGTTTACGCCATCAGGCGTGCGACGAATGACTTGAGTTCAGGCTCAGCGAAAGGCTTGTCGAGAAGCGGCGTATCGACGAAATCCTCGGGGAACCCGCTGGTATCCCCATATCCGCTGACAAAACCGAACGGAATGGCGTGATCTTTCAATCGTCTCGCCAATTCATAGCTCATCCCGTCCGAGAGATTCACATCCAACAGGACGCAGTCCGGACGCGCACGCTCCAGCGCTTCCTGGGCTTGGGCAAGAGTGGTCACGATGTCGACAGTTTCGACCCCCATAGACTGGAGGCAGGCTTCGGCGTCCATCGCAACCAGATACTCGTCCTCGATGATGAGAACCCGTTGAGGCACCATGTTTATTATATTCTCCGGGCCGGGCCTCAAATCGAAGGCCGATTTCATTAAATTAGCTTTACGTGTTCCTGACATCGCAGATCAGCTTCGCTGCGTCATTTAAAAAAGACATATCAGGATACCGGGTGAAGCCCCAGAAATCATGATTCAAAACTCGGTGAGAGCACGCTCGTAGCGTCGTGCACACCCTTGTGTGATGTGTGTCTCTTCACCCAAATGCGCGTCGCGATGTTTCAGATTCGCTCCCCACGCTTTGAGTCTTTGTTTGATCGCATGTTGCTATCGCAGAACCGCGGCACAGTTTTGCTCGGACCATGCTTTAGATGAAGGGGCGCTTGCTGCGCGAATCGAGATCCCATCTCGCAAGGTTCGCAAGGCCCTCCTGATCCAGCACGAGACAGCCCTTGTCGATCCAGCGGATGAAGTTTCGTTCCGCAAGTTTTTTCAGCGTCTTGTTCGTGTGCACGATGGAAAGCCCGAGCGTATCTGCCACATGTTGTTGTGTGACGGGAATGGGCACGCCCTTTTGCAGCAGTCCGACGCGTGTCGCCCTTTGATGCAGGAATGCCAGAAGATAGGCCGCGCGTTCGATGGCCGTTCGCCGGCCGACACTCAACAGATGACTATCGAGCATGCGCTCTTCGCTTGCAGCGATCCAGGTGAGGTCGAAGGCAAGCGAGGGGTGATCGGTGAAAAGGCTGTGGAGGCGCCCGCGCTCGAAGACGCAAAGCGTTACAGGCGACAAGGCCTCTACTGAGTGCTGCATCTCTCCCATTACAGTGCCCTGCAGACCGACGAGGTCTCCCGGCATCAGATAGTTCAAGATCTGCCGCCGCCCGTCCTCCAGTGTCTTGTAGCGAAAGCCCCAGCCTTCCAACACCGTGAAGAGATGGGCGCTGTGCGACCCCTCCATCAGGATCAGTGCGCCGCTTTCGACGCTCAGTTCACCCGTCTTGAAGTGCGAAACGAAATCAAGCTCCGGCGGAGTGAAATCACGGAAATGCGGCATGTCGCGAAGCGGGCACTCTTCACATGGCGTAGTGGAAACGCCGCTCGGCTTTTTTGGAGACATGACAATCCGTTAGAGGCAAGAAATGGGGTCGAGGTATCAGACGTATCAGTCCTATCACAAGACCTCTTTCCGCATTCTTGCGACCAGTCTCACAAAGGCATGACACGATGGTGAGCTTTCGCGACTTGATCCATCGCCTGCCCACCTTACTGCTTGTTTTTATGCATGTCTCATTCGCGAAGCGGTTATCCGCTTCGCTTTCGTTACGCTCAATTGCGCGGGAATTCCAAGCCCATCTCGCGGAAGCGCTCCGGATCGTCGCCCCAGTTCTCTCTTACCTTGACGAAGAGGAAAAGGTGAACCGGCTGTTCTAGAATTTCCGAAAGCTCCTTGCGCGATGCGGATGAGATGGCCTTGATCGCCTCCCCTCCCTTGCCAAGCGCAATCTTCTTCTGGCTGTCGCGCTCGACATAGATGACCTGCTCGATACGCACAGAGCCATCCTTGCGCTCTTCCCATTTTTCCGTCTCCACATGGGAGGCGTAGGGCAGTTCCTGATGCAGACGCAGGAAGAGCTTTTCACGCGTGATTTCCGCCGCGAGCTGGCGCATCGGCAGATCGGAAATCTGATCTTCCGGGTAGTACCATGGGCCCTGCGGCAGTTCGCTCGACAGGTAGTTCATCAGGTCATCGCAGCCGGAGCCGTTGGTGGCGGAAATCATGAAGGTGCGATCGAAGGCAACGATGTCGTTTGCTGCAGCCGCAAGCTTCAGCAGGTCTTCGCGCTTCACCTGGTCGATCTTGTTGAGGCACAGGATCTTCTTCTGGCGAACGTCCTTCAGGCCTTGCAGAATGGTTTCTGCGTCACCCTTTAGACCGCGCTCGCTGTCGATCAGCAGCAAAATAATGTCTGCGTCCTTGGCGCCACCCCAAGCGGAGGTGACCATCGCGCGGTCCAGCCTGCGGCGTGGCTTAAAGATGCCTGGAGTATCCATGAAGACGATCTGCGCATTGTCATGAATGGCGATCCCGCGCATTACCGCACGCGTCGTCTGCACCTTGTGGCTGACGATCGAGACCTTGGCGCCCACCAGCCGATTGACCAGCGTCGACTTACCGGCATTGGTCGGCCCGATCAGCGCAACGAAACCCGAGCGCGTCGGGGCAACTGCCTTGGCATCATCATCATTGCCCTCACCGGGCGCTGCGGCGAAATCATTCTCAGTCATGGGTGTCCAATCAGTTTGCGGCAGATGGTTTCTGCCAGACGCCTTCGCGTTCCAATAGTTTTGTCGCAGCGACCTGTTCTGCCGCACGTTTCGAGCGATCGACGCCTGTTTCCGGCGCAACGCCTGGAATTTCCACGGTCACTGTAAAGCGCGGATCGTGATCCGGTCCGGAGCGATCGTCAACCCGGTAGTTGGGGGTCGCAGCGAACTTCGCGTGCGCCCATTCCTGTAGTTCGGTCTTTGCATCGCGACGACCGGCATCCGCACCGTTGGCGCGGCCTTGCCAGTACTTCAGAATGAAGCTGCGCGCAGCCTCCAGGCCGCCATCCAGATAGATGGTAGCAATGAGACTTTCTACAACATCGGCACGCACGTTCAGCATGGCTTTGCCGGTCAATTTCTTGACGTCGGAGCCCGTGCGGATGAAGAGATGCAGTCCCATTTCATCGGCAATTGCTGCACAGGAATCGGCGCTGACAAGCTGGTTCAAGCGAACGGAAAGCTCGCCTTCCGTCGCGTTGCGGAAGGTGGAGAACAGCAACTCAGCGACACAGAGCCCGAGAACCCGGTCGCCCAGAAACTCAAGACGCTCATAGTTACCGGCTTTTGCGGAGCGGGCACTTGCATGTGTCAAGGCCCGGTCAAGCCGGGCCTTTTCCTTGAATTCATATCCGATCAACGCTTCCAGACGGGCGATCTCGTCCGTCTGGAGCGGCTTGGCCTTACTCATTTAACAACCTTGAAGATGCGATCCCAGCGCATATTTGCGGGCCATTCCCAGATATGGCTGAACGGCGTGTCGTTGCCGAGCGAGAAGAAGATGAGGTTGGCACGACCGATGAGGTTTTCAGCGGGCACGTAACCGACGTCGAAACGGCTGTCGAGCGAGTTGTCACGGTTATCGCCCATCATGAAGTAGTGACCTTCAGGGACGATGAACTCGCGGGTATTATCGCCACGGCTATCCGGCGACTGATCAAGCGTGTCATAGCTGACGCCATCCGGGAGTGTTTCGCGGAAGACTGGCACATCGGTGCCCGGATCAGCTCGGTAATCCGACGTGAAGAAGCCGTCCGGCTCCTTCGGAACGGGATTGCCATTGATATAGAGCACGCCGTTCGTCACCTGAATGCGGTCACCGGGCAGACCGACGAGCCGCTTGATGTAATCCACCTCCGGGTTCGGCGGCAGGCGGAAGACCACCACGTCGCCGCGTTTCGGCTGGCTGAACTCCAGAATACGACCGGAAAACAGGTCGGGCGAGAAAGGCAGCGAGTACTTGGAATAGCCGTAGGAAAACTTGTTGACGAACAAATAGTCCCCGACCAAGAGCGTCGGCATCATTGAGCCAGACGGAATGGTGAAAGGCTGAAACAACACGGTGCGAATAACCATCGCCAGCAGAAGAGCCTGAACGATGACCTTGACGTTTTCCCAGAGGGCGTTCTGCTTCTTTTCTGCTTTTTCGGACACTTAGAGACCTGTCTGCTCGTTCTTCGTCGTTGTCATAAAACCGCTCAACGGTCTTCTGAGATGCTTTAGTGCCTTTCAAGACCAAAGGGAAGCTTTTCTATCGACATGCGTACCGGTCAGCCCGTTGCTGCTCTGACGTCATCTGGAAAGGGGAAGCGCCTCGATTATGACGAAGGCCTGCGCATAGGGAAAGTCATCGGTAATCGTCAGGTGGATCACCGCCCCATGCCCAGCCGGCAGCATGGACTGGAGCCGCTCACCTGCGCCGTTGGTCAGACGCATTGTCGGCTTGCCACTTGGCAGGTTAATGACGCCCATGTCCTTCCAGAACACGCCCTGTGCCAAACCGGTCCCCAGCGCCTTCGAGCAGGCTTCCTTGGCGGCGAACCGCTTAGCATAGGACGCGGCGCGGTTCTTGCGCCGGTCGGATTTTTCTCGCTCGATATCGGTGAAACAGCGGTGGGTGAATCTGTCGCCAAAGCGTTCGATGGAGGCCTCCACCCTGCGGATATCGATGAGATCGCTGCCCAGCCCGATAATCATTCAACCACGTCCATGATAGCGTTACGGTTTGCGGCACGCGCGGCAATCTTTTGATGCTTGCGCTGACGAAAACCACTGATGACTGCATAGACCACAGCGTAGGTAACGACGGCGGAAATAGCAGCGGGAATCAGCGAACCGATCGTCATCGGCTCCAAAACCGGCTTCCACAGCTGCAGGAAGTTCATGTGCGCGAATATTTCTACGAAATCCACGCGCGCCGCCACCTCGCCGCCATTGCGACCGAGGATGAAATGACCAAGCTCCCAGGTGGACGCCCATATCAACGGAAACGTCAGTGGGTTGGCAAAAGTCGTTCCGAGCGCTGCGGCAACGAGATTTGCGCGCAGAACAAAACCGATCATCATGGCTATCAGAATATGGATGCCAAGAAAGGGTGTCCAGGCAACAGCCACGCCTGTCGCCGCCCCTGCGGCCACCGCATAGGGCGACGCCGAAAGGCGGACCAGCTTCAACTTCATATAGCGAAGAGAACGGCGCAGCCCCATACGCGGCCACAGCGCAGCGAGGAGTCTTTCAGAGAGTTTTGCAGGACGGCGACGGCGAAATGGCATGTGCGGACTTTATGTCATCGCCTGCATTCCGCCAAGTGGCGAAAAAGGCGCCGTACCGGAAGCGCATCACGATCCGTTGGACTTGCTTCCTGCGCTTCAACTATCAATTCTCTCGCACGCGTTATCCAGAACCCATGAACGATGTTCCGTGGCGTGCGTTAACGGAGCCCCATTTGGCTCCGCATGAGCGTGGCGGCATGGCCGCCATGCATTTCTGTCTTATCTACGGAACATGCCGCGGTCGACTTCACGCTGACGCAGTTCGAGATCCACAGTGGAGACCGAGCCGCTGAGGTAATCGAATTCGCGTTCCTGAACCGACTTGCCACGAACGGCGCGGGCGATCTTACGAAGCGGTGCAAACATTTGCATTTCCTTTCCAGACGTGAGGCTTTGTCTTCAACGACAGGATTGCCGGAGGAAACCTCTGTTGCTCATTATTTCTGGACTGAAGATAGCTGCATGGCCGCGCAATGACTACGGATAAGACAAGGCCGCTGCCATGCATTGGACGCATAGCAACGGCCTCGAAGGCATTTATTTAAGCAATAGGTGCATCAATCGAAGGCACGTTTCACCGTTGAAACGCAGTCGAGGTCCTTCAATTGAGACAGAAGCTGGTTCAGTTGGCGCAGATCCCACACTTCCACGTCGAGCGACAGTTCGGAAAAGTCGGTGCCGATCCGCACCATGTTGAGCGCCCGTATGTTCACATCCAGCGTCGCGATGGATTGAGCCACGGAGGCCAGCGTGCCCGGCTCATTCAGCGCGTTGATCAACAGCCGCGCCATGAAGCGGGACTTGTTCGCCTCATCGAGATCCCAGCGCACATCGATCCAGCGTTCCGGTTCATCGTCAAACCGTTGAAGCGCAGGAGATTGGATCGGGTAGATGGTAATCCCCTTACCCTTTTCCATGATGCCGACGATCCGGTCACCCGGCACTGCCCCTGTCGCGCCGAAATGGACTTCGACATTATCAGAAAGACCGCGGATCGGCATCGGATCGGGGCCATCCAGCACTTCGGTGGCGCCATCATCTTCGAGTGCGGAACGTGATTTTCCGGGGATCTTGAAGATCATGCCGGAAGCGCTGCGCATATTGAACCAGCCATCGTCGCCCGTCATCTTCACGGTCACGCGCTCGTCCTGATAATCCGGGAAGACTGCGCGCAGCACATCGAGAGACGACACCTCGCCGCGACCGACCGCCGCAATCGCATCCTCCGCATCCTTCTGAGCCAGACGGTGCAACACGGGCTTCAGCGCCTCTCGCGAGAAGCTCTTGCCGGCCCGTTCGAAGGTGCGCTCCAGAATGCGATAGCCCAGACCCGCATATTGCTTGCGGATCGCCATGCGGGTTGCACGGCGGATCGCCGAGCGCGCCTTGCCGGTGACGACGACCTCTTCCCAGGCGGCAGGCGGCACCTGGACGCCGGAGCGAATGATTTCCACTTCATCACCATTGTTGAGGCGTGTGACGAGCGGCATGATGCGGCCGTTGATCTTCGCACCGACGGTGGTATCGCCAATGTTGGTGTGTACGGCGTAGGCGAAGTCGATGGGAGTCGCACCACGCGGCAGGGCAATGAGCTTGCCCTTGGGCGTGAAACAGAAGACCTGATCCTGAAACAGCTCGAGCTTGGTGTGCTCGAGAAATTCTTCGGGGTTGTCGCCTTCGGCAAGCGATTCGATCGTATGGCGCAGCCAGGAATAGGCGTTGGTTTCGGTCGAAAGCTGTTCCGTGTCGCCCGTTTCGCCATCCTTGTAGAGCGAATGCGCCGCAATACCGTATTCGGCAATCTCGTGCATGCGGCGGGTGCGGATCTGCAGCTCGATACGCTGGCGAGACGGGCCAACGATGGTCGTGTGGATCGAACGATAATCGTTCTGCTTCGGCGTCGAGATATAGTCCTTAAAGCGACCGGGTACTACACGCCAACGCGTATGCACGATACCGAGCGCGCGGTAGCAAGAGGGAATATCCTGCACAAGAAGGCGGAAGCCATAGACATCCGACAATTGCTCGAAGGACAGCGACTTGGACTGCATCTTACGGAAAACCGAATAGGGCTTCTTCTGCCGCCCCTTGACCATGGCACCTTCGACGCCATTGGCCAGCAGCAATTCGCGCAGCTCGTCCTCGATCTTCTTGATCAGGCCCTCATTGCGCTCTTCCAACTCCTGCAGTCGCTTGGTGACGGTCTCGAAGGCATCGGGGTTGAGATAGCGAAACGAGAGATTCTCAAGCTCGTCGCGCATATCCTGCATACCCATGCGACCGGCAAGCGGTGCATAGATTTCCATCGTCTCTTCGGAGATGCGGCTGCGCTTATCCGCCGGCATATGCTCCATGGTGCGCATATTGTGCAGGCGGTCGGCAAGCTTGACCAAAAGCACACGAACGTCGTCTGAGATGGCAAGCAGCAGCTTGCGCAGATTCTCCGCCTGCTTGGCCTTCTTGCTGACCAGATCGAGCTTCTTGAGCTTCGTCAGGCCCTCGACCAGCCGGCCGATATCTTCACCGAACATCTCGTCGATTTCGGCACGCGTCGCGCTGGTGTCTTCGATCGTGTCATGCAGGAGAGCGACGGCTATGGTCGACTCATCCAGATGCATTTCGGTGAGAATGGCCGCGACCTCCAGAGGATGGGAGATATAGGGGTCGCCATTGGCCCGCTTTTGCTGGCCATGCTTCTGCATCGCGTAAACATAGGCCTTGTTCAACAAGGCCTCATTCACATCAGGCTTGTATGTCTGAACCCGCTCCACGAGTTCGTATTGTCGCATCATGAATGGGATGCCCCGAAAAAGAAAGCGCGCCAACTGACGGGGACGACCCCGTCGGACTGGCGCACGATGATACATAATCCAGGATCAGATTATGACGACAATCAACTCCTAAGCGCAACCGGAAAAACGCCGGTCTCACGCTAAGCTTAGTAGTCGTCGTTCTTTTCCGGCGGAACGAGACCTTCGATACCGGCCAGAAGCTCCTCTTCCGACATCTGGTCGAAAGTGATGGTTTCCGGTGCGTCGTCGTCTTCGTTCTCGGTTGTCGCGTTGGCGGCAATCGTAACCGGATCGGGTTCCGGCTCATCCACTTCCACATGCTTCTGCAGCGAGTGAATCAGATCTTCCTTCAGGTCGTCGGGCGAAAGCGTTTCATCGGCAATCTCGCGCAGAGCAACGACCGGGTTCTTGTCGTTGTCGCGATCAACCGTGATCTGAGAGCCTTGCGAAATCTGGCGCGCGCGGTGGCTTGCCAGGAGAACGAGCTCGAAACGGTTGTCTACTTTGTCAATGCAATCTTCTACTGTGACACGGGCCATTGCCTGTCCTTTGCGGGTCGTGATGTCGCTGATTAATGGTCCCGATACAGACATTGTCCGAGAATTTCAAGTTTTTCCTCATTTCACGTGGTTTGTCTCACAAGAGACGCAACCACCCGCCCTTTTATTAGTTAGTGCAAATTGTAGCGGCAGGTCTGGACTGCGGGCCGAACGAGCTTATATGAATGCTTAATAATGTATCGCAGACCGAGATATTAGCTGATATCCGATACTCTTATTATATTCGCGGCTGGGAGCCGCTTTGGAGGAAGCCCACTTTATGTTCGACCCACGTGAGAAAATTGCGCTCTTTATTGATGGGGCGAACCTCTACGCTGCATCGAAAAGCCTTGGTTTCGACATTGATTACCGCAAACTGCTGAAGGCCTTTCAGAAGCGCGGCTACCTGTTGCGCGCCTATTATTACACTGCCCTCATCGAAGATCAGGAATATTCCTCCATTCGGCCGTTGATCGACTGGCTTGACTATAATGGCTACAAGGTCGTCACCAAGCCTGCCAAGGAATTTACCGACGCGATGGGCCGCCGCAAGATCAAGGGCAACATGGATATCGAGCTTGCCGTCGATGCCATGGAACAGTCCGAGACAGTGGACCATCTCGTTCTCTTCTCAGGCGATGGCGACTTCACGACACTGGTGGATGCTCTGCAGCGCAAGGGCCGCAAGGTCTCCGTCATTTCAACCATGTCGACGCAGCCGCCTATGATTGCCGACGATCTGCGCCGCCAAGCCGACCATTTTATCGATCTCCTGTCTCTCAAGGCAGAGATTGGGCGTGATCCCAGCGAACGTGCGCCTCGCCCGCCGGTCGAGACCGCAGAAACTGTCGACTGAAGACTTACGCGTTGTTTTGCTTGTGCCAGGCGCTCAGGATCGCTCCTGGCGCCTTAACACTACCCCTACCAAAGGTTGATTTATTACTTTAGCAAATAATTAACCATGGTTGTGTTTTTCTGTCCTTATTGATTTTTTACGTGCAGTTGGGGAACGCGCACGAACAGTAGGGGCTGTTTTACATGACGGGGCTGCACAACAATTCTCAATTGACCGAGAGACTCGATTTTCTCGGTCTCAACGCGGAGCAAAGGCAAGATCTCGCCTCTGTGAAGACAACCATCACCGGTACGCTCAGCAGCTCGCTCGATGCCTTCTACAAGAAGGCGCGAGCCGTTCCAGATACAGCGAAGTTCTTTTCCAGCGAAGCCCATATCCAGCACGCCAAGAGCATGCAGGTCAGCCACTGGACGCGCATATCATCTGGCGTCTTCGACGCTGATTATACCAAGGCGGTGAGTGCCATCGGGCGCACCCACGCGCGATTGGGGCTTGAGCCGCGCTGGTATATCGGCGGCTACGCCCTTGTGCTGGAAGGCATCATCAAGGCTATCGTCGAATCCGAACTGAAGGGCTTCCTGGTCGAGAAAAAAGGCAAGAAGGTTGTCAAAGGTATCAGTGCAACGGTCAAGGCCGCGATGCTGGACATGGATTACTCGATCTCCGTCTATCTCGACGTGCTCGCCGACGAACGTGCGAAGATAGAAGCAGAGCAGAAGCGCATGAAGGCAGAGCAGGACCACGTTCTGGCGCTGCTCAACAGCGCACTTGACCGGATGGCGCAGGGTGATCTTACCTCGCGCATCGATGGTGCCCTGCCCGCAGAATTCGCCGGTCTCAAGGAAAACTTCAACGCTGCGATCAGCCGTCTTTCTGGGGCTTTCGCCGAGATCGTCGACGAATCCCACAAGATCGCCAACAATACGCGGGAATTGACATCGGCAACCGACGATATGGCGCGCCGCACCGAGCAGCAAGCTGCCTCGCTGGAAGAGACAGCCGCTGCCATCGACCAGATCACCACCATCTCCAAGCAATCGGCATCAAGGACGGAAGAAGCGCAGGCGATCGTCAAGAGTTCGGCGGACGAAGCCGCCCGCTCCCGTCATATCGTCAGCGAAGCTGTCGAGGCGATGAGCGCAATCGAGGGCTCATCGCAGAAGATCACGCAGATCATCAGCGTGATCGATGAAATCTCTTTCCAGACCAACCTTCTGGCGTTGAATGCCGGCGTCGAGGCCGCACGCGCTGGTGAGGCGGGCAAGGGCTTTGCGGTCGTCGCACAGGAAGTTCGCGAATTGGCCCAGCGCTCGGCTTCCGCCGCCAGGGAGATTCGCACACTGATCGACAAGTCGTCTCAGGACGTGGCTCAAGGCGTTTCCCTCGTCAACCGCACCGGTGAGGCGCTGAACTCCATTGGCGGCAAGGTCGACGATATTCACGAACACATCGGCGCGATTACCCAAGCGGTGCGCGAACAGGCCGTCGGAATCCAGGAAATCAACATGGCCATCAACAGCATGGACCAGCTGACCCAACAGAACGCGGCGATGGTGGAAGAGACCAATGCCTCTACGCACGGCTTGAGCGACATCAGCAGCAATCTGGCAGCGCTGATTTCGCGCTTCCAGGTCGAAAAATCGATAACCTATCAGCAGCATCGCGCCGCGTAACGCAGAAGGCCTTTAGAGCGCCCTGCGTCCTACTGGACGCACGGCGCTCGATCTTCTTTGATCGAGGCATCGTGCTTTCTGAAAATCGCTTCCGATTTTCGGGCAGATGCTGTAGGCCCGCTTTTCAGTCCACGTCCGGATCATATTCGCGCGGTCCATCGTCCTTGGCGAAGAGGACGCAGGGGCCGCGAGATCCCCGAGGATCATAGGCAAATCCTTTTTCCGCCAGCGCCTGGGTGATATCGCGAACACCCGAAAGGCCATAGAGATGGTCGTGGAGCTCGACGAAAATCCGCTCCACGCCCTTAAGCTTGGCATCGCGCAAAAGATCGCGCTCCGCCCCTTCGATATCCATCACCAGTACGTTGACGTCATGCTGCTGGATGAAGGCGTCGATATTCTCCGAGCCGATTTCGATGCGGCTTTCATAGGGGCCTTGCTTCTCGTCCATGGATGACATCCACAGATCGCGCCGAACGTAGAAGATATGCGTGTCTGGATCCCCTGCGGTCAAAAGTCCCTGAGAGAACCGCACATTTCTTGCGCCATTGGCTTCCAGAATTCGTTCGGCAAGACGTGCCGTCGATGGGTTTGCCTCGAAAGCAAAGACCGACACGTCCGGAATGCGGGCAATGACAGAGGTAATGACACCGATGCCTGAGCCAAGCTCCAGCACACGGTCTCCGGGTCTTACAGCCCGCGCCACGCTTCTGGCTTCCTTCGCTTCATAACTGCCATCCTTGAGAGCCTGCCAGATTACCGGCGAGACTTCGTCTGACGACAAACGTAACAGGACGCCGTGTATCTCAAACGCTTCCATATTGCGTCCTTTCATAGTCCTTTAGGGAGAGCTCAGCTTGTTGGAGTGGATTGGCAGGCCGCTTGAGAACTTTCAAGCATAGATGCCATAGGCCGTGAGTTCGCTTGCAGGAACAGGCTTGCCGATCAGATAGCCTTGGATTTGGTCGCAGCCGAGTTGGCGCATGTGGGCGAACTGTTCTTCCGTCTCAACACCTTCGGCAATCATCGTCATGCGCAACTTACGGCCGAGCCCCACAACGAATTCGACGATGGCCAGCGCGTCCTGACTGCTGGTGATATCAGACAGAAAGGACTGGTCGATCTTAAGCTTGTCAAATGGAACGCGGCGCAGATTTCCAAGCGATGAGTAACCCGTGCCAAAATCGTCCATTGCCATGCTAATGCCGACCGCCTTGAGGTTGTCGAGAATGGCAAGCGTCTGGTCGCTGTTGCCGAGAAGCACGGATTCGGTGATTTCCAGCTCGAGACGCGCGGGATCGAGATTGCTCTTTTCCAGGGCTTCGACGACGTTTTGAATGAGATTGCTGCTGTGAAGCTGGACAGGCGAAAGGTTGATGGCAATCTTGATATTCGGCTTCCAGAGTGCCGCCTCTTTGCAGGCCGTCTCCATGACCCATTTTCCAAGCGCGTTGATAAAGCCGGTTCTTTCCGCAACAGGAATGAATTCCGCCGGTGGCACGCGTCCGCGCACAGGGTGCGTCCAGCGTAAGAGCGCTTCAAATCCGCAGACAGCGCGCGTCTCTGTCGATACTTGCGGCTGGTAGAACACATCCATTTCGTTGTTCTGGAGAGCCGCCTGCAGGTCAGCTTCGAAAGATCGCTTTTCTGCCAGCTGGCTCTGCATATAGGGTCTGTAAACGCTGAGGCTGCCCGCCCCCTCGCGTTTGGCCTCATAGAGCGCGAGATCCGCGTGCTTCAGCAACTCATCGGCATGGGATTGCCGGTGGGAGATCGCAATGCCGACACAGGTGCCGATCTTAATATCCATGTCCCCGATATGGTATGGGCTCGCGATCCTTTCGACCAGGCAGCGAGCAAGATCGAGCGCTTGGTCTTCGTCAAGATTGTCCGCCACTAGGGCAAACTCGTCGCCCCCCAACCGACAGATCAGCTCGTGGTTTTTTCTGATCGGTAGTATGCGCGCAGCCACGGCCTGGAGGAGGCTATCGCCGACGTCATGGCCGAGCGTGTCATTGATCTCCTTAAACCCGTCGAGATCGAGGAGAAGCAGCGCAACCTTATCGATGCCGGATGGGGGGGTCGAGCCGGCGCACGAGTTCACGCCGGAAAAGTGCGCGGTTGGGAAGATTTGTCAGTGCGTCATGGTAGGCATCATACTCAAGGCGAAGGTTGTTAGACTGCAACTCTAACGTTGCAGTCTGTAATTCTTCCGTCAAAAGTGTGAGCTTTGTCTGGGCGCGATCGAGCAACTGGTTGTGCCGCAAGAGAAGAAAGATCAGCGCCATGCCGCAAAGGATCAAACCTCCGGCAAGTCCGGTATAAATAATGTGGAGCTTGCGGACCTCTGCGTGGGCGGCGTCGATGATCTCGACGTCATTGGCGACGGATTCCGCAGCAACCGACGTAAGCTGTGGAACGTGGCCGCTGATCACCGGAAGCAGCGCCCTTGCCTCCGTGGGGCTCAAGTCGTCCAGCCTTTTATCGACGTCCTCAAGGAGCTGGTCAACTTCTCCAATGACCTTCCGCATGTCCGGCTTTGCATCGATGAAGGCGGCTAGGCTCCCTTCCCTTAGAGAGTTCATTCTGCCAAGCACGATATCAAGGCGAAGTCGCAGCTCGTCCTTGTCAAATCCCTCTATGCCAAGAGCATATTCGGCAAGCAGGCTTTCAAAACGGACATATTCCCCCACGGTCTGGCTGACAGCCCATGAGTCGTTGTAGCGAGCAAATTTCTGGAGCGCGTTCTGCCGCTCAGCTATCACATAAGCGATGTAGCCGGTGGCGAGTATGAAGCAGCAAACAACGACTGCCAGCGCCTTTCGCAAATGTCACCTTTATTCAACTATGAGTTTGGCCACTTGCCAAGCGGAGCGCGTGTAGTAGATCTGTGACTGAAGTTCTTGCATGCTATCATAGGGATATATGATGAAGAGCGGTCCCTTATCCCTGACCTGCATATATTCCCCGTCTCGCTTCATGGCAAGAATGACATTGTACTGGGTGAAATCCTTAACAGGAATCGTGCTGACATAGTCGTTCAGCGCCACGGCCTTGACGGTTTCTCCCTTGGCGCCTACGAACTCCATGAGCTTCGCCATGGAAACACCTTCAAAACGAACACGCGTCTCGTACCATGGAGTCTGTGTTTCCACGATAACCAGCCCCATCTCTTCCAGAGCGTCCCGATCGAACTGCGCCGTGCCGTTGACGTTGGTGTTGGCGATATTGCCTGAGATGGTGAGGATCGGCTTTCCCTTGGGCGCCGGAAAGTCTTTGGCATATACGCCCGCAGAGGAGACACCGAACAGCAGGAGGCAGAGAATGAAGCGAATGATAGTCATTGGAGCACGCCCTTCTAGCCGGATTGAGACGGAGGCGAGACCGCTCCACAGCCTCCGTTTTTAGATGATTATAAATTAGATTGTATTGAACTATCTTCGCGCAGTTTCGATCCATAGAGACAAGGCGAATGGTCGTATGGCTCATAATACGCGTCTTTACATTACTTAGACACCGGGAAAAGAATCATCCTATGCGAGAAGCCTTGAGGCACTCTCTCCTAGCGTTTCCTTTTCCAATGGTAACAATGAATTTGATCAGCCGACTTTAAACTTTCGGCCATAGATAATGATCTATTAACAAACAGACGCCGAGCTGCGAGGCTGCGACTCGATCGGCGCGGCCTCAACGTTAGCCGCACGCTGTCCTCAACCGCCTGTTTTCAGCAGCCTGGATTTTTGCCGGTTCCAGTCGCGCTCCCTCTCCGTCTCGCGCTTGTCATGGAGCTTTTTGCCCTTCGCCAAGGCCAGTTCGAGCTTCGCGCGCCCCTTGTCGTTGAAGTAGATCTTCAAAGGTACAAGGGTCATGCCATCACGGTTGATCCCGGCACGCAGACGATTGATCTCCCGCTTGTTGAGGAGCAGCTTACGACGGCGGCGGGGCTCGTGATTGAAGCGGTTCGCCTGGAGATACTCAGGCAGGTGCGAGTTGATCAGCCAGATCTCATCGCCTTCGTCGGACGCATAGGATTCGGCAATGTTGGCCTTGCCCTCGCGCAGCGACTTAACCTCGGTGCCGGTCAGCACCAGCCCCGCCTCATAGGTGTCGAGTATCTCGTAATTGAAGCGCGCCTTGCGGTTTTCCGCGACGACCTTGTTTACGATGCGCTGGCTGCCTTTGGGGGCCATATCCTGATCCACTTCTCTGCCCGCACATTGAGTAATGTGCGGCTTTCGGCGCTTATGTAATCAAACCAGGGCCGAAAGTGAAGATGCGCGGCTTGCGCGCATCAGTCTTATCACATCCACACAGGCGCTTTGCCGTGCTCAGTTCAACAAGCCTGCATGCTTGAGGGCTGCATCGATTGCCGCTTCTGTCGATGGCTCCAACGTGTCCATCAGTGGCGAGCGGACCTTGCGGCTTCCATTGCGCGTCCGGGAGATCGCATATTTGGTGCCACAGACGCCGGGCTCCATGAAGATGGCCCTATGGAGCGGCATGAGACGGTCCTGATAGTCGAGCGCCAGTGCGTAGTCGCCAGCAGCCATGGCTGCCTGGAACTCGGCACAGAGGCGGGGCGCAACGTTGGCAGTGACCGAGATACAGCCGACGCCGCCATGGGCGTTGAAACCCAGCGCCGTGCCATCTTCTCCCGACAATTGAACAAAGTCTTTGCCGCAATGGATGCGCTGCTCGGAAACGCGATCAAGCTTGCCGGTGGCATCCTTGACGCCCACGATATTTTTGTGCGCTTTGACGAGCGCACCCATCGTCTCCGGCGTCATATCGATCACCGAGCGTGGCGGGATGTTATAGATGATGATCGGGAGATCGACCGCTTCCGCGACAGCGGAGAAGTGCGCGAAGAGCCCCTTCTGCGTCGGCTTGTTGTAATAGGGCGTGACGACCAGAAGCGCATCTGCGCCGACTTCCTGCGCGTGCAGTGCAAGCTCGATGGCCTCACTGGTATTGTTGGAGCCAGCACCGGCAATCACCGGAACCCTCTTCGCCGCGACCTCGACGCACAGCTCGACCACACGTTTATGCTCGTCATGCGACAGGGTCGGTGACTCTCCCGTGGTGCCGACGGGCACAAGGCCGCTGCTGCCTTCGGCAATCTGCCACTCCACATGGGCGGCGAAAGCCGTTTCGTCCACTGCGCCATCGGCGGTGAACGGCGTAATCAGGGCGGGAATAGATCCCTTGAACATGCAAAACTCCTTGCGGTAAGCCAGTCCATGCTTCAGCCGCATTCCGTGGTTAAAACGGTTGTCACATTAGTTGGGAGCCAGTCGCCCCACAAGCGTTTAACCGAGGCTTTCGTCTAGGAAACGTAAATAGTTTCTTGGCCTGGACCGGCATCCAGCGTCATCACACAGATGATTGGTTTGGAGCGTTTGGTGAGCGCAGCGTTACCGAAATTTGATCGAATGCGAGGCCTTCGCTTAAGGTTTCGTTAAGGCTGCAAGCAGCTAATGGATACAAGGGCGACATTCTGCGGAGCTTCACGCGCATGGGCGATAGGAAACGCGGATGGCGCTACAGCATCGGCCCGAAAATCGGAATCGCTTTTCGCAAAAAACACGATGCGTCGTTTCGAAGAGTTGGAGCGTCCTTAGTGCATACAAAAGGACGCACGGCGCTCTGAGGCACAGCTTCGTGTCTTTTGAGATAGAGCTGCAATCGTGTTCGGTATGGTCCGCTGGTGAGTAAGGGATGAAGAAAACAGCAGTTTTTGGTTTGATGGCAGCGGGCGTGGTCGCAACCGTTTGGGGCGCGTGGGCGGGACCGGCGTCAGAAGGTGTCGTCCCCCTGCCCTTCGCGCGTCCCAACGCCCCTGCCGTTCCGGCCTTCCTGCCCGCTTCGCCTGAGGTAACAGGCTCGATCATCCGGCCCGCGAACCCGGTTGACGTTTCCCAACTGAAAGCGGGCCTCGACGCGCTGTCCAACAGAAACGCCAGTGGGGCAATTGCTATTCGCAACAGCCTGCCGGCCACCAGTCTTGATCGCCACATCCTGACCTGGGCTATCGCCATATCCGGCCAGAGGGACGTTTCCTCGGCGGAAATTACGGCCGCTCAACGGGAGCTTGAAGGCTGGCCGGGCCTTTTTACGCTAAGAGCCAATTCTGAACGCGCGATGCTGCGGGAAAATCCCTCCGCTGCGCAGGTGCTGACCGCATTTGCTTCGTCCAGACCCGAAACGCCGGAGGGCACAATTGCGCTGGCTCAGGCGCTCACCTCATCCGGCAACGCCCAGCGTGCCCAGCAACTCATTCGCCAGCTGTGGGTGAGCGAAGGCATGGATACCGATCTGGAAGATCGGGTGATCGCCGAATTCGGTGGCGTCCTGTCGCCCGCCGATCATAAGGCCCGGATGGACTACCTCATGTATCGCAGCCGTGTGAGCCAGGCCAAGCGGTTTGGCGATCTCGGCAAGGCGCAGTCGCTGTACAAAGCCTGGGCTGCCGTTCTTCAACGCGCCAACAATGCGCCGGCCTTGTTGAATGCCGTCGAAGCCTCCTGGCGCAACGATCCTGTCTATCTCTTCGCCCAGATCGAAAACCTCCGTCATCAGCAAAAATACGACGATGCTGCAAAGCTTCTGGCGCGCGCGCCGAAGGAGAGCGGCAAGCTTGTCAATCCTGGAGAGTGGTGGAACGAACGCCGGATCATTGCCCGGGGACTTGCAGATCTCGGTGATTTCCAAGGCGCTTATCGTGTGGTGGCCAATCATTCCGCAGCCTCGCCCGTCGATGTTGCAGATGCGGAGTTCCATGCTGGGTGGTACGCTCTACGCGCGATGCACGACCCGGCACTTGCCGCACGGCACTTCAACGCCCTTCTTGCCGCGTCCAATCGACCTCTTTCCGCCTCCCGCGCCTATTATTGGCTTGGACGTGCTGCCGAGGCCGGCGGACCAGGCCAGGCGCGCGACTATTTCTCCAAGGCCGCATCTCATCCCGGTACTTTTTACGGCCAGCTTGCCGCCGCACGCATCGGCGTGACGACCCTCAACGTCACCTACCCCTCGCCAAGTGCTGCCGATCGCGATCGCTTTGCTGGCCGCGAAGCGGTGCGTGCCATCGAGCGGCTGGAGGCGGCGGGCTATAGCTGGCGCGCAGACGGGATTTACCGCGCGCTCGCGGAGCAGATCGACAGCCCCGGTGAATTGGCAATCCTTGCGTCACGCGCCGAGCGTAACAACAATCACCAGGTCTCTTTACAGATCGGCAAAACGGCTTTCAGCCGCGGCATTGATGCCGCCGCCCTCGCCTACCCCATCGGCGTCATACCGGTGAGCGCCAATATTTCCGGATCGGGCAAGGCCCTTGCCTACGCCATTGCCAGACAGGAAAGCGCCTTCAACCCGGCGGCCGTTTCGCCTGCCAATGCGCGCGGTCTTCTTCAACTTCTGCCGGGAACGGCCAAGGGTGTCGCGAGCCGCCACGGCATGGCCTACACACAAGCGAAACTGACCACGGACGCCGGATATAACGCCACGCTCGGCGCTCACTATCTCGGTGAGCAGATCGATAGCTTCGGCGGCTCCTACATCCTCACCTTCATCGCCTATAATGCCGGGCCGAAGCGCGTGCCGGAATGGATCGCCCGCTACGGGGATCCGCGCGGAAAACCGATCGATGAGGTTGTGGATTGGATCGAACGCATCCCGTTCCCCGAGACGCGCAACTACGTTCAGCGGGTGATGGAAAACTATCAGGTCTATAAAACTCGGCTTGGTCAGCAAGCGGACATCGTCAACGATTTGCGCAACGGCCGAGCAGGTTGAGGGTGGAGGATTCCTGATCCGCGCATCATCCGACGATGATTCCGCCGCTTGCGTAGGGAATGAAGCGCATTGCAATTGTAATTCGTGATGCGCACACGAGCTTCGTATTCTGGCGCCCGTCAAATCGATGAACCTGTGAGCCATTCAGCGCAATATGACGAAGAGGAGCGTGACGGCTTTCATATCCGCAAACACACGCTGATCCGCCGCCCGGCCATTAATGGCCAACTATTCAAGCCTCCCAAAACAAAAAGCCCGGCGCGAGGCCGGGCTTTGTCATAGCGTCGTACCTAAAATTAGAAGTCGCGCTGAAGACGAACGAAGCCTGTCCAGAATTCCGGACGGTTTTCTTCGTCGTAGTAGTTTGCCGTTACCTTGGTGGTGAAGCCTTCCACGACCTTGTAATCAACCGTCAGACCTGCGGTCCAGGCATCATTGTTGGACCAGCCGGTGTTGACGATGTCGAATGCCGCATCCTTCGTCGCTACGTTGCCAAGCCATTGAACGCCAGGTGTGATGGTCAGCTTGTCGGTGACTTTATATGCGTATTCTGCAACAACCGCCCACTCCGAAAGCGCGTAATAGGCATTGACGCCGGAAGCGTAGACGCCAGCAAAGCTAAATGCGCCGGGGCCGACATCGAAAGCACCGATCAGGCGGACAGCGCCGTCCTCGCGATCGGTATCGTAGCCGCCGATGAGCGACAGGCTGCCACCACCAAATTTCCCAGCAAGGCTTCCAGCGATACCGACGTTATTGTCGCTGTTGGTGTCACCAACAAAAGTGATACCTTCCAGCTCATCAACCGAGATACCAGCCGTGAAGGCGCCGGCATCGTAGGAATAGCGGATGGAGTTGAACAGCGTGTTGGATGAGAGAAGATCCGTCTCGCCGGAGAGATCGTCATCCCACCAGCTGTAGAACTTACCGACCTTCAGGCCGCCGAGTTCGATGAAAGCCTGATCGACAAAGGCTGACGAAGAGGCAGCAGAACCGTTGTCAGCATTGCCTCGGAAGCCGATGAAGCCTCGCAGCGCCCCCAGTTCGGTATCCGACCGCACGTCCATTTCAAACTGAGCGCGTGTGAAGCTATCCCAATCCGACGGTCCCGATTCGTTAGGGCCAAAATCTGTTTCGAAGCGGATGTAACCGCCGAACTTCAGGCAGGTCTCTGTGCCTGGAATGTAGAAGAAACCAGCGCCGAAGGCGTCGCAAACCCGTACGTATTCCAGAGGCTCAGGCTCAGCAGCGACGATGGCGTCGGCGGCATGCGCGTTAGACATGGTTGCTAGTGCAGCAGCGGCACCAAACAAAAAGCTCTTGATGTGCATATCGATCTCCAAGCGAATCAGGAGAAGCAGCGGGCAAATTGCAAACATGCGTTGCTTCTTGAGCTTGATTAGATGCAAAGACGTACGGCCATGCAACAAGCATTGAGTTAATTCGGAAACCTTACGATCTGCTTCCTTTGGAACTGTGGCCCGCGCACAACAAAATGTGATCATCCTTAATTGCATAGGCGGCACAGCTCCAATCAAAACAAAAAACCCGGCTCGAAAGCCGGGTTTTCATAATTGACCTAGTCAGGTCAGATTAGAACGAACGCTGTAGGCGAACAAAACCGGTCCAGAAGTCAGGACGATTGTCTTCGTCGTAGTAGTTCGCGGTAACCTTTGTCGAAAGACCTTCGGTGATCTTGTAGTCAACGGTCAAGCCAGCAGTCCAAGCATCGTTGTTAGACCAATCAGCATTGACGATCGAGTAGCCGTCAGCTGGGTTCTTGACGGCGACATTGCCGAGCCACTGCGCGCCGGGGGTGATCGTCAGACGATCGGTTGCCTTGATCGCGTACTCAACAGCAACTGCCCACTCGGACAGAGCGTAGTAGGAGTTCACGCCAGAAGCATACACGCCAGCAAGACCCAGGGTACCAGGACCGATGTCGGCGGTTGCGATCAGACGGACAGCGCCTTCTTCACGGTCAACATCGTAGCCGCCAATGAGCGAAGCCGTTGCGCCACCGATCTTGCCGGCGATGCTGCCCGAGATGCCAACGTTGTTGTCAACGTTGCCAAGAGCGACATCGTTGCCGAAGGAGATGCCTTCCAGCTCGTCAACCGAGAGACCAACTGCGAATGCACCGGTGTCGTAGGAGTAACGAATGGAGTTGAACAGGGTGTTAGAAGAAAGCAGATCGGTCTCGCCGGAGAGATCGTCGTCCCACCAGTTGTAGAACTTACCGACCTTCAGGCCACCAAGTTCGATGAAGGCCTGATCAACGAATACCGACGAAGAAGCGGAAGAACCGTTGTCAGCATTGCCGCGGAAGCCGATGAAGCCGCGCAGAGCGCCGAGCTCGGTGTCTGTGCGAGTATCA
>NZ_JAQZSF010000009.1:0-263673 GCF_028674915.1 Agrobacterium sp. CNPSo 3708
TGGCTCAGGCTCAGCAGCAACGATCGCGTCAGCGGCCTTTGCGCCAGATACTGCTGCAAGAGCTGCAGCGGAGCCAATGAGAAGGCTCTTGATGTTCATGTTGACCTCCAGTCAAGTTTCATAAGGGTCTGGGTTCTTAAGCTGAAGGACAGCATTCCCTGCCCCATTCCCGTTTTTTTCGAAAACGAGCGATCCACCGCCGCGCTTCCGTTGCTGAAAATACAAAAGCTTTCGCCGGGCGCAATCGGCAAAGAGATTTATGACCGCTATAACTAGATGCTTCAGATAATCATGTTGCTTAAACAACACATTTAGAGCCGCAGCACTGTCCAATGATTTAACAAATAGTTAATAAAAACAAAGATGAAGCTCGAGCATTAGAGACTTAAAATAGACCGCGACCAACGTCGCCACTTTGGCAGAAGGCCGCGATGGTCAGCGCCTGATGGGGAACTTAACGGCCTTTCTGATGCCCAGTGCGGTAGGGCACGATACGTATGTGCGAATAAAAATCGCGTGAATCGCGATTTCCCTCAGAATGGAATCAGTTCGAGCAGCGACTCGATTCGTCGCGAACGCAGGGGTTCGGACTTGCCCTTGGAGTTATTACGAGCGAAAACTGGCTTGTCGGAAAGTCTTTTTCCACACTCTCATTAAAAGCGCTTGCATTCGTTTTTCTTACGCAATAATCAGGCGGCACCGGAGAGGTGGCCGAGTGGTCGAAGGCGCTCCCCTGCTAAGGGAGTATACGTCAAAAGCGTATCGAGGGTTCGAATCCCTTCCTCTCCGCCATTCCCCAATTTGTCCGAATCGAAGACATAGGTAAGTTTGTACCTAAGACATAGGTTACAATCTCCCGCCGAACGGCTTGAGTGCATTTCAATAAAACATTCTGATCCGCATCTCTCAGAAGTCATCTGGTACACCCTCCTATAGCCGAAATCGTCTATAGCCGAAATCGTCCACTCTTGTTGACCGGGCCCGATAGGGTCAGTTGGTTATCAAGCAGCAGAGGGACGACCGATGATTCCGGCTTGCTTCCTCCCGATCAAGAATATTAAAACAGCGATACCGGGTTGCAGCATAAGTAGATGCCTTAGGGCTTGTTTCGCGCATCTTTCATACGTGAGCGCGGCCTCGTTGGGCAGCGCTGCCGCGGAGCTTAAGTGCAATAAAATCGGTCCTGATCCTTACGGGCAGAAAGAGTCTTTGCTCGTGAACGGCTCAACTGGGGTCTTCAGCTACATCGCTGCGGACGGCAGCTTGCAAGTCGTCGAACTCAAATGCGCTTCATTCCTCGGCGACGAAGCCACCGACAAAGGTGGTCTTCTCTGTAGTTATGTGTTCGAACGCAAAGAGGGCCTCACCACTGAGCATTACCTGATCCATTCAATATCGAATTTCACGACACTCACTCGATCAGGCTTGGTCGAAAATTCTGAGCGCAAGAGACGAAACGCAGACCATTACGCCAGCGTCACGCAGGATATGGTGTTATGCGAGGGAACGCCGTAGAATCAGATATCCACCCTCCGACCCAAAGTAGCAACGATTTCACCTTCGTCCGCTATGGAACATTATCGAGTTTGGTCGCGTTATTGCCTCGGAAACAACATGAGGTGATTTCAGATGGCACAGACCAAATTGAACGTTGTTGATGATTCTCTCGAAAGCCAGATCTCGGAACTTCGCTCCCAGATCGCGTCTCTTTCCAAGTCGGTGTCGTCCCGCGCAGGCGCGATCTCCGAAGAGGCGTCCGACTTTGTAGATGAAGCAAAGGGTCGCGTACAGCGTGCAGCACACAGCGCGGCAGAAACCGTGAAGGCGCAAAGCCAAAATGTGGTGGAAGCGGTCAGGGAAAACCCCGCGACAGCGACATCGGTGCTGACGGTGGTTGGCGCGCTTGGCTTTGCTCTTGGCTATTTCGTGGCGAATGCCTCGACTCAGCACAAAAGCAGCAGCCTGTATCGCTGGCGCTGACAGCGTCTAGTTCAAGGGAAGGAAGGCAACGCCTTCCTGCCCTATTTTTATTTTAAACGGAGGAGTGACGTGCAATTCTCTCAGGAGATCGAAAACGCCCTCGCCGCCTTTGCGCGAAACAGCGGTGTTACTAGAGATGAAGCAATCGCTCGCATTCTCCGCGAAAGGCTGATTGCGGAAGGACATCTGGCATCCGGCCAGGAAGGCATTCCGCCGGAAAAGCTGAACGCCACCAATGACGACTGACGTTTAATAGCCAGACGGCTTCGGCACCGCCGTGCGACCCTTGTAGCGAGATGCAAGCTGGCGGAGCGTATTCGAGAATTCGAAGACGTCGGCACCCACCGCAACAAATGACGCACCCAACTCGAGATAGCGCTTATTGTAGGTCTCGTTGAAGGTCAAAATCCCGGCAGCCTTGCCCGCTGCGACAATTTTGCGAATCGCTCCCTCAATGACGTTTTGGACCTCCGGCTCATCGATCTTGCCGAGATATCCCATATCCGCCGCCAAATCGGCGGGGCCGATAAAGACACCATCCACGCCTTCGACCTGAAGAATGTTATCGAGATCAGCAATTGCGGCGCGCGTCTCCGCCTGAATCAAAAGGCAGACATTGTCCGAAGCGGTTTGATTGTAATCACTGACACTTCCAAACGCCGATGCCCGGGCAACAACCGCACCCATGCCGCGAATGCCACGCGGCGGATAATGCATGGCGGATACAAGACCGCGGGCCTGCTCCGCCGAATCGACCATCGGGACCAAAAGCGTGCGCGCACCGGCATCGAGCATCTGCTTGATAATCCAGCTTTCACCCGTTGGCACGCGCACGACGGGTTCGGCCGGCGATGACGAGAGGGCGCGCAACTGCTCTATAATGCTGCGCAGATCGTTTGGACCATGCTCGCCGTCGATGACGAGCCAATCAAAACCTGCCGTGCCGGCGATCTCAGCAGTAATCGCCTCGCCCATATCTAGCCAAAGCCCGATCTGTGTTTCACCCCGGTGGATAGCGTTCTTGAAGTGGTTCTCAAGGGTCGGCATGGCAGTCCTCATGTCAAAAGCAATTTCAGGTCGGCGGTATGGTCATCAAGCACAGCACGGTTCGGCTGCGCGCCAGCGTCGAGCAGTTTCTTGCCAGTGACGTAGGCTTTGGCATCATTAATGGCATCCACGGCGATGAAGCGGCCCTGCCTGAAATACCAGACAGAGTGGCTGCCTTCTCGTTGACCCGGGCGCAGCACTGTCTCGTCATAACCTGCGTTGAAGCCGGCGATCTGCAATTTCACGTCATACTGATCGGACCAGAACCATGGCTTCGGTCGGTAGGGTTTCTCTTCCCCCGCGAGCACCAGCGCTGCGGCTTCCGCCTGATCGACCGCGTTCTGTACCGATTCGAGGCGAACGGAACCACCCTCCATCGGTAGAAGCGTGCAGTCTCCCATGGCATGGATGTCCGGGTCGGATGTGCGGGTGAATTCATCCACAACGATCCCATTGCCGACCTGCAAACCCGACTCACGAGCCAGGCGGTCGTTCGGCGTCACGCCAATGCCGGCGATAACGAAATCGACGTTGAGCGTTGAGCCATCGGAAAGCTCCGCCTTCGTCACACGTCCATCTTTCCCGTCCAGCCGAACGAGGCCCGTTTTCTCGCGAATGGAAACGCCTTTTGCGATGTGAATGTCGCGCATGATGGTCGCAGTTTCGGCTGAGGCGACGCGCTGAAGAATGCGATCCGCCATCTCGATCAGCGTCACCTCAAGCCCAAGCTGGCGCGCAACGGCTGCCGCCTCAAGCCCAATGTAACCGCCACCAATCACCAGCAATCGGCGGCGGGGCTGCATTTCCTCCATCAGACGATCGGCATCGCGCTTATCGCGCACTGTCAGAACGCCTTCCAGATCTCCCCCCACACCCGCCGGAAGCTCACGCGGCGCAGCGCCCGTCGTCAGTGCAAGCTTGTCATATTCCAGCAGAGAGCCGTCCTGCATCCGCACGGTCTTAGCCTCACGGTCGATCTCCTCCACCCAGGTCGAAAGGCGGATATCGACATTGTTCTCCACAAACCACTCGGCCGGGCGAAACTCCAGTCGATCGAAGGTCATCTCTCCCATGAGATATTTTTTCGAGAGCGGCGGACGCTGATAGGGAAGCACGTCTTCCGAGCCGATGATGGTGATAGGGCGATCGTCCTTCAAAGAACGAAGCTTGGCAGCAAGGGCGAAGGCTGCCTGTCCAGCGCCAACAATGACCAATCTGCCTGCCATATGAGATGCTCCACCCAAACCGTCGTCTCGATTACCAGCGAAGGCGTAACGGCAAGTACGCTTCACGTCAACCACGCGCTTACGCTCTCGCCTGCGTGGATCAACCAGCCCGGCGCAACCTTCTGCATGCTATAATGTTTTAGCGATGAGACAGGTGAGACTGATGGCGGGGTTGCAAAGGTCCGAAACGAAACAGAAGGATCGATTCCTAGTGATTTCATTCAGGATCCGGCAAGGTCGCAGGCATATCATTCAGGAACGAGAAGAGACAATCGGGAGGTTGTCATGACACTCAATATCGATATCAAGGCAAAGGATACGGTTCCGCAAGACGAGATGTATGAGAAGTATGTGATCGACCGTCCTGGCAAGATCACGTTCATCGGCCATCATCTCAGTACCAGCAACACAATGCGCTGCCTCATCCGCAAAATCTCTCTTTATGGCGCGGATATCGAAGTCAGTCCGCATCTCGACCTGCCCAGTAATTTCTACCTCGAAATTATCGGCATTCGCGATGAGATCGGTTGCACATTGATCCGCCGGGAAGACGAAAATGCATCCGTCGGGTTCAACATGCTGATTGACCCAGAGTTTCTGCACCATATCCGCCGCTTGAGTTTTGAAACATCGCTCTGATAAGCGCGGACTTCGGCTGGCGCGAAAAACTCGCCTAAAACCGTCGCATTCATCCCGGCCTGCCTTGCGCAGGCCGATTTTGTTTCTATTGTGAGCCCGTCCGCCTCAAGAACTACGGAACGTACTGAAATGTCCGCCTTTTCGCGCTTTACGCCTCTCGCCTCCTCGCTACCCTCCACCGTCCCATTCGTCGGCCCGGAAGCCATCGAGCGGACTCGTAAATTGGCCGTAAAAGCGCGGATTGGCGCCAATGAAAGCGGCTTTGGTCCCGCCCCATCCGTCCTGGAAGCCATGCGCAATGCGGCGCATGAAACCTGGATGTATGCCGACCCGGAGAATTACGAGTTGCGTGAAGCGCTCGCCATCCATCATGGCATTTCGCGCGGCAATATCGCCATCGGCAGCGGCGTGGATGGACTTCTCGGCGAAATCGTCCGGTTGGTGGTTGAGCCGGGTACACCCGTCGTAACCTCCTTCGGCGGATATCCGACATTCAATTATCATGTGAATGGCTATGGCGGCCGGCTGGTGACGACGCCCTATCTCGACGACCACGAAAATCTCGACGGTCTGCTCGATCTCGTTGTCAAGGAAAATGCGCCGCTGGTTTACTTCGCAAACCCGGACAACCCGATGGGAAGCTGGTGGGATGCAAACGAGGTTCTGACATTTGCCAAGGCCCTGCCGGAAACCTGTCTGTTGATTCTGGACGAGGCCTATTGCGAAACGGCGCCCGAGAGCGCCGTTCCCAGCGTTCGCGCCATGATCGGCATGCCGAATGTGCTGCGCATGCGCACCTTCTCCAAGGCCTATGGTCTTGCAGGCGCACGCGTGGGCTACGCGATCGGTACGCTGGGCAATGCTGAAGCCTTCGACAAGATTCGAAATCACTTTGGCATGTCGCGAGTTTCCGTCGCGGCAGCGCTTGCAGCCCTGAATGACCAGGCCTATCTACGCGACGTCGTCAAGCGTATCGCCAATGCACGTGAGCGCATCTCCACCATTGCTCGCCAGAACGGCCTGTCGCCCCTGCCCTCCGCCACGAACTTCGTTGCGATCGATTGCCACAAGGATGGCGCTTACGCGAAGTCGATCGTGGATGGTCTGATGGACCATGGCGTTTTCATCCGCATGCCGGGCGTTGAGCCGCTCAATCGCTGCATCCGCGTCAGCGCTGGCCCCGATGACAAGCTCGATCTTTTCGCCGAGGCTCTGCCCAAGGTTCTCCAGTCACTCGGCTGATATCAAGACAAGAAAAAACCGTGCCAGCCTTGTTTCTGCCGGTCACGGTTTTGATCTCGTTGCAAGCGTGCGGCTTTACCGTCTTCGTTTGCGGGTATGGCTGGTGTTCCGACCGGGACTGGAGGGACCAGTCGAAACGATTGGCGATCTTTTGATCGCTCCGTCTTTTTGAATTGTCCTGGAATTTAGTGTGTGGTCATCCAATCTCGAGCGGCGCGAAGGGCTGCTGCGAGGTCTGCTTTGGTCATGTTCCGGGCAAGATCGGCGCGCAACGATGCTGCTCTTTCCGAACCCTTGATGGCTGCAATATTCAGCCACTTATGGGCAGCAACGAGGTCCACCGGGCATCCCCGGCCTGTCGCATAGATCAGGCCGAGATTGCAGAAGACATCCGCGCGGCTTTGTCCACCGGCAACTGCCAACTCGATATCGCGCATTTCAAATCTTGCCATTTTTCTAGTCCTGTTTGCCCGTATTCTTCCTGTTTTGGTGCTTCTCTGCGGAAGCTTTCAGCCTGGGAACGCTGCCGTCTTCTGCGGCTTTTTCGTCTCCTGCTGTTGTCAGGTTGTCCCTGCTCTTTGTTGACCTCACTATGCCAAACGGCTTTCAACGGGCGCTTAAAATCCATGATTAACGGGGGCCAAACAAAGTCCAAACGATTGGTAAAGTTGGATTTTTGTTAAATATGGGAAGGCCTGCAAATTAAGGATTTTCCACGCAATTTTACGAAAAGTTTACGGATGGATTTAAACGCTTTGCTAACCACGGCAGAAGCTCGCGATTTTTCGGTGCAGCAATCTTCGGCGTCGAGCGCGTCAAAAAATTCGTCACGAGGCTCCACCCCATGTTTCCTTTTACGTGAACGTCAACTATAAAGATTGGCATTCGCATGGGAGTTGCGAAGGCGGACGGCGACGATGCGCTGTCGCGCCTGGTTTGGATTGGGAGGTCCATATGAAGAAATTGACGATTCTCGCAGGTCTGGCATTTCTGATCAGCAGCAGTGCCTTTGCTGCCGAAGCTATCGAAGGCGACTGGAAGACGGCAAGCGGCGAGACCGCAGTGATTGCCAAATGCGGCTCTGCCTTCTGCGTGACGCTGAAGACCGGAAAACATGCGGGCAAGCAGATCGGCAAAATGACGGGAAGCGGCGACAACTATGCCGGCGAGATCACCGATCCTGCCAACGACAAGACCTATAGCGGTTCCGGCACCGTATCGGGCAACTCTCTCAGCATGAAGGGTTGCGTATTGAAGGTGCTGTGCAAGTCGCAGACCTGGACAAGACTTTAAAGACCTGGGGCAGCCAAAGGCTGCCCCTTCTTCATTTAGAACGGTGAGTCAGTTTCCGGATATTCCCTCTCCCATCAGGGATGAGGCATAAGAACCAGCCGAAGTGCGAACCCGATCAATAGGGCGGCGAAAGTCCAGCTCTGTGCGCGCTGGGCAAGTGGACGCCTCGACATCCAGCCGCTCAGCAGCGAGCCGGCGGTCGCATAGGTCAGGTCGAAGGCAAGGCCGACGACAACCAACGTCATTCCCAGCATCAGAAACTGAACGCCCAGCCCCTGCTCGCCCGGTACAATGAACTGTGGCAGCAACACGGAGCAGAACAGCAGCGCCTTCGGATTTAGAATATTGGTGAGAAAGCCCCGCCACAGTGCCGTTCCGTGCGAGGACGGTTGTTTCGGCCCGTTGATCTGAATCGCGTCATCTTCACTATATTCCGATCTCAGAATCTCCAGACCAAGCCAGAGAAGATAGGCGGAACCGATAAAGCGGACCACTTCGAATGCCATGGGGCTCGTCGTCAACAAGGCTGCCAGCCCCAAGCCCGCGAACGCCACATGGGCGGCTCTTGCAAGCGCCAAACCTGCGCCTGTTGCGATAGCTGGACCGCGCCCTGCACTCGCACCGGTTTGCAGGACAAGCACCATGTCTGGCCCCGGCAACAGATAGACGACAACCAGCGCGCCGACGAACAGAATGAACTCGCTCATGATCAAGCCTCAAGATAATGGTCGGCGCAAACTAGATCAGGGACTTGAGGCGTGTCCTTGCGAATTGTATCAATAGGCATAACGCTGAAGCGCCGTTTGTGCCAATAATAGATCGATTATGGTGGTTTATGCCAAATCTTAAACTTGATGCAATTGACCGCCGAATTCTCACCGCGCTGCAGAGGGATGCGCGTCTGACCAATGTCGAGCTTGCCGAAGAGGTTGGATTGTCGCCATCCCCCTGTCTGCGGCGGGTTCGTGCGCTGGAGAAGGCAGGTGTCATTCGGGGTTATCATGCGAGCCTGGACCGCGCCGGTCTCAGTCTTGGGTTGACGGTTTTCGTCAGCGTAAAAATCGAGCGCCATCAGGACGCTTCTGCCGCAGCCTTCAGAGAGGCGGTCACCGTGCTGCCAGATGTCATTTCATGCCATCTTGTCTCCGGCGAGGCTGATTTTCTCTTGCAGGTCGTCGTGCCCGATCTCGCGGCTTATGAACGGTTGCTGGTGGACCGCCTGCTGAAACTTCCAAGCGTCAGTGACATTCGCAGCAATTTTGCCATCCAGACGGTCAAATCTGAAGGCCCTTTGCCGCTCAGTCACCTGCCCAGCGCGGAGACTTAAACGGGAGGGCTAGTACAACCCTAAGACGTTTCGTCTCTGCGGGTCTGTCATATCGCTGTGATAAACCCGCTTTAGTTGCCCTCTCTAGAATTGTTCGAAACGACGACAATGGAGAGCGCCATGACCAATATCGACACAAGCAAGCTAAGCTGGGACGAGTGGGACGAGCTGCAAAATCCGCCCCCAGCCGTGACCGATTTCGACCGCGTCGTCGAATCCGCCATTTCGCGCCGCGGTTTCCTTGGCGGTGTGCTCGCCTTTGGGTCTGCTGCCGCGGCTCTCGGTACGCTGGGCAATCTCGCGACGTCCACATCCGCTCAGGCACAGGACGCAGCCTCCCGCTTCCCGTTCAAGCCGGTGCAAGCGGCGACTGATCACACCGTTCATGTGCCGGAGGGTTACAGCTGGAAACCGCTTGCCAAGTGGGGGCAGCCACTCTTTCCGAACGTGCCGGATATCGACCCCGCGAAGGGCGTCAGCCTGGAGAACTCCGACAAGGTCTTCGGCGAGAATACCGACGGCATGGAACTCTTCGTGGTCGGTAGCCATCAGTTGATTGCCGTGAACCACGAATATGTGAACAACGAAACCAACCTCCCCCACCGCGAAAAAGGCATGCCCGCCAATCTGGATGAAGTGAAGATCCTTCAGCACATGCAGGGCGTGACTGTCATGGAAGTAGCGGAAGGCAAGGATGGCTGGGAGATCGTCGTCGATAGCCCGTTCAACCGCCGTATTCACCACAACACACCGATGAAGCTTTCGGGACCCGCTGCCGGCTCCGATCTCGTCAAGACCGCAGCCGACCCTAAGGGCGTCGACTGTCTTGGCACCTTCAACAATTGCGGCGCCGGTCGCACGCCTTGGGGCACCTATCTAACCTGCGAAGAAAACTTCAACGGCTATTTCGGCTCCACCGATGCCAACTTCAAAATGCCGGATGACTATAAGCGCTACGGCATCGCCGCAGAGACACGCTACGGTTACGAGAAGTTCGACGAGCGCTTCGATGTATCGAAGCACCCCAACGAGCCACGTCGTGCTGGCTATGTCGTGGAGATCGATCCGTCCAACGCGTCTTCCACGCCGATCAAGCGCACCGCACTTGGCCGCATCAAGCATGAAAATGCTGCCGTGGTCGTAGCGCGCGATGGCCGTGTCGTGGTTTACATGGGCGACGATGAGCGCGGCGAGTTCCTCTACAAGTTTGTCTCCAATGGCATCTACGTGCCAGGCGGTGACACCTCGAAACTACTGGATGAAGGCACGCTCTACGTCGCGAAGTTCACCGATGACGGCAATGGCGAGTGGGTGGCTCTGACGCCGGAATCGACCGGAATGAAAACGGACGAAATCTCCGTCTTTACGCGCCAGGCAGCGTCGAAGGTCGGCGCCACGACTATGGATCGCCCGGAATGGGTCGCAATCAACCCCGTCGCCATCGAAGCCTATTGCGCGCTGACCAACAACAGCCGCCGCGGCGAAGTAAAGGACGGCAAGATGCGCACCAATGCCGGTGGCGATGTCATGGCTGTCAATGCCGCCAACCCGCGCGAGAAGAACGAATATGGCCAGATCGTTCGTTGGTATCCTGCCAATGACGATCACGCCGACGGCAAGTTCAAGTGGGATCTGTTCTGCATGGCCGGCAATCCGGATGTGCATAAGGATGCCTATGCCGGCTCCTCCAACATCAACTCCGGCAACATGTTTAATTCGCCGGACGGCATGATGTTCGACTCCACCGGTCTTCTCTGGATCCAGACCGATGGCGAAGACAGCAATGAGGGCCAGTTTGCCGGTCAGGGCAACAACCAGATGCTGGCGGGCGACCCGGTTACCGGCCGCATCGAGCGTTTCCTGACGGCGCCAAAGGGTTCGGAAGTGACCGGCCAGACATGGTCGGCCGACAAGCGCACTCACTTCGTCGGTATCCAGCATCCGGATGCCCCCTTCCCGGATGGCGAAGGCAAGCTGCCGCGTTCGACCGTTATTGCGATCAAGCGAAACGACAATGCAATGATTGGCTAAGGCTAAAGAAGACGACACGACGTGGAGGCGCCGTTCATTGCGGCGCCTCTTCGCATTTTACTCAGCAGACCCAACGACTATCACAAGTCTTGACGTCTCCCAGAACGCTGGAGGTTCGTGAGGCTTGGTATTTTTTATCGGCGGCTGGACAACGCCGAGCCGGTCAGGTCTGCACGTAAATCAGAATCTTCTAACGCATTGAACTCTCGAGGTTGATCTGCCAGTCTCCGTCCGGGGGTATTTGAACTGGAGGAGAATGAGTTGCGTTTACTTCTGCCCTATATTCTTGTCGCCACCTGCATCGTGAGCGGACCTGCCATGGCAATCGATCCACCTGCTGCACCACCTGCCGATCGGCCCTTGAATGAATTCGTGACCGCGGTCGAACAGGACGGCGCCATCACCTTCCGTCTCTTCGCGCCTTCTGCGAAAACGGTCTCTGTCGTGCTCGGCTCTCGTGCGCCGATGGAAATGAAGAAGGCCGACAACGGTCTGTGGAGCGTAAAGACCGAGGCGCTAAAGCCTAACCTCTATGAGTACTACTTCAACATCGATGGCTTCCGCAGCATCGATACCGGCACGAATATGCCGAAGCCCCAGCGTCAGGTGAACACCAGCCTGGTTCTCGTGCCGGGGAGCGTTCTCGATATCCGCGATGTGCCCCATGGCGAGTTGCGCCGAGTGACGATCTCATCAAAAGCACTGAAATCGCAGCGCCAGACCTATGTCTATACGCCGCCGGGCTATAGCGATGCGTCAGAACCTCTGCCGGTCCTCTATCTCTATCACGGTTTTGGCGACACGGTGGACTCGTGGGTGGCGCAGGGTCGCGCGCCGCAGATCCTCGATAATCTGCTGGCGGAGAAAAAGATCGAGCCAATGATCGTCGTCATCCCGGATACCGAAGCGGATATCCCGGAGGCAATTGCGGAAAACTTCCCCGCCGCCGATCGGCGCAAGACCTTTTACCCTATCAATGCCGACGCCATTGATCGCGAACTGGTAGAAGACCTTATCCCCTATATGAAGGCGCATTACCGCGTGCGAGACGATGCTGATGGGCGGGCGATCGTCGGCCTGTCGCAAGGCGGCTATCAAGCGCTCGTCTCGGGTCTGACCCATCTCGGCACGTTTGGCTGGATTGCGAACTTCAGTGGCGTTTCCACCACCACGGTGCCCAACAAGGCCGTCGAAGCCGCGCTCAGTACGCCGGAGAAAATCAACGAGAGCCTGCGCAATTTCACCGTCACCGTCGGCACGGAAGATCAGGTCACCGGCAAGGACATCGCCGGGCTGAAAACCATCCTCGACGACAAGAAGATCAAACACGACTATGTGGAATATAAGGGCCTCGGCCATGAGATGGATGTCTGGCGTCCATCGTTCGAGGCCTTCCTGCAGAAAGTCTTCAAGCAGTAGGGCACCCTGCGTTCTTCTGGGCGCGGAAGGGATGCTCTCGCTGTTTTGAAGTGCGTCGTCTCTTCAAAAATCGTTTTCGGTTTTCGGGCTGGTACGATAGCGACCCGTGATAGTACCAGTCGTCTCGACATCTTTTTGCGCGCGACGGCTGGTCCAAACGATGCGATATGCGAGCGGCTATGGGAAAAGTTTAAGAGACTGTTTCTGGCGCTGATTTCCATTCCGTCCTTGCAAAACCGAAAATTGAGCCTATATTGAATTTATCGACCATTGCTTGTGACGTCGGTCCAGAGCCTAGCTCCCGTCGGATTTCCTCTCAAAACATCGATCTAATCCCGCAAGGTATTTCGGGACAAACAACGATTGCTACGAAAGGAAATCGTTATGAACACTGGTACTGTAAAGTGGTTCAACGCCACCAAGGGCTTCGGCTTCATTCAGCCTGACAACGGCAGCACGGACGTTTTCGTTCACATCTCCGCTGTTGAACGTGCGGGCATGCGCTCGCTCGTCGACGGTCAGAAGATCAGCTTTGACATTGTCCAGGACCGCAAGTCCGGCAAGAACTCTGCTGACAATCTTCAGGCGGCATAAATTGTTTCTCGCTGACGCTGACCACGGATGTACTGGCAGCAGACGCTGAGTGACTGAAGAAAGGTCGGGCCTATCGCTCGGCCTTTTGTCTTTATGGCTTAGGAGAACCCTGATGCCAAAAACGCCTTACAAAACCGGCAATATCATCGTCTTGAAGCCCAGAAGTAACGGCGGTCATGCCTCCCAGCAGAGCGCCCGGGTTATCGCGGCAATGCCGGAAACACAGGGAAGCAGACGTTACCGTATTCGGCTCGACGGCGAAAATTTTGATCGCACGGTCAGTCAGGACGATATCGATCTTGCGGCAACGGCCAAGCAGACGCCTGTTGCCGTTGCTACCAAAGTCTCCGAACCGGGCGGTTGGATCAACCACGACCTCGTCCGAACACGAAAATAGCGGTGTAGAACCGAGTTAGGAAAAGCCTTTGCAAGTCCTCGTTAGAGATAACAATGTCGATCAAGCGCTTCGCGTACTGAAGAAGAAGATGCAGCGCGAAGGCCTGCTACGCGAAATGCGTGCGCGCCAGTCTTACGAGAAGCCTTCGGAAAAGCGCGTTCGCGAACAGGCCGAAGCCGTTCGTCGCCATCGCAAGCTTGCGAAGAAGAAGATGCAGCGTGAAGGCCTTCTGCCTGCACCGAAGAAAGCTGTCCGCACGCGTTGACAGCAACAGCATCGGTCCGAAAATCGAGCTCGATCTTCGGAAAACACGATGGGTAGATTGAAGTAGGAGCGTCCTTTGTGCGTCTAGAGAGACGCACAGCGCTCTATCGCAATGAAAGGGTTTCAAAATGACCGCTACGAAAGATGAATTCTTCAAGCCCGGCAAACTGACCCCTCAGCAAAAAGCCTCCGCAACCAATGATGCCGTTTCTCAGATTCTGGCTGCGGAAACCGCACAGCGCCTGAAGAAGACCGAACGGCTGCGTGAAGCCCGCCTTGCGCGCGAAGCCGAGACAGTCATCGTCACGCCAGCCGCGCCGGCGAAGAAGAAAGCCAAAGCTCGGGCTTGATATCACGACGTACAAAATCGAGAGGCGGCTAAGGCCGACGCTCGTTCACTCTTCAGTAGGCGCCATGTTCTGGCGCCTTTTTGTTGTGGTGAAGAGCCAAGAGCCAGAGAGGTAAAGGTCCCAAGGCTAAGTCCTCATTCTTGCTCCCTCCCCTCCACTAAGTTGGAGCTCGTCGCGCAAAACTGGTCACCGGTTTTGCGATAACCATATTCGATAAAAGAAGGACCTAAAGCTTAAGGAGCAAATCTGAAAGATTGCGACACGCTTTAAACAAGCAAGAGCCTCATATCATAACAATCGAGCCCCGGCCCGAAGCCATCCGGTGTGATTTTCGTGACCACAAAGCCGTGGCGTGCATAAAATCCATGCGTCCGCTGACTTGTTGAAAGCACGACCTCGGCGAGGTTGGGCGTTTCCTTCGCAATCTTGATCCGGTCACGGGTCATGCAGGTTCCGACACCTCTTCCGTGAAATGCTCGATCCACCATTCCCCAGACAAACGACGCCCGTTTGTTTTTTGCGTCCAGTTCGAGGCCGTGACAGGCGACGACTGCGCCATCCAACGTCGATACGAAGTAGAGATAGCGGAGCGGATCCTTCGTCTCGAGGAATTGAACAAACTGCTCGCGTTCGGCCGGCGCGAAGTACGTCGGAACATTGCTCTCGAAGATTGAGAGGCAGGACGAGAAATCTCCCGCGACGTAGGGACGTGATTTTATTGTCATGACGACAGCGATATATGCGAGGTTCGAGCGTTGCAACTGCTTGACCCTCCCCGCCCGTCGCCACTAGCAACCCCGTTAACTTCCCTGAACCCCACATGAACCTGCCTCTCAGGGTCGGTTCAGTCCAACTGTGGCAATGTCATGTCCAGAGTAAGGGACGGCAACAACAGGGGAATGGACATGACAATCTTGATACGTCGCTTCAGCATCATCGTTCTTCTGATGGCGATTTTCGCCATCTCGTTCGCCGCCCTCGTGGTCAATCCTAATCGCAGCTTCCAGCGCATCAGTGTCGGCACTGCCTATACCTGCCAGCATGGCTTTTCGCCCAGCTGCCACGTGACCTTGTGAGGCCGGCAATGAACAGAAACTTCTCCAACGCCCTCTTCTCCGGACTTCGGGTGTTCATCATGGCGTCGGTTTTTCTAGGTCCATTTGCCGGGCTTGCCGTCTACAAGGCCGATCCAAGGCCGGTCTCCAAAGGTGTCGGCTTTGTGTTGCTGATGAGCTTGCAGCGCGGGGCTATCGGCTGAGCCGGTTTTTGCCGGCTTTTTCAAAATGCACATATTTCTGTCGCTTGCCTGTCGAAATAGGCTCCCTATAATGGGCCATGACAATAGCAAAGCACACGATTCCGCCCCTCGCCTTCATAACGCCAGAGCCTTTTGCGCCACGGACTTTCGATGATCCGAAAGAGGCCGTAGACGCGCTGACGGCGCTCTATGATCGCAACACCGATTTCCTCATCAAATCCTTTACCGATCTTGCCAAGGGCGCACCCATCGAGGGTCGCTACCGCGCCTGTTATCCGCAGGTCAGCATGGAGACCTCGACATTCGGACATGTCGATTCCCGCCTCTCTTATGGCCATGTAACCTCGCCCGGCGTGTATACGACCACGATTACCCGGCCGCAGCTTTTCCGCCATTACCTGAAGGAACAGCTTGGGCTTCTGATCAAGAACCACGGCGTCCACGTCACCGTCTCCGAATCGGCTACGCCCATTCCGCTACATTTCGCCTTCGGTGAGGGCGCCTATGTGGAAGCATCCGCGGCCTCTTCGCTCTCAGACGTGCCGCTGCGCGACCTCTTCGATACGCCGGATCTCAACAACACCGACGATCTGATCGCCAATGGCGAATACGATCAGGTGCCGGGAGAGCCCGCACCGCTGGCCCCCTTTACCGCCCAGCGTATCGATTACTCGCTGGCGCGGCTCAGCCACTATACAGCGACCAGTCCGAACCACTTCCAGAACTTCGTGCTTTTCACCAACTATCAGTTCTACATCGACGAGTTTGCCACATGGGCACGCAAGCTGATGGCTGATGGTGGCGACGGCTACACCGCCTTCGTGGAGCCCGGCAATATCATTACCCATGCGGGATCGGACCGGCCAGAAACGGACATGACGCTTGGACGTCTGCCGCAGATGCCTGCTTACCATCTGAAGAAGAAGGGGCACGCGGGTATCACGCTCGTCAATATCGGCGTTGGTCCGTCTAACGCTAAGACGATCACCGACCACATTGCCGTTCTTCGTCCGCATGCGTGGCTGATGGTCGGCCATTGCGCGGGCTTGCGCAACAGCCAGCGTCTGGGCGATTACGTGCTGGCCCACGCCTATGTGCGCGAAGACCACGTGCTGGACGACGACCTGCCCGTCTGGGTGCCGATCCCGGCTCTTGCCGAAGTGCAGCTTGCGCTGGAAGGCGCGGTGGCGGAAGTCACCGGCTATGAAGGATTCGAGCTGAAGCGCATCATGCGCACCGGCACGGTTGCGACCATCGACAACCGAAACTGGGAGCTACGCGACCAGGCGGGCCCGGTGAAGCGACTGTCGCAATCGCGCGCAATCGCGCTCGACATGGAATCGGCAACCATTGCCGCCAACGGTTTCCGCTTCCGCGTGCCGTATGGCACCCTGCTCTGCGTCTCCGACAAGCCTTTGCATGGTGAGTTGAAGCTTCCCGGCATGGCAACGGAGTTCTACCGCACCCAGGTGGCACAACATCTGCAGATCGGCATTCGCGCCGTCCAGAAACTCGCAGCCATGCCCACGGAAACGCTGCATTCGCGCAAGCTGAGAAGCTTCTACGAAACGGCGTTCCAGTAGGTCTCTGCTCTGGCGCTATTTTCGCGTCGGCACGAAAAGCGCCAGAGCCGTTCCAATCAGCGACGACAGGATAACCAGCAGGTGGAGGTTGACGGCCGCCTGGCCGAGTACCGATAGCGCGTGCTCTTCCGCCGACGCTCCGAAACCGATCGCACCTGCCGTGATGCCTGCCGGGTAGGTGCCGACGCCGCCTGGTGCATGAACCGGCAGCACGGAAGACAGTTCACCACCGAGGGCTCCGCCAAAGCCCGCCGGGAGAGTGATCTCCCCCATCAGCATCAACACCCAAGCCAGCACGGCGATCTTGACGAACCAGTTGATCAGTGTGGCACCCCACGCTCGTAGAAAGGCGTTACCGTCCACCGGCAGGCCCGCCCTTAGCTCTGCAATGACCTTGGCAAGCTTGGTCGACGATCTTCGACCGACGAGACCGAAAGCGAGGTCACGCGCGACAAATCCCAGCGCGGGTAGAAGCAGAAATGCCAGCCAACCGGTCCACATCCACAGGCTTCCTTCTTCCAGCACCCAACCCATTCCGGCTGCCGCCAGAAGCGCGTGCAGATCGAAAAGCCGCATGACCAGAAGGGCCGAGGTGCCGCGCAGAAGATTGACACCGAACTCTCGCCTCATCAGCAACGGAAAGCTGGTCTCGCCGCTTCGAAACGGCAGCATGATGTTGAGAATGTTGTGAAGCTGGACCACACGAAAAAGCGTCGCAAAGCGGCTTTTCGTTTCTCGTGGGAAGTAGTCGTAAATGCGCCAGGTGCGCAGAAGATAGGTGGCGACGAGAAGCAACAGGGCAAGCGCAATCGTCCCCCAGCCGGCCTGAGACCAAAGGCCCATAATCGTGCCCCAACCCCACACCCATTGAATGAACGCGGCGTAGGCGACGATGACGACCACCATGCCGAGCGTCATTGCGTTGCTTGCAAGCAACGCTGCCGGTTTGATCCTGTGTGAATTGTCTTTCAAATGACGGCCTAACTGGACAACTGGCGTGGTGACGCATATCCCGAAATTGAGCGTCTTAATAAAGTCTTACCGGGGAAGCCTCGTGCCCACAACGACAGCCCTTCGAAGCGAAATCCCGACGAGCACTGCGCCGGAATTATCGCTTGTCGTGCCGATTTTCAATGAGCAAGAAAGCGTCTGCCCTCTGATAGAGCGCGTTCTTGACGCGATGACAAGCTATCCTGGCGCTTGGGAACTGATCCTCGTGGATGACGGGAGCACGGATGCGACGATCGTCAATGCCAAATCCTATCTTGGTCGCGATGGGCTTGATCTCAAGATCGTTGCCCTTCAGCGCAATTTCGGCCAGACGGCCGCGATGCAAGCGGGTATCGACACCGCAAAAGGGCGACTGATCGCCACCCTTGATGGCGATCTGCAAAACGACCCAAAAGACATTCCGATGCTGGTGGCCGAACTCGAACGGCGCGAGCTCGATCTTCTCGTTGGCTGGCGCAAGAACCGCCAGGATGGGCTGGTGCTGCGCAAGATCCCGTCGTGGATCGCCAACCGGCTCATCGGCCGCATCACCGGCGTGCGTCTGCATGATTATGGCTGCAGCCTGAAAATCTATCGCACCTCGGTCATCAAGCAGGTCAAGCTGATGGGCGAGATGCATCGCTTCATCCCCGCCTGGGTGGCGGGCGTCGTGCCGAGCAGCCGGATCGGCGAAATGGCGGTCACCCACCATGCGCGCCAGTTCGGCACATCGAAATACGGGATCTCCCGGACCTTCCGCGTCATCCTCGATCTATTGTCGGTCATGTTCTTCATGCGCTACAGGGCGCGGCCAGGACATTTCTTCGGTTCTCTCGGCCTTGGCCTCGGCGCGCTTGCTGTCGTCATCATGGCCTATCTCTTCATCGAAAAGTTCATCCTTGGCAATGACATCGGCACACGCCCGCTTCTGATGGTGTGCGTGGTCCTGTCGCTCTCGTCCCTGCAATTCATCACCACGGGGATCCTGGCGGAAATGATCGCCCGCCTCTATTACCGCGACGACCGCACGCCGAACTACATTGTCAGCAAGACCTTCACCTCAGACGAGACCTGACACGATGCGCAAGGTTTTCTCCCGCAATCTCGATTTAACGTTGATCCTGATTGCAGGATATTTCCTCCTTGCTTTTATCGTCCGCATTTTCCGTTCCTCGGCGCTGGAAATTGACGAGACCCAACAGGCTCTTCTGTCCCAGCATCTGCTGCTCGGATACGGGTCTCAACCGTTCCTCTACACCTGGCTGCAGCATGGCGTAAACGTGCTCGTCGGCCCGTCGATCGCGTCGCTCAGCCTGTTGAAGAACGGGCTGCTTTTCCTCTGTTGCTTGTTCTTCTGGCTGACAGCGAGACTTTTGCTGCGCGACAGGACACTGGCCAATATAGCAACGCTCGGCGTGCTGACGATGCCCACTGTCTTCGTCATGGCGCAGAGGGATTTGACCCACACGGTTCTGGCGCTGTCTTCCGTCGCTTTGTTTGCTTACGCGCTTTTCATGACGCTGAAGGCTCCGAGTGTTGGCGGGTATCTCCTGACAGGGCTTGCTATCGGCATCGGCGCGATTGCCAAATATAACTTCGTCTTCGTTCCACTGGCTGCCGTCGTTGCTATCGCAATGGACAAGGAACTGCGTCAGCGGCTCTTTGACTGGCGCATGCTGCTGACGATCGGCGCAGCCGTTGCGCTTGTGCTACCGCACTGTCTTTGGGTGGTGAATCATTTCGATATCGCCACCACACAGACAACACGCGAAATGCGCGACATCAGCGATAGCACCGCGCTTTATGCTGTCGATGGATCGCTCGATCTCCTGGTCGCCTTCCTGAAGGGTGTCGCCCTGCCCTCAGCAATCTGTGCCGCTCTCTATTTCCGCGACATCAAAACAATTTTGCGAGCGAGCGATCAATCCACACGCCTCGTCGGTCGTATCATTCTTTTTTCGATGATCTTTGTGCTGTTGATGGTCCTGGCCATGGGTATCACGCATATGCGGCAAAAATGGCTTGCCGTTTATGTGCTGCTGTGGCCGCTATACCTCTGTCTCAAAGTACAGGCCGCGGGTCTGTCCGGTGAGCGGAAGCTCAAGCCAATGCTGACGTCCACCTTCACGCTGGCCATTGGTTTCCTCGGCGTTCTCCTCGCACGCGGGCTTGTCTCTCCCCATTTCGAGCGATACTCGCTTGTCCACATTCCCTATGACGGATTTGCCGAAACGCTTCGCCATGAGGGTCCGTTCAAGCCTGACTATGTCATTGCTTTCGGCGGGCTTGCGGGTGGAAACCTGAAAATCCAGTTTCCCGATGCGATGGTCGTGACGACGGACACTGATATCGAGACGATCCCCGCGCTCTGGCCGGCTGGCGCAGTTATCCTGTTGGTCGATACGAAGGACGACGGGGAATCGCCCGAGGATTTCAAGGACGCACTTGCTTCGCTTGCTGAGCGCGTTTCACTTCCGGCGCCGACAGACATCCGTCATGTCAACGTGCCCTATGGCGCCTCTGGCCGTAGTCACACGTTCTACTATTCGCTCGAGACTGCCCAATCCAATTAACGCGATTTGATCGTTGGCTCCACGCGGATGGGGAAATTGACGGAGTTGGCGATAAAGCATTTTTCATGCGCATCGGCGTGGAGTTCTCGTGCGGTCTGCGGATCTCCCTTTGCGAGGGTGATCACAGGCTTCAGGATCACCTCGGTGAAATGACCCGCGCCGTCCCGCTTCAAAACCATGGTGCCCTCGGGCTCATCCACATAGTCGCTGACCACCACGCCTGAGACAGCGCAGAAATGCAGATACCAGTGCTTGTGACATGCGGAGATGGAGGCAAGCAGCAGCTCCTCCGGATTCCAGCGTGCCGGATCGCCGCGAAAGGCCGGATCGGAAGAGCCGGCAATATCCGGCTTTCCATCTGCCGAGATGACATGATCGCGGTCATATTCCCTGTAGCCGGATGTGCCCGTCCCGCGGTTGCCCGACCATGTGACCTTGAGGGTATAGCGATGCTCGTGATCGGCCATCGTCAAACTTCCGTGGTGTCGCGCAGGTGGTCCAACCCCTTGCGCAGTGTTTCAATGATCTGATCGACCTCGCCGCGGCTGACAGTCAAGGCGGGAGACGCCAGCATGCGATCGCCGGTGGCGCGCATCACCAGCCCATTGTCCAGGCAGTGGTTGCGGACCATGGCGCCAATATCGTCCGGCTCGTCGAAACGCTTGCGCGTCGCCTTGTCTGCCGTCAGTTGCAAGCCGCCCATCAGGCCGACATTGGCCGCCTCGCCCACCACCTCGTGGTCCAGCAGGCTCTGCCAGCCTTGATTGAAATACGGGCCGATATCATCGCGCACCCGCTCGACCAGTCCTTCCGCCTCGATGATACGAAGATTTTCGAGAGCCGCCGCAGCGCAGACCGGATGGCCTGAATAAGTAAAACCATGGTTGAAATCGCCGACTTCCGTCAGCATCACCTCGGCCACGCGGTCCGATACCAGCACACCGCCAATCGGCAGATAACCGGATGACAGGCCCTTGGCGATCGGTGCGAGATCAGGCTCGTAACCGAATTGCTGGTAGCCGAACCAGGAGCCCAATCGCCCAAAGCCACAGATCACCTCATCGGAGACCAGCAGAATATTGCGCGCCTTGCAGATGCGGGCAATCTCTGGCCAATAGGTCTCCGGTGGGACGATGACGCCACCTGCTCCCTGTATGGGTTCGGCGACGAAGGCAGCGACATTCTCCTCGCCCAGTTCATCGATCTTGGCGTCCAGCTCACGTGCCACCTTGAGGCCGAACTCTGCCGGTGAGAGATCGCCGCCTTCCGCATACCAGTAGGGTTGGCCGATATGGCTAACGCCTTCGATCGGCAGATTGCCCTGCTCGTGCATCCAGGTCATGCCGCCAAGCGAAGCACCGGCAACCGTAGAGCCGTGATAGCCGTTGCGCCGTGCAATCACCTTCGTCTTCGTTGGGTGACCGAGCGCCTTCCAATAGACCCGCGCCATGCGAAACCACGTGTCTGTGGCCTCGGAACCGGAATTGGTGAAGAACACGTGATTCATCGTCGGCCCGGCATGGGAGGCGATCTTCTGTGCCAGGAGAGCCGCGGGCGGTGTGGTGGTGCCGAAGAAGGCGTTGTAGTAGGGCAGCTCGTTCATCTGCCGCGACACGGCTTCGGCAATCTCGCGGCGACCATAGCCGATGTTGACACACCAGAGACCGGCAAAGGCATCAAGATATTTCTTGCCGGTGCTGTCATAGATGAAAACGCCTTCGGCACGCTCGATGATGCGCGTGCCGGTGGCATTCAGCTTTCCCATGTCTGAAAAGGGATGAAGATGATGTGCAGCGTCGATGGCAGCGAGGTTGGAGACTGGTCTCGATAAATCGTTCACGCCTTGTGTGCTCCCTGGTCTGGTGACAGGAAGCATGGCCGCTGGTTGTTGATTTTGCAAGCGACGGCTACGACATCGGGCCGAAAATGGGTATCCCGTTTCGGGCAAGCGCGATGCGTATATTCAAAGAGTTACGGTGCGCTTTTGCGTGCTAGAGGACGGTCTAAAGCCCGGATCAGACGTTGGCAAAGTCCTTGGCGACGATGACCTTCAGTTCACCGGCGTGAATTTTGAGCTCGACATCGCGCTTCATCGGCAAGAGTTCGCCGTCGATGACGCAGCGCACGTCATGCCGCCTCTTTGGAAAATGCAGCTCGGCACGTTCGACCGCCATCGCCGTAACCGCCGCGTTTTCCTTCAGCCTGCCGCGCATAATATCGATCGCAAGACGCGCGACGCCAGAGGGGCTCAAGGCGTCAGCCACGTAAAACCCCAACCGGCCGCGAGTGATATCATCTGCCACCAATAGAGGATTGGGACCGAATTCATTGTTGGAGGCCGAGATGGCGCAAACCTTCCGGTGCTGGGTTTCACCGGCAACAGTGAATTCCACGTCGAAGGCCGGCGGATTTAATACGACGCTCACGGCAGCGCGGATGTTGGCCCGGATTTTCCCAAGCCTTGAGGCATATTGCATGCGGTCGCGGTAGCGCACCATGCGCGCGTGCAGTCCTGCGGAGAACTGATGCACGAAGGGATGGCCATTGGCACTGGCGATATCGACGTTCTGCACATGGCCTTGGGCCAGCGTGTCCACCGCTTGCCAGATATCGAGCGGTAGTTTCAGGGATCGCGCAAAAAGGTTCATGGTCCCCGCCGGCACCACACCGAGGGCAATGCCGTGTTTCCAGGCAATGCCTGCCGCAGCAGATATGGTGCCATCGCCGCCACCGGCAATCAGGCCGTCGAGCCCTGCATCATCGGCAGTCCGCTCCATCTCCTGAACGATATCCTTGCCGGAAACCAGACGGCATTCGATCTGGTGACCCGCCTCTGAAAACACCTTCCGCGCATGGTCGCAATAAGCGTCCAGATCGGTGGTCTTGAACGTTCCGCCATCGCGGTTGAAGATCGCAACCAGCCTCATCTATCCATCCAGTTATTGTGCACGAAGCGCGACCTAAATCGCCGAGCGTCAAAAGGGTTCCATCGGCAGTCGGTCAATCCGGAATTCGTAGAATCAAACACTACCGCGACGCACAAAAACATGATAGAAGCAACATAAGGTCATTTTGGTGGCCAGCATCTCCAGTCAGGGCAGATCGGCAATGTCGATCTTGCCCTTTTTTCTTCGTGAACGTCTCTTTGTATGGGCAGCGTTCCGTCGCAGCCAGGAAACCCATGAGCCAAAGCAGTCCACGCGAAAACCGTTCCGAAGCGGCAGACGATGCTGTTGCGCCGTCGGCGCAGACCAGTCTATCACCCCTTTCCATCGCGCTCATCGAACTGGCACTTGCCGCCGGAGGCTTCGGCATCGGTACGGGTGAATTTGCGATCATGGGTCTCTTGCCGGAGGTGGCAACGACCTACGGGGTCAGCGTCCCCGTCGCCGGCCACGTCATTACGGCCTATGCGCTCGGCGTCGTCATCGGCGCGCCGATCATCGCGGTTCTTGCTGCGCGCCTGACACGCCGTGTGCTTCTGCTTTCGCTGATGGGCCTGTTTGCTGCCGGCAATATCCTAAGCGCACTTGCGCCGGACTTCTGGACATTCACTGCTCTGCGCTTCATTTCCGGATTGCCGCACGGCGCCTATTTTGGCGTTGCTGCCCTTGTGGCCGCATCGATGGCGCCGATTCACAAGCGTGCTCGTGCCGTCGGTCGGGTCATGCTGGGCCTCACCATCGCCACGCTTCTCGGCACGCCTCTTGCCACCTTTTTCGGTCAGCTGTTTTCCTGGCGGGCAGCCTTCTTGATTGTGGGCGGCATTGCGCTGTTGACGGTAGCGCTTCTCTTCCTGTTCCAGCCCCGCGATAAGGTGCAGGACGGTGCCAGTGTCTGGCGAGAACTCGGTGCCTTCCGCCGTGTGCAGGTGTGGTTGTCGCTTGCCATCGCCGCCGTCGGCTTCGGCGGCATGTTTGCCGTGTTCAGCTACATTGCCAAGACCACCACGGATGTCGCCATGATGCCGGTGTCCGCTGTGCCCATCGTGCTGGCACTCTTCGGCATCGGCATGAACGTCGGCAATGTCGTCGGCTCGCGTCTGGCAGACCTCTCCTTGAACGGCACGATCGGCGGCATGCTGGCCTTCAACGTCGTCCTGATGACGATCTTCGGGCTGACGGCGCACAATCCCTATATGCTGTGCCTCTGTGTCTTCCTGATCGGCTGCGGTTTTGCCGCCTGCCCCGCCGTCCAGACCCGATTGATGGATGTGGCAGCCGATGCGCAGACGCTTGCCGCCGCCTCCAACCATTCAGCTTTCAACATCGCCAACGCCCTTGGTGCCTGGCTCGGCGGCTTGGTCATCGCGCTCGGATATGGCTACGCCTCCACCGGCTATGTCGGCGCCATTCTGTCCTTTGCCGGTCTGCTGGTTTTCATCGTTGCCGTTTTTCTGGAGCGGCAGGAAAAAGTCCGCAGCGTCTGAAGCGTGTCGCAATTCTTCAGATTCGCTCCTTACGCTTTCGCTCTGTGTTTTGTCGCATGTCGCCATCGCAAAACCGGTGACCACTTTTGCGCGATATGCTGTGGGAATCGAATTTGCTAGAAATTGACCGTGAGGTTGGCAAGGGCAGCGTTCGAGCTGTATCCTTTGGCAAAGTCGCCGCTGTAGCTCAGCATCAAACGCGCCGATTTTGACAGATGGACGGTAACACCGGCCTTTACCACCATCGTATCCTCCGGCACACCGATCCCTTCCAGCATGAAGGGACTGCCACCATCGAAGCTCGCCACCGCGAAGGATGCCGTCTGGCCGAAATTGTGGCGCCAACCGACCATGCCTGACAGGAGAACCGGGACCTCGCCCATATCCAGATCGGTCGAGAAGCGCAGACCCAAAGTGGAGGTGGTCGTATCGAATGACCTGTCCTCGATGGCGAGTGCTGCCGCTCCTCCGTCCTCGCGGATCGCGCCTCCGTCGATTGTCGTGTAGGCAAGACCCGCGAAGGGCTGCAAAAGAAGTTTATCTGCCTCGAAGGTCCAGCCCACGTCCGCGAATAGCTGCGACGTAGAGCGGGAGTATTCGGCCTTCAGCACATCGGAAAACGTGCCGAATGCGACGCTCCTGCGTGTCGCGATCTCGTTTCGCGTATAGATGGCGCCGCCGGTAAAACTGAACGGCTCCATCTCGGCATGGGTGTAGAGTCCAATGTGGTAGGACTGGGCCTCTGCTCCGGCGGCGGCGTCAAGCGTGCTGTAGCCCAGTACACCGCCGAGGCGCCAATCGTCTGAGACCGGAACGTCGCCGCCGATCACCATTCCGGCTCTGTTGATATCGAGAGCGCCCGCTGTGTCATTGCCCGCGAAAGCCTCTCTTGAGGCAAGGCCTGTCGCCCATATGCTGGCGTCCGCAACGTCGCCTTCGCTCGTAAGGCGGTTGGTCTTGTCAAGGATCGCTTCGCGCAGCAACAGATTGTCCGAGATGAGAGCGGATTTGAGCGACGCGTGGATCTCGCCGTTGAGCTGGGCAAAGGCACTCTCTGCCGTCTGGATATCCAGGGGCAGGATCGTCTGAAACAGTGTGTTCGATGATCCCGCCGCTTCAATGGCGCCCGCTGCCGCGCGGTCGTTGAAGGTGCGCGCAACATCCGCAAAGCGAACCGCGTTGCGGTCAAGGTGGAGATCAACAGATGTTAACCCGTAGGTGAGCGTCGGCGACAGAAAGGCAAAGTCGCTGGTCACTTGATCGAAAGCGCCGTCGACCAGGCCAGCCGTTAGGATCTGATAGTTTGTCGAAAGGCCATAAGTGCCGCTTGCTGCACGCAATTCGACCACACCGCCCTGCAGACGCGCCGTGCCGGAGACATTGAGACGATCGGAGCGACCGGTGGAATCGATATCGACATCATAGATGGCCCCCGCCCGAAAGGTTGCATCGCCGCTGACAGTCATCGTCGCGATGCCGGGTCCCGGCGCGAGCACCCCGCCAGCGCGAACCAGCAGACCGCCCGACACACCGGTACCGCTCAACAGACCGCCATTGAAGATGTCCACGGTGCCGGAAATCGTGCCGTCGTTTGTGAGTTCGCCTCCTGTGATGGCGGCCTGACCGGCGATGGTCCCTGTGTTGGTGAAGCGCCCGGCGGCGTTGGTGAGAGATGCGACCGTGCCGTCATTCGTCGCCGCTCCTTCATTCGCGACAGCATCCACTGTCGCACCGAGGTTGTTGATGAAGCGGCCACCTGCTCGATTCTGAACATTGCCGAGCCTGTCGTTATTGACCACGGTACCGCCACTGATCGTCGTCGCCCCAGTCACCGTTCCGCCCGTGTTGTTGGTGAAGAGCCCGGCCTGATTGTCGAGCGAGGCGACCGTCCCGGCGTTGGTAGTCGCGCCCCGGTTGGTAATAGCTCCAGCGGAGGCTCCGGTATTGTTGACGAAGGCGGCGGCGGCCGCAACATCGACATCCGTGACCACGAAATTGTTGGTAACCGTGCCTCCCGCAACCGTGGTCGTACCGGTGATCCTGCCGCCGGTATTGTTGGTGGTCGTTCCGGCGTCGTTTCGGAGTGAGGAGATCGTCGCGGCATTGGTGACGGAGCCGGAATTGCGAACGTTACCAGCGGTCGCGCCGGCATTGTTGGCAAAGGCCGCCGCCGCTGCAACATCGACATCCGTCACCACGAAGTTGTTGGTGACCGTCCCGCCAGCGATCGTCGTCTGGCCGTTAATCCTGCCGTCGACATTGTTGGTAAAGCTGCCGCCATCATTTTGAAGCGAGGCCACAGTGCCGGCGTTGGCGACAGTGCCTGAGTTGCGGACATTGCCAGCCGTTGCGCCAACATTGTTGGTGAAGGCCGCGGCGGCTGCGACATCCACATCCGTCACCACGAAATTGTTGGTAACGCTGCCGCCCGATACCGTCGTCTTGCCAAGAACCTCGCCGCCGGCATTGTTGGTGAAATTGCCGCCGATGTTTTGCAGCGTTCCGACACGACCCGCATTCGATGCCGTACCGGCGTTGTTCAGGGTAGAGAGTGTCGCGCCGCCATTGTTGGTGAAGTTGCCGCCGGTGGCGACCGAAGCGCCTGTCATCGTGCCGTTGTTGGAGAGCGAGGTTCCGTTTCCGACGACGGCATCCCGGAGCGTACCATTCACGGTCACGCTGCCATTTTGTAGCGACAGCTTGCCGTCCAAAGTACCATCGACAGCAAGGCTGCCGCCGACGAGATCGACATCCGATGTCAAAAGCCCACCAGAGTTAATGGTGACGCTGCCCGACGTCATCGTGGTGCCGCTGGTAACGGACAATGCGCCAGTATTGGTGACGGTGACGTTGCCACCGCCAACGTTCAGCCGATCGATTGTCTCCCCTGTCGATACTTGCGGCGAGCCGGTGTTGACCGTGGCGCTATCGCTTGCGGCGGGGGCGCCTGGCGTCCAGTTCGCGTCATTGTCGAAGGCATTATCCGCCGTGCCAGTCCATACCGATTGTGCAGCCGCATAGGTCGCCATAAGGGCGACGGGCGCAGTTGCGGCAAGCAAGGCTAAAAATCTGGGTGCTACGAAGAGCTGGTGGCGGACCATAAGCATACCGACAGTCGTCACGCCGCATCATGCCGACGTTGCCGCCCACCCTATGGAGGTTATGGTTAATCAACGATTAAACCCGATCGGAGAGAGGCACGTATCCCCTATCAAAACCATGTATATTAGCCGCTTGTCAGGGTGATGCAGGCGGGGCGAAACAGGAAAAGCTTTCGATCGCCAAGCGGATTCTACTTTGGGGAAAGGCGTGGCCGGACGTCGTCCGGTCGCAACGCAGGCTCATGATTTCAGAGGGAAATCCGCTCTGCTTGCCGAAGAGATCAACCTTGCCAAAATTTCATCTTTGGACCGCTTGACTATGACGCGGTTCAGGCGCACCACACAGATCACGTGCAGGGGTTCGACAGCCTTCTAGCACGGATATCCACGGAGCATCGTTTGATGTCTAGCGACAGTAGTAGTCGATTGCCTTTGCCGAGACCGGCGAGACGTGCTCTGATCTGACTTCTGTCGGCTCACCACGGCCCGCCGAGATCGGCGGATCGACTCGAAGGTGAGCAATCATGAACTTTCACACCCTCTCCCAGAGAGCCAGCAAGGCCGCACGTCTTTTTCGCAGCGGTGATGCAGGTCTTTCCACCATTGCAGAACGTGTCGAGCAACTGAACGCACTCGACGTCAACGACGCCGTCGACGCCCTGCTGAAAATGCCGCAGCCCAAAGCCGTTGCCATTCTGGACCGTCCGGAACTGCACCACGCTGCCGATATCATTGCCGCCATTCCGCTGGAACAGGCCACCCGCTTCGTCAACCTCATGTCGGACGACCGCGTGGCGGACGTCATGGCCGAGATGGATGAGGCGCACCGCACCAAGCTCTTCTCGCGTCTGGACCGGGCAACGGCTGCTGCCATTCAGCATCTGATGACCTATCCGCCGCGCACGGCCGGCTCCATCATGACGACGGAGTTCGTCAGCGTACCGGACAGCTGGACGGTGGAACAGACCCTTTCGCACATTCGCGTCGTCGAGCGTTCGCGTGAAACGGTCTATGCCATCTATGTGCTGGCCGAAGACGGCACCTTGAGCAAAGTGGTGACGCTGCGCCGCCTCGTGACCGCCGATCCCCAGGCATCGATCCTGTCCGCCGCATCACGCGAAAGCGTCGTCTATGCCGATCCTCAGATGTCGCAAGAGGATGTCGCCCGCCTCATCCGCAAGCACGATCTTCTTGCCATCCCAGTGGTGGATGAGCATGCCCGCATTCTCGGCATCGTCACCGTCGATGACGTGATCGATACGATGATTGCCGACACGACGGAAGATGCCCACAAGTTCGGCGGTATGGAAGCGCTCGGCAAGCCTTACATGGCCATGGGCTTCATGGACATGATCCGCAAACGCGCCGGCTGGCTATCTGCCCTCTTCCTGGGTGAAATGCTGACGGCAAGCGCCATGCAGCATTTCGAAGGGGAACTGGAAAAGGCCGTTGTGCTGACGCTCTTCATTCCGCTGATCATGTCGTCTGGCGGTAACTCGGGCTCTCAGGCTACGTCGCTCATCATTCGTGCTCTGGCGCTCGGCGAGCTGAAGCTTTCCGACTGGTGGCGCGTGCTCCTGCGCGAGCTCCCAAGCGGTCTCGCCCTCGGTGCAATCCTCGGCGCCATCGGCTTCCTGCGGCTCACCATCTGGCAGCAGGCAGGGTTTTATGACTACGGCGAACACTGGCTGCTGGTTGGCTTCACTGTCTTTGCAGCGCTGATCGGCATCGTCACCTTCGGCTCGGTCTGTGGCTCGATGCTGCCCTTCATCCTCCAGCGCCTGCGTCTGGACCCGGCAAGCGCATCGGCCCCGTTCGTCGCGACGCTGGTGGATGTCAGTGGTCTCGTCATCTACTTCTCGGTAGCGCTGGTCATCCTCAGCGGCACGTTGCTCTAAACCTGCCATCAGCCCGGCCGCCTCCGGCGGCTGGGCTCCACATCGCGCGTCATCATTGCGCAGGCTTTTCAATTGCTTGTAGACTTTCCCTCGTTTTCTGATTCAGGATGATGAGGCTTCACATGCAGATATCGAACCTTCGCCACCAGCCATCCTTCGCCGATACGATCGCCCATCGCGGCTGGAATGCCTGGTGGACGGAAAGCGGCGTACCGCTTGAAGATTATCGAGCCCATCTCGATCCGATGCTGGGAACAGATGCCATCCCATTCGCGCTCGTAGCGCATGACGGCGACACCTATATCGGCTCCGTACTCGTCATCGACAACGATCTCGACGTGCGACCAGACTATGCGCCCTGGATTGCCGCGCTCTGGGTCGATCCCGATTATCGAAAGCGCGGTGTTGCCGCTGCTTTGATGACACAGGCCCGCCAGCATATTGCGAGGCTCGGCCATGGCACATGCTATCTCTGTGCCACCGCCGAAAAGCGACCCTACTATCTGAAGCAGGGTTTCAGCCTGCTGGAAGAGAACGTGACCGGTCTCGATGTATTTTCAATCGAGACGCGATAGGTGTCACGACGCGTAGATCAAAGAAGATAGAGCGTCCTTTGTGCGTCCGATAGGACGCGTGGCGGTCTAAAGCGTGTCGCGATCTTCCAGATTCGCTCCATACGCTTTAAGTCCTTGTTTTGTCGCATGTCGTTATCGCAAAACCGGTGACCACTTTTGCGCGACATGCTTTAAAGAGCGCGTAATGCTCCGGCGACCTTGTGGATGTGGGCAGCACCGATGCCGCAGCATCCGCCAATCATCGTCGCACCGGCGTCAGCCCATGTGCAGGCAAAGCGGGAATAGATATCGTCGGTCAGATCGGCGCGGGTACTGTGGAGCCCCTCGTTGGCGGCTGTCTCCCCCTGCTCTCCTTCAAAGGCATTAGCATAGACGCCGATCTCGAGCGAGACGTCCTTTTCCTTGAAGGTGGTAGCGGCGGTCTCGACGGCAGCTTTCATCACCTCCGGCTTGCTGCAGTTAAACAGCAGAGCGGCAGCACCCGAGCCGGCAGCCCATTCGGCAGCAGCACGCACGGTCTCACCGGAGCGCAGCTTCGGCTCGGCGCCGTTTACCTGCGCGGTGTCGTCATCCAAGGTGAAGGAAATCCAGAACGGCTTGCCGGTCTTTGCCACCGCCTGGCGCACTGCTTCGCCTTCGGCGATCAGGCTCAGCGTTTCACCAAGCCAGACGTCGACGAAGGGATCGAGATTTTCGACGAGAATGCCGAGATAATTCTGAACACGGGACGCATCGAAATTCTGCGGCTCGTAGGAGCCGAATATCGGCGGCAGCGATCCGGCCACCGTGACTTTGCGGCCGGACGCATCTGCTGCTTCACGCGCCAGGCGGCCTGAGAGTGCGATCAGCGACGCGCCTTCCTTGCGAAACCGCTCTTCGCCGATGTGGAAGGGCACCAGCGCGTAAGAGTTGGTGGTGACGACATCGGCACCGGCCTCGATGAATTCGGCGTGAACCTGACGGACAATGTCCGGCGCGTTGATCAGCGCAAGTGCGGACCATTCGGGCTGCTTCAGTTCCGCGCCCAACCGCTGCAATTCGCGGCTCATGCCGCCGTCGAGAATGCGAATATCGCCCATGAAGAAACTCCTTGAATTGGCGAAGCTGAACGAGCGTCGCCCGTTTAGCGTCGTACTGGCACCTGCGCTTCGATGATACCGAAGCAGCGGGCAATGATGGCTGTGAGAATGAGATAGAAGACGGTGACGACCAGAAGCGGCTCGTAGACCAGAAGCGTGTCCTGACGGACCTTGTAAGCTACGGCATAGAGATCCATGACCGTGACGGTGAAGGCCAGCGGCGTGGCTTTCAACTGCATGATCACCTCACCTGCGATGGTGGGAAGCGCATTGCGAATGGCGCGCGGCAACCAGATGCGGCGGGCAAGCTTGAACGGGCTCATGCCGAAGGCTCGCGCGGCCTCCAACTCACCCTTCGGGACGCCGAGCAGCGCACCGCGCAGCACTTCCGCCTCATAGGCCGCGTAGTTCAACGTGAAGCTGACCGCGGCGAAGAAGAAGCCTTCCCTGAGGATTGGCCAGAGAAAGCTCTGCCGCAGACCGGGGATCATCGGCAGGAACGAACCGACGCCGTAATAGAGAAGCCAAAGCTGGATCAGCAGCGGCGTACCTCGAAAGAAGGTGCAATAGCCCCGCGCCAAAAGCCGCGTCACTCTGCCACCACTGACCTGAGCAAAAGCAAGGCCGATCGCCAGAATGAAGCCGAGACTGACGGAGATGACGAGCAAGGCAACGGTCTGCCATGCTCCAGTGAGGAGAAGCGGCCAGTATTTTTCAATCCAGGAAAACGTCATAGCCCCTCCTCACGCAAGTGCCGGCTGGCCACGGCGCACGCGCCGTTCGAGCAACCGGAAGAGAAAGTTGGAGACAAGGGTGATCGCCAGATAGATCAGCGCTGCGGCCATGAAGAACAGGAAATAGTGTTTGGTGCTGGCGCCCGCGAGACGCGTGGCAAGCGCCAGTTCCTGATAGCCAACGACCGCCACCAGGGCGCTATCCTTGGTGACGGACAGCCAGAGATTCGAGAGCCCCGGCAGCGCATTCGGCAGGAGAGCGGGAAGGACGACGCGGCGAAAGCGCAAGAATGGCGACATGCCGAAGGCCTTGGCGGCCTCGATCTGGCCATTTGGGATCGCAAGGATCGCGCCGCGCAGCACTTCCGTCATATAGGCGCCCTGCACGAAACCGAGCACGGCGACTGCGGCGACGAAGCCATTGACTTCGAGCGGCGGTAGGCCCGCCATCTGTAACAGACGGTTGAGGCCGTCCGTTCCGGCATAATAGAGGCCAACGATCAAAATGAGTTCCGGCACCGAGCGGATCAGCGTCGTGTAAAGATTGAGGACGACGCCGAGGGCCCGGTTGTCGGAGAGCTTGCCCAGCGCACCGGCCATGCCAATGACGATACCAATCAGGTAGGCACCGGCAGAAATGGCAAGCGTTGAGGCGGCACCGGACAGCAGCGTGCCGCCCCATCCCGGAGGATAGGGAGACAAAAGCTCCAGGATGCTGTCAGGCGTTGCCATCTGCGATAAGAGCCCGGCTTACTTTGCGCCGTAGATATCGAAGCTGAAGTATTTCTTGGTGATCTCGTCATACTTGCCGTTGGCGCGAACGGCAGCGATCGCAGCATTTAACTTCTGCTTCAGTTCCTGATCGTCCTTGCGCACGCCACCGGAAACACCAAGGCCCATGATCTCAGGGTCGTTGGCAACATTGCCGGCATCGGCGCAGCAATCTTTGCCGGTGTCGGTCTTCAGGAAATCGTCGAGTACCAGCGAGTCGCCGAAGACATAATCGATGCGGCCGGCGGCCAGATCCTGGAAGGCTTCGTCAAGCGTCTGGTAGGTCTTCTCGTCGGCCACATCCTTGAAGTACTTGGCGTAGTAATTGGACTGGATGGTAGCGACCTGGATACCGATCGTCTTGCCCTTCACGTCTTCCGCTGTCGCACCCGGCTTACCGTCTTTCGCACCGATCAGCTTGCTTGGCGTGTTGTAATATTTGTTGGTGAAGTCGATGACCTTCTGGCGTTCTGCCGTATTGGACATGGACGACCAGATCACGTCGAATTTCTTGCTTTCGAGTGCCGGAATCAGGCCGTCCCAGGAGAGTGCGACGATGGAGCATTTTTCCTTCATTTCCGCGCAAACGGCATCCATGAGATCGATTTCCCAGCCATGCCATTTGCCGCTGGCATCCTGTGCAAAAAAGGGCGGGTAGCTTTCATTCATCACACCGAAACGAACTTCGGCGCTGGCGGTGAAGGCCGACAATGCGAAAGCCGTACCGGCGAGCAGAGATGCAACAAATTTCATATCAAACTCCTGTGAGATTATCAGTTGGCGAGCGCGCCGGTAAATTCTCGGGTCCGCGCGCTTACGGGATTGTTGAAGACCTGCTGTGGAGACCCCTCCTCCTCCACCCGGCCCTGATGTAGAAACATGACGTGGCTCGACACGTCACGGGCAAAGCGCATTTCGTGGGTGACGAGGAGCATGGTGCGGCCCTCTTCGGCCAGATCGCGGATCACCTTCAGCACCTCGCCGACCAGTTCCGGGTCGAGCGCCGATGTCGGCTCGTCGAACAACATCACGGCAGGCTCAACGCAAAGCGCGCGGGCAATGGCGGCACGCTGCTGCTGTCCGCCCGACAGGAACGCCGGATAGGCATCCTTCTTCTCATAGAGGCCGACTTTGTGCAGCAGTGCCTCTGCCTTTTCGACCGCTTCCGCGCGCTTGACGCCCATGACATGCACGGGGGCTTCGATAACATTTTCCAGGACCGTGAGGTGAGCCCAGAGATTGAAACTCTGAAAGACCATGCCGAGGCCGGTGCGCAGGCGTTCCACCTGACGCCAGCTTTGCGGGACGGACCTGCCATCGCGCTTCCGTGTCACCGCCACCTCTTCGCCATTGACAGTGACGCGGCCGCTGTCTGGCGTTTCCAGGAAGTTGATGCATCTCAGAAAGGTGCTCTTTCCTGAACCGGAAGAACCGATGATGGAGATGACGTCGCCTTTCTTTGCCGTCAGCGAAATGCCCTTCAGAACCTCGTGATTGCCGAAGCTCTTGTGGATGTCCTCCACAGCAAGGGCGCAAGGAACGTCGGCGGTCATTCATTCTTCCTGACAGGATCGAGGGGTCACAACAGCCTAAGCGGAGGTGATGTTGCAGCGGAAATAACCGCTCTGTCACATTATCGAAAGGAAAATCATTCTACGCGGCACGAAAGACATAAAAATAATCCGGCACGGAGGACCGTGCCGGATAAAACCGCTCGCCGATCTCACGCTAGACGCGTCAGATCGGATTGATGACACCGGTAAATAGCAGGCCCAGCAACGCGACGCCAATGACGATTCGATACCAGACGAACGGCATGTAGCTCTTCGTCGAAACCAGCTTGAGGAAGACGACGATGACAGCATATCCGACGACAAAGGATATCAGCGTCGCCAATGCCGTTTGGCCCCAACCGACCGGGTTTTGCTGCCCGATGCTCTTGAAGAGCTGGTAGAAGCCCGAGCCGAAAACGGCTGGAACCGCCAGGAGGAAGGAGTAACGGGCAGCGGCTTCGCGCGTGTAGCCGAGCAGCAAGCCTGCGGTGATCGTTCCGCCGGATCGCGACACGCCGGGGATCAGCGCCATCGCCTGGGCGAAACCGAAGATGATGGCATCACGCCAGATCAGCTTCTTGATCGGATACTTCTTTTTGCCGATGCGATCCGCAAAACCCAGAATGATACCGAAGACGATGAGCATGACGGCGGTGATGTAGAGATTGCGCAGCGAATGCTCGATGGCGTCCTTGAAAAGGAGCCCGAGCAGCACGATCGGTACCGAACCGACGATGATCATCCAGCCGAGGCGGACGTCCGCTGGATCATATTGTCCGCCGAGCCGCAAATGATGGCGAAGCCAGGCAAGGGCGATCCGCATGATGTCGGACCAGAAATAGACCAGGACGGCCAATTCCGTGCCGATCTGAATAATTGCAGTGAAGGCGGCGCCAGGATCTTCCCCTGTCCCTAGAAACTCGCCCGCGATTCTCAAATGCGCGCTGGAGGAAATTGGCAAAAATTCCGTAAGCCCTTGAATAAAGCCGAGGATCGCGGCTTCTATCCAACCAATACCCATGCTGGTCCGTCCCTGAACTGACAATCACTGCGCGCGAAATTATGAACCAATCCGGGCAGTTCGATGTTGCGGTGCAAAAAAATGTGAATGATGAAGAGCCGGCGAATGCCGCGGCAAAATCCTTCCTCCTAAATTGTGCGGAAATCAAGGGTGCATCCGCAAATGGAACGGGCATAAGATTAAGCAGAAAATTCAGCTTAGCGGTTAATCTGTAATTCCTAAAGTAAGACCTTAATAATATTGATGTCTTCGTCATAAGCATCTTCAAAGTAGTGCGGTTTAATCAAGCATTTTATCCATTAGACATTTAAAGGTAGGATGCCTATATCTTCCAGATATTGCCGTTGTCGCAGACACATGGCCTTCTTTTTCGGGATGGACTGGGCCGTTGATAAACACGCTGTCGGTAACGTCGGATCTTCTCACGGCAGAGCGGGATATTCTGTCACGCGTCGCACTTGGCGGCCCGCTGAAAGATGTGTTGCGTGATATCGTGCTTCTCGTGGAAAAGCCTGCGGGCGGCGAGTTGCTGGCGTCCGTCCTGCTCACGACGGAGGATGGCAAGCATCTGACCCAGGGGGCGGCACCGAGCCTGCCCTGCGATTACAACGACGCGATCGAGGGCATCGCCGTCGGTCTCGGTATCGGATCCTGCGGCACCTCGGCCCATACGGGCAGCCCCGTCATCGTCAGCGATATTGCAACGGATCCACTCTGGGCAGATTTTCGCAAACTCGCCCTCTCCCACAATCTCCATTCTTGCTGGTCGATGCCGATCCGGGCGGCTGATGGGCGTGTTCTTGGGACCTTCGCCAATTATTACCGGGAGCCGCGCAAGCCCTCCGAACGCGATCTCGAGGTCATCGGCATGGTCTCACGGACAGCGGCCATCGCGATCGAGCGTTCGCAGAACGAGAAGGCGCGCGATCGGGCCGAAGAGCAGCGTATGCTTCTTTTGCGAGAATTAAACCACCGGGTGAAAAACGTCTTCGCACTGGCCGATTCGATGCTGGCCATGACCGCGCGAACCGCAACGAGCGCAGAGCAGCTTTCCTCCACCGTCCGAGGCCGTCTGCGCGCCCTGGGGCGTGCGCATGATCTCGTTCAGCCGACGTTTTCGGCCGAACATGTGGCCTATGCGCCTGACGTTCCCTTGCGCCAGATCATCGGCGACATTCTGGCACCCTATACGGATGCGGCGACCGACCGGGTCGCCTTCGTCGGCACTGATGACGTGCGCATCCGGGCCGATCACATTACCAGCGTCGCCCTCGTCTTACATGAGCTTGCCACCAACGCAGCCAAGTACGGATCGCTCAGCAGCGAAGAAGGCCGGCTCGTGGTCGCCTGCACGACGGGTGAAACGATGCAGATCATGTGGAGCGAGCGCGGCGGACCCGTTGTCCGCGCTCCGACCAGCAAAGGCTTCGGCTCGACCCTTATCCAGCGCACGATCACCGGCATGCGCGGAGAGATTTGCTATACTTGGTCGCCGGATGGACTGGACATCACCATCTGCCTGCCCATCAACACGATCTCCGCCTCGCCTGATCGCACCTCCTTATCGTAGCAGGTGATCAAGCCCGGCTTTGACCATCCGCCCGAAGGGCGGGCGTAGAAGGCTTGGCACGCTGAAACGTCCTCGCGAAAACACGCCCTTGGCATGGCTCATGCGGCGAAAGCCTTCTATGCCGTGATAGGCACCCATCCCGCTTGGCCCCACTCCGCCGAAAGGCAGGTCATCCTGCGCGACGTGCAACACCGTGTTGTTGATGCCGACATTGCCCGACGTCGTGCGGGACAGGATCACCTTGCAGTCGTCGCCATCCGCCTCTCCGAAAACATAGAGCGCCAGTGGCCTTGGCCTCTCGTTGATATAGCCAATGACCTGCGAAACATCGCGGTAGCTCAGCACCGGCAGGATCGGCCCAAAAATCTCCTCCTGCATCACGGCCATGTCGTCGGTTGGGTTGATGACGAGCGTCGGCGGAAAAACGCGGGTTCTCGTTGCCGCGTCCGTCTCTATTCCCACCCGCCGCAACGTCGCGCCTTTGCTGACCGCATCGTCAAGAAGCCCATTGAGGCGAGAGAAATGCCTGTCGCTGATGATCGAAGCATAATCGCGGCTCGCCAGCCCATCTGGGTAGGATTGCGCCACCGCCTTGTGGAACGCATCGATAAAGGCATCGACCTCCGTTTCGTGGACAAAGACGTAGTCCGGGGCAACGCAGGTTTGGCCGGCATTGGCGAGCTTGCCGAAGACGATGGAGGTCACCTTCCTGGCAATGACGTGACCCGGCAAGATAATCGTCGGGCTCTTGCCGCCAAGCTCCAACGTGACAGGAACGAGGTTTTCACTCGCAGCCCTCATGACCTGACGCCCGACGTCAGTGCTGCCGGTGAAAAACAGATGGTCGAAGGGTGAGCCGCTGAACTCAGCGCCAATGCCCGCATCGCCGAGAACCACCGCAACCTTTTCCTCCGGGAAGGCCTGGGCCAGCATCGTCTTCATCAAGACGCTGGTTTCCGGGGTGAGTTCGGAGGGCTTCACCATCGCCCGGTTGCCAGCTGCGAGTGCTGTGGCGAGTGGCACCATGGTCAGCAGAAACGGATAGTTCCACGGCGACAGAATACCAATGACGCCGAGCGGTTGATATTCTACCCAGGCGCGACCGTGCTGGAACAGCGCACCCACGTGTCGCCGTTGCGGCTTCATGAAGCGTTTCAGATTCCGGTCGAGGTAGTCGATCGCCTTAACAACGCCGACCGTCTCGAGAAGAGCGGTCTCATTCGGCGAACGTCCACCGAAATCCGTATCGACCGCCTGTTCGATCCTGCTTCGATGAGAAATGACCACCCTGCGCAACGCTTTGAGATCGGCTCTTCGCTCGTCCAGCGACGGCGGTCCATCCTGGAGAAAAGCATGACGCTGTCCTCCCAAAAGATCAGCGATGGTGCTCATTCGGCGGCGGCGAGCGTTGTGACGCGATCCGCAGGTACAGCGAGCGTCTTCACCCCGTCCTTGCAAACCACATGGGCTTCGCCCCAGGATTTGAGCGCCGATATGACCGGCGCCATGCTCTGGCCAAGCGTTGTCAGGCTGTAATCGACCCTTGGTGGCACGACGGGAAAGACGGTGCGGGAAATCAGGCCGGCATCTTCCAACTCGCGAAGCTGCTTTGTCAGCATGCGCTGCGTGACACTTGGAATGTGGCGACGCAGTGCGTTGAACCGCAGCGTTCCCTCGTTGAGCAGATGATAGAGGATCACGCCCTTCCACTTGCCATCGAGATAACAGAGTGTCGATTCCACCGGGCAGCCGGGAAAATTATCCTTCAGTTTGGCGCGAGGGCGGGACATGAAAAGCTCCGTTTTTCAGGATCTGCAGGCGGCCACAGTATCCTTTTTGTCAGTATAGACACAAAATGTGCATTCTTGCAGCCTTAGCTCATAGCTATCAAATAGACGCCGAAGCAACAAGCGAAGGAGAATGAACATGCGCGCTATCGGTTACAAGAGCTGCAAGCCCGTGACGGAAGCAGACGCTTTGGTGGATTTTGAACTGCCCGCGCCAGAGGCAAAAGGCCTCGATCTTCTGGTGGACGTGAAGGCGGTCTCGGTCAATCCGGTCGATACCAAGGTCCGTCGCAATCAGGCACCTGAGGCAGGTCAAACTCGGGTTCTCGGCTTTGACGCCGCGGGTATCGTCAAGGCGGTGGGTGAGAAGGTCAGCCTGTTCAAGCCCGGCGATGAAGTCTTCTACGCCGGCGCCATCAACCGCCCCGGCACCAATAGCGAGTTTCATCTCGTGGATGAGCGCATCGTTGGAAGGAAGCCGAAAAGCTTGAGCTTCGAGGAAGCTGCCGCCCTGCCATTAACCGCCATTACTGCCTATGAAGCGCTGTTCGATCGCCTCAAGGTAAAGGACCCGGTTGCGGGCGGCGCCAATGCCGTCGTCATCATCGGTGGGGCTGGCGGCGTCGGTTCGATCGCGATCCAACTTGCGCGGCACCTGACGGATCTTACCGTCATCGCCACAGCATCGCGGCCGGAAACAAAGGAATGGGTCGAGCAGTTCGGTGCGCATCACGTCCTCGACCACAGCAAGCCGCTTGCGCCGCAGGTGGAAGCGCTCGGTCTTGGTGCGCCAAGCTTCGTCTTTTCCACCACCCATAGCGATCTCCACCGCGCCGACAGCATAGAGCTGATTGCGCCGCAGGGGCGCTACTGCCTGATCGACGATCCAGAGGGTGGTTTCGATATTCTGCCTTTCAAGCGCAAGGCCATTTCCGTTCACTGGGAGATGATGTTTGCCCGTCCGGTCTTCGAGACCGCCGATATTCTGGAACAGCACAAGCTGCTGAACCATGTGTCGGAACTGATTGACCAGGGCAAAATCAGAACGACGCTGACGGAGACGTTCGGCACGATCAATGCCGCAAACCTTATCAAGGCGCACGCGCTGATAGAAAGCGGCAAGGCCAAGGGCAAGATCGTGTTGTCAGGCTTCTAAGCCAAGAGCTTATCCGGCCATGTGACAGACCAGTCGGACCATTGTCCGGCTGGTCTTCTTGGTCAATCATCTTCCGGATCGGCGGGACAAGGCCAGGTGGCCGGCTTGGTCAAGCCTTGTGGCAGCTTTGTCTTGTCGTCGCCGCAGGCAATGTCGATCTGTTTTTGATCGAGCCCGGTGGCGGCGGATAGGTCCAGCCCCTCGATGCGGGCAAGCAGGAGGAACGAGTCGGAGAAATCAATCGGCCCGGTGAACTTGGCGCCGGTGAAGCTGGCGCGAGAGAGGTTGGCCTTGGTGAATTTGGTGCCCGTCAACACCGCGCCATTGAAATCCGCCCGCCCGAGTTCCGCCTTGGAGAAATCGGCATTGACGAGCTTGGCGTTCTCAAAGTTGGCGCGCTGCATTTCAGCGCTGTTGAACTTGGCGTTTTCGGCATTGGCATCGCTGAAATCGCTGCGATAGGCCTCGATCTTGATCAGATTGGCACCCTCAAGCTGGGAGGATGCAAGCGAAGTGCGGATCAGCTTGGCTTTCTCCAAATTGGCCTTATTGAAGGAGGAGCCGCGCAGATCGGTGTAGGTGAAGTCCGTCCCGTGCAGATCAGCACCATCCAAGACGCTGCCGCCCAGCATCAGGAGACGCTTGTTGCATTCGCTCCAGTCGATGCCAGCCGATGCATCGGCGCGGCAGCTTGCCGCCATCGCGGGTTGGCCGCTCGTCGATATCGTGCCGATCACTGCTGCAACCGCGGCCAGCAGATGATGGCTGCGCAAAGCCGAGACCATTCCGGCAAGTTTCCTCATTGGCTCACTCCCAACCCCTTCAGGGGTACATTGATCCTCTTGATCTAAGAGGGACCCTCTTAACATATAGGGGCTCCGTTACTTTTAAATGATCCAGCCTGCGACTGTAAACGCCTCCCTGATGACCATCATTGGCAGCCTAACCCCACAGGTTGCAGGTTGTTCACTCGCAATATCTCCCTGGACAGTCAGATGACCTCATATGATCTTCAACATCGCCACGCGACGCTCTGGATCAAGACCGGAATCGATCTGAGCCTTCAGCCTTCTGCGGAGAAAGGCCGGGGTCTCCGCAGCCTCCAGGATGCGAAAGCCGAGCCGTGTGTAAAAGGGTGCGTTGAAAGGCACGTATCGATCCGTGGTGAGAGCGACCTTAGCAAAGCCTCTTTCACGTCCGCGATCCAGCATAGCCAAGATCAGCGAAGTGCCGACGCCCCTACCCTGTGCCGCACGCTCCACATCGACCTCGACAATATAGAGGGTATCTCCCTCACTCAGCCCAAGCGTAAAGCCGACGACACGTCCCACTTCCTCAGCCACCAGAAGCAGCTCCTCGTGGAGGCTCTGTTCAAGGAGGAATACCGGCGCGGAGACAGGCTCCTGCGTCACCCCGCAGGCTTCTGCCCAGACAACAAACGCATCCAGCTCGATTTCCGCAAGACGCGGAAAGTCTTCCCTCTGTCCCGCGCGGATCGTGACCAAGTGGGCATTCCCTCTGTCTGCTTTGCCGTCCCATTCCCCATGAGACAGCGGGCCTCGCCAATATTACATATTGGCGTAAACCGGCCCCTCGCCGAACATCCTTGCTGACGGCGGTCCGTGCGCGCCGCGCCAATATTACATATTGGCGTAAACCGGCCCCTCGCCGCCTTGTGGCGGTACCCAGTTGATGTTCTGGTTCGGGTCCTTGATATCGCAGGTCTTGCAGTGGACGCAGTTCTGCGCGTTGATGACGAAGGTCGGTTCGCCTTCCTTCTCCACCCACTCATAAACCCCGGCGGGACAGTAGCGCTGCGATGGGCCGGCATAGACATCATGCTCGGAGCGCTTCTGCAGCTCCATGTCCTTCACCTGAAGATGGACCGGCTGGTCCTCTTCGTGATTGGTGGAGGAGAGATAGACGGAGGACAGACGGTCGAAGGTCAGCACACCATCCGGCTTTGGATAGGCGATGGGCTTGTGATTTGCCGCAGGCTCCAGGCTTTCCGCATCCGTCTTGCCATGCTTCAGCGTACCGAAGATGGAGAATCCGAACAATTGGTTGGTCCACATGTCGAGACCGCCAAGGCCGACGCCAATCGCCGTGCCGAACTTCGACCAAAGCGGCTTGACGTTGCGGACCCGCTTCAGGTCCTTGCCGATATCGGTGCCACGCCATTCGTTCTCGATCTCGATCACTTCATCGTTTGCGCGACCAGATTCGAGAGCTGCTGCAATCTTGTCTGCCGCCAGCATGCCGGAGAGAACCGCGTTGTGGCTGCCCTTGATGCGCGGAACGTTGACGAGACCGGCCGAACAGCCGATCAGCGCGCCACCCGGGAAGGTGAGCTTCGGCACAGACTGGTAGCCGCCTTCGGTGATGGCTCGCGCACCGTAAGAGACGCGCTTTCCGCCTTCGAAAGTTGGGGCGATCGCCGGGTGCGTCTTGAAGCGCTGGAACTCTTCGAACGGATAGAGGTACGGATTCTTGTAGTTCAGGTGGACCACGAAGCCGACGGCAACGAGATTGTCTTCCAGATGATAGAGGAACGAGCCACCGCCCGTTTTCATGCCGAGCGGCCAGCCGAAGGAATGCTGCACGAGGCCTTGGCGGTGGTTCTCAGGCTTGACCTGCCACAGTTCCTTGATGCCGATGCCGAACTTCTGAACGTCGCTGTTCTTCGACAGATCGAATTTCTTGATGAGCTGCTTGGCAAGCGAGCCGCGCACGCCTTCGCCGATCAGCACATATTTGCCATGCAGCTCCATGCCGCGGGTGAAGGCAGGGCCGGGCTCGCCATTCTTCTCGATGCCCATGTCACCGGTGGCAACACCGATGACGGCGCCTTCGTCATTATAGAGGACTTCGGTTGCGGCAAAACCCGGGTAAATTTCAACGCCAAGCGCCTCCGCCTTCTCCGCCAGCCAGCGACAGACGAGACCGAGCGAGACGATATAGTTGCCGTGATTGTTCATCAGCGGCGGCATCAGGAAGTTCGGCAGGCGAATCGAGCCGGCAGGTCCCAGGAACAGAAACTGGTCGTCCTTGACTTCGGTCTTGAAGGGATGCCCCTCTTCTTCGCGCCAGCCGGGCAACAGACGGTCAATACCGATGGGATCGACAACTGCGCCGGAGAGGATATGCGCACCCACTTCCGAGCCCTTTTCCAGCACCACAACGGACAGATCCGGATTGACCTGTTTTAGCCGAATAGCTGCAGAGAGGCCAGCAGGTCCCGCGCCGACGATAACGACGTCGAACTCCATCGATTCACGTTCCGGCAATTCCATTTCTTCCGTCATAAGATCCTCGTCAGTACGCCGGTCCCGTCCGGCTTTTCGTTATCCTGCCCTACACCATCACGCAGCCAAAGACGTGTGAAAAAACGTCGTCGCAACAAGCAGTTCGCGTCATCTGTCTTGGCAAAGGACAAGCGCTTTGTCGAGACCAATAGCAAGCAAGCGCGGTCGCAGCCATCGAATTGTCTGACAACCTGATGACAAACGCTTACTTTTACGTGCACGTAACAAGAAGAATAGGATTGGTTGATGAGATGGTCAAGAGAAGAAGGTGGGCTGAGGAGTTGCTTTAGGCATCGCGTCTACAGGTAGCGAATCGCGCTGATTGCGAAGCTGCTTTGGAGGCATCCAACAATCGAAGACAATTTGCTGACCGGAACGCTTGGCAGTTCCAGGAGAGACTATTAAACCTGTTCCCGTGAATGGCATGACAAAACGGCAGTGGAGATAATGGACGTACCGACGCTTACGACGCAGCGCTTTACTATGCGGGGCTTGATTGAAAGCGATGCAAAAGCTTTGTTCCCAACTTTTTCAAGTGCCGACCAGTGCCGATTTATGTCTCAGCCTCACTTTGAAGATATCGCGACATTTTCCGATTGGCTGAACGATAAAGAGTGGCCCGGACAAACCTGGATCGCCATTGACCGCGTGACCGAGGAGGTTGCAGGTCGCTACGTCGCTTTTCCTGGTCGCGACGACGCCGTTCTCGAGCTTGGATATATCACAGCCACTGAGCGGCAGAGACAAGGAGTGGCGCGCGAATGTATGACCGCGCTCATCGCCCATATCTTTACCATGGGCCGATATCGCAAACTTTACATGGAGATCGACGCCGAAAACCGCTCCTCCATTGCTCTGGCGGAAAGTTTGGGCTTCCTGCGCGAGGCGTACCTTCGCCAGCACGAAACAACCCATAACGGCGTCTGCGATCTGCTTGTCTATGGTCTACTCATCCGCGAGTGGCGCCAGCGGCAGGGAGAAGCAAGCTAGAGCGTTCCCCGCTCAAATTTCCAGAAGCGTCGATGGGCTTAGCCCGGTTAAAGCCTGTCGAACACGGAACCTGCCCCTGGTGAAAAGAGGCGCTCATAGGTCCTGATGAGATAGCCATCCGTCATTCCGGCAACGAAATCGCAGATGACACGCAAATCCCCGCCTGATTTTTCATAAAGGGGGAAGACATCGTCTGGCAGCAGCCGTTCGGGATCGGACTGGAGCGCTTCAAACACGGCAACAACCATTCCCTGGCCTTTGAACTCCATATGCTGAACACGCGGGCTTTTGATCACGTGTTTGCGCACCACATCCTGAAAGGCTTTCAGCAGTCGAACACGGTCCGCTCCAAGCTTCACACCGTGACGCAAGAGTGGCGTTTCGAACCGCTCGTCGTCCGCAAAGCGCGCATCCGTGATGAAATAGCCGACCAACATGCTAATGAACATTTTGCGGTCGCCGCTATTATCGAATAGCCCATCCACGATTTCACGATAGACGTCATTGCCGCGCTTATTCTTATGGTTCTTGTTGAGCATCGCAATGAAGCTCTCGCAATCCTCCGCCGTCACCTCCTTCTCGAAGGCATCCCTGGTGATGAGCTGCATGGCGATGGCATCTTCAAGATCGTGGACCCCGTAGGAGACGTCGTCTGCAACATCCATGATGGTGCAATCGAGCGATTTGAAGAGGGACTTTGCGTGCTTGCCATCTTCACGCGTCGCCGTCTGAAAGAGATCGCGGTCGGACTCCGGCAAAGGATCAAGGATCCAGTCCACCACATCCGTCTCGCAATCCATGTAACATTTTGGCGGGTTGGAAGCCTGCGTGTCGATGATGCGAAGCGTCGAAGGTCCGTCGTGCAGTTTTGGCACTCGCCCGGGATGAGCAGCTTTCGAATAGGCGACTGGGTATTTTAGAATACCCAGCAGCGTACGCCGCGTGACGTTGGCACCATGGGCTTTTGAAAATGTCTCAAGACGGCTGAGAATGCGTAAAGTCTGGCCGTTTCCTTCGAAGCCGGCTTTGGCGATGTCGGTCATGACGCCATTGCCGTTGCGCCCCGCTTCATTCGGATCTGCCGCAACGCGCATGCAGTAATTCAGCGCGACCTCGCCTCCATGCCCGAAGGGCGGATGGCCGAGATCGTGGGCGCTGCCGATCGCCTGGATGAGGCTATGCTCTGGCAATTCAGCTGTCACCGGATGATGGGGAAAGGATTTGCGCAGGTGCTTAACCAGACCCGCGGCGATCTGCGCCACTTCGAGGGAATGCGTGAGGCGGGTGCGGTAGAAATCGCTGTCGCCGAGATTGAGGATTTGCGTCTTGCTCTGCAGGCGCCGAAAAGAGGTGGAGTGAATGATCCGCCCATAATCGATGTCGCTTTCGCTGCGGGCGTCGTCACTCTTGCGGTTTTCGACTTTCTGACGCTCGTTCCACACGTTCAAGCCCGTCCTCTCCAAACACAAAATTCACGGGGCTGTCTTACCGAGGCGCAACAGGGCGCGCAAGCAAACGGGTCAATGCCCAGCCGATGAACACTTTTCAGGGCCGGACGCAGACGCTACAAGCGTGGGCAATCGTCATGAGCATGAAAGGACACCGTCATGGATTTGGGTATTTCCGGCAAGCGCGCATTGGTTCTGGCCTCATCTCGCGGCTTGGGTCTCGGCATCGCAACGGCGCTCGCGAAGGAAGGCGTCAACGTGCTGATGGTGGGCCGTAGCGGCGAAAAGCTGGACGCCAACGCCAAGACGATCAACGCGCTCGGCAAGGGCAAGGCGGAATGGGTCTGGGGCGATCTTGGCGAGGAGACCTTCGTGCCGTCCATGATCGATGCAGTGAAGACGAAGCTCGGCGGTATCGATATTCTCGTCAACAACACGGGCGGCCCGACACCAGGGCTGGCGCAGGACATCACCCCGGAAAAACTCGATACGTTCTTTCAATCCATGGTGCTGCGCGTCATCACCCTGACCAACGCGCTTGTCCCGCAGATGAAGGAGCAAGGCTGGGGCCGTATTCTGACCGTTGCTTCCTCCGGCGTGTTCGAGCCCATTCCAAATCTTGCGCTCTCCAACACGCTGCGCGGCGCACTTGTTGGCTTTAACAAGACGCTGTCGAGTGAAGTCGCAGGCTTCGGTATCACCGCCAATATGCTGCTGCCCGGTCGCATCCACACCGATCGTATCGATGAGCTGGATGGCGCAAACGCCAAGCGCCTTGGCAAGAGCATGGAAGAGGTTCGTGAAACCTCGGTCAAGAGCATCCCCGCCGGCAGGCTTGGTACGGTGGAAGAATTCGCCGCAGCAGGCGCATTCCTGTGCTCGCAGCCAGCGAGCTACATTACCGGCACCATGCTGCATGTGGATGGTGGAGCGGCAAAGTCGATCTGATCATCCCGGTCGCTTATAGGTAACGCTTTGAATTGGAAGCCTTTCCGGATAACATTCGGAAAGGCTTTGCTTTTGGGAGACGATCATGCAGGCACTTCGCACGATTTTAAGCATACTGGGTGTTCTGATCGTGCTGATGGGTCTTGTCTGGATCGGACAGGGCAGCGGCTATTTCCCCTACCCCGCCTCCAGTTTCATGATCAATCAAAGCCCATGGATGTTGCGCGGCGCGCTGACAGCTATTGCCGGCATCGTGCTCATCGTCGTCGCGCGCAGGGCGCTTCGCTGATCGTCATTTGACGCGTTTGGGTAGATCGGCAATCAAAGCGTCGCGGGTTGAAAAACTGATCGGCTCTTTACTCTTCCAATCATCGATATTCAGGCTGGCAAACACGACCTTGCGTTCGCCCTTCTGCGCCCAACCGACGAACCAGCCGAGCCACCAGTCGCCATCATAGGTGTTGGCTTTGGTGCGCATGCGCCCGGATCCCGTCTTGCCGTAAACCTGCCATCCATCCGCGGCTGAAAACTGCGGAATGATCGCCTCCGTTTTCGCGATCGCCTCCTTCGATACGGGCAGCTTTCCGGTGACGAAGCGACGCACGAAATCTACTTGCTGATCGGCGGAGATTTTCAAAGAGGACATCAACCAGGATTCCGTCAGGCCATCCGTCTGTCCTGGCACCCCACGGACATCGGCATTGCCATAACCGAAGCGCTGCACATAGTCAGCAAACTTGGCCTTGCCCAATCGCCGGGTGATTTCCTGCGAATACCAAACGATCGAATCCCGCTCCCATATTGTCGGATCGACAGATTTCTGTTCGCGCTTGGTTTTTTTCCATTCCGTCTTGTAGTTCCAACGCGGGTTCGTCGCGTCCTTCAGGACCCCGGCGTCATATCCCATGACGGCAAGCGGAAGCTTGAAGCTGGATTGTGGGGCGAAAGCTTTATCGCACGTGCCGTCGCGGTGCAGAACGCCGCCGCTTTCGGCATCCAGCACAACCGTGCAATGCAGCTTTTCGGCTGCTTTGGTTTCTATCGAAGCAAGGCTCGAAACGGCCAGCGTCAAGGCGAAAGCCGCTGTTCTTCGATTCTTCAGTACCATCGGACGATGCATGACTATCTCCTCTATGCGTCAACGCGAAAGTTTCGATGAGAGAGACTTACGGTGGTTTGCGCGGGCGGCACAAATGATGATATCTGGCTTGAGCCATGAATTAAACTTGGCCTTCATTCTTCTGGAGCTGATCTTTCATGGTTCGCCCTCACCTTCCGCTAAATGCACTGCGCGCCTTTGAGGCTGCCGCCCGGCATCTGAGCTTCACCCGTGCGGCCATCGAGCTTTGCGTGACGCAGACGGCGATCAGCCACCAGGTCAAACTGCTGGAAGAGCGTGTTGGCGCGACGCTGTTCAAGCGCCTGCCACGCGGACTGATGATCACCGATGAGGGCCTGGCGCTTCTGCCGACGCTTCGTGATTCCTTCGACCGCATGGCCGATATTCTCCAGCGTTTCGAGGACGGGCATCTGCAGGAAGTGTTGAGCGTCGGCGCTGTCGGAACCTTTGCCGTGGGCTGGCTACTGCCCCGACTCACCGAGTTCCAAGACCTTTATCCCTTCATCGATATTCGCCTTTCCACCAACAACAACCGCGTCGATATCGCTGCCGAGGGCCTCGACTTTGCAATCCGCTTCGGGAATGGCGCCTGGCACGACACCGAGGCTGAGGAATTGTTTTCCGCACCGCTCTCGGCGCTCTGCATTCCAACGATGGCCGCGCAACTCAAGAGCCCCCATGACGTGGCGCAACAGACGTTGCTGCGCTCCTACCGCGCCGATGAATGGCCGGACTGGTTTTCCGAGGCTGGCGTTGCCTCGCCAAGGATCAAGGGCATCGTCTTCGACTCATCGGTTCCCATGGTGGAGGCGGCCCTGCAGGGATCTGGCGTCGCGCTTGCGCCACCCTTGATGTTCCAGCGCCACCTCTCCGCAGGAGATCTCGTCCAGCCCTTTCCGGTCTACGTGTCGAAGGGCTGCTATTGGCTGACACGGCTCAAGTCGCGACCTGTCACCAATGCTATGGCAACATTTGCTGCATGGCTGAAAGAGAAGGCTGCCGCGATGCCACAGCACGCCTGAAAAATCTGCACCCGCGCGCTTGCCATTCACAATTCGCTGTGCCATCACGCGCCCTCTTCAAAACAGGCGGGCGCGGTTGCGCCTTTTATTGCCCGGATGCCTGCATTCCGGGAATGCTCTCTCGTTGACTGACAAGGATCCTCTCCATGGCACGGACACTCGGGCTCGATTTTGGCACGACCAACACAGTTATGGCGCTCTCGGAAACCGGCAGCAGCAGCCACTCCATGCGCTTTACCTCCAGTGCCGGAACGACAGACAGCATGCGCACCGCGCTGTCTTTCATGAAGGACAAAGGACTTGGTGCAGCAGCGCTGCATGTCGAGGCCGGCCAGGCAGCGATCCAGCAATTCATCGAGAACGCCGGCGAATGCCGCTTCCTGCAATCGATCAAGACGTTTGCTGCCTCTCCACTGTTTCAAGGCACGCTGATCTACGCCAAGCGTCAGAGCTTCGAAGATTTGATGGAGGTGTTTCTGCGCAAGCTGAAGACCTACGCAGGCGACGAATGGAAAAACGATGTATCGACCGTGATTGCCGGTCGCCCCGTGCGTTTTGCCGGCTCCAACCCGGATGAAGCACTGGCACTTGCCCGCTACAATGAAGCCCTGACACGTGCCGGCTTTCCCGAAATCCATTATGTCTATGAGCCGGTGGCAGCCGCCTATTACTTCGCCCAGAGTCTGAAGAAGGATGCCAATGTTCTGGTGGCGGATTTCGGCGGCGGCACCACCGACTACTCGCTGATCCGCTTCGAGACGCATGGTGGCAAGCTTTCTGCCACCCCTGTCGGCCATTCGGGCGTCGGTGTTGCGGGCGATCACTTCGATTTCCGCATGATCGACAATCTAGTGTCGCCGGAAATCGGCAAGGGCAGCAAGTTCAAGAGCTTCGACAAGGTTCTGGATGTGCCTTCCGGTTACTACGTCAATTTCGGCCGCTGGAACCAGTTGTCAATCTTCAAGACCTCCAGAGAGTTCTCCGATCTGAAATCGCTGCTGCGCTCGGCACTTGAGCCAGAAAAGCTCGAGCTCTTCGTTGAACTGGTCGAGCATGATGAGGGCTACCCGCTCTACCAGGCAATCTCTGCCACCAAGATGGCGCTATCCTCGCAGGAAGAGGCGGAGTTCAACTTCTCGCCGCTTGGCGCCGCGGGCAAGAAGATGGTGAAGCGGTCGGACTTCGACCAATGGATTGCCGACGATCTCGCCAAGATCGAAGAGGCTCTGGACGAGGTTCTGACCAAGACGAACACCGCGCCGCAGGCCATCGACAAGGTCTTCCTCACCGGCGGCACCTCCTTTGTGCCTGCTGTGCGCCAGCTCTTTACCCGCCGGTTTGATGCCGACAAGATCGAAAGCGGCGGCGAACTTCTTTCCATTGCCCATGGTCTGGCGATGATCGGCGAAAGCGGCGACATTGCGCGCTGGACGGCATAAGAAGCGTTTTGCAATAGCGGGTGTCGACAGATCGAAGGGCGTTTGGCGGGTGGCCTATCCAAAGCTACGGTCGAGCATATTGGCTTTAAGCCCGGCAGAAACATGCCTGGCGGAACTGCTTCCATTTCACAAGGAAACGCTCTAGTTTGCGGGTCATGATCTCGGCACAAGACCTCTCCCCGGCAGAACTGGCGGCGCTTCTGCATTTCCATGCAGATGCAGGTGTCGATTGGCTGCTGGAAGACGAGCCGCTGGATCGATTTGCCGAATTTGCGGCAGGGCGTCAGGCGCGCGCTCCGCAGAGAAGCAGCGAACCGCAACAGCCGGAGATACGAAGCGCACCGCAGCAAGCTGCCCGCTCTCCCCGGCAAGCTGCCCGTGCGCCTGCCGCTGCGCCCCCCGCGCCGGTCAACGTTGCACTGCCGGACGATCAGGCGATCGCTTCGGCACGCTTCGCGGCCGAGAGTGCGCGATCGCTTCTCGAGTTGAAGACCGCGCTCGAAAGCTTCAACGGCTGCAATCTCAAAAACAGCGCCCGCAACACGGTCTTTGCGCAAGGTGATCCTTCATCCGGCATCATGATCGTCGGCCCCATGCCGGATGCGGATGACGATCGGGAAGGCCTTCCCTTTACTGGAAAGACTGGCCTCCTTCTCGACCGCATGCTGGCGGCGATCGGTCTTGATCGCGGCAAGCTGATGCTCACCAACGTCGTTCCCTGGCGCCCGCCGGGCAACCGTTCGCCGTCGGGTCCGGAGATGGAAATCTGCCGTCCGTTCATCGAGCGACAAATCGCTTTGGCCGAGCCGAAAGTACTGTTGCTTCTGGGCAACTTCACAGCGCGTTTTTTCTTTGGCGGCTCCGGCACGATCCATACGATGCGCGGACAGTGGCGTGATGTCGCAGTTGGCCCCAGCACAGCCCCCGCCATTGCAACGCTGCATCCACAGGAGCTTTTGAATGCTCCGGCGAGTAAGTCATTGGCCTGGAACGATTTATTGGCATTCCAGGCGCGCCTGCGCGATCTATGAATGCTTCCTTTTTGATCATTGTAAATAGATTATGAAAAAAGCCATGCAAATGGCGCATAACAGCGACGCATTCGGTTGGATTGCCGAATCTATGCCGCACTGCAATAAGAACCCTGTCTTGGGAGGAAAAGGTTTAAGGAACCAAGGCAATGACCACGCGCTACCGTCCGGTTCATTCCGGCTTTGAAACGCTTCGACTGGCGGGCCTCGGCCCACGCTCCAGTCAGGGCTACCACCGTTTCGGTGTTACAAACGAACAGCTGACCGCTCGTGCTTCGACGCAGCAGGTCCGCACAACCCGTCCTTCGGCGGTTTTTGCAGACTTTCGCGAACGCTGAGACGATCTTTGTGCGGTCACGTCCGCACACGCTGCATGCGTTGCCATGCTGATGAGGCGCCTTTCATGTGGAAGGCGCTTTTGCATTTTCAGACGGTGAGTTTACGCAGCAGCCCTGCCCAATGGAGCAATAGACCCGATTATTCGTGGGCGCTAACCCGTTTCTCGGGCGGAGAATGCTTCTCGAGCCGTCGCGCTTCACCGCGCCACGTTCACTTGGTCCCGTAGCAGTGATTTCGCTTCGAAGAACGCGTCTTCCACGTGCGTGAACTTCCTCGCTTGCCAGCCACAATACTCGCTAAGATAGTCGCGCGACAGCCACATGGGGCTGCGTGGTGTATCATCCACCCAGCCGACGCTGCCTTGGTCGGCGGCTTTGTTCAGAAGCCTTTGCAAATGCGTGCGCGACATCATGAATGTTGAGGCCATCGCCCGAACATCGACATAGCCGATATCGATCTGCTCGTTCTCGGTGTCTCGAACACGACTGACGATCTCGTCCATCACCAAGCCGCCCGCTTCCACCCACTGGAATTGTCCGACGCGCTTTGGCGGCTCGACCCAATGCGGGTCAGCAAGGCAAGCGCGCGCTGCGGCGGGTTGCGCATGCACGACGATCTCGGGATATGCCATCAGAGTTGCAGCGCGGTTTCCATTGTCAATGCCGTCGATGGCGGAGAGGTTTGCAAGGTACCAGTTGAATATTCCCTGCTCGCTGATCTGCGTGGCGCGGTAGCGCTTAGGTCTCGTCGCCGCAGAGCGGTTTGCCTTCTCGAGATAGCGATAGATCTCAAGCTGATCCAAATAGTTCTGCACCGTGTTGCGGCTGGCAACACCAGTAGAGGTGACGACATCGCGCAGTTGCGCGACGGTGAAACCCTGAGCCCGCTGTTCGGCGCTGAGGCCCATCGCCATTTGTGTCAGCAGCCATTTCTGATGGGCGGAGAGCAAGCGCGCAAGACGGGGATTTTCATCGAAACGTCCGCGCAACGTGCGCGCCAGGTGTTGAATCGCACCTAGAAGACCTGGATGAGCAATAAAGTCGTTATAGGAGAAGCTCATCGGCGCGTCTCCGGACTCGATGAGCCTGCGACACTTCTTTCAAACGGGAAAAGAGGGCGCATGACATTTTTCCCGCCCCGTCGATTGATTTTCCTTGGCCTGAAATCCCAACGCAAGATGCATCACCTAAAACCCGCAACCTAGAAGGTACATACCACATTTTTGCGCGTGACCATAAATTTTTCTTAAAATTCACAGGTGTTTATTCATAGTCGGACAGGGTCAGCCGGACGGTGTGGAGGCCTCGCGTGCGGCTTTACGCTGGAGCCCCAACTGGTGCTCGCGGAAGATGATGAAGATGCCTGCGGAAACGACAATGCTGGTTCCGATCAGCATGGTGAGGGTCGGCACATCGCCGAAGAGAACGTAGGAAACGCAGATACCGAGAAGGATCGAGCTATATTCGAACGGCGCGATGGTCGACACTTCCGCGTGACGATAGCTTTCTGTCAGCAGAATTTGGGCTATCCCGCCGGCAATGCCCGCAGAAATCAGCAGACTAGCCTGCTTCATATCCAGCCATTCCCAGCCGAACGGCATGCTGAAGGCGGAAATGAGCGTGCCGGTCAGCGAAAAGTAAAGAACGATCGTGGGGGTACGTTCGGTCACAACCAGTTGGCGCACCTGCACCATCGCCAGTCCACCGAGGACGGCACCAAACAGAACCGCGAGAGCCCCAATGCTTTCGCTCGCCTCAAGGCCGCCATTCTGAAGCAACGTCATCTTTGGCCACAAGATGATGACGACGCCCATCATACCGACGACGACCGCCGACCAGCGGTAGATGCGCACCGTTTCGCCCAGCATCACGGCGGCGAAGACGACAGACATCAGCGGCGAGGCATAACCGATTGCAATGAATTCCGGAAGCGGCAGCAAGGTGAGGCCGTAAAATCCGCACATCATCGACAGAATGCCAAGAAAACCGCGTTTGAAATGGCCGAACAGATTGCTTGTGTGAAAGGCCCGCGTGAGGCTGCGGAGCCATGCCAGATAAAGGATGATGGGAAGGATGGCGAAAGCCGAGCGGAAGAAGGTGATCTGCCCCGCAGGAACATCCGGCCCGGCTGCCTTGATGCAGGTCTGCATGACAAGAAAGAAAGCGACGGAGGTGAGTTTGAGGACAATACCCCGGACGGGATTGTACGTATCTGCACTCATGGGAATTTGCGATCGGGATTTGCAGACGAGATGCCCGCAGATTGGAGTTTGACCCGAGCGCACAGCACAGCAGATCGACTTTCATGTTCATTAGATCATGCTGGCCAACGGAGGTAAACCGATTCGGCGGACCCTGCCGGCCGGTCTCATCGTCTACAGCATCGGCCCGAAAATCAGAATCGATTTTCGCAAAGCACGATGCGTAGATAAAAGACGATAGAGCGTTCATTGTGCGTTCAATAGGACGAACGGCGCTCCAGGGTGGCTGTGGCTGCGCGGAGCGAGCCTCTTTTTCAAGATATTCTCTTTCTACGAGTCCGCAGCTTCAGTAATCGTTCAACATTTCATGAAATCATGCACCGATCAGAAATGCTCAGACGCGGGTTAAAACTTCTGTCTGGTAGTATTTTAGGGACACATGTCCCCCGCCTCTCCATGATGGTGACGCGTGTCGACAAGTTTACTTTCACCCATCATGCCCGCATGATGGTCAGGCAGCGGCAGAAGCAAGGTTCATTCGGGAATAGTTATGCGAACAGATACGGGTCAGATTGTTCAGTTGGCGGATTATCGCCAAACGGATTTCGTGCTTGAACGGGTTGACCTCACATTCGAACTGGACCCACAAAACACAAAGGTGGAAGCGCGACTGATCTTCCATCGCCGCGAGGGCGCCGACAAGGCAGCACCGCTTATTCTCGACGGCGACGAACTGACGCTTTCGAGCCTGCTTCTCGACCAGATCGAGATGCCGACGGCACAATATGACGTGACGCCAGAGCGACTGACGATCCGCGATCTTCCTGAAGAGATCCCCTTCGAAATCTGCGTCACCAATTACATCAATCCGGAAAGCAATACCCAGCTGATGGGTCTCTATCGCACCAATGGCGTCTATTGCACGCAGTGCGAGGCAGAAGGCTTCCGCCGCATCACCTATTTCCCGGACCGGCCGGATGTGTTGGCGCCTTACACGATCACCATCATCGCGGCCAAGGAAGGCAATCCCCTCCTCCTGTCGAACGGTAATTTCCTCGGCGGCGGCAATTATGATGAAGGCCGCCATTTCGCTGCCTGGTTCGATCCTCATCCGAAGCCGAGCTACCTTTTCGCACTGGTCGCTGGCGATCTTGGCGTTGTCGAAGACAGCTTCACGACCATGTCGGGCCGCGAAGTCGCGCTGAAGATCTATGTCGAGCATGGCAAGGAGCCGCGCGCGGCCTACGCCATGGATGCGCTCAAACGTTCCATGAAATGGGATGAGGAGCGCTTCGGCCGCGAATACGATCTCGACATCTTCATGATCGTCGCCGTATCCGACTTCAACATGGGCGCTATGGAGAATAAGGGCCTCAACGTCTTCAATGACAAATATGTTCTGGCCGATCCGGAAACCGCGACCGATGCCGACTACGCCAATATCGAGCGCATCATCGCGCATGAATATTTTCATAACTGGACCGGCAACCGCATCACCTGCCGCGACTGGTTCCAGCTTTGCCTGAAGGAAGGTCTGACCGTCTATCGCGATCAGGAATTTTCCTCCGACATGCGCTCTCGCGCGGTCAAGCGCATCGCAGACGTTCGCCACTTGAAGTCGGAACAGTTTCCCGAAGATGGCGGCCCGCTGGCGCACCCACCTCGTCCGGATAAATATCGCGAAATCAACAACTTCTATACGACGACCGTCTATGAGAAGGGCGCCGAAATCACCGGTATGATCGCAACGATCCTGGGAGAAGACGGCTTTCGCAAAGGAACCGACCTCTATTTCGAGCGTCACGATGGTGATGCGGCGACGGTTGAGGATTTCGTCAAATGCTTCGAGGATGCGACCGGACGCGATCTGACGCAGTTCTTCCGCTGGTATATCCAGGCCGGAACGCCGCTTGTCAGCGCCTCTACCGCTTATGATTCGGCATCCGCGACCTTCACCCTGTCGCTGGAGCAGACGGTTGCACCGACGCCCGGCCAGAGCCGCAAGGAGCCGCTGCACATTCCGCTTTCGACCGCGCTCATTCTGGATAATGGTCAGATCGCCACGCCAATCAAGGTTGAAGGTGGTGAGTTCAAGGATGGTGTCCTGCATCTGACAGAACGCAGTCAGAGCTTCACCTTCACTGGCATTTCGTCGCGACCGGTTCTGTCGATCAACCGCAGTTTCTCTGCCCCGATCAACCTGCATATGGAGCAATCGTCGGACGACCTCATCCAGATCGCCCGTCACGAGACAGACCTCTTCTCGCGCTGGCAGGCACTGACGGCCCTTGCCCTGCCCAACCTGATTGCGGCAACACAGGCCGTGCGGTCGGGCAACGAGCTGAGCGTCGATCCAGCCTTCATCTCGACCCTGATCGAGATCGCTGGCAATGATGAGTTCGAGCCGGCCTTCCGCGCCCAGGCGCTGACTCTGCCGAGCGAGGCGGACGTCGCGCGCGAGATGGGCAAGGACAATGATCCAGACGCCATCCACAAAGCGCGCAATGCCGTCATGCGTGCGGTCGCCAAAGCCGGTATCGAAACCTTCAAGAGCCTCTTCTCAAGCTTCGAAGAGAACGACGACTATTCGCCGGATGCGGCAAGTGCCGGACGCCGTTCGCTGCGCAATATTGCCATGAGCTATCTGTCCTATGCGGAAGAGACACCCGAGCGCGCTGCACAGGCCTTTGCCAACGCCTCCAACATGACAGACATGGCCTATTCGCTCAGTGTCCTGACACAGCGTTTCCCCGACTCTGCCGAGGCGTCCGACGCGCTGGCGACATTCGAGACGCGCTTTGCCGATAATGCGCTGGTGATGGACAAGTGGTTTACGCTTCAGGCTGCCATCCCAGGTGACGGAGCATTGGCACGCATCACGTCTTTGATGGCGTCCAAGCACTTCATCGCCACCAACCCGAACCGTGTGCGTTCGCTGATCGGCACCTTTGCCTTCGGCAACCCCACCGGCTTCAATCGTGCGGATGGCAAGGCCTACGACTTCCTGGCCGAGCAGATCATCGCCATCGACAAGCGCAATCCGCAACTGGCAGCGCGCATTTTGACATCCATGCGCTCCTGGCGGTCACTTGAGGCAGTGCGCGCCGATCACGCGCGCGAGGCCCTCACCACGATCGAGCGCAGCGCTGGGCTCTCTACCGATGTTCGCGACATTGTCGAGCGCATGCTGAAGGGTTGAAAGCCTCCCCTCCTCTATGTGAAAAGGCCGGACGTCCGGCCTTTTCTTGTTTTAGATCAAGAACGGAATCGCCCTCTTCTCGTAGATTTGCCTGATCGATCGGCATAGAGGAGACGCGACATGACCATCAGCCCAGCATTTCAGAGTTTTGCCAGGCAAGCGCCCGTCCACCACGCAGCCTGGCTACAGGCCGTCGCCGGGCTTGGCACCGCGTCAGCCCTCGACGACAAAACCCAGAGTCTCGTCTATATTGGCATTCTCGCAGCCGCGCGGCTGGAGAGCGGCCTTGCCTTCCACGTTCAGGAAGCCAAGGTGCATGGCGCCTCGCGAGACGAGATTATCAGCGCCGTTCTTGCCGGCCTCCCGGCTGTCGGAAACTGCGTTGTGCAAGCCCTGCCCATCGCGCTTGACGCCTTCGACGACAACTGACGTAAGGGCAGTCAAAACCGTCTTTTTGGAGGTTCGAAAAAAAGCGCGAGTCGGTTCAAAGGGTTAAAAATCTTTTAACTTTCAGCTCTGGACAAGGCGAATCAGCTTTGATTCATTAGACGCAGATTCGAGCAGCGGCGCTTCGAATTTACACGAGGGACATCAAGGCGGGACAATGACGAACGTGCGGCGGGCGACTGCGGGCGATGAGCGACCGTATGCCAGATTTGCTGAAATGGCGGCGTTGGTTCACAGAACGGCGGAGAGCTTCTCTTCAGCCGGAAATCTGCTCGCAAGGCTGTGGCAGGTCCGCAGGCTTGAGACACTGCTCAAGCGTCTCATTCCCATTCTCATTCTGGCATTTCTGGTCGTCATCGCAGCATCGCGCATGTTCGGCATTACCGCGGAATATGGCCGCATGGAGAATGCCGCCCGGCAGACGACGGCGCTTTCCGCGCTGACCGCGCGTGCAGCCCTTTCCGGCGTCGAGACCCTGGCAGCCACGCAGGACCGGGCAGCCGTCGAGCGTCGCCTCAATCAATCCTTTCCCGTCGGCAGCATGGATGACGACACCGTGGTGTTGGTGGCCGGCATAAATGGCCGCGTCTTCGGTGGCGTCGGCCTGCATGCCGCATCCTATGTCGGCACGTCGCTGACTGCCCTCCTTCCTGAAATCGCGATCGTTCGCAGATTCCCCGGTGCGCCAGGAACGATCGAGACGAATATTGACAACACCCCGCATTACGCCACGATGCTGCCGCTTGGTTCCGATGGCGGCATGATCATCACGGCGCGGTCTTTGGAGCCGATGCGCGCGTTCTGGCGCAGCGAAGTGGCGATGAATGTCACACTCTTCGCCGGCATCTCCTCCATCCTGCTCGTCATTCTCTATGCCTACTACATGCAGGTGAAGCGGGCGCGCACCGCCGACGAGGTTTTTGTCGAATCCAACCTTCGCGTCGAGACGGCCCTGTCTCGCGGCCGTTGCGGCCTGTGGGACTTCGATCTTTCCACGCGCCGCATGTTCTGGTCCACCTCGCTTTACGAAATCCTCGGTCTTCCGCCGCGTACCGAACCGCTCTCCTTCAGCGATGCGGCGCGCATGATGCATTCCGAAGACGGAAACCTCTATGAGTTGGCACGCTCGGTCGGCTGCGGTGATCTGCGCCAGATCGATCAGATTTTCCGCATGCGCCACACCCATGGCCATTATGTCTGGCTGCGCGCCCGTGCGCAGGTGATCCACACGGCAAACGGCCCGCGCGTCATCGGCATCGCCATGGACGTGACCGAGCAGCACCGTTTGGCACAGCGTTATGCCGAGGCCGATCAGCGCCTTGCCGACGCCATCGAATGCACGTCCGAAGCCTTTGTCCTGTGGGACAAGAACGACCGCCTCGTGATGTGCAACACGCACTTCCAGCAGGCCTATGGTCTTCCCGACAGCGCGCTGGTGCCCGGCACGGAACGCTCCGTCGTCTATAGTGCTGCAGCCCGCCCGATCGTCGAGCGCCGCGTGGCGGACTCCGATCAATCTGGACTGTCGCGCACCACGGAAGTGCAGCTCGCCGATGAGCGCTGGCTGCAGATCACCGAACGCCGCACCCGCGACGGCGGTCTGGTCTCTGTCGGTACGGACATTACGCTTCTGAAGCGCCATCAGGATCGCCTGCGCGAATCCGAGCGCCGCCTGATGGCAACGATCGGCGATCTCTCCGCCTCCCGCCACAAGCTCGAGCGGCAGAAGACCGAACTTTCGGATGCGAACGCACTCTATCAGGCGGAAAAGGAACGCGCGGAAGCCGCCAACAAGGCGAAGTCCGAATTCCTTGCCAATATGAGCCACGAGTTGCGCACGCCGCTCAACGCCATTCTCGGTTTTTCCGAAATTCTGGTCGCCGAGATGTTCGGCCCGGTCGGCTCGCCGAAATACAGCGAATATGCCCGCGACATCCATGATAGCGGCCAGCATCTGCTGAACGTCATCAACGACATTCTTGATATGTCGAAGATCGAGGCAGGCCATATGCGCATCAACCGCGAGAAGGTCGATCTTGCGCCGTTGGTGGAAGAGACACTGCGCCTGACTGCCATTCAGGCAGCGCAGAAGAACATCACCATCCAGCAGCGGCTATGCAGGAATATGTATATGAGCGGCGACCGCCGTGCCATGAAGCAAATCATGCTCAACCTGCTGTCCAACGCCGTCAAGTTCACCGACGAAGGTGGCCGCGTCGAGCTTCGCACCCATGTGCACGAGAACGGCTTGATGATGACGATTGCCGATACCGGCATCGGTATTCCGACAGCGGCGATCAACAAGATCGGTCAGCCTTTCGAGCAGGTGCAGAGCCAGTATGCCAAGAGCAAAGGCGGCTCGGGCCTTGGTCTTGCCATTTCCCGCTCGCTGGTCAGGCTCCACGGCGGGAAAATGAAGATCCGCTCCTGCGAGGGGAAGGGAACGGTGGTCACCATTCTCATTCCGCATGTGCATGTTGCCAAGGATATGCCCTATCTCGCTTATCAGGCGAGAAACAAGCTGGAGCTCCTGCGCTCGCATAAGCTGAACTAACGGCTTTCGCTTAACCCAGTTGGGTTCGTAAAGCCGCCGAACGGCTTAGCGCGACCGCAAGGTTATCCTGGTCAGTTCGGAGGGAATGCCGAGCCGCAGCGCGAAGCCTGGCCAGAGTGCTGTTCCGTTGTTAACGTAAAGCTTCATGCCCCCGACATCGTAGAAACCGGAGACGAAGCCGTTATTGGGCCGTGCCACCACGCGATCAAGCCCAACGACCATGCCCCCATGCGTATGCCCGGAAAGCTGAACCGCGACACCCAGTGCCGCATTAGCTGCCGCCTGACCGGGCTGGTGATCGAGCAGGATCACAGGTGCACCGGCAGGCGCGCCTATGAGCGCTGCCGCCGTGTCATGCGCTGGAAACGCCGTTCTCGTCGATGAAAGATCGGTGACGCCAGCGATTACAAGCTTGGCGTCGCCGCGCTCGATGACCGCGTTGCTGTTGGCAAGTGTCGTCATGTTGAGGCTCTGGTAATAGGCCATCCACTCCTTGTAGCCGAAGAAGTATTCGTGGTTTCCGGGAATGGTGTAGACGCCATCGCGAGCCTTCAGCTCTGCCAAGGACGCAATGTCGCTGCTTCTCGCTTCAACCTTGCCGTCGATGAGATCACCAGTGATAACGATCAGGTCGGCATTCAGCGCGTTGGTCTTTTCGACCACAGCCCGGGTCCAGGAGGCTGGAAAGAGGCGACTGATATGCAGGTCCGTCAGCTGCACGATCTGATAGCCGTCGAAAGCCGGATCGAGACCCGGAACGGCAATCTCGATGTCCTTCAGCGGCGGCACACGGATCGCCTGGCTAACGGCAAAGGCGGAGAGAGCCAGAGCAACAGCGGCCATTCCATAGCGGACACCGGCAGGTACCAGCGGGAAGTGCCCCTTGAACAGCATCGAGACCAAAGACACCACATCCAGCGCAATCTGGAAGACGGCAAGCAGCAGCATGAAGCCGAAAAGCAGGTTAAAGCAGATGATCAGCGGTCTTGGAAATTCAGGCGAGAACACCGAACCGGACGAGAGGCGACTGAAAAGGTGATATTGCGAAGCGGCGAGAAGCAGCAGCGCAAGGGCGAGCTTCAACGGCCAAACCCAGGGCAGTGGCTGAATGAAGCGGACAGCGACCACTAGCCATGGAATTCCGAAAATAAGGTGAAACATCAAGACGCTTTCGTTTTGGCTTTCGCCATAGGTGGGGATGCCGCCTTCATCAATCCAGCCCGGCAAAATCCGTTCCACCGCCTTGAGCGCTCCCGCATTCTTTTGAAGCACAAAGAACGGATTATCTCCTTGCGCCTATCGATCATGCGCTGGCTTCACGAATCCCCTTTTGAGGACACCAATGACAGGAAAGCCTTGCGGACGGCTTTCGACAGACGCTTTATCTCGCCCTCCAGCGTCGCGATATCGGGGCAATCCCCTGCCCTGCACACGAGATCGATCAAACCCGCAGGCGCCTGTTTTGGATCGAAATCCGTATCGATGCAAAGCCTTATGATCTGCGATAGTTCGGTGAAGAGCCGCATTGCTTCGATGCAATCGTCATGTGTCTGGCGCTCTATCGCTTCTGAGGCCATGCGTTTGAGCGCATCGGACGTGCTCTCTCCCGGCTCATGCAGAGGCAGACCCTTTGCCGGCGCAACCAGTGTCAGATATTGCGCGATGAATTCCAGATCGACCAGTCCGCCGGGGATGAGCTTGAAATCCCAGAGGCTTTCGGCAGGCTTTTCCTTGTCGATCAACTGGCGCATCTCGCGAGCGTCGGCGGCGACCTTGGCGACGTCTCGCTTTTGCGACAGCACCGAGGCAATGATCCGATCGGCATCGGCGATCAAGGTTGCGTCACCGCAGATCAGTCGGGCTCTGGAGAGCGCGAGATGCTCCCACGTCCAGGCTTCTTCGCGCTGGTATTTTTCGAAGGTCGAGATGCGGGTCGCCACCGGTCCTTTGTTGCCGGAAGGTCTTAGGCGCATGTCGACCTCATAGAGCACGCCTTCGGCTGTCGGGGCGGAAAGAGCCGCGATCAGTCGCTGGGTGACCCGAGTGAAGTAGCGCACCGCATCGAGCGGCTTGGGGCCGTCGGATTCGGCACCCCCGTCGTCGTAATCATAAAGCAGAATGAGATCGACGTCGGAGCCGGCGGTCAGCTCGAAGGAGCCGAGCTTGCCCATGCCGATGACGGCGACGCGCCCGCCCGGATAGGCGCCATGCGTCGTCGCCATTTCGACCAGGACGGCATTCAAAGCGGCTTCGATCACGAGATCGGCAAGGTGGGTAAAGGCGCGGCCCGCCACCTCGCCGGTGATCGCACCGGTCAAGAGCCGAACGCCGATCAGGAAGCGCTGCTCGGCAGCGAAAATGCGCAGCCGGTCGAGAATGTCCTCGTAGTGGCGCGCAGGCAAGAGGAAGCCCTTCATGCGCTGGGAAAGATAATCACGAGTCGGGATCTCGGTCATCAGCGCCGGGTCGAGCATGCCGTCGAAGACATGCGGTCGTGCCGCGATGATTTCGGCCAGTCTCGGGGCAGACGACATGATCGTGACCAGCAGCGACAGGAGCGCCGGATTGTTACCGAGGAGGGAGAAGAGCTGGATGCCCGCCGGCAGCCCGGAAAGGAAGTTGTCGAAGCGGAGCAGCGCCTCGTCGGCGCGTTTGCTCTTACCGAAGGCCTTCAGCAGGTCCGGCGTCAACTCGGTCAGCCTTTCGCGCGCCTCGACCGATTGTGTGGCGCGGTAGCGGCCATTGTGCCAGGTGCGGATCACCCGTGACATGTCTTCAGGACGTTCAAAGCCGAGCCGCTCCAGCGTCTTCAATGTGTCGGGGTCATCCTTCTGTCCAGTGAAGACAAGGTTGCCGCTCTCGCCGGACAGCTTCGTTTCCTGCTCGAAGAGAGCGGAATACTGGCGCTCTACCAGACGCAGCACGTCCTCCAGTTTCTCGGAAAATGCTTTGGTGTCGGCAAAGCCGAGCATGAAGGCGATGCGCTTCAATTCGGTTTCCGTATCCGGCAGGATATGCGTCTGCTCGTCGCGAACCATCTGGATGCGATGCTCGACCTCGCGCAGGAACCAATAGGCTTCGGTCAGACTGTCCCGCGTCTCCGCGTCGATCCATTTGGCATCCGTCAGCGCCGCAAGCGCTTCTTCGGTTGAGCGGACACGCAAGGGAGCCATGCGCCCGCCTGCGATCAATTGCTGCGTCTGGGCAAAGAATTCGATCTCACGAATGCCGCCGCGTCCAAGCTTGACGTTATGCCCCTTCACCGCGATCGCCCCGTGGCCCTTATGCGCATGAATTTGTCGCTTGATGGAATGGATATCGGCAATTGCAGCGTAATCGAGATATTTGCGGAAGACGAAGGGCGTCAGTTCGCGCAGGAAGCCCGCGCCCGCCTTGATATCGCCTGCCACAGGTCGCGCCTTGATATAGGCCGCCCGCTCCCAGTTCTGCCCCCTGCCCTCATAGTAAAGCAGCGCCGCATCGACCGGTATGGCAAGCGGCGTTGAGCCGGGGTCGGGGCGAAGACGAAGGTCGGTTCGGAACACATAGCCGTCGGCGGTACGCTCCTGCATGATGCGGATCAGCCGCCGCATCATTCGCCCAAAGATTTCCAGCGCATCCAGCGGATCGGGCACTATGCCAGCCATGGGCTCGAAGAACACGACAGCGTCGATGTCGGAGGAGTAATTGAGCTCGCGCGCGCCGAGCTTGCCCATGCCGAGCACAATGAGACCCGAGCCTTCGCTCGGTGCTTGCGGATCTTTGAGCGTAAGCTTGCCGCTATTATGGTTGGCGAGAAGCAGATGATCGATTGCGGCCGACAGCGCTGCGTCGGCCATGTCGCTCAGCCATCGCGTCGTGTCGCGGGCGGTAAAGATGCGGCCGAGATCGGCCAAGGCTGCAATGAAGGACAGGCGGCGTTTGGCGACGCGCAGCGTCGTCATCACCTCCGCCTCCGTCGGAATGGCGCCATCCTCACCCGGTTGCCAGCAATTGCGAGCTTCCTCGACCAGTCTGCCGAGCGATGCCTCGACCGGTTCCGAAACGGCAAGCGTCAGCAGCCCCTCGTCGGCGCTCGCCGCATCCCGCAGGTGGGGAGACAAGGTGAAGGCGTTGGCGACGAAATCCTTGAGCGGGCTGTCGCCCGCCATCATTTCGGCAATTGCGGGTTCGCGCTTGGCAATGTCTTTCAGAGACGAGAGAACGGATTTCAGTTCGGTTTGGGTGAGTGCACGGATCGTTCCTGGTTGCACTTCATCAAGCCGTGTTGCCGCGAATGCCGCACCTGTCATGGTCTCTCCTCCTGCATGTCACCCTGTTGGACGGGCTTTTTCTCTCCCTGCACCACTGTGCACGCCACAGGCTTCAGGGAAAGAGACATAACCTTACGGCTTGGACGCCGGAAAGACCATGGACACGGTGAGACCAGGCGACGCTGGATTGCCCGGATCGGTATCCGAGAGACGCAGTTCACCGCTGTGAAGCTCCATCACCGCCTCCACCAGCGAGAGACCGAGGCCCGTTCCGGGCTTGGAACGGCTTTCATCCAGTCGCACGAAGCGTTTGATCACCTCGGCGCGCTTTTCAGCTGGAACGCCCGGGCCGGTATCGGCAACTGAAAGGATGATGCCTTCCTCGCTTCGACCAAGCTTTACGACGAGCCGCTTTTCACCGTCATGCCCTGCTGAATATTTGATGGCATTGTCGATGAGATTGGTCAGTGCCTGACCGATCAGCTCGCGATTGCCCTGTACGACCAGTCCAGGCTCGATGGCCGCAGTCAGCGTCAACCCTTCCTCGTCGGCCACGGGTTCGTAAAGTTCGGCGCTGTCTTCGGCAATGGCAGAGATGTCCACGTCGGTCATCTCCGCGGCAATCGAGCCAGCCTCGACGCGCGAGATCATCAAAAGCGCATTGAAGGTGCGGATCAATTGGTCGGATTCGGCGATGATGCCTTCCAGCGCCGCTCGCCGCTTGTTGTCGTCGGGATCATCAAGCGCATCAGCGGCCCTGTTGCGCAGTCGCGTCAGCGGTGTCTTCAGGTCATGGGCAATGTTGTCGGAGACCTGACGTAGGCCTTCGTTCAGCTTTTCGATGCGGCCGAGCATGGCATTCAGCGAACCGGAAAGCCGATCGAATTCGTCGCCGGACCTGCCCTCTGGAAGCCGTTGCGAGAGATCGCCCGCCATGATTTTCTTCGTTGCGGCCGACATGCGATCGAGTCGCTTCAGCGCATTTTGCCCGATGGCAAACCAGATAATGAGCGCACCGCCGCCCATGATCGCCAGCGCCACCATCAGCGCGCTGCGCACCAGCAGCCGGAACTTCGTCGGCTCCCCCAAATCGCGTCCGACGAGAATGCGCAGCCCATTGTCGAGGACGAAGATATTGGCAGTGGCAAGGTGTTTTACGCTGTCGCCGCTTTCGGAGTAGCGCTCATAGGTGAAAGGAAATTCGGTCCAGCCTTCGTTGTCAAACACGCCGGGCTGTACCGAGGCAACGTTGCCGCCGAGGATCTCACCATTCGGTCCGGCGATGACGTAGAGGCTTGCGCCCGGCTGGCGGGCGCGTCGTTCCATCATCCGCAAAAGCGGATTGATCCCGCCACGCTCATAGACGCGCTGAACATCGTTGACCTCCTGCAGCACGGCATCGCGCGTTTGCTGGTTCAGCAGACGTTCCGAAAGTGCGGTGACGTAGAAGACGAGAAACGCCGCGCAAAGCGCAAACAGCAGAATGTAGAGCGCGGAAAGACGGACAGCAGTGGAGCTGAAAAGAAGGCGCAAGCGCGAAGGCATCGTTTAGCCTTCGTCCTTCATCATATAGCCAGCACCGCGGATTGTCTTCAGCAAAGGCTTGTCGAAATCCTTTTCGATCTTGGAGCGCAAGCGCGAGACGTGAACGTCAATGACATTGGTCTGGGGATCGAAGTGATAATCCCAGACATTTTCCAAGAGCATGGTGCGGGTCACCACTTGGCCGGCATTCTTCATCAGATATTCCAGCAGGCGGAACTCACGCGGCTGCAGCAGGATTTCCTTGCCATTACGGCGCACGTCGTGCGAAAGCCGGTCGAGCTCGAGATCGCCGACGCGATAGATCATGTCCTGCTCGGGCTTGCCCTTGCGGCGACCAAGCACCTCGATCCGGGCAAGAAGCTCGTTGAAGGCATAGGGCTTGGGAAGATAATCGTCGCCACCGGCGCGAAGGCCGGTTACGCGGTCATCCACCTGACCAAGCGCCGAGAGAATAAGCACGGGCGTCTCGACACCCTTCCTGCGCAATTCTGAAATAACGGAAAGGCCGTCGCGACGTGGCAACATGCGGTCGACGACCATCACGTCGTAAACATTTTCGCAGCCCATAAACAGGCCGCTTTCGCCATCACTGGCGTGGTCGACAACAATACCAGCTTCACGGAATGCCTTCGTCATATAGGCGGCGGCTTCCAAATCATCTTCAATAACAAGTATTTTCATGTGGGGAACATTAACGTCGATATCATCCAGCGCACAACTGGAAAGAGGTTCGCCCGCAGCATTATGCAGATGACTTTCCACGGATTGGCTTCTGAGTTCTGCCATGATGATATCTCCTGTCTGCCTGGCCTGCCACCTTTGCAATAAGCGGCGTGCCGCTCCAGGTGACTTCGGCCTTGGATGGCCGAGAGCCGGCCACCGGATTGTCGATCGTAAAATAAGAAGCCGCCGCAGATATCCGCGGCTTCCTTGCTGTTCTACGGCTTAAAAAAAGAGAGGGGCAAAGCGCCCCTCTCGTATCTCTTCCCTATCAACCCTGATCGATGTCGAGGGCGATGAAGCGGCTGCCCTGCTCGGTTTCGATCTGGAACAGGGCCTTGGTGCGACCGTCCTTCTTGGCCTGATTGATCACCTTCTCGACATCGGCAGCGGATGTGACCTGCTGGTTGTTGACCGAAGTGATTTTTTCGCCCGTCTTGAGCCCGCGGGTTGCGGCGTCGGAGTCCGGATCGACATCAGTGATGGCAAGACCCTTGCCATCTTCAGCAGGAGCAACCGTCAGGCCGAGGCTCGAAAGAGCCTTCTCGCTGGAGGACTGCCCGCCGCGTTCGTTGTCGTTTTGACCCTGGGCACCTGCGGACGCGTCATCATTTGCCAAATCACCCAAGGTGACGCTGACCGACTGCGACTTGCCATCGCGCCAGAGAGACAGTTCGACCTTGGTGTTGGGTGCCAGCGCGCCAATACGGCGGGACAGTTCGCGTGCATCCTTGATCGGATCGCCATTGACCGCGGTGATGATATCACCCTGCTTTATGCCGGCCTTGTCACCGGGAGAACCCGGCTGCGGAGCCACGACGAGCGCACCCTTGGCTTCGGATAGGCCGAGCGATTCGGCAATATCCTTGCTGACGGGCTGGATCTGTACGCCAAGCCAGCCGCGCTCGACCTTGCCGTCCTTCATCAGATCCTGAACGACATCCTTGGCAACGGATGCGGGGATCGCGAATGCGATACCGACGTTGCCACCGGAAGGCGAGAAGATCGCGGTGTTGATGCCGACAACTTCCCCATTGAGGTTGAAGGCGGGGCCACCGGAGTTGCCACGGTTCACGGCCGCATCGATCTGCAGGTAGTCGTCATAAGGACCGGAGCCGATATCACGGCCGCGGGCAGACACGATACCGGAGGTGACCGTACCGCCAAGACCGAAGGGGTTACCGACAGCCACGACCCAGTCACCGACGCGGATTTTGCTGTCATCGGCGAATTGCACATAGGTGAACTTGCGATTCACATCGACCTTCAGCACGGCAAGATCGGTGCGCCGATCGCGGCCGATGAGCTTGGCGTCGTATTCGGTGCCATCGTTGAGCACCACCGTGTAGGCGGAGCCATCATCGACGACGTGATTGTTGGTGACGATGTAGCCGTCTTCCGAGATGAAGAAGCCGGAGCCCTGAGCGACAGGGCGCAACGGGCCTTTACCTTCGCGGTGGCGATTGGGGCCACGCTTGTCTTCGTTTGCGCCGGGACCACCGAATTCCTTGAAGAAGCGCTTGAGCGGATGATCGTCAGGAAGCTGATCCAGACCGCGACCGCCGAAGGAAAAACCGCTGCTGTCGTCAGAAACCGGCTCGACATTGGATTTGACGCGGACCGAAACGACTGCGGGAGACACGGCATCAACGACACTGGCAAAGCTCGGTACCTGGGGTGCGTTCACCTCGACAGGTGCTGCAAAGGAACGGGCGATTGGGCCAGCGGCGCCGGTGGTCAGCATCAGCGCGGCAAGACCGCCGACGGCCGAAGACTTCAGAACTGTCTTCAACGAAGAGCGTCCGTTTTGCATTTGAGACATTTGATTTCCTTCTTTCTTCATCTGACTGGAGCCTCCGAGGAGGATCGGAGCAGCGGTGGATGACAAAAGATATAGGAACTCCCACCTTACAGCGAAGTGTCTGCCTTATGAAAAATTAGTAATATTGCCGCATTGAGCGATATGGCGGCGCAAACTTCAGCGTTCCAGCAAGTCGCGGATCCTGGCTTCTTCATCCGCCGTCAATTTCTGGCCTTCCGAGAGCGCGGCACGGCGACGGGAAAAGACGAAGACCGCCAGTCCGCCGATCAGAAGAAGACCGATCGGCGCCCCCCATAGAGCCAGAGTCCTTGCGCTGAAGCGCGGTTTCAACAGCACGAACTCGCCATAGCGCGAGACGACATAGTTGATTACCGCATCATCGCTGTCGCCCTTGACCAAACGATCGCGCACCAGAAGACGCAGATCGCGCGCAAGCTCCGCATTGCTGTCATCGATCGACTGGTTCTGGCAGACCATGCAGCGCAATTGGGCAGTAAGGTTGCGCGCCCGTGCTTCCAGCGCAGGATCGGAAAGCACCTCGTCCGGATTGAAAGCGAAGGCGGGAAAGGCGCTGAGCGACAGAATGATAAGCAACGATAATCTTGCGAGCATCGCTCTCATTCCGCCGGCTCCAGGCATGGCGCTTTCGCAGGCTTTGACTTGCGGCTCGGCGCGCCGACACGCAGGCGACGGTCGGAGAGCGAGATAAAGCCGCCCAGCATCATGAACAGCGTACCGCCCCAGATGCAAAGGATGAAGGGCTTCCACCAGATGCGCACGACGATACCGCCATCCTGCATCGGATCGCCGAGGGACACATAGAGTTGTGAGAGGCCGAAGGTCATGATGCCGGCTTCTGTCGTCGGCATGCGGCGCGCGGTATAGAGGCGCTTTGAGGACCAGACATCGCCCACCTCCACACCCGCCTTGCGGGCGGTGAAGTGGCCGCGATCCTCGGTGTAATTCGGGCCGACGTGATGGCGGATGCCGTCAAAGGTCAGGCTATAGCCGCCCGCGTCCACCACCATGCCCTGCTTCATCTCGACCACGGTTTCCGTCTCGAATGTGGTGACGGTGACGATGCCAAGCACCGTGATGCCGAGGCCGATATGCGCAAGCGCCGTGCCGAAGGCCGAGCGAGGCAGACCTTTCAGGCGGCGGAACGCGACGCCAAGCGTCAACTTGCCGAAATTGGCGCGGTACCAGAGATCGGCAAGCGCGCCGAATATCAGCCAGAAGCCTGCAGCTATGCCAAGCGCTGCCAATACCGGCCCGCCATTTTGGATGTACCAGAGCGCCAGTCCTGCGAGAGCCGCAAGAGCCGCGGCCACATATAGCCGCTGGAAGGCCCCTAGAAGATCCCCACGCTTCCAGGCAAGCATCGGCCCGAAGGGGGTGACGATCAGGATCGGGATCATCAACAGGCCGAAGGTAATGTTGAAGAAGGGCGCACCAACGGAAATCTTCTCGCCTGTCAGGGTTTCAAGAACCAGCGGATAGAGCGTGCCGATCAACACCGTGGCGGTGGATACCGTCAGGATCAGATTGTTGAGAACCAGTGCACCTTCGCGCGAAATCGGCGCAAAAAGTCCGCCCGCCTTCAGTGTCGGAGCTCGCCATGCAAAGAGCGAAAAGGCGCCGCCGATGAAGACCATCAGAATGCAGAGAATGAAAATACCGCGGCTCGGATCGGTGGCGAAGGCGTGCACTGACGTCAGCACGCCGGAGCGGACAAGGAAAGTGCCGAGCAAGGACAGCGAGAAGGTCATGATCGCTAAAAGCACGGTCCAGATCTTCAGTGCCTCGCGCTTTTCCATGACGAGCGCCGAATGCAGAAGCGCCGTTCCCGCAAGCCAGGGCATGAAGGAGGCATTTTCGACCGGGTCCCAGAACCACCAGCCTCCCCAGCCAAGTTCGTAATAGGCCCAGTAAGAGCCCATAGAGATGCCCGCCGTCAGGAAGGTCCAGGCAGCCAGTGTCCATGGACGCACCCAGCGCGCCCAGGCGGCATCGATGCGGCCTTCCATGAGGGCGGCTACGGCGAAGGAAAAACAGACGGAAAAGCCCACATAGCCGAGGTAAAGCAGGGGCGGATGAATGGCGAGACCGAAGTCCTGCAGAATAGGATTCAAATCCTGTCCCTCAGCCGGCACAGGGTCGAGCCGCAGAAACGGATTGGAGGTTAACAAGATGAACAGGAGGAAGGCCGTGCTGATCCAGGCCTGGACCGAGAGCACATTGGCTTTCAACGTATCGGGCAGATTGCGGCCATAGACGGAGACCAGCGCACTGAAGAACACCAGGATCAGCAGCCACAAAAGCATGGAGCCTTCATGGTTGCCCCAGACACCGGTCAATTTGTAGATCATCGGCATCAAGGAGTGCGAGTTCTCGAAGACGTTTTTCAACGAGAAGTCGGACACCGCATAGGCGTGCGTCAGCGCACCGAAGCTCAGACCAACGAGAAGAAACATCAGAAGCGAACCGGTGGACGCGACATCCATCAGCCCCCGGTCGTGACGACGAACGCCGATAACCGGCAGGATGGAGACGACGACGGAAACTGCGAGCGCGAGGATGAGACAGTAGTGACCGATTTCACTGATCATTTGGTCGCCCCGGTCTTGTTGCCATCCTGTGTCTGCTGCCAAAGACCCTTGTCTTTCAACCGGTCGGCCACTTCCTTCGGCATGTAGTTCTCGTCATGCTTGGCGAGCACGCTGTCTGCCATGAAGGCATGGGTCGCAGCATCGAACACGCCTTCCGTCACCACGCCTTGGCCCTCGCGAAACAGATCCGGCAGGATGCCGGTGTAGCTGACTGGAACGCTTCCAGAGCCGTCCGTCACGGTGAAGCTGACGGTGCGGCCTTCGCCACGCTTGACCGATCCTTCGGCCACCAGGCCGCCGAGGCGGATGCGCGTGCCTGGGGCAACGGAGGTCTTTTCGAGATCAACCGGCATATAGAAGTAAGCGATGGACTGGCCGAAGGCGAACATCACCAGAAAGACAGCCAGCATGATGAAACTCACGCCACCGCCGATGATCGCCAATCGCTTCTGTTTGCGCGTCATTGCGTCACTCCGTCGGCGGGAATTCCAAGTTGCTGCGCCAGGGCCAGCAGTTTCTTGCCCTGCTCGCCGTCCGGCGGAAAGGCCTTCAGCCCGTTTTGCAGTGCTTCCTTCGCCTTGCCGTCATTGTTCAGCATGGCATAGGAGCGTAGGAGCCGCATCCAGCCCTCAAAATTGTTGGGTTGCTCGCGAAGCTTGCCATCCAGACTTTCGACCATACCGGCAATCATCGCCTGGCGATCCTCTGGTGCCATGGCGTTGGCAGCCTCTATATCCTCAGCCGTCGGATTGCCCGGTGCTTCGGGCTTCGGCACGGCAGCAACTGCCGCATCGCCGCCGGTTGCCTCAAGATGGGCCTGAACGAGCGGTATCCAGGGCGCGCCGGCTGGAGACGCCTTCAAGATCGCCGCGAATGCGTCGCGCGCCTCATCCTTCTTGCCAGCTTGCTCCAGCGCAAGCGCCAGATAGAACCGCGCTCGCGGATTGCCGGGCCGCAATTTCTCCGCATCGGCGAAGGCGGATTGAGCTTCCTGCGTGACGATGCCCTGATTGGCTGTGACAAGTGTTTCGGCCAATCCGGTCAAGCGCTCGGGGTTATCGCCCAGCAAGCGGATGGCGTTTCGGTAAGCCATTTCGGCATCGCCGAAGCGCATCGTCTTGAAGTAGATCGGCGCCAGCACATCCCATCCCGCGCCGTCCGCAGGGTTTTGCGCCAGATGGCGTTCCGCCTTGGCGATCAAAAGGTTCATATCGCTGCCGGGATTTTCCAGACGTGCTGCCAGCGGCATGTCCGGATGATTGGGGCTACCCATGAATAAGTACAGACAGAGCCCCGTGATCGGTAAAGCCGCCGTCACAAGGCTTGCGATCACACTATGTCGGCGAGCGGTCAGGGCAGTATCTTGCTCACTCTTTCCCGACGCCGCAGCAAGAAGGCGTCGCCCGATCTCGGCGCGCGCATATTCCGCCTCCGTTTCCCCGATCAGGCCGGATGCGCGTTCGCGCTCAAGTTCTGCCAGCTGATCGCGATAGACGGCAACCTCTCCTTCTCCATCGACAATGGCAGATTGCTTGCTGCGCATCAGAGGATGGGTGAGAATAATGGCGACAGCCGCCGTCAATATGGCAACGAGAATCCAGAACATTCCCACTCAACTACTCGAATCCGCGCTGCTTTGAAACAAGCCGCAACGGGATGACACGAATTTGAGGCCATCGGCCGCGCGACGTTCTCTCACAGGAAGACGTACGACTTCCTTGACACAAGTCAAATGGAAGAATTCCCTTTCGCCAGGACGATGACGCAGCACCCTGTCGCGAGCGCCGACAGCAAGGCGAAAACCCGAGAGCGCTCGCTATCGGAATGATTCTGCGGGGCAGATGTCAGGTAAGCGGCGTCCAGGTTCCATCAGCGTTGCGGCAGGCCGCCCCGCGCACCTTCGCCTCGCGGCCATTGTCGTTGATGGTGTGGGAATATTGACGGCAATTCTGGTTGCCGACTTGATAGGGCGCGTTGGCGATGACTTCACCATTTGCACTGCCGCTCCAAGTCACCGCCTGTCCGCCGGGCGCGGTCTCGAGCGCGCGATACTCGGCTTCCAGTGCCTTGTTGTAGTCGCCGCGGCTCAACTGAATGCCGCTGCGCGACACGATTCCGCCCTGGAGGTTGGCGATATAGGATACGGAAGACGATCCGCGACCGCTGAAAAGGCCTCCGCTGCTTGCAGGTCCGCGCGTGTTGGATGTCGTGCAGGAGCTTAAAACGGAAACGACAATCAGGGACAGAACGGCAGGTCGCGCCAAGCGAGACCCTGTTGCTCTCACACCTGCACTGCACATCGCTTCCATCAAAATACTACTCCTTGCCAACGTCTAACCACTGAGTCCTGCTGAACAACGCCGCAATGCCGCGCATCAACAGGCACATCGTCATCACTCTTCTGGCTTGAATTAATTGCCTTTTCGCTTGTCTTAAGCAAGCTCTTTCGACAGGCCCGGCAAAAGCAATGTGGCCTTCAATCCACCGAGTTCGCTACGCGACAGGGTGAATTTTCCGTGATACTCGGAAACCACTTCGCTGACGATCGACAGTCCAAGACCTGTGCCAGGCCGGCTTTCATCCAGCCGTCGCCCACGCTTCAGCGCCTCGGTGATCTGGTCGGGCTCTAGACCAGGCCCATCATCCTCCACCGTCAATTCGATCCAGGCACGGCGGGTGATATCGGGATCGGAGGACGGATGGCTGCCGGTCGTCATGCGAACGACGATACGCTTGTCCGCAAAGCGGGCGGCATTCTCGAGAAGGTTGCCGACGACCTCCTCCAGATCCTGCTGCTCCATGGCCAGCAGCGTGCCCGGCTGGTGAAGATCCAGTTCGAAGGCCTTGTCGGGGTTGAGGCGGCGCATCACCCGGATCAGACGCTCTAGCGCCGGTTCGGCTTCGGCTCGCGCCAGGATCGAGCCGCGCTGGGCGGCGATGCGGGCGCGCGACAGATAGGACTGGACCTGCGCCTGCATGGCATCCACCTGGGATCGCACCAGATCGCCGTGCTGATTGTCCAGCGTGCGCGCCTCGTTCAACAGCACTGCGATCGGTGTCTTCAGCGAGTGGGCCAAGTTGCCAACCTGCATGCGCGCGCGTTCGACGATGCGGCGGTTGCTTTCAATCAGCGCATTGATCTCATGCGCCAACGGCTGGATTTCGCGCGGGAATTCACCCTCCAGCCGCTCGGCTTCGCCGCCGCGTATCTTGCCAAGCGCCACGCGGGCATGGTCCAGCGGACGAAGACTGTAGAGGATGGCAAGACCGTTGACCACGAGACTACCGACGCCGAAGACCGCGAGCGCCAGATAGAGGCTGTTGGAAAAATCGCGCACATCGTCCTCGACAACGTTCAAGTTGCCGGTCACACGAAACCGTGCCGCCCTGCCCTCACCATCCAGCACGACTTCGGTCTCGGCCACCTGAATGCGGTTTCCGGCCTGATCGGTCAGCGTGTAATAACGTTCATAGCGGTTGTCGAAGGGCACATCGAGAATGCTGGGAACGGCAAGCTTGGAGGCGCCAAGTGATGAGGAGACCAGCGGTGCAGTCTGGAAGTTGCCGAGCGGCTCCACGAGCCAGTACCATCCCGTATCCGGCTGGGAGAAACGCAAATCTCCGAGCTGCGGACTGCCGGCCAGCGTGTTCTCATTGGAAATCGCCACGGAATTGATGACGTTGTAAAGCTGGGCACGCAACAGATCGGTAAAGCTGCGCTCGACACCCTGGCGGTAGAGCGTCGAAATCACCACCGCGATCACCACCAGCGCCAGCACAGACCATGCCGAGGCTAATAGCAGAACGCGGGCGGTGAGTGAATTACTTCGCATCTTGCGGCGCTTGCATCCGATAGCCAAGACCACGAATGGTCTCGATGAGGTCAACACCCAGCTTCTTGCGCAAGCGTCCAACGAAAACTTCGATCGTGTTGGAATCGCGGTCGAAATCCTGATCGTACATGTGCTCGACCAGCTCGGTGCGCGAAACGACCTCACCCATGTGATGCATGAGATAGGAGAGCAGCCGAAATTCGTGCGAGGTCAGCTTCAAGGTCACGCCGTTGACGGTTGCCTTGGATGACTTGGTGTCGAGCCTGACAGGACCACAGACGATCTCGGAGGACGCGTGGCCTGCGGCGCGGCGGATAAGCGCACGCACACGCGCAAGCACTTCTTCCACATGGAAGGGCTTTGTCACGTAATCGTCGGCACCAGCGTCGATACCGGCCACCTTGTCGCTCCAGCGATCACGTGCCGTGAGAATCAAAACGGGCATGGACTTGCCGGCAGAGCGCCATTTCTCGACAACGGTAATACCATCCATCTGCGGCAGGCCGATATCCAGCACGATCGCGTCATAAGGCTCGGTATCGCCGAGGTAGTGGCCTTCCTCGCCGTCGAACGCCTGATCGACCACATAACCCGCTTCTTTCAGCGCGTCGGTCAGTTGTCGGTTGAGGTTGGTATCGTCCTCGACCACGAGAATGCGCATCGTCTGCCCCTTTTCAGTCCAACCGGCAGCAGAGCCGGCATTCGATACTTGTCTATCGCAGATGTATGGAGATTTCGATTAAGGTTCAACTACATCGGCACGCGCATCGTGACCTTGCGGGGGCGCTCGCCATTGCCCTGCACCAGAACTGTGACGACGCAGGATTGACCGTCGCCGGACGGATAGACGGATAGAAGCTGTCCACCGGTTTCGCGAACGACGCGGGAGACGGCGCCGGTGCAGTCGCTCGCAATGCGAACAATCGGCGCCTCGACGGCACCGGCCCGCAAATCAGCCTGCGGCGCGGGGAAGCCGGACATTCCGGCTGCAAGCGTCGCGATGATTAGAGGTGATGCCATTTGCAAAAACTTCCACAAAAAGTCGGATGCACGTCGAAATAGTTTGTTGAGGCAATATTTAGCCCAAAGCGTCTGAATGGCAAATGAATGTGGGCTTTTGCGTCCGTTCAAGCTGGGGATAGCAACCCGACCGAAGCTGCGGCACCATCATCCTTTCAGAGATATGTAACCATTGCCGCGTAGAATGAAGAGAGTTCTTATCGCGGCAGCCATGAGCCCGCGGCGGCTTTCCTTTGCCATTTCGTTGAGTCTTCTGAATCACTTGCGACCAGGACTTAACAGACTGAATCTCCTCGTTGAGAAACCAGTTGAGCAAAACCCCAAGCGACGGAATGCTTTCTCAAAAATGCGATATCTCTCAATTACTTAAGACCTTGGCAGATAGCATTCCCTGCGGTTGACCTCGCAGAGACAAGGCTTATCTGATCGGAGAGGTCACCGCTTTATCGGCATCGAAGTCCGCTGCAATTCGCGTATCGCGGAGAGGCTTTACGGTTCTGGTGGATAGATCATAGGCCGGGTCAGCCTTATAGGCGGCGAGCGCCTCTTGGCTCTCGAACTCGCCGTAGACGATGAAGTCGACCGAGTTGCCCCACTGGTCCTTCTTGACGTTCTCGCCGATCTCGAGCTTCGAAGCGTGGGGAATGGCCGTCAGGCCTGAAAGCCCCTTGCGCACGGCGTCTCGATTGGCTTCCGGAACGGTGAAGAAAACGATGTGGCGGATCATGGGCATGCACCTGTCAATTGAACGTCGCGGCAGAACACCGGAGCAATCGCCTATCATCCTGTCGCAACGGGTTCAATCCAGCTTACAGGGTTGAGGACACGCGGCGCCCTTTCTGAACCGGCCTGTTCAACACGAAGAAGGCCAGCGACTGTCCCCTTTTTCGGAGCGGGTTTGAAGCTGGCAAAACGGCTTGTGATGAAAGGGAATCAGGGTCAACGGATAAGCGGATCGAGTTTTGGAAAAGCGACTTTCGGCAAGTTGCGGATTTTCCACATGCTGGCAGCGCCAGTTAAATCGATTTGAAAATTTCTTAATCGATTTTAATATCTGCGAACCGATTTAAGAGAAAATTATTGCTTGAATCTGGGAACCTCTCACCCTCTTACTTGGTTTCAGAGCCCGCAAATGGAGCTGCATCAACCCAGTCAGGAGGAATGCCATGACAGCGACAATTCCCCAGAACATTTACGACCGCCTCGAGAGCGAATGGCGGCAGATGCGCGAAGGTGGCAGCCAGCCAAAGCCTTCGCAGTCTCCAAAAAAGTGATCGCCGCTTGCACGCCTTAGGGTGTGCTCCGGGAGATGGAAATAGCCCGCGACATGATGATCGTCTGTCGCGGGCTTTTTGTTGCGTCCGATTCTTTCCACCGTCGCAAAGCTCGTATTAAACTGGCGCCTAGACCGCAAATCACGCGGTCGGTTGGGGCCGCTCGCCCTTGGCGCACAGCTCCTTGGAGGAACACACTATTGCGATGGATCAGGCGCTTTATCGGACCGTTGTCCAGCACCGGCATCGTCTTCGGGACATCGCTGTTTTGTGCGTCGCTGACGCCCTCGCTTCTCCCGCGCACCTTCGTCATGCAAGGCGTTCTCTGTGGCTTTTCCTTTGCCATCGGGTACCTCATCGGCGTGATGGTGAAGGAGGTCTACCTCTATTTGGAGCTGCCGCAGCTTTCCCGGCATGATCGGCGCGGTGTCCGCTTCGTCCTGTCGCTTGCCGCCGCCATCGCTGCGGTCGGCTTTCTCTGGCAGGCGGCCACCTGGCAGAACTCCATCCGAATCTTGATGGAGATGAGCCCGCTCGATAGCAGCCACCCGTTCAGGACAGGGGCGATCGCAATCGCCGTTGCAGCAATCCTGATTGGTTTCGGGCGCCTCTTCCAACTCGTTCGTCGCCTGTTGGCCTTGCGCAGTCGTCGCTTTCTGCCGCGTCGGCTGGCGAACGTCGTGAGTGCCGTTGCGGCGATCGCGCTCGCGTGGATGGCACTGAACGGGCTGATCTTCGACATCGGCCTGCGATTTGCTGACAGTTCGCTGAAACAGGTGGATAGCCTGATCGAGCCGGACGTTCCGCAACCGACGGACCAATTGAAGACCGGCAGCGACACGTCCCTGATGACGTGGCAATCGCTCGGGCGGCGCGGACGGGAATTTGTGGCGACGGGCCCTACAGCGCAGCAGATTTCGAGCTTCACCGGCAAAGCCGCGCTTGAGCCGATCCGTGTCTATGCCGGGCTCAATTCCGCCGATACGCCGGCTGCACGGGCGAAACTTGCGCTCGAAGAGTTGAAACGCACAGGCGGCTTCGAGCGCCACGCTCTGCTGGTCGTCGTGCCGACCGGCACAGGCTGGATCGATCCCGAGGCCCTGGATACCGTCGAGTATCTCCACAATGGCGATATCGCCAGCGTTTCGGTGCAGTATTCCTATCTCTCCAGTTGGATCGCTCTTCTGACCGAACCGGATTACGGGGTCGAAACGGCGCGCGCGCTTTTCGAGGAAATCTACGGCTATTGGACGACGCTGCCGAAAGAGACGAGACCGAAGCTCTATCTTCACGGGCTTAGCCTCGGCGCGCTGAACAGCCAGAAGTCGTCCGACCTCTTCGACGTGCTGGCCGATCCGTTTCAAGGCGCGTTGTGGAGTGGACCGCCCTTCGCAAGCCCCACATGGCGGATGGCGACCAATGGGCGGGTGCCCGGCACGCCGGAATGGTTGCCGAAGTTTCGCGATTCGTCCGTCATCCGATTTGCAGACCAGTATCAAACAGCGACGATGCCGAACGTTGCCTGGGGGCCGATGCGGATCGTCTATCTGCAATATGCAAGCGACCCAATCACCTTCTTTCAAACCTCATCGGTTTATCGGCGACCCGAATGGATGAACCAGCCCCGCGGCCGTGATGTCTCCTCCTCGTTCCGCTGGTTCCCACTCGTCACCTTTTTGCAATTGACGCTGGACGTGGCTGCCGCAACCACCGCGCCCATGGGCTACGGCCATGTCTACGCTCCCGAACACTACATCGATGCATGGATGGAGGTGACAGCACCGCAAGGCTGGAGCGCAGACGATCTTCAGCGACTGAAGGTGTTCTTCAAGGCGCGCCGTGGAAGCCTCGACGAGGCATAAGACCTTGGAGAACAACGGCTTTAGACAGCTTGGAGTAGCGCCTCAGCGGGAGATGCGCGTCGACAGGATAATCGATGAGAGCGTGCGTTCCACTCCATCAAGCGCGCCGATCTTGTCGATCAGCCCATCCAGATCGGAGATCGAGGGAGCGGCAAGGATCGCAATCAGGTCGAAACTGCCGCTGACGGAGTGAAGTGTCGTGACTTCCTTGATGGCGGACAGTGCGACGGTGACGGTTGCCAATGCCTTGGGGCCGATCGTGATCAGCACATGGGCGCGCACCAGCCCGGACAAGTAGTTCTCCGACAGTCTCAGGCCGTAGCCGGCGATGACGCCTTCTGCCTCCAGCCGCTCGATGCGGGCCTGGACCGTTGTTCGCGACAGGCCAAGCTTACGCGCCAGTTCGGCAACGGGCATGCGGGCATCGCTTCCAAGCAGCGACAGCAAGGCGCGGTCTTTATCGGTGATTGTCATTATGCGCATTCCCTTTGGCGGTATGCACAAATTTATACGGCCATGTGAACAAAGTGAAGCTACGAATCGTCTCGTGGAAGCGGCATTCTGTTACCTCAACACATGTCTTGAGGGGACGGATCATGAAACATATCGCTGTCGTTGGTGCTGGCAATATCGGCTCGGCTATTTCCTGGATGCTTGCGGTTACCGGCGACTACCGCATTACCGTTGCCGACCGCGCGGTCGATCAACTGGCCAATGTCCCATCCCATGAGCGGATTGACACCGAGGTGGTGGATATCACCGACCGACTGAGCCTTCAGGCCTTGTTGAAGGACAAGTTCGCGGTTCTTTCAGCCGCTCCCTATCATCTTACTGCGGGAATTGCCGAGGCAGCCGTTGCGGTCGGCACCCACTATCTCGACCTCACCGAAGACGTGGAATCCACCCGCAAGGTCAAGAAGCTTGCCGAAACGTCGGAGGTAGCTCTCATTCCCCAATGCGGCCTGGCACCGGGCTTCATTTCCATTGTCGCTGCCGATCTGGCATCGCGCTTCGACAATCTGGATAGTGTGCGCATGCGCGTTGGCGCTCTGCCGCAGTACCCGTCCAACGCCTTGAACTACAATCTCACCTGGAGCACGGACGGCCTGATCAACGAATACATCGAGCCATGCGAGGCGATCGTCGAAGGGCGCCTGACGGCCGTTCCGGCCTTGGAAGAGCGCGAGGAGTTCTCCCTCGACGGCATGACCTACGAAGCCTTCAACACATCCGGCGGGCTCGGCACGCTCGCCGCCACGCTGGAAGGCAAAGTGCGGACCATGAACTATCGGACGATCCGCTATCCCGGCCACGTTTCGATCATGAAGGCGCTTCTCAACGACTTTAACCTGCGCAACCGTCGTGACGTGCTGAAAGACCTCTTCGAAAATGCCCTTCCCGCCACTATGCAGGATGTGGTCATCGTGTTCGTCACTGTCTGCGGCACCAAGAACGGTCGCTTCATGCAGGAGACCTACGCTAACAAGATCTATGCCGGTCCCGTCTCCGGGCGCATGATGAGCGCGATCCAGATCACCACTGCCGCAGGCATTTGCACTGTTCTCGATCTTCTTGCTGGAGACAAGCTGCCGCTGCGCGGCTTCGTGAAGCAGGAGGATGTGGCTCTCGATGCTTTCCTCGCCAACCGCTTCGGCCAGTATTATGTGCCGCGAGAAGGTCTGGCAAAGGTCGGCTGACAGGTATCCTCGCCTCTCTCAGTAGAAAGTTAGAACAAATTTCCGAGGCTGGCGCGATCGAAACTTCGCTCCAGCCTTTTTGATTGCGTATGAACGCACTCGGAAACTCGCTCCAGAAACGCAAAAAGCCGACCCTGAGGTCGGCTTTGTGTTTTCGCCAATGCTGATTGCAAAAATGATCAGCGGCCGGACTTGCGGCGCTGGCCGAGGCCCATTTCCTTTGCCAGACGCGAACGCGCTTCTGCATAGGCCGGAGCAACCATTGGATAATCCACAGCAAGATCCCACTTTTCGCGGTATTCTTCCGGCGTGATGTTGTGATGCGTCGTCAGATGACGCTTGAGCGACTTGAAAGAACCGCCACATTCCAGGCAGATGATCTGATCATCCTGCACCGACTTGCGAACAGAAACCGCAGGCTTCTGCTTTTCGACGCTGACCGATGCCACTGCCGGGGCAGACGTGCCGTTCAGCGCGTTGTGGACGTCGGAAATCAGGCTTGGAAGTTCCGCAACCGGAACGACGTGGTGGCTAACATATGCGGCAACAATGTCCGCAGTCAGCTCAACGAGCAGATTCTGCGCTCCGCCATATGTAGTTTCCGTCATTTAATGTCTCCTGTTCATGTCACGCGTAGCGACGGGCAAAGCCACATGCGCCAGTAAAGCAAAGTAGGCCAGCGAAACTGCACTTGTGTCTGTGACACGAAGCCAGCCCCGAGCCTCATGCAGAAAAGATGGAATATACTGACGCGATTTACGTCATCCGTGACTGTATTTCCGGCAAATCGCCCAGCAAGACTTTCCAGTCCAATGTAGGCAACGGGGGAACGCCAATAACGAAAAGCAAATCAACATCAGCAACTTTGCGTACCGTGGATAGCACCAAACCAAAAAAAGTCCAGATATTATTTTGGAACAACTCAGGCAAGTTTCACAGAAACTCATATATAAAAAATAACGGGTAACAAAATTTTTCAGTAGAAGAAAAGCATACAAGTTTAGGGCGAAGATGTTTTTCTAGTTGGACTTTCGATCTGCTTCCAGGTCGTCTTTGACAGCGTGAAAAGACAATTTATATCCAGCGAGATGCGCGGATTTAGCAAGCAAATGTGCCGATATTGGAGCAGTCAAAACAACAAACAGGAAGCCGACGAAAGCGCATCCAAATACCGCAAGCTCTTGGGAATAAAGGCCAACTGCCAAAAGAAGCAGACCGGAGCCCACGGTGCCTGCTTTTGAGGCAGCGTGCATGCGAGTATAGAAATCCGGAAGGCGGTTAAGGCCGATCGCGGCGGTGAGCGAAAACAGGGCACCGCCAATACACAGCACAGCTACAACTAAAGCGATTACCCAATTCATCTCGTCTTGCCTTTCGTCATTTTTTTTCGACTTTTGACCGACCGCTTTTGGACTTTACCCGTTACATTTCGCAGTGCCGGAGGCGCTGCAAGAACGTCCGTGCCGTCGAGAATTTGTCTTTTCCTCAGCCCATTTTCAGGTTGGCGCGACAAAATGAAGCGTGCAAAAGCCACTGTCGCCAGAAAACCGACCAGGCAAAGTGCGACCGCGATGTCGACATAAAGGTTGAAGCCGGTGCGAATCGCGATGACTGCAATGAAACCGATGGCGATTCCCACCAGCATATCGAGAGCGACAACGCGATCCGGCAGTGTCGGGCCAATAGTCACCCTGTACACGGTGAGCAAGAAAGCGACGCACAGTATCAGGAGAGCCGCAAAAGAAGCGTAGGAGACGAGGAGTTCCGGCGTCATCTCGTAAAGGCCTCCATGATCTTGCGCTCGAACCCGTCGGCAATCGACCTTCTCGTCGCCTCAACATCGCTGCAGTCGAGCGCGTGGACATAGAGCACCTTGCGATCCCCACTCACATCAACCGACAGCGTCCCGGGCGTTAAGGTAATGAGATTAGCCAGAAGAGCGATTTCGAAATCACCCTGAACGGCGAGCGGATAGGCAAAGATGCCGGGCTTCAATTCCATCCTTGGCTGAACGACCAGCTTCGCGACGGTCCATGCGGACAGCGCCAGTTCTTTGATGAACAGCACGATCAGCCCCAGAAGCGGAATGAGATGGACCCGTCTGCTATCGCTCCTGACCAACTGATGGCGGACAAGGCCGAGCGACAGGGCCGCAATGACAGCGCCAAGAAGCATATTGGGAAGCGTGTAGCTGCCCGAAATCGCAAGCCAGATGATGACAAAAAGCGCGCCTGTGAGAAAGAGATTCATCGAAGCGCCCCTTCCGGAAAGACAGAGCGGATATAGGCGGATGGATCGCCAATTGTCGCAGCGGCATCTTCGCTGAGTTTCATCAGGGGTTCCGGGAAAAGCCCGACGGCGATGATCAGCCCCGTCAGAACTGCGACGGGCATCAGGGACGGCCCTTTCATATCCGCGACGGCACCTGGCGCGTTGCCTGTTGATGGTCTCCAGAAACAGAGAAGAAACGCCCTTGCCAAGGCGATGGTGGAGATGAAGCCTGCGACGAGAATGGCGGCAGCAAGCCACCATGCACCGATATCGATGGCGGATTTCGTCAGCATGGCTTTTGGCCAGAAACCGGAAAAGGGCGGCAAGCCCGCACCGGCGAAGAAGAGTACCAGCACCATGGCCGAGAACCAGGGGGCCCTGGCGTAAAGCCCGCCGAGGCCGGACAGTGTCCAGGCACCGCCAAGCCGCGCGGTGTGGCCGATAGCGAGGTAGAGCGCGGTCATCAGCACGATCGAGTTCAGCGCATAGAACACCACGCCGCTGAGTGCCGCCTGAGTGCCGATCGCAATACCCGCCATCATGTAGCCGATGCCGGAAATGACAATGTAGCCGAGCACGCGACGCAGATCGTTCTGGGCAAGAGCGCCCATGGCGCCGAGGATCATCGTCAAGGCAGCTGAGATGGCAATGACAAAACTCAGCTCCTCCCGCTGGACCGGAAACAGCATGACCATGACACGCAACAGGGCATAGATGCCGACCTTCGTCAGCAGGCCGCCAAAGAGTGCGGAAACCACAATTTTCGGCGTGTGGTAGGACGCGGGTAGCCAAAAATTGACCGGAAAGGCAGCCGCCTTCATGGCGAAGGCCAGCGTGAACAACGAAGCCAGAGTGATCAGCGGCGCGGTCTCGCCGACTGCTGTGGACTTCATGGCGATGTCGGCCATGTTGAGCGTGCCGAAGATGGCATAGAGATAACCAACCGCGATCAGGAACAGCGTCGTGCCGATAAGATTGAGGATGGCATATTTGAGCGCACCATCGATCTGTTCGCGCGTGGAGCCAAGCACGATGAGGCCGAAGGAGGAGACGAGCAGCACCTCAAACCAGACATAGAGGTTGAAGATGTCGCCGGTGAGAAAGGCTCCGGTAACACCCGCCATCAACAGCATCAGGAATGGGTAGAAGCCGTACCGCCTCCCCGATTCTTCAATATCGCGCGCCGCGTGAATGGCGCAAACCAGCGCCACGATCCCTCCGGCCAACGCGAACAATGCTCCCGTCAGATCCGCGGTAAAGGCGATGCCGAAGGGCGGGAGCCAGCGCCCCATGACCATGGTGAAGGGGCCATTCAAAGCGACACGCCAGGCCAGTGCGGCATCCAGCCCGACGAGGATGGCAAGTCCTGCAATTGCGATCGGTGCGTGGAGGCGGGTTTGGTGGCGGATCATCATCAGCACCGCACCAAGACCGATGCAAAGCGCGACTGGCAGCACGATCAGCCAATCGGCAAAAGTGGTCGGCTGCATGACGAGTGCAGCCGAGAGATCCACACTCGCTGTTGGGCCGGATGCGGTGAGAAGCAATTGTGCGGGCATTCAGTACCCCACCGGCGGAAGCGGTTCGGTTTGCGGTTCGGCTGCGCGCATCTCGTCCGTGTCGTCCGTCTTCAACTCCTGGAAGGCCCGCCAGACCAGCACCAGCAGGAAACAGAAGAAGCAGAAGGAGATGACGATCGCCGTCAGGATGAGCGCCTGTGGCAATGGATTGGCCGTATCCGGTGGCAATGCGTCAAGGCCAGCGGGAATGATGGGTGGCACCTCGCGATGCAGGCGCCCGGCAGTGAAGAGCAGAAGATTGACGGCGTTGCCGAGGATCGCGATGCCAAGCAGAAGGCGTACACTGTGACGCGACAGCATGAGATAGATCGCGGTCGAGAAGAAGATGCCGACGAGGATAGAGAATATCGCTTCCATCAGTCGCGATCCTTTTCTTCCAGCGCAAGTGCGATGGAGGTGAAGCCGCCGACCACGACGAGGTAGACGCCGATATCGAAGGAGATGACGGTCGCGAGCGGCACTTCGACACCGAAGAGGCTCGGATAGATCCAAAGGCCGGTCATAAAGGGAACGTCGACGACGAGGGATATCATACCGGAAAGTGTTGCGATCAGCAGGCCAAAACCGGCAATCGACAGCGGATGGAAGATGATCGCGCGCCGCACGGTTTCGACGCCAAAGGCAATACCGTAGATCGCCAGTGCCGAGACTGCGATCAATCCGCCGATGAAGCCACCGCCTGGCGCGTTATGGCCGCGAAGCAGAACGAAGATGGAAAATAGCGTCATCAGGCTGGTGATCACGGGCGCTGCGGTTCTGAAGATCAGCGTGTTCATGCCCTGCCCTTCCCGGCGCGTTCATACTCATCATCCGGATTGTTGTCGCGAGGGCGCAACGGCGCTCCCGGACGAATACGGATCAGCGCCAGAACGGCAAGTGCGGTGATCATCACCACTGCGATTTCGCCGAGGGTATCTGTTCCGCGAAAGTCGACGATGATGACGTTCACGACATTGTTTCCATGCGCGATGATCTTGGAATAGGCGTTGAAGAAAGCCGTCAGGCTGTTGTCGAAGCTCTGCTCGGTGGATTTCAACAGCATCAGAGCAAAACCCGTGCCGCATGCAATCGCGATCGTTCCATCGAGAAGCTTCTGGCCAAGTCCACGGTGATCGGATGGCGATAGACGCAACCGCGTCATAACGAGCGTCAGGATCACCACCGACAGTGTCTCCACCATAAACTGGGTGAAGGAGAGGTCCGGAGCACCAAACAGCAAGAAAAGAACGGCAACTGCGAAGCCCTGGATGCCGAGCGCGATGATCGCCGTTAAACGGCTGGCTGCCATCAGCACCGCAATGAGGCCTATCACGGCGATGGCGATGAAGGTCAGTTCATGGATTTGCGCATCCTGTGGCCATGTGGGCATTGCAGGCAGTTCGCCATAGACGAAAAGTGGTACCAGCAGTGCCACGGCGATCATGGCGCAGGTGGCAGTGATGTAAAATTCCAGTCGGCCGGGTTGAAGCACGCGGGTCAAGACGAAAGAGATGCGGACGAGCGCGGAGATGAAAGCGTCGAACCCCTTGTCCGGTCCAGGGCCGATGGCCCGCAGGGTGCGATCCATCAGAGAGCGTGCCGTGCCCAGCATCGTGAAGATCATGATCCCAAGGCCGATGGTGAAGAGTGACAGCGCCAGCGGGATACCGATATGCGGCACCAGCGATATGTCCACCATGCGTGGCTCGTCGGCGATGGCCGTTGCCATCGGCGTGGAGACGGCAGAGTGAAACGAACTGGAAAACACCGCCGCGAGAAGTCCGGAGAGGGCCAACACAGCCGGTCCGAGCCACAGAAGGACCGGCGCCTCGTGTGCCATCTTCGGTGTCCGCGGCGTGATGCCGATAAAGGGTTTGAGGCCGACCGCAAGAGCGATCGCCAACATCAGAGCATTGCCGATGACCGCTACGCCGGTGAAGAGGATGGCCCGCGGATTGGCATGCGCCAAGGCATAATAGATTTCCTCCTTTGCCAGAAAGCCCAAGAAGGGTGGCAGTCCGGCCATGGAGAGCGCTGCGGCAAGAGCCGCGACAAAGGTGATCGGCATCGCCTTTCGCAAGCCGCCAAGTTGGCGCACATCCCGGGTTCCGGTCTCGTGATCGATGATGCCAGCGACCATGAAGAGCGCACCCTTGAACAAAGAATGCGCCACGAGGTAAAGCACCGCCGCTTCGAGGGCATGCTCCGATCCAAAACCGATCAGCATGACCAGAAGGCCAAGCGAGGATACCGTCGTATAGGCGAGCATCAGCTTGAGGTCGGTCTGGCGGATGGCCATCAGCGCACCGATCAGCATTGTCAGCCCACCGAAGAAGGGCAGCAGAATTTGCCAGGCCGCCGTGTCGCCGAGAACAGGATTGAGCCGCATCAGGAGATAGACACCCGCCTTCACCATGGTGGCGGAATGCAGATAGGCCGACACCGGTGTCGGCGCTTCCATGGCGTTGGGGAGCCAGAAGTGAAAGGGAAACTGCGCGGATTTCGTGAAGGCGCCGCCGAGGACCAATAGCAGTGCCGCAAAGTAGAACGGGCTTTGGCGCAGGACATCGCCGCCATGAACGAGCAGCGAAAGCTGGGTCGTGCCGCTCATGTTCCAGATGAAGATGAGGCCCGCCAGAAGCGCCAGGCCACCACCACCGGTAACGACGAGCGCCTGAAGTGCCGCCCGGCGTGACGCTTCTCTCTCATGATCGAAGCCCATCAGCAGGAAAGAGGTGATAGAGGTCAGTTCCCAATAGACGAACAGCATCATCAGGCTGTCGGAGACGACGATGCCAAGCATCGCTCCCATGAAGAGAAAGAGAAAGGCAAGGAAGCGCCCCTGCTGCGGATGCCCGGCCATGTAGCCGCCAGCATAGAGCACGATCAAAGTGCCGATGCCGGTGATCAGCAGCGCAAAGGTCAGGGACAGACCGTCGATGAACCAGGAGAAACTGAGATTGAAGCTCGGCACCCAGACGTAACCACCGGTCACCACCTCGCCTGCCGCGATCTCAGGAAGGAAGCCTAAGAAATGGACAAAGGCAAATGCGGGAATGAGCGCCAGCAGCCAGGCGGCCTTGACGCCAAGTTTTCCAACCAGCGGGGGCGCGAGCAGCGCCGCCAGGAATGGCGAAAAAAGTGCGATGAATGTCAGCGACGTGACACCGAATGCCATCTGGCCTCCCCTTAAGAGCCAAAAGCTGACTCTCTATCAGAACAGACTGAATTATGGGAAAGGTCGAGACCTCTCAAGCCGTTGAGTAGCGAAAACGACAGACTACACGCCGATTTGTCCCTCTTTTAATAGCAAAGCAGCATCCCTATATCTTCGGCAACAGAAAGGGGCCTCTGATGAGCGATCTCAAATCTCCGAAAATTACCAAGACCGATGCCGAATGGCGCGAACAACTCACGCCGGAACAGTATCGAATCCTGCGCGAACACGGCACCGAACGCGCCTTTACTGGCCCCTATTGGAACAGCACTGAAAAAGGCCTGTACCGTTGCGCTGCCTGTGACGAAGCGCTGTTCATCTCCGACACCAAGTTCGATGCCGGTTGCGGTTGGCCAAGCTATTTCGAGCCCGTCAAGCCGGATGCGGTCACAGAGCATCGCGATATCAGCCATGGCATGGTGCGCACGGAAATCCGCTGCGCCAACTGCGGCGGTCACCTGGGCCACGTCTTCCCTGACGGCCCACCACCGACCGGCCTGCGTTATTGCATCAACGGCCACTCCATGGTGTTCGAGCCACAAGCGTAAGAATGATTGTGAGGGCCGGCGTGCGAGCGCCGGCCTTTTACTTTTTCTCGGGAATGTCCAGCCTTCAGGCAAACAGGAATCCCTTCAAAAAAGGCGCACTTCTGTCGCCGATGCTCCTCCGGGGCGCACCGTCGCTTTAATCAAAACCATTTGGACGACGTCTCCCAACGAAAGTTGCCGAGCTCTCGCGTTCAATCCGCGAGACGTATTCGCCTCGGCATCCTGCTCTTCCCGTATTCAAGCACTCCCAGCTCCGTTCGCCACGCTCCTGGATCGGACCTTCTGTCTCCGTTCAAATGCACACCTCTTCGGTCAATCAAATTTTATAGATAATTTTGCATTTTCAGCCATTTCTTAGCGCCTTGACTCTTTCGAGACTCTCATTAAGCTAAATTCCATCGATTAATTATCTATAATTTGAGAGTGCCATGATCAGAACTGATATATCTTCCTCCCTTCCCGCAACACGCAGCTTGCCTCGCCAAGCTCTTATGATCGTCGCGGGCGTGGCGCTAATGACGCTCGCGGCGAAGACGCAGGTTCCCTTTTGGCCGGTGCCGATTACCCTTCATACTCTGGCGGTGATGGGCTTTGCCGTTGCATTTGGGCCTCGCATGGCCTGCGCGATCTTCATCGCCTATCTGGCAACGGGTGCTGTAGGACTGCCGGTCTTCTCAGGCTCCCCCGAACGCGGTATCGGCCTTGCCTATATGATCGGGCCGACCGGCGGATATCTTGCCGGCTTCCTCGTGGCATCCTTGCTGACGGGATGGCTTGCCCAGAACGGGACATTATTGCGGCGTGTGTTTGCCATGCTGGCGGGACTTGTCGTGGTCTATGCCTTCGGCATGGCATGGCTGCTGGCCTTCGTTCCTGCCGCAAAGGTGCTATCCGTCGGCGTTGCGCCATTCATCCTTGGCGACCTCGTCAAGATCGGCGTTGTCGCGGCTGCTTCTATGCTTCTTCCCAAGGTCAAGGGATTGGAGAAAGCCGCCAATGACTGAGGGCGCGAAACAGGACGGCGTCATCCGGCACGACTGGAGCGTCGACGAGATTGCCGTGCTCTATCGGCTTCCGCTTCTGGAACTCGTGGGCCGCGCCAATGGGGTTCACCGGCAGTATCACGACCCGAACCGGGTGCAGAAGGCGAGCCTCCTGTCGATCAAGACGGGTGGCTGTCCGGAAAACTGCGCCTACTGCCCGCAATCGGCCCATCATCGCGAGGTGGATCTGACCCGCGACCTGCTGATGGAGCCTCAAAAGGTGCTGGCGATGGCAGCAACGGCCAAAGCTGCGGGTGCGGAGCGCTTCTGTATGGGGGCTGCCTGGCGGCAGGTGCGTGACGGCAAGGAGTTCGATGCTGTCATCGAAATGGTGGAAGGCGTGCGCCGCCTCGACATGGAAGCCTGCGTCACGCTCGGCATGCTGAAACCGCACCAAGCCGAGCGCCTGGCCAAGGCGGGTTTGACCGCCTATAACCACAATCTCGATACCAGCCCGGAATTTTATAGCCGCATCATCACCACCCGAACCTATCAGGATCGCCTGGAGACGCTTTCCACCGTTCGCGCCACAGGCGTCGAACTGTGTAGCGGCGGGATTATCGGCATGGGCGAAGGCATTCGCGATCGCGCCGCGATGCTGCAGGTTCTGGCGGGCTTCGCACCTCACCCGGAAAGCGTGCCCATCAACGCGCTGGTCCCCGTCGAAGGCACGCCGCTTGCCAAGCGAGAACGCATCGATCCGCTGGAACTGGTGCGCATGGTGGCAACCGCGCGCCTCGTCATGCCGCAATCCACCGTGCGCCTGTCGGCCGGTCGCTCCAGCCTGACCCAAGAGGCACAAATCCTCTGCCTCATGGCGGGCGCCAACTCGATCTTCTATGGCGATACGCTGCTGACGACGCCGAATGCCGGCATTGGTGAGGATGCCGAATTGCTCGCCGCTATCGGGCCGGTCAGTGATGATGCGGAACGAGCATCCGCCGCTTAGCCAAAGCATTTGAGACGGGCAGCCCTTTTTGCTGCCCGTCTTCTTCAGGCGGTCATGAAGGCAAAACCTTCATCTGCCCAGCCGGTCATTCCACCGATCATGATCTTCACCTTGCGCCCGAGCCGGGCGAGGTTCAGAGCCGCCCGATCCGCGCCATTGCAATGCGGGCCGGCACAGTAGACGACGAAGAGCGTGTCCTGCGGCCATGCCCGCATGCGTTCTGCCGTCATATCCACATGGCGAAGATGGATGGCGCCCGGCAGGTGACGCTTTGCAAATACCGCCGGCGAACCGACGACATGCAGAAGGACGAAATCCTGTTCGCCCTTCTCCATGGATGCAAAGACATCCCAGCAATCGGTCTCGACCGAAAGCCGCTTCGAGAAATGGTCGATAACGATCTCAGCGGGAGCCGCTAGTATTTCAGTGACATAGCTCAAGGTTCGTCTCCTTCTTATCAAGCGTCCCCAAGTTTAGATCGTGTTTTTCCTCCTTGGCAGATGGCAGGATTGCCATATATCGTAAAGATCATGACAAACCATCCAACCACCAGCAGCAATCCGAACCGGCTCGTCGTGGCGCTTGCCTATGACGGGCTTTGCACCTTCGAATTCGGCGTTGCCGTCGAAGTCTTCGGTCTTGCTCGTCCCGAAATGGGAGGCGACTGGTATCGCTTTGCGGTGGCCGCGGTGGATGACGGAGAAATGCGCGCGACAGGTGGGGTGCGCTTTACGGCCGATGGCGGCTTGGAGCTTGTCGAACAGGCGGGCACTATCATTGTGCCAGGCTGGCGCGGAATGGATGCGCCCGTTCCGGACGCACTTTGCGCGGCGTTGCAGAGGGCTCATGCGAAGGGCGCGCGGCTGCTTTCCATCTGTTCCGGCGTCTTCGTTCTGGCGGCAAGCGGGTTGCTCGACGTTAAACGCGCGACCACCCATTGGCGTTACACCGAGGCACTGAAGGAGCGTTATCCGGCCATCACGGTTCTGCCGGATGTGCTCTATGTCGATGAAGGCACGGTGCTAACCTCCGCCGGAAGTGCGGCAGGCATCGATCTCTGCCTGCATCTGATCCGTCGTGACTTTGGTACGAAGGCTGCCAATATGGTGGCACGTCGCCTGGTGGTGCCGCCGCATCGTGACGGCGGACAGGCGCAGTTCATCGATAAGGCCGTGCCGGAGCTTCATGAAAAGGCAAGGCTTGGGCCACTGCTCGATGCGATGCAGGCCGATCTCAGCAAGAGTTTTACGGTTGCCCAACTCGCAGATATGGCAGGGATGAGTGCGCGGACTCTGCTGCGCCGCTTCGAGGCGGCAACAGGCACCACGCCGGCAAAGTGGCTTTTGCTGCAGCGACTTTCAAAGGCCAAGGATCTGCTGGAAACATCGGGGCTGACGATCGCGGCAATTGCCGAAAGCTGCGGGCTTGGCTCCACCGCCAATCTGCGTCACCACTTCCGCGAACAGTTTTCCACCACGCCTGCCGCCTATCGCGGCAGGTTCAGCTCCACAGCATCGGCCCGAAAATCGGACACGATTTTCGAAAAGCACGAGGCGTAGATTCAAAAAGGGAAAGCGTCCTTTGTGCGTCCGTTAGGACGCACGGCGCTTTAGCCGCTTATGAGGGCACCCTGAGTTCCATCGTGGTGAGGTCCAGCCATCTGCCGAATTTCTTGCCGACTTCCGAATATTGACCTGCAATGTGGAAGCCGAGCTTTTCGTGAAGACGAATGGAAGCGACGTTTTCGGACTCGATGGCCCCGATCAGCACATGCACGCCGCTGGCCTTGGCGTGTTCGATGAGTGACAGCATCAGCAGCCTGCCAATACCGTGGCCGCGTGCATCCTTATGCACATAGACCGAATGTTCGCGCGTGTGGCGGTAACCGTCAAATGCGCGCCAGTCGCCAAACGAGGCGTAACCTAGGACAGCGCCATCCTTGATCGCCACGATTACTGGAAAGCCGCGCTCCTTGCGCAGCTTGAACCATTCCTTGCGGTTATCGAGATCCACCAGGATTTCGTTCCAGATGGCGGTCGTGTTCTCAACGGCATCATTGTAAATTTCCATGATGCCGGCGAGGTCTTCGACGGTGGCGTCGCGCAGTTGAATGCTCATTCTCGATATCCGCTTCGTATCAATGTCTACCCCGACCATAGGGATCAAGGCAGAGTGTGTGAAGCGATTTTCGGAAGGCTTCAAGCGAATGACAGGATCAGGAGCCGATCACCGGCGTGAGGCTAAAGCTCGTCATCACCGCGGAGTAATGGACCGCAGCGGCCACCACCACGAAGCCATGCCAGATGGCATTCTGAAACCGCAGGCGTTCCCACACGTGGAAGATCACGCCCATTGAGTAGATCATGCCGCCAATGACGATCAGCCACATGGTGATCGGTGCCAGATGGTTCGACAGAGGCTCTGCCACCATTACCCCGCTCCATCCCATCCCGAGATAGAGCAAGATGGCCAGCCGGTCATATCGTCCGGGGTAGAAGCATTTAAGGAAAATACCGCCGAGAGCCGCCATCCAGATTCCGGCGAGCGTCAGCGCAATCAGAGGATCTTCGATGCCGCGCTGGAGAAACGGGGTGTAAGTGGCGGCAATCAAGATGAAAATTGCCGAATGATCGAGCCTGCGAAGCAGCCACTTCGCCCGCGAATGCGGCCAGATGTTATAGGTGAAGGAAATGGAGAGACAGAGAATAAGCCCGAGCGCGTAGATCCAAGCCGCAGCAATCGCGCTGAGGCTGCCCCAAAGGGTTACGTAGAAAATGAGCGCGGTTGCCCCCACAAGAGCAAAGGCAATGCCGACGCCATGCACGATGCCATCGGCTACAATTTCATGAAGGTCATACCGGCGGCCAAAAGGCCAAAGCTCGCTCATTTCGTTTTCCCGTCTGTCGTCGCCACATCATGACGCCATTATGAGACGGGAACAAGACGACCGGCGGCGTCAGACTTCACTTTCCGTTCCTGCCTGTTGCAAAACCGGAGACGGGTTTAACGGTCTACCAGTACGGAGCACTTGGCATGACGCACCACGCGATCTGCCGTGGAGCCAATGAAATAGTTGGTGAAATCCGGTGTGTGCGAGGAGATGATGATGAGATCCACACCGATCTCTTCCGCGAACGCCAGAATTTCACGGGCTGGAGCACCGCTTCGAATTTCCGTGGAAGAAATATGCGGCGACTTCGCCTTCAAAACAGCGAGCTGGCTCTTGGCGTCCTTCACCGCATTTTCGATGATGTCCATCGGCACATCGATTGCCAAATAGCCCGGCAGATCTTCCACCACATTCATCAGCACGATCTGGCCGCCTTGATCGAGAAGCGCCTCGGCCTTTTTAACCGCGCGCTCTGCCTTGTTGGCGTTGCTGAGATCGACAGGTACCAGGATTTTTCCGTACATTGCATGCTCCCTTTGGTTTGGAAGCAGTTCTGATGCTTCCTGCCTGCAATTATGGTCTCTCCAGGAAAATTTCGCCATAACGGACGTCAAGTCCGAACGCGTTGCTGTCAACGATTATTAGACAGTTTATCGCCGAATGATGAGCTTCTCGGAACGATCGACTGTCTCCATATTGAGGTCAACAACTTCGCGGCCTAGCGAACGAAATGGAGATGTTCCAATGGACACTGAAAAGCAGTTTGCCTTCACCCGCCCCGGCTATGTGGGACAGGCGCATCTGGTGGTGAAAGATCTCGGTCAGGTCTCCCGCTTCTATCAGGACGTCATCGGCCTTTCGGTTATCGACAAGAGTGCCAGCGGTGAGATTCTTGGCGTCGATGATCTGCCGCTCTTGACGCTGACAACGTCCAACGATGCCGCGAAAGCGCCTGCCACCGCAGCCGGCCTTTTCCATACCGCCTTCCTCCTCCCAAGCCGCAATGCCTTGGCGGACTGGCTAGCGCATGTGGCGCATAACAATATTCGGCTTGAGGGTGCGTCGGATCACCTCGTCAGCGAGGCGATCTATCTGTCCGATCCGGAAGGAAACGGCATCGAGGTCTATCGCGACCGGCAACCGGATGAGTGGAACTACCAACCCGACGGAACGGTGGAGATGGCAACGAAGAGGCTTGATCTCCAGGCACTCTATGAGAGCGCCGGCAAAAACCCATTCCGACAGGCCGCCGAAGGCACGGCAATCGGCCATATTCATCTTCAGGTCGGCGCACTGCCGCAAGCGGATGCGTTTTATCAGGATGTTCTCGGATTGAAGATCATGGCACGTTATCCCGGTGCCAGTTTCTTCGGCTACGGCGCCTACCACCACCATGTGGCAGCCAATATCTGGAACAGCAGGGGCGCCGAAACGCGCGAAGAGAACATGACAGGACTGTCGGGCTACTCTTTGAGATACAACGAGAAAGAGACCCTCGCCACGGCGCTTTCCGCACTGGACCGATTGGAAATTCCAACCGAGCGTCAGAGCGACGGGATCGCCGTAAAAGATCCATGGGGCATCGGTTTGAAGCTGTCTGCCTGACGCATGGCCACGTGAAGCGAATTGGAAAGATCGCGACGCGCTCTGACCGCTGGAAAAGGGCATAAATCGCGTGCTCTTTCCTTATTTTAGCGGTTCTGGAACTGCGACCCGCACGGAGAGTTATAGCTCTCCATGAGGGGTCGGGAAAAAGATGAACAACCACGTTTTCAGCCGGAAGAAAAAGAAGAAAGCCGAAGCGCTTCCCATCGAGCAAAATCGCGACCCGGTTCTCAAAAGCGCGCTCGCCACGGCGCAGGACGATGCCCGCAGCCAGCAGCCGCTGGGGCGTGAAGCGCTCGATGTGGCCGTCGCATGGTCGGTCGTCGGCCTCTTCGTCATCGTTCTGATGAGCGTGATCCACGCGCTTTCTCTCGTCCTCATCCCCATCGTTATGGCGATCGTGGTCGGCATGATCCTCGGTGTCGCAGCGGAAAAGCTCGGTTCCTACGGCATCCCAGGTTTCGCGGTCGCCCTCATTCTGTCATCGGCGGTCGCGCTCGTTCTGTTTCTCGTCATCAACTCGTTGGTCGAGCCGCTATCGGCGCTTGCAAACGAAGGTCCGGCGCTGCTTGAACGGACGCTTGATCGCTTCCTGCCCTATCTGCAGGGCTGGCGATGGGTGAACATTTCCTCAGCTACATTCAACCTCGGCAACATTTCGATGGAATCGCTGATCTCGCGCAGCGGTGAAATCATATCGGTGGTGGGTGCCAACCTGACGCCCGCTATCGTGCAGGGCCTGATGTTCTTCGCGGCGTTGCTGCTTTTTCTCTACAGCCGTCTACGACTGCGTAAAGCGGTCATCATGGCCTTTCCGCAGCGCCATCAGCGGCTTAGAACCATCCGTACCATTGCCTCCATCGAAAACGTTCTGGGCTCCTACTTCGCCACCGCATCGCTGCTCTATGCAGCTCTTGGCGTTTCCATGGTGGTGATCGCGTTCCTCGGTGGTCTGGCCATGCCGTTTCTCTGGGGGCTCTTCGCGTTTCTCTCCAGCTTCGTCCCGTTTATCGGCATCACGGCGATGACGCTGGCACTGGCGATTGCGGGTATCATCACGCATGACAATCTGTTTCTCGCGCTGCTTCCCTCCATCGTCTTCTTCACCATCCATTTGCTGATGGAAAACCTGGTCTTCCCCGCGGTCGTCGGCAAGAACATGGAGATCAACCCGTTCCTCGTCTTCGTTGCCATCATCTTCTGGACATGGATGTGGGGCGCAGCGGGCGCGATGCTCGCACTGCCGCTGTCGCTCATCGGCATGACGATTGCGCGCGAACTCTTCCCCTCGCGTCGGGTCGTACCAAACCTGCCAGACTGATCCGTCGGGCCTACTTGGTCAGTTTGAAGGTGGATTGAAGGCGGGATCGTCCAGTCGCACGAAGGTCACGCCGCGCGCTTTCAGAGCCAGCAGACCTTTCACCACACCCTCGCCTGCCTCATGGGTCGGCTGGTTGATGTGCGAGATCACCACATCGCCATCCTTCGCCGAGGCAATATGCTTTGCCGTCATCGAACTTCCCAGAAGCGATCCGCCGTCTCCATTGATGGAGTAGCCGGCCACGCGCTCGCCGAGTTGGTTGATCGTGGTCATGGAGGTGTTGGTATATTTTGCCGTGGCACCGCGAAACCATTGCGGCTGCCTGCCGGTCGCAGCAAGAATGGCCTGCCTTCCGCCCTCGACCTCCTGAACGACGGCCTGCTCGGAACCGGCCGCTGCAATGCCATAGATCGACACCGGCTTGTCCACCGCCGGGATATGATTTTCGCCGTGGTTTTCCAGTTCGAAAAGATCCGGGTGGGCCATCAGGATCGCAAGGGCATCGCTATTGTGTTTCAGCCAGCGGGCCGTAACGAAGATGGTCGCCGGAATTTTTTCCTGCACCAGCGTGTTGAGAATGCGAAAATCGGTCTTGCCCATGCAGGCATCCAGCGTGATGGCGACGCGCACCGACGCACCCTTTGCTTGCGCCTTCGAAACAGGCATTTTGAGGCTCGGTTCAAGAAGCCCCGTTCCCGCAAAGGCTGGCATGGCGAGGGTCGCAAACAGAGCGGCAAGGGCAATAGGCTTCAACATATCAGACGGGCTTTCAATCAAATTTCACTTGGCAATGCGGCTCTCAAAACGCCGGAATTATGGCGTTGCTGCCGGCAGCGCGTCCAGTTCGGCGAGCTTCGCCAGCGCTTCCTCCACGCGCTGCGTGTCGCTAACACCAAGCGGCATGATGGGCAGTGGCGGCTGGCGGTGGGTGAGAGAGAGGAGATTTGCAGCCGTGTATATCACGCGGTAGCTGCCAAAGGTCTTGAAGAGCGCCCAGAGCGGTTCAAAGAACGTCTGCAAGCGCTGCACCTCCGCCTTGTTGCCCGCCTTGGCAGCGGTGAAGAGACGCTGCGCCGGAACGGGCAGAAGCCCGGCAATCACGCTGTACCAGCTATCCGCCCCCTGAAGCAGCGCGTCGGCGCAGCCCCAGTCTCCGCTATAGCCAATGGCAAAACCCTCTCCGAGACGTGGACGTAGTCGTTCCAGTTCCGCCTTGAACTGCATGTCCGAAGGCAGCGGCATTTTCACCGAGAGGATATGGGGAATATAGGCAAGCCGAACCAGCAGCTCTTCACCAAAGGTGAAATGGGTGGTGGACGGGTTGTTGTAGATGCAGAGCGGCAGCGCCGTGGAGCCAGCGACCGCGGCGAAGTGATGATACGCCTCTTCCTGGGTGAGAGGCGTGTAGGAGACAGGTGCCAGCAAAAGCGCATCGGCGCCCGCCTTTTCCGCATCCTGCGCCAGTGCAAAAGCCTCATCCGTGCGCAGCGCCCCTGCCCCGACGATGAGTGTTCTTTTGCCTTTCAGACACTCGACGGCTGCCTGAACGGCACGTAGGCGCTCTTCGCGGCTGAGATAAGCATAGCTGCCGGTACTGCCGAGAAGTCCGATGGAATCGACGCCTGCCGCATCCAGCCTTTCGATCAGGCGAGACAGCGCTTCCACATCAACGCGGCCATCCTCGTCCGCTGGCGTCAGCGGAAATGCCGAAAGGCCATGAAACCTGCTGCTCATGCGACGTCACCCCGAAATCCCTCTTCGAGAAGGATTACGGGGCAAATGACGGAACGACAATAACGATATGAAATCATTGAGATATGGTTGCAGATAAGCAACTACTATCCCGTGGGCTTTCTCAGGTTCCGCAAAAGGTTCTGAAGACTCTCTCATGGTTCATCGGCGCCTGCATGTAGACGGAGAATTCCGGCAGTTCTTCGAAAGGACGGGCGGTTGCCTTTATCATCTCGTGGAAAGGCGCAAAATCATTATCCTCAACAGCCGCGGCAATCACGTCCTCGATCCTGTGGTTTCGCGGAATGATGGCAGGGTTGACGGCGCGCATGGCGTCTGCACGCTCCTGGCCTGAACGGCTCTCCTGCGCCGCGCGGCCCCTCCAGCGCTCCAACCATTCGTCAGCAGCAGTGAGGTCGATGAACATGCCGCGGAACGGCTCGGCGTTATCGCTTGCGGCATCACAGAGCCTGCGGAAGATCAGGGTGTAGTCCACCTCCGACCGCTGCATCAGCGCCAGGAGATCCTGCACCAACTGCTCGTCACCCTCTGCCTTAGTCTGAAGCCCGAGTTTGGTGCGCATGCCGGAAATCCAGCGTTTCGGAAACGTCTTGGCGAAATCCGCCAGGACGCCATTGGCCATATCGACGGCCTTGTCCTGATCCTCATCCAGAAGCGGGATCAGGCATTCGGCAAGCCTTGCGATATTCCATTGGGCGATGCCGGGCTGGTTGTTATAGGCGTAACGGCCCTGGGCATCGATGGAAGAAAACACTTTGTTTGGATGGTACTCATCCATGAAGGCGCATGGGCCGAAGTCGATGGTTTCACCGGATACGGCCATATTGTCGGTGTTCATAACCCCATGGATGAAGCCCACCATCAGCCAGCGGCAGATCAGGTCGCATTGCCTCTCGGCAATGGCCTGCAGCATGGCGAGATAGGGGGTTTCCGATTGTCGGGCCTCTGGATAGTGCCGATCGATGACGTAGTCGGATAGCGCCTTCAACGCTTCGGTATCTTCGCGCGCGGCAAAAAACTGGAAGGTGCCGACGCGGATGTGGCTCGCTGCAACGCGGGTAAAGACGCCGCCTGGCAGGCCAATTTCGCGCTGAACGCGCTCACCTGTCGTCACTGCTGCCAGAGCGCGGGTCGCGGGAATGCCGAGCGCGAACATTGCCTCGGAAACGATATATTCGCGAAGGACCGGTCCTAGCGCCGCACGGCCGTCTCCCCTGCGGGAGAAGCGCGTCGGACCAGAACCTTTCAATTGAATGTCGCGCCGCCTGCCCTTGGCGTCGATCACCTCACCTAAAAGAATGGCGCGGCCGTCCCCGAGCTGGGGGACGAAATTACCGAACTGATGTCCGGCATAGGCCATCGCCAAAGGTTCGGCCCCCTGGGGTACGGCGTTGCCGGAGAAGATCGCCGCCAGCCGCTCGTCGTCCATGCCCTCCACGTCAAGACCAAGCTCTTCGGCCAAGGGCCGATTGAAGGCGATGAGTTGCGGTGCCTTGACCGGCGTAGGAAGAACGGCAGCGGTAAAGCGCTCCGGCAGGCGGGTATAGGAATTATCGAAACGGATCACGGGCTTGCTCCCTTTTGCCCCTATATTGGGTCTGGAGCCCGGCTTTGCCAGTGTTCAAGATGATACCAATATCCGAACAGGTCAGCCAGCGGCACCTATGGATTGGTCTTCACCACGCGGGAATACTGCCCGGCCGTTTTTGAGGATGAACTTTAACCTGCCATTTTCATTCCTATTCTGAGCCTGGTTTGCAAAGAAAGGATAGTGGAATGAATGACATCGCTGCGCCAACCGAGAGCGAAAGCGCGATCCGCACCATTCACACCGATCTTCCCGTCAATGCCACATTCCATGTCTGGCTGAAGGCGAAGAAACCAGATGTTGCAGGTGCTGTCTCGTTTTCAAACGCCAATGGCAAGTTCGGGGAAGTCTCCACCTCCAATCTGGAAGAGTACAGTTTTCGCATCTATCAGGTGTTTGGCGGCGGGCGCGTCGATATCGCCTATGACACGATGACGACCGCCGTCTCGGTGATATATTGGTTCACCGCCTCCGATGTGCTGGAGACCGGCATTACCGTCGTCCACACCAAGCCGGACAATGCCCCACCGGATCTGCCGGACAGCTATCACTTTCGCCCACCCTTCGGCTGGATGAATGACCCAAACGGGTTTGGACGGTTCGAGGGACACCCGCATCTTTTCTACCAGCATTATTCGCACGGGCTTCGCTGGAACACGATGCATTGGGGCCATGCGATCTCGTCGGATTATCTGCGCTGGCGACACCTGCCAATCTTCCTCTTCCCGTCGGAAGATCTCACGACGCGGCCGGACAAGCGCGGCGGTGCCTATTCCGGATCGACGATCCCGCTTGTGGAAGGAACCGGCATTCGCGTCTTCTTCACCGAACAGGTGCAGGACCGTGTGCCTGAGCAACAGATCCAGCTCACCGCCACCTCCTCCGATCTGATCATGGCGGGCCAGGCGGAGGTCATTCTCGGCCACCGGCCCGATGGGCAAGGGCTGACGCCGGACTTTCGCGACCCTTATGTGGTGCGCGGCCCCGATGGCCTCTGGAAGATGCTGCTCGGCAGCCAGAGCGACAGCGGCGGCGTCATCCTGCTTTATGAAACGCAGGACCCGACAGCGGCTTCCGGCTGGACCTATGTGGGTAAGCTTTGGGTAGAGACCCGCTACAAGACCACGGCGATTGAATGCCCCTGCCTGCTTCCGCTCGATGGACCGGCCAATGCCCGTTCCACGCGCTGGGTTCTGACCTATGGCCTGATGCATTCGGAAGATCCGGCCACGGGACGGAAGAACCTGACGATGGCCGATGTCGGCTGGTTCGACGGGAAGAAGTTCGTCAAGGAATTCGGCCAGGAGCTCGATTTCGGCACCGACAATTATGCCTTCCAGGCGTTTCTCGATGGCGACAGCATCGTCGGCATTGGCTGGCTGGCGAATTGGGCGGATGCGACACCCGAGATCGACTTCCCGACCTCCATGACCCTCCCGCGGCGGCTGCATTTTTCCAACGGCGCACTTCTCACACCGCCGATCGGGGCGGCGGAAAGCCTGCGGCATCGCATTCTGGACCGCACGAGACTGGCGGCTGGCGACCGGGTCGATCTCTCCACGGGTGCGGTGGAGTTGCTGTTCGAACTCAACAAGCCAGGCCTGCCTTTCGATCTGGAACTCGACCACCCGGATGTCAGGCTCGGTGTCGTCTGCGACGAAACCGGTCTCTGGATTCGCCACGAGGACGGTCGCGACGGTCCATCGCCGCGTTATGTCTCCGAAGGGGCACGCCCCTATCGCCTGCGCATCTTTGTCGATTACGGATCGATAGAGGTGTTTGCCGACCGGGGACGCTACGTCGGCACCAAACGCATCGCCAGCTTCAAGCCGGTGCGCGCAGCCCACCTGAAAACTGTTGAGGGGGCCGTCGCGCATGCGACAATCTGGAGTCTCAAACAGTAAATATAGGAACCTTTGCTGCTTTGGCGCCTTTCCTGAATGACGAGAATTTAAAAAAGGGCGATCAGATGACACAGATTAGAGAAACCGATCCGGTCCATTTTCCCACGCAGGCGAATGAGAACAAAGGCGAGAAACGCAAGGCTGGCAAAGGCATCGTGCTGGTGATCGCAGGCATCGGCATCCTGGCCTTTGTCATCTACATGGCGGCGATCCTGATTGCCTCGACCCAATCCTAAATCAAGCCCCATATCGAAGAGGAAAACCCATGGACCCGCGCGAACCACTTCTGGAAAGTGAAGACGCACTCGATCAGGCAGTTTCAGACCTGGATGTAGAAGAACTCCCGGCGAAGGGCGAAATCCCGCAGGAGCTGGAGCACGAAATCGAGGAAGACGAACTCGAGACGGAAGACGACCCTTACCAGGAGAGCGACGAGGCCCTTCCGGACGATGAAGAGGAGCGCGTTATCGACCGCAATCCATCGCGCGAAGGCGGCGCTTTCGACGAGGTCTAACGGATAGCCGTTGCAGCCAACTGCGTGCCTGAGCGAGCTGACTTATGGGGCTCGCTCAGGCGTGTAACCCACCTCCTGCATGGCCGCCATCGCCGTCTCCGCGTCGCCGTCTACCACGACCTTGTGCGATGATAGATCGACACTCACCTTAGCACCCGGCAGTGCCTCGTTCAGCGCATTGCGGATGGTTTTCTCGCAGTGCCCGCACGTCATGTCCGGCACGGTGAATGTAGTCTCAGTCATTGTCTTTCCCTTCTTTTATCAGTTTTGATGGTTCAGCTTCCGGCGAGGTCGTCCAGGATCGGGCAATCCGGTCTGTGGTCGCCTCCGCAGCAATGGGCAAGGTGCGACAGCGTTTTCACCATGCTCCTCATATCGTCGATCTTTCGCTCCAGGTCGGCAATATGGGTGAGAGCAATTGCTTTCACCGCCGAGCTTTCTCGCGCCTTGTCCTGCCAGAGTTTCAGCAGAGCTTCAGTTTCCTCCAGTGAAAAACCAAGGGTTCGGGCGCGCTTGATGAAGCGGAGATTATGGACCTCCTGATCGCCATAGAGCCGGTAATTGTTTTCCGCCCGTGTTGCGGGAGAGATCAGGCCGATCTGCTCGTAATAGCGGATCATCTTCGCAGAGACGCCGGAGGCCTCTGAGGCTTCGCCGATATTCATGAGGTCACCTTTCCACCCGTGACGGCTAGGGTCTTGAGACGCAGCGCATTGCCCACGACGAAAACAGAGGACAGCGCCATGGCACCTGCTCCGATCATTGGTGACAGCGTGATGCCAAAAGCCGGGTAAAGCGCGCCGGCGGCGAGTGGGATTAGCGCGACGTTATAGCCGAACGCCCAGAACAGGTTCTGGCGAATGTTGCGCATCGTTGCGCGGCTCATTTCGATTGCGTGGACGGCACCGATCAGATCACCGCCGACCAGCACCACATCCGCACTTTCAATCGCGACATCCGTGCCCGTCCCGATGGCGATGCCGATATCGGCTTCGGCAAGCGCCGGCGCGTCATTGATGCCATCGCCGATGAAGGCAAGGATTTTCCCGCCCTGGCGCAGGTCGTGGATGGCGTCCACCTTGCCTTCCGGCAGAACGCCGGCGATGACCCTGTCGATGCCGACCTCATCAGCAATCGCACGCGCCGTTGCCTCATTGTCGCCGGTCACCATCACCACCTCGATGCCCATGCTGCGAAGCGTTCTGATCGCCTCGACGCTCGAGGGTTTCAAAGGATCGGCAACCGCGATGACGGAGGCAAGCACACCATCGATCGCGGCATAAATCGGAGTCTTGCCTTGACGACCCAAGCGCTTTGCGGCGTCGGCGAAAGATGCGACCGAGAGGCCGAGCCTCTCCATATATCGATCCGCACCGACATCGACGTGGCGGCCATCAACGACTGCCCGGATACCATAACCGGTGATGCTTTCGAAGTTCTCGACATGGATAGCTTCAAGTCCTGCAGAGGCTGCCATTTTTTCCCGTGCCGCACGGGTGATGGCCTCTGCGATCGGATGCTCCGAGCGCGCTTCGACCGCAGCGACCAGACGCAGAAGATCGTCCTGTTCAAAGCCATCCGCGACGATCAGGTCAGTCAGTTCCGGCCGGCCTTTGGTTACCGTGCCGGTCTTGTCGACCACGACGACCTCGGCACTGCGCAGCTGCTGTAGCGCTTCGCCTTTGCGGAAAAGTACGCCGAGTTCTGCGGCACGGCCGGTACCGACCATGATGGACGTCGGTGTTGCGAGCCCCATGGCGCAGGGGCAGGCAATGATGAGCACGGCAACGGCGTTGATCAATGCAAATGTGTAGGCTGGATCGGGACCGAAGACCGCCCAGACGATGAAGGTCAAGAGCGCGATGCCGATAACGACCGGGACGAACAGCGCGGTGACCCTGTCGACCACCAGCTGAATGGGAAGCTTCGAGCCTTGTGCCTGCTCCACCAGACTGATGATCTGCGACAGCATCATATCCGCGCCGACCTTCGTCGCCCGATATTTGAATGCGCCGGTCTTGTTGATCGTGCCGCCCACAACCCCAGTGCCCACGGTCTTTTCCACCGGAACAGGCTCTCCCGAGATCATCGATTCGTCCACATAGGAATGACCGTCGACCACCTCTCCATCGACCGGCAACCGCTCGCCGGGACGAATGACGACAACGTCGCCTGCCCTGACCTCTTCCACGGCCAAATCGACAATCTCACTGTTACGCTCGACGCGAGCGGTCTTGGCCTGAAGGCTCGCAAGCTTTCGGATCGCATCGCCCGTTTTGCCGCTGGCGCGGGCCTCAAGCAGCCGGCCGATGAGGATGAGCGTGACAATAACGGTGGCCGCTTCGTAATAGACATGCCGTGCATTTTCCGGCAGGACACCCGGCGCGAAGGTCGTGACCAGGGAATAGAGATAGGCTGCGCTGACACCGAGCGCCACGAGTGAATTCATCTCCGGCGCCCCATGCAAAAGGGCAGGAAAGCCGCTCTTCAGGAAGCGCCGTCCCGGTCCAAAAATCACCGCCGTCGCCAACAGGAAATAGACGTAGTAAAGGTTCTGGGTATCGATCACGCCCATCAACCAGTGGTGCATCGGCGCATAGATATGCCCACCCATCTCCAACACGAAGAGCGGCGCGGTCAGCACGGCTGCGATGATTACATCGCGCTTTAACGTCGCTTCGTCACCCATATGGTGGGCGTGATCATGTGCGCCGTGATGTTGATGTGCAGAGTGGTCATGCTGCGTGGCCTTTGCCGCGGCAGGTGGGAAGCCAGCGGCTTTCGCCGTTTCGATCACCATCTCGCGCTGGCGCAAGCCGCCCATGCCCTCGACAACGACCTTGCCGTCAGCCTCGACCTTTGCGCTGACGACCGTTGCGACGGCCTCAAGCACGCCCTTCAACCGTGAGGCGTCCGCCTCACCTTTCACGCCATCGACGGAGAACTCGGTTCGCGTTGGCTCGATCTCATAGCCGATCTTCTTGACCGCTGCCGCCAAGGTCTTGGCAGAAAAGCCTTCTGCAGGCTCCACCGTCAGCTTTTTCGTCGCAAAGTTGACGGAGCTGGAGGCGACACCCGGAACCTTCGCTGCCGCCGTTTCCACGCGACGAACGCAGGACGCACAGGTCATGCCTTCGACGGGAATCGACAAAGGCTCCTGCAATTGTTTGGGTCTGACCATCTCGTTCATCGCTCTCCCCTTTCGAGGTCTGTCACTGTCATGATTATGACGGGCGGAACTTCAAAATAGTTCCGACGTGAAACAACACCAATGTAGGGCTTCCCATCATGGGAAGGTCAAGGGAGGAAATTGCGTTTCATGGCATGTTCGCCAACAGGCAGCCGCGATCCAGACGCACGCTCTTCGCGAAAAGCTAACCGCCGCTACGTTTTGCCAAATAGACCGTCGCCCCACCACAGCTCTGGTCGTCGATCGCATGTGCGATGATCTGAAAGCCACCGCCAGCGAGGATCACCCGATATTCCTCAAATGCCAGGCTGGCGTGATAAAGCGGCTGGCCACGGAAACGTCCAAGCGTTTCCCGACGGTCTGGCCCCGCCGTAAACATCAAGACGGCCTCTTCCGCTGCCAGGCGCATGCATGTTTCAAGGACAATTTGCTGGTCGTCCGGCGTCAGGTGAAAGAGGCTGTGCCAGGCGATCAGGCCATCAAAGCGGCTGTCCAATCTCATATCGCGCATATCTCGGACCAGCCATTGATGGCCGGGAAAGCGCGCACGACAAAGCGAAATCAACGCTGGCGAAGCATCGATGCCAGTCACCTCGTGACCGTTTTCGATGCAGTAGCGTGCGATGGGCTCCCCGGCTCCGCAGCCAATGTCCAGTATCGAAGCCTTCGGCGGCAGATATACGAGAAACCTGTCCAGCCAATGCTTCTCCATCAGCGCGCGGCTGCGCGACCGATCAAAATCCTCAGCATATGTCTGGTACAGCGCGATGATATTGCTTGCCGCATCAGCAGACATGGCCGCTTCTACCGATGGGTGGCGTAACGCTGAATATCGCGCAGGAATTCGCCGCGCACCACCTCGCCCATTGGCTGCTCCGAGGGCTTGTCGCCCACGCGCAGGCGAACGAAGACGATGTGCTGACCTTCGCGTTCGGCCCAGCCGACGAACCAACCGAAGGGCCGATTGGGATCTGGCTTACCATCCGGCCCTTTCACGGTGCCGGTCCCGGTCATGCCATGAGCACTCCAGGCTTCCGCACCATCAAACACCGGAACGATGGCCTTGGTCTTGTTCTGCGCATCACGAGAAAAAGGCAGGTTGTTGGCCAGCAATCGGCGCATGAACCCCACCTGCTCGACCGGAGAAATTTCCAGCGAGGTGTTCACCCAGGAGTCGGTCAGCCCATTGTCCTTGCCCGGCTCTCCGGCCACGTCACCATTGCCGAAACCGAGGCGCCGGACATAGGAGACAAATTTCTCCTTGCCGAGACGTCTGGTGATTTCGCGCGAATACCAGCGGATCGACTCTTTCTGCCACGTTGTCGGATCGACTGTCTTGCGCTCCTGCGGCGCGGCATCCATGCCCTTTTGCCAGTCCCAGGCCGGATTGAACTCGTCCTGCAGAATTCCGGCGTCATAACCGATCAGCGCAAGCGGCACCTTGAAGGTAGAGGCTGGCGAGACGCGCCTGTCGCAGGCGCCCTGCTGGTTAATGACGGCACCGGTTTCCACCGATGTGACCAGCGTGCATTCAAAAGGCTGCACGGCCTGAGCGCGCGCGGGCCCGACACCGGCTACAAGAAGGCAGATCGGCGCAACAAGCGTTAAACCACGCCGCAGTCTTTCAGATGCGCTCTTCACGCTTGAGCTCCTGGTTTTGTCGCATGACGTCGTCGCAAAACCGGGTCACGTTTTTGCGCTGGCCATGCTTTTGACTTTGGCGCATGCGGGGTCCTTGATTGTCCGGCCGATTATCATAGCCGGGAACGGGCCTAAGAAAAGCAAGGTAGCGAGATACAGAGGTCATGCGGCAGGAATAGGACGGGATTTTGCACGGGCTGACGAGAGCGCACAGGTTTGTACTCAACGCGGTTTTTGCGCCTCCGGCCGCTCTCCCACCGTCAACGGCCAGTCCACCACATAGTCCTCAAAGTCATCCACATCGACGTCATTCTCATTGACCGTGCGACCACGCGCGGAAATGCCCGCAAGGTGAACGGTTTCGGGATCACCCGACACCAGATGGTGCCACCAGTAGAGATCCTGCCCGTCCCGCACCAGCGCATAGGCGCATGTCGGCGGCAACCAGCCGATCTCATCGACCAGCTTCAGATCGAGCTGGATGCAATCGGGCACGGTGGCACGGCGGTTTTCATAATCGGAACAGCGACAGCTCGTGCCATCCAGTAGCTGGCAGGCGACGGAGGTAAACACCACCTCGCCCGTATCCCAGTCTTCCAGCTTGTTGAGACAGCAGAGGCCACAGCCATCGCATAGGCTCTCCCATTCGCTGTTACTCATTTGCGCCAGCGATTTGGTTTTCCAGAACGGCGCGTCACTCATCGTTAAGATTTCCGTTTCATTTTGCATCTTCGGGCATCAAATAGGAAAGCCCGTTTTGTCGTATCGCCATAGGCTGGATTATAAGATAATTCTTAAATCCGGCGGAGTGGTGGTGAGGAATGACCCGCGCAAGCTTATCGCGTCAAGCGTTCACTCACCACATCGAACAGGAATACGTTTCAGGTGCAGGAAGACAACAACAAGAAACCGGCGCGCCGTAAACGCCATATTCTGCTTCGCATCGATTCCTGGATCGATTCGAGCCTGTGGACAGCCGCATCCCGTGTGTTCGATTTCTGGGAAGAGGTGACGATCGCCTCTCGCAAGCTGCATGTGCGCGGCTGGAAGAAATTTCTCGTCAACATGACCTGCAATGCGCTGACGGTCGGCACGGCCGGCTCCGTCGTCATGCTGGCGCTGGCGCTGCCCGCCTTCGAGGAAACCAAGAAGGACTGGCGCTATCGCGGCGACTTTGCCGTGACTTTCCTCGATCGCTACGGCAACACGATCGGCCATCGCGGCATCATTCACGAAGATTCCGTTCCAATCGACCAGATGCCGGATCACTTCATTAAGGCGGTTCTGGCAACGGAAGACCGGCGCTTCTTCGACCATTTCGGCATCGATTTCATCGGCCTTGCCCGCGCCATGAGCGAGAATGCGCGTGCCGGTGGCGTTGTCCAAGGCGGGTCGACGCTGACGCAGCAGCTTGCCAAGAACCTGTTTCTGACCAATGAGCGCTCGCTGGAGCGCAAGATCAAGGAAGCCTTCCTGGCATTGTGGCTGGAAGCCAATATGTCAAAGAAGGAAATCCTCGCGCTCTATCTTGACCGCGCCTATATGGGCGGCGGCACCTTCGGTGCGGCGGCGGCGGCGCAATTCTATTTCGGCAAGAATCTGACGGACGTCACCCTGGCGGAATCCGCCATCCTTGCCGGCCTGTTCAAGGCTCCGGCGAAATACGCGCCGCATGTAAACCTGCCGGCCGCGCGTGCGCGCGCCAACACGGTTCTTTCCAACCTCGTCCAAGGCGGCTTGATGACCGAAGGCCAGGTGGTCGGTGCACGTCGCAACCCGGCGACGGTCATCGACCGCGAAGAGGTCCAGGCACCCGATTACTTTCTCGACTGGGCGTTCGACGAAGTGCAGCGCCTGGCCAGGGACGGCAAGATCAAGGATCATACTGTGGTGGTGCGCACCACCATCGACACCGGCCTGCAACAGGCCGCAGAGCAGGCCATGGAAGGCAGCCTTCGTGAATTCGGCGAAGGCTACAAGGTCAAGCAAGGCGCGATGGTAATGATCGAGAATGGCGGCGGTATCCGCGCCATGGTCGGCGGTCGCGACTATGGTGAGAGCCAGTTCAACCGCGCAACGGCGGCCCTTCGCCAGCCGGGTTCCTCCTTCAAGGTCTACACCTATTCTGCCGCGATGGAAAAAGGCTACAAGCCGGAAACGCTGATTTCCGACGCGCCTGTCACATGGCGGGGCTGGTCGCCGCAGAATTACGGCCGCTCCTATGCCGGCAAGGTGACGCTGCAGACCGCGCTGGCGAAATCCTATAACACTGTGCCGGTGCGGCTTGCAAAGGATGTGCTCGGCACGCAGATCATCGTCGACACCGCAAAAGCCATGGGCGTTGCCACGCCGCTTCGCAGCGACAAGACCATTCCGCTCGGCACTTCTGAGTTGACGGTGCTCGATCAGGCAACGGGCTATGCCGTCTTCCCGGCGAATGGCATGCAATCGCGACGCCACGGCATCGAGCAGGTTCTCGATTACGAAGGCAAGGTGCTCTACGACTTCGATCGCGACGAACCGCCGGCGCATCGCGTGCTTTCGGAAGAAGCGACGTCCAAGATGAACCGCATGCTGGTCACTATCCCGGTGGAAGGTACCGCACGGCGTGGAGCGCTGGACAATGGCATCGTTTCCGGCGGCAAGACGGGAACGTCACAGGCCTATCGCGACGCCTGGTATGTGGGCTTCACCGGTAACTACACAACGGCGGTATGGTTCGGTAACGACGACTTCACCTCGATGAACAACATGACCGGCGGCGCCCTTCCCGCTATGACCTTCAAGCGGCTGATGGACTATGCCCATCAAGGCATGGAACTGCGTCCTATTCCAGGCATCCAGAACCCGCTGCCAACCGGCTCGCGCCCGCAACCTGCCGCCAATGGCGCTCAGGTGGCCTCAGCTGACGCCAATGCGCTTCCGGCTCTCACCCGCCCTCGCTCTCTTTCGGCAGAAGCCACACGCGTTCTTCGCGCAGTCGGCCAGCAGTTGAAGGAGGCGTCTGCGCCGACCTTGTCGCCGCAGAAGGTGGCGGATGTTGGAAACTGACGCGCAGAGCACCCGGTCACCACATTTCGATTGTCAAGACCGATAAGCCCTGTCTCACTGTTGACGGCTCGGGGATATACTTAGAACGCAATTCTCGCCCTCGAACTCTTTCCGGAAGTCCATCGCTATTGCATAGCTTAAGCAGTTTTTGAAAATGAAGAGACTTCTCCAGCCGAAGCGTAGCCGCTTCGGCGTTGGAGGATAAGCGCATTGAAGGTGACCCTGTGATTACCGGAAAGTTTCAGCTGGATCCTTACCGAGTTGCGGGCCTGTCCCTCTTTTCAATGCGGGTCCGTCGGCAGCCGGGAAGCAGTACCATATAATCAAAATCAGCCAGCCGATGGGAAAGAGAAACCAAAAAAGCTGAAGCCATCCGCTTCGATTAAGGTCGTGTAGCCGACGCGTGTTGACCGCGATTATCGGCAATAACGTTGCTAGGTACCATATGGTGCCGAGAATGTCCGATCGATCGATTAGGTCGGCCACAATCGACGTCAGGAATATGAAGAGCATTGAATACCAAAACTCTGATCGGCTCGCTCTTGATGAAAAGTTCACATAATTTTTGAAGAAACTCGATATCGCTTCTCCGAAGCTCATAGCGTATGGCAGCCCCGCAAATCGGTTAGGGCCCGCAGGCGCGCGCCTAAACACGAAGAAGAGCGGGATAGGTGCGAAAATGCCAAGCAATATCAACCAGTGCCAAAGAGAAAAACTACCCATTCAAACCCCCGGATGTAACTGAGAAACCCCGATTACGACCTACGGCTGTTCAGGCGCTAAACAAAACAATATTTCCTCCGCGTGCATCTGGATTAAACCTTTTCCACACCTAACCTAAATGACGTGACCTGCTTCCGCTTCTAACTCCCAAACTCTTGCAACCAAATCGCACCTCCAACCGTTTGCAAGAGCACAAAAGCGCCCATCGGGACTTGGGCGCTCCCCTCAATACCGGTTGGAGCCAAGACATGAGTGATGCATCCCACGGGGAAGCTTCCGCCTATCCTTTTCAGTTGCTGTTCGTGCCTTTTCCCTTTGTCTGCTTTTCGCTGACGCTTGCGACGGACATTGCCTATTGGCGCACCGCCAACCTGATGTGGTCGAATTTTTCGGCCTGGCTTCTTTTCGCGGGGCTGGTCGCTGGCGGTCTGGCAATTCTTGCCGGTCTCATAGATCTGCTGCGTCGGCGCACACGGCCGATGCGTCCGTCCTTCGTCTCCATTATTCTTTTTATCGTGATGCTGATCCTCGCCTTTATCAACAGTCTCGTTCACGCCGGTGACGGTTGGACGGCTGTGGTGCCTTACGGGCTCTTGCTTTCGGCTATCACCTTCGTGGTGTCGTTGATGGCTGTTTCCGCCTCCTCCCGCAAATATGCCCGTCTGGCCTGGAGAGTATGATCATGGTTTCCCGCATTTTCGCCCCCGCACTGCTGCTTGCAGGCGTTGCACTCATTCTGCCGGCCTGCAGCGACCAGAACGATAATTTCGATATTTCCCAGCAGATCGGCCCCGACCCTGTCCTTCCCGAGCCCTCCATGAGCCTTATCCCCGACCTGAAGGTCGCAGAGGTGGTGGGCTGGAAGGACGGTGAAATGCCGACGGTGCCGGAAGGCCTGAAGATTTCCGTCTACCAGAAGGACCTCGTCAATCCGCGCACCGTGCATACGTTGCCGAATGGCGACGTTCTGGTCGTGCAGTCGCGGGCACCGGAGGGTGGGCAATCATCGTCGCGTCCCAAGGACATCATCCGCGGCTTCATCATGTCGATTGCCCATGGCGAAACCGGTGGACCGCCGAAGGAAAGCAACATCATTACGCTGCTTCGGGACACGAACCGAGACGGCATTGTGGATGAGCGCCACGATCTTCTGAAGAAGCTCGACTCGCCGTTTGGCGTCGCCTTTGCCGACAACACGCTTTATGTCGCAACGTCCAATGAAATCCTCGCCTACCCCTATCAACCGGGTCAGACCGAAATCACCGCCGAACCGCGCATGCTGACCAAGCTTCCGGGTGGCCCGATCAATCACCACTGGACAAAGGATCTGGCGCTGAGCCCCGATGGCAAGTTCCTCTATGCCTCCGTCGGATCGAATTCGAACATCACCGAAAACGGGCTTGAGGCCGAAAAGAACCGCGCCGCTATCCTGCAGGTCGACCGCCAGACGGGTGCGTGGAAACTCTTTGCGTCCGGCTTGCGCAATCCGAACGGTCTTGCCTTCAACCCCGAAAGCAAGGAGTTGTGGGCCGTGATTAACGAGCGCGATGAGCTCGGCCCGAACCTTGTGCCCGACTACATGACCTCGGTGAAGGAAGGCGGCTTCTACGGCTGGCCGTGGAGCTATTTCGGCAACCATGTGGACGACCGCGTGCATCCCCTCCGACCGGATATGGTGGAAAAGGCAATCAAGCCGGATTACGCGCTGTCCAGCCATGTTGCTGCGCTTGGCCTCACCTTCTCGTTGAAATCCGCGCTGCCTGCCCCCTACCAGAACGGTGCCTTCATCGGCGAACATGGAAGCTGGAACAGGACGGCCTTCAACGGCTACCGCGTGACCTTCGTGCCGTTCGAAAACGGCAAGCCGGTCGGCAAGACGCAGGACGTTGTGACGGGCTTCATTCAGGGCGACAAGGCCAGAGGCCGTCCCGTCGGCGTCGGCATCGATGGCACCGGCGCGTTGCTGGTAGCAGATGATGCGGGCAATACGGTGTGGCGTGTCGCAGCCGCAGATGGCGCTGTCACACCGGCGTCGATTGCGACCGATGATGTTTCCGGCACATCGTCGGGCCCTGCCCAAGCGGGACAACCGGCAGCACCCGCTGCTCCCGCCCAGCCTGCGGCACCCGCACCTGCACAGCCCGCAGCGCCGGCACCGCCCGCCCCTGCGAATTGAGAAATATCGATGATGAGGAATGGCCGGCCACCTGATCGGGTGGCCGGCCCTTTTTATGACGTCCGCGCGGCCTTACGCCCGCGCACCTTGGCGTCGTTGAATGCAATCGCGGACCGGATCAGCGCCGAGAGCGCACCGTCATCAATGTCATCACCTTCGCGAAGGTCGATCGCACGGCGTGTCCCTCCGTCAAGCGAAGCGTTGAACAGACCAAACGGATCCTCCAGCGCCGCACCGTGAGGGAAGGTCATTTTTACGGTGGAGCGATAGGTCTCCCCGGTACAGATGATGCCGTTGCAGGCCCAAACGGGCACGCCACGCCATTTCCAGTCTTCCTCCACACGTGGATCCGCACTGCGAATAATAGATCTGATGCGCGACAGCACCTGCCCACGCCAGTCCGTCAACTCGGCAATCCGTCCGTCGATCAGCCGGGAAGCCGGAGAGCCTTCCTCATCCTCTGTCGGAGCGATGCTCACAAGGTCGGCGGCGTCCTTATTCATGCTCTTCTCCACCATCAGTATTAGGTAGCACATCCTATCACTGCAACCTTGATTTGAACTTTAGAAAACTGAAAAACACGACAAGCGCACAGAAGGCTGCAAAATATTGCGGGTCCTTCAAAGCCAAAAAAAGTCTTTACCTTCCAACGCGAAAGACAACAGCGGCAGGGGTGCGCAGCTTGAATATCCCCATCGAAGGTGCGCAATTGCTCGCGAGGGACATCTCATCTAGGGGGAACTATTATGAAGAAACTCAATCCAGTGCTCGCCGCTCTGGCAGTGTTCGTCTGTACATCCGCAATGGCACAGGCCGACGACCTGACCTTTACGCTGAAGAACGGTACCAAGTCCGTCCTGACGCGCTTTTACACATCGCCGGTTGGCGTCAATGAATGGGAAGACGACGTTTTCGGCGAGCAGGTTCTCGAACCAGGCGAAAGCATCGACATCACCATTGCCGACGGCCGCACGGTCTGTCGCTACGACATGCGTTTCGAGTTCGAAGAAGGCTCCGGCCTCGACACGACGGAAGACAGACAGGATCTCTGCAAGCTCGGTTCTTACACGATTCACGAGTAAGCGACGGCTCGGAGGGCGCTGGCCTTATCGATCAGTGCCCTACGGAATCAGCCCAAAAATCGAGAACAATTTGGGGGCGCTACCTGTCGATCCAAAGAGCGAGACACGTCCGTTTCGCGTCCAAAGGGACCTACGCGCCCTGGGAACGAAGACCGATTTAGGGTGTCGCTTGCAGAACTTTCCGAGACACGCGCTTCAAAGCCGGCGCAGATGCACGCCTGGCTCTTTTACGCAGCCAAGAGGGCGACACTTCGACCCTCCTCCACCGGAGTTTCCCAACGCCGCACATATTTCAGAACCAGAATATTCCAGTACAGGTTTGCCCATCCCTCATCCAGGGCATTTCCCCGAGTCGGAATCAATGCTAACCGTGACACTGCTCCAAATCGGGAAAGCAGTGTGTTTCGAGTTCCGTTTCTTGTCGCCATCTCGCTCGTCATTGCCTTCGGCGGTGGCATCGTTTCCACGCTTGTGGCGCTGGAAGCCACATCCGGTTTCGGGTCGATCAAGATCGGTGCGTGGAACGCGTTTCCCGAATCGCAGACGATCGAAGCGGACCCTTACGCCAAGGCGCACCGGGCGGATGCAGGCAAGCTTCTCTATGGAACGGCCGAAGGTTTGGCCTTTACCGCGGCGAATGACAGCAGCGGCCAGCGCTTGACCGGCCAGTGCCGCTATACGCTTACCGGCAACCTGCCGCCTGCTCGCTTCTGGACCATCTATGTTGCCGATCAACAGGGCAATCTTTTGGATGATGGATCTGGACGGCCGATCGCCCTGAATTCACGCAACCTTCTGCACGGCCCTGAAGGTGGTGTTTCCATTACGCTTGCGTCGACGGCAACGCCGTTCAACTGGCTTGCGGTGCCGACAAACGGCGATTTCAAGCTGGTCCTGACGCTGCTCGATACCCCGATTGCCGGAAGTGCGGGACTGATCGACATTACCATGCCGACGATCAATAAAACGGATTGCGGCAATGCTTAGGCTCACTTTGGCAATTTTCACGGGCCTGGTGGGTGCAGCTGTCCTCCACCTCGTCATCCTCTTCTCGATCCCGCATTTTTCCAACCGCGATGCCTATACGCGCGCGGAATTTCAGGCTGTGCCAAATCGTTTTCATCTGGTCGACAAGGATGGTCACCGCAAGGGTGGTCTGAGCAGCGAAGACCCTTTCATGCGGGTTGCCGTGTGTACCTATAATGTCGAAGAGAAGCCGGTCAGGCTGTCGGCCTTCGGTGCCGTGCCGTTCTGGTCGATCGCAATTTTCGACAGTGCATCCAATGAAATCTTCAGCATGAACGACCGCACATCGGCGGGGGGTGAACTGGATATTCTGATTTCCACCCCGGAGCAAAGCGGGGCCATTCGCAAGGCGGAAGTCCAAGCGCTATCGAAATCGATTTTGGTGGAAGCAAATCGCAACGAGGGCTATGCCGTTTTGCGAACGATGGTACCGCAGGCAAGCTTCCTGGAAGAAGCAGAGCGGTTTCTCGGAGAGGCTACATGCGAGCCCGCACCGCTGAAGTAGGCGCACTTCAGAGCATCATAAAAAGATCGGTCAGGCGTTGAGAGCCGTTTCGGAAGAAGCCGCCGCATTGCCCTTACGCTTTCGCGTCTTGGTTTTCTCGGCGAAGTCATAACGCTCGTAGCGCACACCGGTAAAAAACAGCAGCTGCGCTGGGCCGGCAGCGATTGCGTTCGCGTCAGCCGTTTTGTGAGGACGCCGCGTCGCCGTCGAAATCGAAATAATGTCTGCCATTGCCATCTCCTTTCACAGGCACGACGGATGTTGTTGACCGGATCGCGATGCATGACTTTCCATCCGACGATCCAGTATGTGGAAGCGCCATATCGAGCTTTTCAGCAAAAATTTCTTTTTGATCTGCGTGCCGGAGTCTTCAGGACGGCGGCATCAAGCCGATATGGAATGCCAGTACCACTTCATCGGGCATCACCAGTCCACGGACTGGGCATTAACTGAGGCTTGGACATTCGTCCGTCCCTCATAAGCGAGCTCATGTCAGAACTTTAGCACCGAATCTCGGACTTGCCCACGACATTAGAATCATCGGGAGGTTAAGCAAAGGTTAATAATAAAATGCGGCTTGCAGCCTTCACTCCAATGTTGAGGTTCATTGCGCCCCAATCCGGTTCACGCGAGAGAAACGCCAAAGTTGGCTCGCGGTTCCAGCGGGTCGAAAAATCCTTCCGTTAACAAAACAGCTGTGAATAAGCCGAAAAATCCTCTTGCCGACGCCCGTGGTTAACAGGGCGTCAACGCATTCGTTATAGTTTGAGCGCTCCTGTAGTTTTGCGTCTGGTTGGGTATTGCGTTGACAGACCGTTTTCGAGAACTGGAACGGCCAAGGGCCGAGAGGAAGAAGGACGTGGTATTGATGGCAACCGTCTCGAGTTTCGAAGGCTTGCCTTACCCGTCGAAATCAGAATTGCGACAGTTCGCAGAACTGTTCATGCCGCTGTTTTCCGCGTCCACCGCCGAAGCGAAGAGAGAAGCGATTGCGGCGTTGTCGCAGAACCCGAACGTGCCCTCGGCCGTCGCGTTCTTCATCGCCAGCCAGCCGATTTCGCTGTCCGCACCGTTTCTCGTCTCCTCGAAGGCGCTGGATGACGAGACGCTGATTGCGATTGCACGAACGCAAGGGGCTGCGCACGCTCGTACGATCGTCCGGCGCGAAGACCTCTCCCCCACTGTCGTCGATGCCCTGGTGGGCTTACGTCACTCCCGCCACGCGAACGGCTCAACGCACGAAAGTCTTCAAACCTCTACGTCTCAAGCGGCGCTGACCGAAAGCGAGGCGCGTGCCGAGCGGGAAGAGAAGCTGCGCAGGCAACTGCGCACCATGGCGCGACAGATGCACCGCCCCGTGGGCGACACGCTTGGCGTTCGCCGCCTGACCGAAGTACAGGAAGCCCTGCTTGTGCGGTTTGCACGTGAGCGCGATGCAAGCCGTTTCGCCGCCACGCTCTCGGACTCGCTGTCTGCGAGCCACTGGCTGTCGGAGCGCATCCTGCTCGATATTTCCGGTCGGCAACTGGCAACAACGCTCGTCGGCATCGGCATGGATACCGACGACGCCATCTTTATCCTGGAATGCTTCTACCCGCATATGCGCCAGCTCGTTGGCGATATCAGCCGTGCGGAATCCATGCTGGAGTCGTTGGAGACGGCCGAGTGTGAGGAGCGGATCGAAAGCTGGCGACGGGCAGATCGCTACACCACGAGCTCCGGCAGCGATGCCGACGAGCGTCGTGAAGAGCCCACTCCAGCCCACAAGCTTGTGGTGCGCCGTTAAGGTTGCTCGCCGGTTGCGGCAGAAGGTACGGGCCTGTCACCCAACGATGGTGAACAGGTCGCCGACGTTGTCGGTTTCAAGTTCGACCACCCAGAGATCGGCGTCGAAGCGACGCTCCTTTTCCAGTAGCGTCTCCACCTCCTGGGCTTGCGCTTCAGTGAGACGCCGTTCGAAGCGCCGTTCGGCCCTCACCTCCTCGTCTTCGGCGAAGCTCTGGGGTGCAGGACCATAAAGATTTTCGCGCCCATCACGCAGGCGTTGGCGGATGAAGATCGCGCCGGCCTCATCGGCCCCCTTTCGTTCGATAGCGGCGAAATCACCTGCAGCGAAGACGCGGCGCGTGAGGGCGGAAACGAAGATTTCGGATTTGAGGCGCATGGGAGAACTATAGGACCTCAGGGACAATGGGGCCATGCTTTTCTAAGCAGCGAGACTGGTCATGGTCGCCAGGTACCGAACCGTGGAGGGAAGGGTGAAAGTCCCAATGAATTGAGTATTTTGGCGTCAAGCGCTCGTCCTTTGAATCGCAAAAGGACGGCAAATCACCAAGAGGCTCAGTCAGAGATTCAACTGAGGCTCACAAGGCCCCGATAGATTTCAGCTTTTTCAGCACCGCTTCGCTCGGCTCGCCTGTTTCCGGCAGGCGATAATGCTTTTCGAAATTGCGAATGGCCTGACGGGTCTGTTCGCCGGCAACGCCATCCACTTTCACATCGGCATAGGCGATATTGACGAGGCCTTGCTGGATCTTGGAAACCAGATCCTTGCCGACCGGCTTTGCACCACTGTCGGACGTAAGAGACACATTCTGCGCTTTTGGAGGATGAACCTCCGCATTGCGAATGGCGGCTGCGACGGGATCGATCGCCACCCCGCCCCCATTGGCTGCTGCGGGTCGATCCTTCGGCAGGGCTTTGGGAATGGCGGCAACGGTTGTCGCGCTGTCGATCTTCAAGGCCGAGAGAATGCGGCTGGTCGGCTCACCTGTCTGTTCCATGCCGACCGTCTCTTCGAAGAAGAGGATGGCAGCGGTCGTGCGTGGTCCCGTCAGACCATCGGCCGGACCATCGTAGAGGCCACGGCGCGCGAGTTCGCGCTGGATTTCTGCGACGAGTTCGGACGGCGGATGGGTGCCGGCCGGCTGCGCCTGGGCTGGGGGTGCCGCTGCCCCGCCCTGCCCTGCCGGAGGCTGAGCCGCAGTCTGCTGCGTGGGTTCTGGAACATCCGTCTGGCGCTCTATGCGGAACGTCGTGACATTGCCGTGCTGGCCAAGCGTCGACGTCATGCGATACCCGGCAATGCCGTTTGGATCTTCCTCGTCACGGGTACGCAGGAACGGGGATGGATGGTGGCCGGGTTGATACCAGAGAGCATTGGCAGCGACGAAACCGAAAACGACAAGGAACGCGGTCGAGCCGCCGACCAGTTTGGGATGGCTGACAATCTGCTGGCCGAGGGCGCGTAGGGCCACGGACAGCAAACCCGGCTCCTTCCGGACCGTCTTTTTCCTAGGCGATTTTCGCTTTGGCGCGGCCATCCGCAGTGTCCTTCCTCTTCATCATGTCGGCGCCACCCGCCGTGTCTTTCAGGCGCGGCGGAAATTCCACCGGCGCATCGGCGTCTTCACAGCTGCTCAGCGGCTGGCCGGAGCCATCAGCCGGCATCAATATGGTGACGACCGTTCCCTCGCCCGGCTTGCTGGTGATGACAAGGCTTCCGCCATGCAATTCCACAAGTCCTTTGACGAGCGACAGTCCAAGCCCCGTGCCCTCATAGCGACGGGTATAATCATTCTGAACCTGCATGAACGGGCGGCCCAGAAGTTCGATCTTGTCGGCGGCAATACCGATGCCGGTATCGCTGACCGTCAGCTTGAGCATCTCGCCCTGCAGAGCCGCATCGATCACCACCACACCACCGGATTCGGTAAACTTGATGGCGTTGCTGGCAAGGTTGATCAGAACCTGCTGGATGGCGCGCTGATCGGCAACGACTTCCGTCAGATCGCGCTGGATGCGGCTTGTCAGCGTCAAGCCCTTCTGCTTCGCCTGAAGACCCAGCATGCCTTCGCAGGACGCGATAACGTCGCCGATGCGGAAAGGCTCCATCATCAATTCGTAGCGACCGGCCTCAAGCTTGCTCATATCCAGCATGGTGTTGACGACCGACAGCAGGTGACCACCCGACTGACGAATGAGTTTGACATATTCGCGCTGGCGATCATTCTCCAGTTTGCCGAAATATTCGCCGGCAAGAATATCGGAGAAGCCCAGAATAGCATTCAAAGGTGTGCGCAGTTCGTGGCTGACAGCGGCGAGAAAACGCGACTTCGCCTCCGTCGCCGTCTCTGCCTCGATCGTCCTGCGGGCCGCTTCCCGGCGCAAGGCTTCCATCTCGCTGACGTCGATAAGCTGACCGACGACGCGCACCAGCCGACCGAACTGGTCACGCTCTGCGGTCATATCCATGCGGGCATAGACGAACTGAATCTGCCGATTGACGGAGCCGGTCTCGAAACGCAGATCGACGCTGGCGTGATCCTCACCCTGGCGCAGCGTATCGAAAGCCTGCATCAAGGCGATGCGATCGGAAACATGGACCATCTCGGCGAGGATATGGCCGGCGCAGTTCTGCAGCTGAAGCGGAAACTGCCGCAGGTCGCGGCCTGATACCGCGTGAACGATGCCCTGCTCGTTGAAGAACAGCAGGAGACCTGGCACCTGCGATGCAAGCTGCTCACGGTCGATAACAGCGTCCTGAGCCTCGCGCGCGGGCTTATAGACCGTCAGGAGCACGGCGCAGGATGCCAGAAACAGGGCAACGACGAGGGCTGCACCGAGCGGCAGCGCCACGGATGCCGGCAGGACAAAGCAGATGATGGCGGGAACGATGAAGAGCGCCACAAGAGAGAAAGCAACGAGGCGGCGCAGAACGGCGATGACCGCCAAGCTTTCGCTGGCATCGTCTTCCATGCGCGATAGCCACATGCCCGCGACATGATCGACCAACGCAATCGCTTTTTCCGCTATGTTACGCAATACCAGTACACCGCATTCTAAAAGCAGCAGGCTCGAACCTGCCTTGAAACATGCCCGACAATAGGGCTCCGCGGCTTAAGGAATGGATAAAAGCAGGCGCGCCAAAGCCGCCTCCAGCGCCATCAAGTCCCATTTCGAGGCAAATCAGAAGCACTTTGTCCGTTATGGTTAATGACGGGTAAGCAGAGGATTTCCTTGTATTTTTTCGGTACCGTTAAGATTTGTGGCGGGCGTTATCGCCGCTAACGCCTGCGATTGCGCGCGCCCGCCGCAATTATGCTTAACATCGGACGCTAAAATCCGATCCAAATCACAATCGTCACCAGCGGCGGGAACAAGTCGCTAAAATTTGAATTAAATCACGCGGTTTTTTGCAAAGGGGTGGTGGTCTCTTGGCTTTAGGGTGTTTGCAAGCCCGGACAACAGGGCAACAGCGGATGATCCGAAAAGGGCGCCGGTCAAACAGGGTAGTCTTGCAATGTGGTTTCTGATCAAAGGAACAATCTGGTTTTCGCTGGTGCTGGTCGCACTGTCCTATTTTGGCGGCAACAACACCGATAGCCAGAACTCGCAAATGAACGTCGCCGGCGCGGTTTCCGCTGCCAGCGAAGCCTACCGTTATGTCAGTGCCATCTGCGTCGAAAAGCCGGACGTCTGCGTCAAGGGTGCGGAAACCTTCCATGCTCTGGGTGAGCGGGCGCGCGAAGGCGCCAAGGTCGCCTATGAGTTGATCGACTCCCATCTGAACGCGGCCGATGAACCCAAGGTCGCCCCCGCTGGCGAGGCTGTCGCCAAGGCCGAGACCGTCGCAGTCAGCGACGATATCAAGACCGGAACCATCAAGGCCGAGAACACCATTCCCCTGCCGCAGAAGCGGCCCGCGCTCTGACGATAGAGAGAACCGATCAAGCCTAACGAATTCGAGAGATCCTCTCACAACCCCTTGTGGCTCATCCCGCTATAGATGAGCCGCCTGACTGCCCGACTCCTGATGCCCTGCCCGAAGCCCATGCTTCGCCGCAGGGCTTTTTTCTTGGGGTGGCGGTTCAATTCCCTTCGCCATTGCCCTATATCGGGGCAGCAACATGGATGGCAGGCAAATGGCTTCTCTCGACAAGATCATGGACGACTTCTCCTTCCTGGACGATTGGGAGGATCGCTACCGCTACGTGATCGAACTGGGAAAGGAACTGCCGGATCTGGCGGACGAGAAGAAGACCGCAGAGAACAAGGTCCAGGGCTGCGCCAGCCAGGTCTGGGTCGTAAGCCACAGCGATGGCGGACCTGACCCGATATTGACCTTCGAGGGCGATTCGGACGCGCACATCGTGCGCGGGCTGGTGGCTATCGTGCTCGCCACCTATTCAGGCAAAAAGGCCTCGGAAATTGCCGCCCTCGACGCCATCGAAGTGTTTGGCAAGATCGGTCTGGTCGAACATCTCTCCTCTCAGCGCGCCAACGGCCTTCGTTCGATGGTCAATCGCATCCGCGAGGAAGCGCGGCTGCTGGCCGCCTGATCGCGGCGGGCAAAGCCGCCGCTCTCATTGTTCTCAATCGTAGAGATAGTGCTTCGCCCACTGCGATTCCGGCACCTTGTCGCCCACCTTGTAATCGAAGTTGCGGATGCCGAGTGTGGTCGGCGCTACCTGGCATTTGTATCTGAGGCGGTACCATTCGCCACCACTGCGGAAGACCGCGCCGGGAGCCTTGATCGAATCCTTGGCGACGTCGGGATCGCCAAAGGCATAGGCAATCACCTTGTCGGGCTTCATGCCTTTCTGCTCCTTGGCAATGCGCTCCATCGCTTCGATATCGCACCGTTGTTCCAGGCGCTCCTCAGGCGCAAGCTGGTTCAACTGTCTTATGACATTTGCATCGATGGCGTAGGACGGAAGCGAGAACGAGAGGACGGAAGAGGCGGTCAAAAGGGCGATCAATAGAGGCTTTTGCATCGGATTTAATGAGGCTTTCTCAAGTCTTCTTGGCATTCTTCGGGCGGGGAAACGCCTGCCGCATCTCCTCGAAGCAGCAGGCGATGGCGTCGTCTACCGCCAGAATGTGATCGAAACCCGACGAAAATGTGCCCTGCTGATATTCCGTCGGGGACAATGAAACTTGATAGCGCCGCAGGGGCACTTTACATCATGAAAACGCAGAGTGATTTTCCTATGAAAGCGAGTTTGTCTTGACCATTTTCAAGAACCTGCCCACCCCGCCCCATGCACAGAAGAAGCCGGTGACCGATACGCATCACGGCATCACGCGCACGGATGATTACGCCTGGTTGCGGGCAGATAACTGGCAGGCGATGTTCAAGGACCCTTCCCTGCTCGACCCCGCCATCCGCACCCATCTGGAAGCGGAAAACGCCTATATGGAAGCCGCGATGGCGGATACGAAGCCGCTTCAGGAAAAGCTCTTCGAAGAAATGAAGGGCCGCATCAAGCAGGACGATTCCTCGGTTCCGGTCAATGACGGGCCCTATGCCTACGGCACGCTGTTCGTGACCGGCGGTGAGCAGCCGCATTACTTCCGCACCCCGCGCGATGGCGGCGAGAAGCATGTCCTGCTCGACGGCGACAAGGAAGCGGAAGGCAAGGACTATTTCCGTCTCGGCGGACTCGATCAATCTTCCGATCACAGCCGCGGTATCTGGAGCTATGACGACAAGGGCTCCGAATTTTACACGCTGCGCATCCGCGATCTTGCGACCGGCGTCGATCTCGATGATGTCGTTGAAAACACCGGCGGCGGCGGTGCCTGGGCACCTGACGGCAAGAGCTTCTTCTACACACTTCAGGATGAAAACCACCGCCCGTCCAAGGTCTTCCACCACATTGTCGGACAGCCGCAATCGTCCGACAGGCTGGTTTACGAAGAAAAGGATCCGGGCTTCTTCATGGGCGTCGGCGCCTCGGTTCTCGATGACTTCATTTTCATCGATATCCACGATCACGAGACCAGCGAGTACCGCATCCTTTCCACCAAGTATCTGATGGCGGAGCCGCAGATCGTGGCCGAGCGCGAGGAAGGCATCGAATATTCGATGGCGGAAGGCGGCAATGTCTTCTTCATTCTTACCAATGATGGAGACGCCAAGGATTTTCGGATTGTCGAAGCCCCGGTGGAAGCGCCGGGCAAGGAAAACTGGAAAGAGGTCGTGCCGCATGAGCCGGGCCGGCTCATTCTCTCCGTCGATGCCTATGCCCGCCATCTGCTCTGGCTGGAGCGCCGGGACGGCCTGCCGCGTATCGTCATTCGCGATCGCTCCACCGGTGAAGAACATGCGATCGCCTTCGCAGAGGAAGCCTATTCGCTCGGGCTGCATGGCGCTGCCGAATATGACACCGACGTCATCCGCTTCAGCTATTCATCCATGACGACGCCAAGCCAGTTGTTCGACTACAATATGGTGACGCGCGAGCGCACGCTTCTGAAAACCCAGGAGGTTCCATCCGGCCATAACCCGGACGACTATGTGACACGGCGCGTCATGGCGCCTTCGCATGACGGTGCACTGGTGCCGGTGTCGCTGCTTTACCGCAAGGACACGCCACTCGACGGTTCCGCGCCTTGCCTGCTCTATGGTTACGGCGCCTATGGCATCACCATTCCGGCCTCCTTCAGCACCAACAACCTGTCGCTTGCCGATCGCGGCTTCATCTATGCGGTCGCGCATATACGCGGCGGCAAGGACAAGGGGTTCGAGTGGTATGAAACCGGCAAGATGGAGCACAAGCAAAACACCTTCAAGGACTTCATCGCTGCCGCAGACCATCTGGTGAAGGAGGGCTTCACGTCCTATAGCAGCATTATCGCCGAAGGCGGATCTGCCGGCGGCATGCTGATGGGAGCTGTCGCGAATATGGCGCCGGAGAAATTCGCCGGCATCATTGCCGCCGTTCCCTTCGTCGACGTGCTGACCACGATGCTCGACGACACGTTGCCGCTGACGCCGCCGGAATGGCCGGAATGGGGCAATCCGCTGGAGTCCGAAGAAGAGTATCAGTGGATTGCTGCTTACTCGCCCTATGACAATGTCGGTGCCAAGCCATACCCGCCTCTCCTTGCGATCTCCGGCCTGACGGACCCGCGGGTGACCTATTGGGAGCCGACAAAGTGGGTGGCAAAGCTGCGTGAGAAGACCACCGGCGACGCGCCAATCCTGCTCAAGACGAATATGGCCGCAGGTCATGGCGGCAAGTCCGGCCGCTTCCAACGGCTTGAGGAGATCGCCTTCGAATATGCCTTCGCGCTGAAAGTCGCTGGCAAGGACCAAGTCTAAGGCCATTCAGCCATTTTAGAGAGATAGGCGGTGCGCTTGGGCGCACCGCTGATTCTGCCCATTCTCAAAGTGATTCCCCGCGTAATGCAGGTTCGAACGGCGTCTGATCGTCAAAGAATCGGCATTTGCGGGGTTTTTGTTATTTTGCAAGCCCCTAAAGTGCAAAAACGAAGCAGGGGTTTGCCCCCTGTCAAGCGCCGTCAACGCATTCGAACAACGCGCAGCAAGCTTCGCGCAAGCTTCAGCGGTTAAAAAACCGTTAACAGCTTGGTGAGGCTAACGATGAACATCGACAACAACATTGGCGGAGCGCCCTATCAAAGTCGCTCACAACCTATTGAGAAAGTGCAAACAGACGCCGCTGTCTCAGAGGTTTCTTCGCCTGCCTTTTCCGGCAGCACGATTTCCTTCGTCAACGCCCTGCAAGCGGGCGCGCTGGCAAGCGTGCTCTGGACCGTCAACCGCGACGCGGTGAAAGAGGCTGCGGCGGCGCCATCGACCGTGTCACAGGGACCTTCAGAAGCCGCTGATGCAGCATGGGTCTATCAGGCCTACACGGAACACTGAAACCGCCGGACGCTTCCGGCGGCGCTCACTCTACGGGCTGTCGCGACTTCAGGCGAAGCCCCGAGCCATTGCAAGAGCGCGTTTCGCGCGTCGATCACGCAGCTGCGTTGATCTCGACGGTCACATGAGACAATTCTTCAATCTCTAAAAGCTTTTCCCGATAGGCTGCAGCTGGTGTCTCGCCTCTCGTGGACAAGGACACGATGGCCGCGTGATGGCCTGGGCCGACTTGCCAGACATGTAAGTCGGTAATGCTTTCTTCGCCCGTTTCGACCACGCCGCGAATTTTCGCCACGAGTGAGCGCTGCTGCGGCATCGCATCCACCAACACTGCACCCGTGCTGCGAAGCAGCCCCCAGGACCAGCGGGCAATGACGATACCGCCGACAATGCCCATGGCCGGATCGAGGAAGGTCCAGCCGTTCCATTTGCCGAGAACAAGAGCCACGATGGCCAGCACCGAGGTCAAGGCATCTGCCACCACGTGCAGATAGGCGGCGCGCAGGTTGTTGTCGCGGCTCCCATGGTGCGCGTGCGATCCATGGGAATCCGAGTGATGAGCGTGGGTGCCATGATGGTGGGCGTGGCTTTCATGCGGATGGTCATGATCCTCGGGATCATCGTGATAATGCCAGTGATGATGTCCATGGTGATGTCCATGGTGATGGTGATCGTCCTTGAGGAGCAAGGCGCTGACGATGTTGACGACCAGACCGATCACCGCAACGATGATCGCCTGGTTGAAGTCGATCTCCACCGGCGAGACGAAGCGCAGAGCGCTCTCCCAGGCAATCAGCAGCGCGACGACGCCCAGTACGACGGCACTGGCAAAACCGGCGAGATCACCAAACTTTCCCGTACCGAAGGTGAAGCGCGGATCATGCGCGTGCTTGCGGGCATAAAGATAGGCAAGCGCCGAAATCAGCATCGCGCCCGCATGGGTCGACATATGCCAGCCATCGGCTGTCAGCGCCATGGAGCCGAACCAGTGACCTGCTGCGATCTCCACAACCATCATGACAGTAGTCAGAGCAATGACCATCCAGACGCGTCGTTCGTTGCGCTCGTGATCGGTCCCTAAGAAAACGTGGCTATGCGTGCCATCCGCGTGGCTATGTTCCATCGTTGCCATCATCGTCACCTTATCGAATGTAGGTTTTGAGAACCTGCGCCAGCTCTTCTGCAGCCTTGGCGCGTTCCTCGTCATTTTCCGCATGCAGCACATGCTCGTGCAGATGCTCCTGCATCACTTCGCCCGTCAGGCCAGAGAGCGCGCCGCGAACAGAGGCGAGGAGTTGCAGAACATCGCCACAGGGCTTGCCGCCCTCCAGCGCCCGTTCCACCGCTTCCATCTGACCCTTCATGCGCCGTATACGCGCCAAAAGCTTATCCTTGTCGCGGATCGTATGGGACATCTGCTCGTTCTCCCGATAGTATAGGGGGGTATACTATTCTCTCTTTGGGCAAACGGCAAGTCCCTATGCTGCTTGAGAAGATGCAGATGGTGGCAGAGCGTTCGATCAGCCTTTCAGCGCATCAAAGAGCGGCATGCTGATGAGGGCTGCGGTTGCAATCATCCCATAGCAGATGCGGCGAAAGGTCTTCTCTTCGGCAAGGCCGAACATTCGACTGCCGAGCCACACACCAAGGCCGTAGACCGGGGCGACCAGAACCGCTAACCCCAAGAGCTTCACCGTGATGAGATCATTCCACAGATAGGCCGTGGCATTGAGCACCGTGGAGATCGCAAAGTAGAGAATGATATTGGCCCGAACGATGACCGCCGGCACAGCCCCACCCAACCAATAGGCGACGACCGGCGGCCCGCCGATCTGCGCCACGCCGGAAAACACGCCTGCGATCAGTCCGACGACCGCCGTCAGAATTGCCTTTGGCCGGTCCCTATAGCGCCAACCGGACATCAGAAGCGACAAGAGCACAACAACGATGGCGACGATGGCCCAACGGATGGTGACGGGATCGAGTGTCATCAGGAGGTGGACGCCAATTGGTACGCCGATGATGGCGCCGACCGCCATGGTGAGGACGTCGCGTCGATCCGCCCGACGGACTGCCCCCGGTATCATGCCGAGCGTCATCACCCCATCGACCACAAGGAGAAGCGGAACGGCAATCTGCGGGCCCATAACCGAACTGGCGAGCGGCACGAAGATCAGCGCCGCGCCGAAGCCGGAAAAACCGCGCGCGAGGCCTGCGCTCAAAGCGACGAGCACCAGAAATGCCAGGGCGGAAATGGAAAGATCGGTCGATAAGATACTGGGCATGACGGTGATCATTAAAGGGAGGCGTTGTCGTTTGCGTCATACTCCATCAGCGCCCGTCAATAGCCAACTGCTTTTCTCGAATGCCTGACGGCGGAGACGGCAAAACAATTGCGTTCCCACTGTCTGAAACCTATATCTCTACAAGCTATAGCTATGAGGATGAGGCCATGTATTCCATCGGCGATTTATCGAAACGGACAGGCGTGAAAGTCCCGACCATTCGCTACTACGAGCAAATGGGGCTGCTTAACGAAGCCGATCGCTCCGAGGGCAATCAGCGCCGGTATGAAAAGACCGATCTGGAACGTCTCGCTTTCGTGCGGCACGCCCGCGATCTCGGTCTCAACATCGACGCGATCCGTGAATTGATCGCGCTCAGCCAGCACCGCGAAATGCCGTGCGCGGGTGCGGACCGCATTGCCGCCGATCATCTCGCGACAGTGCGGGAAAAGATCGCCAAGCTGAAGAAGCTGGAGCACGAGCTGGAGCGGATCGTCTCCCACTGCGACGGACACTCGATCGAAGATTGCTATGTCATCCGGGCGCTGTCGGATCATGGTCTGTGCGATCACGATCATTGAGACGTCATGCCGGGAGAGGATAGTCACCAGCGCCAGCGACTATCCTCTGCTGCGCCCTTAGCGGTTATAGACCGCTGTGATCTTTGCCGTGGCAAGGGTGTTGGCGCCAATCATGAACCCCGCAAGCGCGTTGCTGGCATTGTCCGGAAGGTCCAGATGCTCCGTGCCAAGCGCATGGACGGTGAAGATGTAGCGGTGGACTTCACCGGGCGGCGGGCATGCCCCGCCAAAACCGGCTACACCATAATCATTGCGGATTTCCAAGGCTCCTGCGGGCAGCTTCTTGTCGCCGCTTGCACCAAGTTCGAGCGACGTTTGCGCTGCGTGGATATTCACCACAGTCCAGTGCCACCAGCCCGAGCCTGTCGGCGCATCCGGATCGTAGGCCGTGATGGCAAAGCTCTTCGTGCCAGCCGGCGCGCCAGACCAGGATAGCTGCGGCGACTGATTTCCGCCCTCGCAGCCGAAGCCCTTGAACACGAAGTTAGACGTAAGTTGCTGCCCCTCGGCAATCGAAGTGCTCGACAGTTTGAAGTCCGCGGCGCTTGCTGTCGTGGCGGTCAGAAGCGCCATAATGACGCCGGTCGCAACGTTCTTTTTCAGCATGATGAGGTGTCCTTTCCAGACGTTGATCATGCTCAAAGACATAGACCTGCCAGGAATTTCGAGCTTCCGGCTCGCGATCAAAGACTATCGAAAAACGATCAGAATTCGGCTGTGCGGATAGAGCGTGGCTTAAGACCGAATCTCTTGCGGAAGGCCTCGGAGAAATGCGAGGGCGTCTTGAAGCCGCACTCCAACGCGATACTGGAGATCGGCGTATCCGTTGATTGCAGCATCCCTAGCCCCTTCTCCAGCCTCGTGTTCAACAGGATCTGCGAAAATCCCGGACCGGATTTCGCCAGCCACCGCCGAAAACTGGCTTCACTCATGGCAAAATGACGCGCGACGTCTTCCACCCGCCAAGGCTGGCTGATGTCGGTCTCTATCAGCCGCCGCACCTTGTTCAAGGGTTGATCTTCCCCTCGCCGCGGCAGATGGATACCGTGATGGCGGAGCCAGACCAACGGCTCCAGAACCCGATGGCGCTTGACCGACAAGGGTAGAGTGTCATCATGCAAAGCCTGCCGCGTGACCTCCACCACATCATAGTCAGCGCTTGCTGCCTCGCGAACGATCTGGACACCAGGCGAGCCTGACGCCCGCGGTGGACCGGCGAAGACCGCATCAATCAGTTCATGATCGAAATAGATGCCTGTCGCCCGATAATTCGCAGCGCTGACAGGACGGTTTTCCAAGGTGACGATAGAACCGGAGGGGAAAATCAGGAGGTCACCCGCCTCGCCCACGAACTCGCCATTCACAGGACAGACGACCCTTTTGCTCCCGGCGCAGATGAAGCACAGGAAGGTCACGCCGATGAACAGATCCGTAAATGTCGCGGCCGTGGCTTGGGTAATGGGAAAAATCGAGACGCCCGTGCCCTGAAAACCCACTTGCTCTGCGGATTGCGCCGTCATCGATGCTTTTGTCCCTGCCATTGACTTATCGAGCGCAAGAGCACGCCGCGCAGACACATAGCGGACTGAGGACGACCGATGTCAATGCGCCGCTTGCCCTCGTGGCAGGTATCGAGACGGACCCATCCAAAATGCCGAAGCCTCCCCTTGACAGCTTTCCAATTCAAGCGCATTGAGTCGCGCATGATCAATGAACGCGCACCCATCTCCTGCACGTATTTTTGGGCCTACCTGTAAAAGGCGGCTCGACAGATCACTTTGTCAACAAGCCGCCGTCAGGCGGCTTTGTTGTTTTCCAAGCGTCCTGACGGCAAAAAACCAGACAACCGAAGGACCAGACCCATGACCGAAGATAGCCTCCTGACACTGCCAAGACCGCCCGTCGTCACCATTCGTGGTGCGCGCGCAGCCGATCTGCCTGAACTCAACGAGATGATCACCCTGCTCGCCGCCCATCATGGTGATGCCGCCGCGATCACGCCGGAGAAGCTTGAGCGCGATCTGTTCGGCCAGGTCCCCTGGATCACCGCACTGGTGGCGGAAGCTGCAGGTGAGCTTATCGGTTACGCCATTCTCGTGCCGCTCTACCGCGCCCAGGAAGGCCGACGCGGCATGGAGTTGCACCATCTCTTCGTGCGGGACGGCCATCGCGGTCACGGCACCGGTCAGCACCTGGTGGCGCGCGCGCGCGACGTTGCAAAACGCTGCGGCTGCGACTTCCTATCGGTCGGCGCTGCGACCGGCAACTTCGCCGCACACAAATTCTACGAAAACATGGATTTCGTTCCGCGTCCCGTCACCGGCATGCGCTTCATGCAAGCGATCGCCTGAGCTTCTTCGCTTCTGGAGGATGACATGACTCGTATTGCCATTGCGCTGACGCAAGACTTTGCCGACTGGGAGCCTGCACTGCTTGCCGCTGCGGCCCGCAGCTATCTCGGTGTCGAGATCGTCACCGCTTCACCCGACGGCCAGCCTGTGACGTCGATGGGCGGATTCAAGGTGATGCCGGACACGTCCCATGACGCCCTCGACCCGGAGACGATCGACGCGCTGGTTATCCCGGGCGGCTTGAGTTGGGAAAAAGGCACTGCGCCCGATTTTGGCGATCTGGTCCATCGCTTTCGGACAAAAGGCCGCGTGGTTGCAGGCATCTGTGCTGCGGCCAGCGCGCTCGCCGGCACCGGCATCTTGAACAGTGTGGCCCATACGGGCAACGCCCTGGCGTCGCATCAAAAATACGGCGGCTATGACGGGGCAACGCTCTACCGCGATCAGCCACAAGCCGTCAGCGATCAGGGTGTTGTCACAGCACCAGGCAATTCACCGGTCAGCTTCGCGAAAGAGGTGTTGAACGGCCTCGGTCTGTGGGGACCGGAAGCCGAAGCCGAACTATCGGTATTTTCCGCGGAACACGTGCCGAGTTAACGATCCAGCACACGGCAGAGGCGCGCCGGTCCTTGCGCGTCGTCTGCTGTCATGGCTCGGCGAAGATCGCGGCTGTTGATATGGAGACTGCGCTCGAAGGGAATACTCAGCCGCTTGATCTTGTCGGTGGCCGCCGCGAGAAATGCGTCGCGGTTCGCCAGAAAGTATGCGCGACAGGTCTCTTCTGTCAGCGCATCATTGATCAACACCTTGAAAGCAAGCCGATGCATGGCGCAGGGCGCGCCATGACCGGGGACGGAAAAACGCAGGCAATCGAGGTCATCGCTCCAATCGACTGCGTTCTCCTCCGTCATCGTGTCACTTTACAGCGTCGAAGCGCTTGAGGACCAGGCCGCTGAGCGAGCCAAGGATCAGCCAGAAAACGAAGCTCGTGACAGTGGCAAGCACAACGAAGCGGCGTTCGAGCGGCAGCGGCGCCAGCGCATGTTCACCCGCAGGCGGCAATGGCGCGCCGACGACATGCGGCGCAACGATCAACACGACGGCAAGGATCACCGCCCACGGTTCCGAGCGGCGGAAGGCGAGGAGCGCGATGCCTCCGGCAGTCGCCGCAGCGGTCGCGATCCACCAGACCTGACGCGCACCAAGATCGGCAGCGGGGCTGCCCGGCAGTTCCGGCGGCAGGCCGATCATAGGCGCCAGCATGACGGCCGCGAAACCGGCGAGCCCCCAGAACAGACCTTCGCGCCAGCCGCCCTGAGAGCCGCGAAGCGAGATCAGACCTGTGAGCACCAGCGCATAGCCGATGGCCGTCAGGACATTGGCGGCGACGGTGTAGGCGTTGCGCTCGAAGCCATCCGCAGGTGCCCAGGCTTCCGCGTCATGGTGATGATCCGCGGGCGTGGCGGCATCATGTGAATGACCCGCTTCGCCACCCGCACTCTCGAAGGTTTCCGCCTGCAGGATCAACGGCGTGGTGCCGACAGCCTGCATGGCGCTGACGGCAAGACCCGCAATCAGGCCGACGAGGACCGCGGTAAAGACGATGTTTCTGAAAAACGGCATCTCATCTCCCCTCAATGGCAGGGGAAAGCATTGGCGTGGCGCGTATCATGCGCCGCATTGTGCATGGCCTCGACATGCGAGAAGCCAACGAAACCGACAATGAACAGGCCAAGTGCAACGGCACTCAGCGCCTGCAAGAGTTTCGATGTGGTCGAGGACACGGCGCTCGACGCCGTATTCTGTTGGATAGACATGGTGACCCTCTTCTTCAGCGGCGCGCTGCTTTCAGGCAGCCGGACGCACGCGTTCAACCTTCACCACGGGGAAAGACAAACAGGGCTTTTCGGACGGATGGTGCCAACCCGAAAACCGTGCTCTTCCGGACACCCCGCCGGCATTGACGACACTTCGTGATGGCAGGTCTCCTGGCTCGCGGGTCGTAGCCTTGAAAACACCTTCCCGATGCCAGATTTAGCATCAGTGGCTGTTGTTTTCCGGCTCACCGCTCACAGTTGCGGGGGCAGCCACGAATGAGAGCGAGGCTCCTATCGTGTTCCCTTTTCACTTTCCGGCAAAACCGGAAAGACCATCACGCCTCTGTTATCGGTCAGGGGTTGTGGAGAGTCAATGCGAGAAGCTTGAGCCTCCCGTATTCACAGATGTCAACGCGCTGGAATGGCCTTAAGATAAGAAGCGATCGCGTTGCGATCTTCGGCCGATAGCTTCGCCATATTCTGCTGCACCTTGACCATGGATCCGCCGACGCTGTCGAAATCCGGGGTGAAGCCAGTTTCGAGATAGCTGGCGATATCGGCGACCGTCCAGGAACCGATGGCTTGCGAGCCCGGCGTGATGTCAGGGATCGTCCCCTCACCCTCCGGGTTCGGGCCGCCCGCCAGCCACTTGTCATTGACCAGGCCGCCAAGTGCCGTGCGTGGTGTGTGGCACTCGCCGCAATGGCCTGGGCCTTCCACCAGATATTGGCCGCGCGCCACATCGGCGCTGGCATTGGCAAGCTGCACCCGTGGCGCGCCCTTGTCGAAATAGAGGAATTTCCAGCCGCCGAGAGCCAATCGCATGTCGAGCGGGAATGGCAAATCGTGAGGAGGCGCGTCGTTGGTGCTGGCGGGCAGCGTCTTCAGGTAGCCGAAGAGATCATTGATATCCTGCGCTGTCATACGGGCATAGGACGTATAGGGGAAGGACGGATAGAGATGCTCGCCGTTCTTTCCGACCCCTCGGGTCATGGCATCGCCGAACTCGGCCACCGTCCAGCTTCCGAGACCATGCTGCGGATCAGGTGAAATATTGGGAACATGGAAAGTGCCGAAGGGGGTTGGCAAGGCCTGGCCGCCGGACAGCGTCTTCAAGGCATCGCCGCTGGCACTCGGAGCAGCATGACAGCTTGCGCATCCGCCTGCCCAAAACAGCGTTTCACCATTGGCAAGATCGGGTTCACCCAGATTGGCCCAGTGGCTTGGCGGCTGGCGCTCAGGTGCTGTCACCCACATGAAAATGCCGAAGCCGGCGAGACCTGCGACCGCAATACCGCCTGCCAGCTTTCCCCAGATGGATGCCATCCGCCTCTCCGCTATCGATAAAATATCATTGAAGGAAATAGCCCGCCGCTGAACCGGCGGGCTCTTCTTCGGTCGCTTACTTCTTCACACGATAGGCCTGATGGCAGGAACTGCAATCGGCGCCGAGCGTCTTGAGGGCAGCACCTGTGCTCGCCTGATCGGTCGGCAGCTGTGCTAGAACGGCATCGGCATCCGCGCCGAGCTTTTCCGACTTCGCCTTGAAGTCCGCAAAGTTCTGCCAGATGGCAGGCGACGCAGCGCCGCCTTCAGAACCTGCCGGGAACTGATCCGGGAATGCCTTGGCGTTGGTGCTGATGGTGGTGACAGCTGTCTTCACGGTCTCGGCGTCATAGGGCTTTTCGCCCTTGGCGATCGCACCGAGTGCGCCCATGGCGCCGCCGATCTGTTTCATCAAGCCTTCACGCTTTTCTACCTCGCCGGCCGCGGAAACCGCTCCGGCGCAAAGACAGCCTATGAGAATGGATGCGGCAATCGTCTTGAATTTCATGCTCTCTCTCCTTGTTCCGGTGGCACCGGAGGTGGTTATTCGCCGTTCCGCATCGACTTCACGACGCGCGAATGCGTGCCGGGCGGCACACCGAGTCGAACAGAAATGAAGATGCAGGCTTCACATGGCAAAAAGAAGTCACATTCAGGTGATTTTCCAGAGGAAAATCAGATACCTAAACTTGGCTTTTTCAGTTTCCTTTGCGCCCATGGCAAGCGGCGAAAAAGGCTGCCAGTACGGAGCCGACAGATCTTCGACAATGATGGGGGCGGCCACACGGTCCTGACCTCAAAACATCAGAACGCGGTTTGTCTCCCGGCCAAAGCCACGCAGGGCGATGCGGTCCGGATAAACATCGGCGATGGCAAAGGCGTTCTGGTCCGGCGTGTCCACCATGCCTTTGACGTTGACGAAATGAGTATTGCCGATCACGCCGTAATTGCCATCGTGATTGTGCCCGCAGAACCACGCCCTGACGCTGTGATGAGCGGCCAGCAGTTTCAGCACCTCTGGCGCGTCCCACATATTATGCGCGTTCGCCGGATAGAGAGGATAGTGGCAGAAGAGGACGACCTGCTCCTGCATGGCATCGGCCTTGGCAAGCGTTGCCCGTAGCCAGGACAGTTGCTCATTGCTGAAAGAACCGTTCCAGTCCTGTGCGTTCAGGTCTCCGGCCTCGCGTAGCGCCTCCAGACGGGCCGTGGCAAGCTCGCGGCGCGGATCGCCAAGCGCAGGCGCGAAGGTGCTGACATCATTGCCGTCCAGCACGATGAAACGGAATTCGCCGAGACTGAAGTCATACCACTCTGCCGGCATGCCGAGCCGATCGTGGACCTTTGGCAAATGCTCCGGCTCGACAGCGAAGTCGTGGTTTCCGGGTAGCAGAATGGAGCGATGCCTGAGGTGATCGTAACAGCCAAGGATCGCGTCGAAGCTCTCCCAACTGCGGTCGATCAGATCGCCGAGGGTGACGACGAACGCCAGATTCTCCTGGTTGAAGGCGTCGATCGCAGCCGTCAGCTTTTTCGTGCTCTCCGCGTAAAAGCGATTCATCTCCGGTCGGGCTGGGATGTCGGCATATTGCGGGTCAGCGACGATGCCGAAGGAAAATAGAGGTGTGGAGGATGTGGCTGTCATGATCGCTACCGCTTAGAAGCGCCGCATGACAGAGGTGTGACAACCGCCTGCAAGGATCGGAAGACGCCGCAAAGCAAAACACCCGGCGCAAAGGCCGGGTGCTGCTTATCCGATCGGGCGGAAAAATTACTTGGAAGCGGCTTCGTAGCGCTCCAGAACGTAATCCCAGTTGATGAGATTATCGACGAAAGCTTCGAGGTACTTCGGACGCAGGTTGCGATAGTCGATGTAGTAGGAGTGTTCCCACACGTCGACGCCGAGGATCGGCTCTGCGCCGTGGACCAGCGGGTTTTCACCGTTCGGGGTCTTGGAGATTTCAAGCTTGCCGTTCTTGACCGAAAGCCAGGCCCAGCCGGAGCCGAACTGCGTGGTGCCGGCTGCGATGAAGTCAGCCTTGAACTTGTCGTAACCGCCGAGATCGGAAGCGATCGCCTGCTCGAGCTTTCCGGGCAGCTTGTTGCCGCCGCCGTCCTTCTTCATCCACTTCCAGAAATGGACGTGGTTGTAATGCTGGGCAGCGTTGTTGAAGAGACCAGCATTGGTGCCGAAGGACTTCTTCACGACTTCTTCGAGCGACAGGTCGGAAAGACCGGCTTCTGCAGCCAGCTTGTTGCCGTTGTCCACATAGGCCTTGTGGTGCTTGTCGTGGTGAAACTCCAGCGTTTCGCGCGACATGTAAGGCGCAAGCGCGTCGTAGTCGTATGGGAGTTCGGGAAGTTCAAAGGCCATGGTTTTACTCCTTGTTGCAGCGGCTGGGCCGCTCCTCGAAACCTTGTGCGCGGACCATAGGATCAGCCGTCAATTCAGGCAACCTGTGAATTGTCAAAATGTTCCAGCAAAAGAGAAAATTCCTCTCACGCCTCTTCAAAAACATGATTGCGACCCAGTTTGCCGTACCGATTCCGAGCGATCCGTTCGGCTGATCCGATGAGAGACTATCGAAAGGACATGGCAGTGAAACGACAGGCTTTGGTTTTGATCATGACATCCCTTGTGGCGCTCCCCGCAGCCGCATCGTCCGATAATGCCTGGGAAGCGTTCGTTGCCGACGTGCAGGCAAAATGCCTCGATGCGGGGGCAAGGCTGATGGATGACGCGAAGGCCGTCGTCGATCCGACAGGAAGCGAGAATTACGGTTTGGCGATCCTGACCGGAAAGGCGAAAGGAGCAGATGCAACCGTTAGTCACATCTGCGTTTACGACAAGAAGACCAAGGCTGTGGAACTCGGCAGCGAGTTGTCGGCCGATTCCGTCAAGGTCGGGCTTCCTGGCTCCACCAAGCCCTGACAGCCTGTTCAAGACTATTCGCTCGTCTAACGAACAGAGTGAATTCAAGAAGCAGAGCGCTGCTTACGTAAAGCACGTAAGTAATGGCGATTATTGGATAGATCGTCAGATTTGAGCTCTCGGCGTTCTGTCCGCCTCGCCTAATGGTCGCTGCATGAGAACGATGTCCAGCCAGCGGCCGTGCTTCCAGCCGATGGATTTCAGGGTCCCCACCATCTCAAACCCCGTGGCGCGGTGAACGCCGATAGAAGCGGCGTTGTCGGAATCGCCGACAACCGCCACCATCTGGCGAAAACCCCTTGCGGCCGCCTCTTCGATCAGTGCCAGCAGCAGGGTCTTGCCGATCCCTAAGCCCTTTCTGTTGGGATCGACGTAGATGGAGTCCTCTACCGTTGCGCCATAGGCCGGGCGGGCGCGGTGGGGTCCGGCATAGGCGTAGCCGACAACAGCGCCTTCCATTTCCGCAACGATATAGGGGAAGCCGCCGGCGAGGAGTGTTCTCCGGCGCTCCCGCATAGCATCAGCCGTCGGCGGCTCGATTTCGAAGCTGGCGCTGCCATAAAGGACGGCGTCACGGTAGATTTCAACGATCGCAGGGATATCCCCCTCTTCGCAGGGGCGGATGATCATGGCGGTTTTTGTGGCGGAGGTCATTGCGGAAAGTCCTGAAGGGGTATGCGGGTCGCTGCAATCTGCACCAGAGACATATCAAAATAAAGATTATAGATCTTATGCAGAGCATAAGGGATTCTTTGATATGGATTTCGACCTCCGACAGTTGAAGAGCTTCATTGATGTCGCGGATCTCGGTAGTTTCTCCGCGGCGGCGGAGAAGGTTGGGCTGACACAGCCCGCCATCAGCCTCCACATTCGGTTGCTTGAAAAGCAGCTTGGCGTTCGGCTCATCGAGCGCGTAGGGCGACGGGCGCAGCCAACGCCCGCAGGACGCGATCTTCTGGTGCATGCACGGCGTATTGCCGACGAAGTGTCTCAGGCTATCGAGACCGTCGCGCCGCATCGAAGCGGCCAGAGCGGACGCTTGCGCATCGGTACCGGTGCGACAGCCCTCATCTACTTTCTGCCGACGATATTGCGAGAAATCCGTCGGTTGATGCCCGGTATCGAAATTCGTGTGGAGACCGGCAACACGCCGGATATCGTCCGCCTCCTGGAAAACAACGAGATCGATGCCGCGATCGTCACGCTTCCCGTCACCGGGCGCAGCCTCGATCTGCGCGAACTTCATCGCGAAGAACTGGTCGCGGTCTTCCCACCAGACGTGTCTGCCATCCCAGACAACATTGACGCCGATTATCTCTGCGGCCAGCCCTTGCTTCTCTATCAGGGCGGCAATACCCGAAAGCTTGTCGACGGGTGGCTGAAAGACAGCAGCAGACGAGTCCAGCCCGTCATGGAGCTTGGCAGCGTGGAGGCGCTGAAGACATTGGTCGAGTCAGGCCTTGGTGTCGCCATTGTACCCGCGATGGCCGTTCGTGACGCGGCTTCGAAAGGGCTACAAACGCGCTCGCTCATGCCGAAACTGGAACGTCATCTGGTGCTGGCAATGAGGCGCGACAAGCACATGACGGCGCCGCTGCGCGCACTTGTCGCTGCCCTTAACCGCCAGTGAGAAGTGTGAGTGCGATTAGCCACATGACAAGCGCAATGACGCCTTCCAGGATGCGCCACGCCGCCGGATTGGCGAAGACGGGGCGCAACCAGCGGGCTCCATAGCCAAGCGAGAAGAAGAAGACACATGACGCCGTGGTCGCACCTGCACCGAAGACCGCTTCCTTGCCCGGAAACTGCGTCGAGATCGTGCCGATCAAAACGACGGTGTCGAGATAGACATGCGGGTTCAGCCATGTCAGCGCCAGACAGGTAAGAAGTGTGGGAGCAAAGGGCGTGACCGTGCCGGATGCAGCGGCCAAGGCCTCTGAGGACCGAAGTGCCGACTGCAGGCTCTTTGCGCCATACCACACCAAAAACGCGGCACCCGCATAGCGCATGGCGGGTTCGATCGCCGGCATGACCATGGCTATCTGCCGGAAGGCAGTCACGCCGATGGTGATCAGGATCGCATCCGAAAGCGCGCAGGCCAGGCAAACGGCGAAGACATGATCGCCGCGAAGACCCTGGCGCAATACGAACGCATTTTGCGCGCCGATGGCCATGATAAGCGTCAGCCCCATGGTGAAGCCTGTAAGATATACCGAAAATTCCATACGATGCCCCTTAAGTCCTGGCACCGAATAGGTGGCGGCAACGGTTTAATCCAGTTAAAGATACTTATCTTGATTAAGCAGGGCTAACTCTATGGATTACGCAGGGCTTCGCGCGGTAGCGATGGTGGTGCAGACCGGCAGTTTTGAAAAGGCGGCACTGGCGCTACACGTCACACCGTCGGCCATCTCTCAACGGGTCAAACAACTCGAGGAACGGCTGGGTGCCGTTCTCATACTGCGTGGAAATCCCTGTACGGCGACGGAAAAAGGCGAATGGGTCTGCCGCCACATGGAGCATGTGGGCATGCTGGAGTCAGAGCTTTTCAGCCAGCTACCCGCTCTTCTGTCTTCCGACGAGGTCAGCAGCCGCGTGACGCTGCACATCGCCACCAATGCCGACAGTCTCGGCACATGGTTCCTAAAGGCAGTTTCCACTTTCACCCATCAGTCGGGCTTTCTCCTGAATGTGGCGGTGGACGATCAGGATCATACGGCGGAGTGGCTGCAGCGCGGACGCGTCCTCGCGGCGGTGACCAGTCTTGAAAAGCCGGTCCAGGGCTGCCGTGTCACGCCGCTCGGCTTTCTGCGCTATCACGCCACAGCAAGCCCGGCTTTTATCGACCGATACTTTCCCAAGGGTGTGACCGAAACCGAACTCGCGCAAGCTCCTGCCCTCACCTTCAACCAGAAAGACCGGCTCCAGCAGCAATGGATCAGCCAGGTTTTCGGCGCGTCCATCGTCCACCCGACCCATTGGCTACCATCCACCCAAAGCTTCGTGGATGCCGCGCTCCTTGGCATGGGCTGGGGCATGAACCCGGCGCTTCTGGTGCGCAATCATCTGGCGGAGGGGCGATTGGTGGAGCTTGTGGCGGGAACGCCGTTCGACATCCCGCTGTTCTGGCAGGTCAACCGGCTGGCCGCCGATCGGCTAAAGTCGCTGACGGATGCGGTGGTAGAGGTGGCGCGTCGAGAGTTGGTGCAAATCAAGAGCGAATAGAACTCCATGGGACACCGTGATCACGCGACATCCACAAGGAGTTCCAATGCCGTCCTTTTACTCAGCCGACGTCGCCGATTTTGCCCATTCCATGTAAAGGTCTAGCGCCTTGCGCGCCACAGGGCCGGCCTGGAGTTCGCGGTCGTCGAGCTTGATGACCGGGGAAACCTTGGAATAGTTTCCGGAGCAGAAGATTTCGTCGGCGTTGCGGAAGTCTTCGACGGATAGCGTTGCCTCACGCACATCGAAACCTGCCTGGCGCAGCAGCATCATGACGCGAGAGCGGGTGATGCCTGCCAGAAAGGTGCGGTTCGGCATCGGTGTATAGACGATGCCCTCCTTGACCATGAAGACATTGGAGGATGCGGACTCGGCCACATTGCCGTTCATGTCGCGCATCAGCGCGTTGTCGAAGCCGCGCGAGCGGGCTTCAATGATGGCACGACCGCTATTGGGATAGAGGCTACCAGCCTTGGCATCGGTCATGGCCGTTTCCGGCGATGGACGGCGCAGCGGCGAGACGGTCAGCGTCAGTGGCACGCCAGCATCCATCGGTGCCTCGAACAGGCAAAGCGCGAAGCGGGTGGACTCCGCGTCCGGAGCGACGACGGAGCCACGCATGCCATGCTCGGCCCAGTACATCGGCTTGATGTAGATCGCCATAGTGCCATCGAACTTCTTCACGCCTTCCAACGCCAGTTGCTCGATATCCTCCGGCGTCATGGTCGGCTTCATGCCCATGTTGACGGCGGAACGGTTGACGCGCTGGCAGTGCAGATCGAGATCGGGTGCCAGGCCATCGAACCAGCGCGCGCCATCGAAGACGGTCGACGCGAGCCACATGGCGTGGGAGGTGGGGCCGATCAAGGGAGGATTGCCGGGAAGCCATTGACCATCGACATAGGTCCAGGTTGTGGAACGGGGTGCGGTATCGACGGACATGGCATTCTCCTTCTTGAATGCGTCGGAATGAATGCCCGCTCGGCCATGAGGTCAAGATGAAATTCCCCGCTGCGATCAAAAGGAAGGAATATTGCCCGAGGATTGCCGTGAAAAGCGCATTTATTGCGTGCAGCCAAGAATATGGCCCCCGCGTTGCTACGCCAATCGAGGTGATCTGGCAGTCGTGAGGACGCTGTGGCATCTTCAGTAAGACATAAGCGCAGGGAGGCCCGAAATGGCATGGTCGGCACAGCAATATCTGAAATTCGAGGACGAGCGGACGCGGCCGGCGCGTGACCTCCTGGCGCAAGTCCCGCTGGAGAAAGTGATGACAGGCTTCGACCTTGGCTGTGGTCCCGGCAATTCCACCGAGCTTCTGACGGAGCGCTATGGTGTCAACGTCATTACCGGCGTCGATAGCGACGAAAATATGCTGGAAGAAGCAGCACTCAGGTTGCCGACCACCGAATTCGTGCAAGCCGATCTGTCATCCTGGATACCGGATGCGCCTGCCGATCTGTTATATGCCAATGCGGTGTTCCAATGGTTGCCGAACCACATCGACCTTCTCGACAGGCTGATGGACCATCTGACCCCCGGTGGCGTCCTTGCTATCCAGATGCCGGACAACCTCAATGAGCCGGGTCATCTGTTGATGGAGGAAACGAGCCGCTCCGGTCCATGGCGCCAGAACTTCGAAGGGCGACAACTGCGTCGCAAGCCGCTGCCCTCCCCGGCTGAGTACATCGATCGCCTGTCGCCGAAAGCGCTACGCGTCGATGTGTGGCACAGCATTTACAATCACCCCATGGCGGATGCCGGGGCGATCGTGGAGTGGGTGAAGGGCACCGGTCTTCGTCCTTATCTGGCAGTTGCTGGCGCTGAACACCAAGAGGCTTTTCTGGAGGATTACCGACAGCGCATCGACGCCGCATATCCGCGACTTGCAGATGGACGGCGCCTTTTGCGATTCCCACGACTGTTCATCGTCGCAGTGCGCGGCTGATCGTGAAGGGACAGGCATGGCTCGATGCCTGCCCCTTCAACACAGTGAGACGTCAGCCGTGAAAGGCGTAGACGCGCAGCCGGTAACCATCCGGATCTGCCGCCAGGAAGGTGCGGCCGAAGTCCATGACGGTTGGCTCCTGCAGGATCGGCAGGCCCTTGTCGGTCCACGCGCGATGGCAGGCATCGACCTCACTGTCCGTCTCTTTGATGAAGGCGATTTCGGCGGCGTTGCCGTCGGAAGACAGTGGCGGCTGAACGGAGTGGCGGAACCAGAGACCAAGGCGCATGCCGCTTTGCAAATTGAACAGAGCGAAGGTGTCGGAGAGTTCGACAGGCTCTGCGCCGAGCAAATCGCTATAGAATGCAGCGCTATGGCGCGGGTCGTTGACAAAGAGAATGACGAAGTTCGGGTGGTTCATGTTGGTCTCCTTTTGTTGATGAGGAGACCTTAGCCAGGCGTAGTGTCAGTTTCTGTCAGCAGTCTCCTGGCGTGCCTTCATCATCTGCCGCCAACCTTTCAGCAGGACTTCGCGGCGTTTGGGATAGCGCGCGCCAAGGAGCATGAAGGAGGAGATGCGATCGGCGCGAAAGCTGCGGTAATCCTGTCTCAACTCGCACCAAGCCAGCAGCACACGGACCTGATCGAAGAAGGCCAGCGCGAAGGGCCAGACGATTCGGCGAGTGTCGCGCCCCTGCTCGTCGGCATAGTCGATCTCGATTTTTTCCTGATGTCTGATGGCACTGCGAATATTGCTAAGATCGATGTTCGGCATATCGATCACCTTCCCAGGCCCCACGAGAAGAGTGGAGTTGTCCAGTTCCTCCGCCAGCGCCTTCGGAAGCACTGCGGCGATCTTCGCAAGCCCGGCGCGCGCGGCATCGGCCAACGCGCCATCCGCCCTGCCCGCCACCCAGCGGGAGCCCAGAACCAAAGCCTCGATTTCCGCTTCGGAAAACATCAGAGGCGGCAGAAGATAACCCGGTCGCAGCACATAGCCGACGCCGGCCTCGCCTTCGATATTGGCGCCTTGCGCCTGGAGGGTCGCGATGTCGCGGTAGAGGGTGCGCAGACTAACACCTGTCGCGGCAGCCAGTTCTGCGCCACCCACCGGATTGCGATAGCTTCGTAACAATTGAAGCAAATCAAGCAGGCGTTGCGCGCGTGACATGCATTTCCCCAGGCAATAGGCCCGCCCTATGAGTTTTAATCATCTATTTATACGTGTTGCGTAAAACCTTAGCGATTAAAGCCACCTGTTATTATTCATTTTAAGCCATCTATTCTCGATATCAGGTCGCGACAAAGCTTCATAAGATTTTTCAGAGGCACCAATGCTTAATTTTTGGCGAGACAAAGGCGGCAATTTTGCCATTCTGACTGCACTCTTGGCCGTACCGCTGTTTGGAGCGGCAGGCCTGGCCTTAGACTTCAGCCAGGCGCTCGCCGTCAAGGAAGATCTGCAGCAAACGGCGGACGCCACCGCACTCGGCGCCGTCTCCAAAGATTCACCATATGTGGCGGAGGCGCGCAAGATGAGCGGAGATGGCCCTATCACCGTTCCTGGTCATTCCGGATTGGATTTCGGCAAGAAGGGGGACGGCAAGAAAAACGACTTCGAGATCGAGAACGCCACCCTGCTTGTCAAGAAGACCGGGAATATCGTTGAATCGTCCTTGGAATTGAAGGCCACGGTCAATACCACGCTCTCAGCGATTTTGGGTAAGGACTTCTTTACCGTAAGCATTAAATCCACGGGTCGATATCAAACAGAGAAGTACATGAACTTCTATCTGTTGCTGGATAACACACCATCCATGGGTGTGGGTGCAACGCCCCAGGATGTCGCAACCATGGTGGCGAATACACGCGATCAATGTGCCTTCGCGTGTCACGATGTTCAGAGTGGCAAAAATAGTTACTACGAGCTTGCGAAAAAACTGAAAGTGACCACGCGCATCAATGTGGTGGGGAAAGCAACGGCCTCCCTCATGGACACTGCAGCGGGCACCCAGACCGTCTCAGACCAATTTAGAATGGCAGTCTATACCTTTGGTGAAAAAGCCGAGGACACAAAACTTCTCGAAGTTGTACCACTCACGTCCAATCTCTCCGACGTAAAAAACAGGTCGAACAAGATCGACCTCATGTCCATTCCGTATCAAGGCTACGATAACGACCAGCAGACGGATATCGACCGCGCCTTGACGCAGATCGCCTTGAAAATGGGCCCGCAGGGGAACGGCAACAGCTCCGCCACGCCGGAAAAGGTTCTCTATTTCGTATCCGATGGTGTTGGCGACAGCTACAAACCGACAAGCTGTACCAAAAAAACCACGAATGGCCGCTGTCAGGAGCCGATCGACACCCGGCTGTGTACCGCCTTGAAGAGCCAGGGCTACCGTATCGCCGTCCTTTATACGACTTATCTGCCACTTCCGACAAACGGTTGGTATAATGACTGGATCCGCCCCTTCCAGTCTGAAATCTCCACCCGTATGCAAGATTGCGCTTCCCAAGGGCTGTTCTTCGAGGTGAGCCCGACGCAAGGCATCAGCGATGCCATGTCGGCACTGTTCAAGCGGGTGGTTTCCTCTCCTCGCCTGTCGAGCTGATCAACTCGGTTCGATTCTTTCAACGAGGAAATCGATAAAGGCGCGGATGCGGGCAGCTAGATGCTCGTGTCCGGCGTAAACCGCATGGACGAGTTCTGTGTCGCCGCCGTTATAATCCTCCAGGATCGGGACAAGCTGGCCCGCCTCGATATCGGGGCGGACATGAAATTCCCCAATCCGACCGATGCCGACTCCCAGCAGGCAGAGTTGCCGTTTGATCGAGCCGCTCGATACCTGAATGTTGCCGGTAATGGCCTTGATATAGACACTGTCGTTCCCGGGATCGCGAAACGGCCATTCGTCGAGGCTTCGCCGGAAGTTAAAGCCGATGCAGTTGTGCTGGTCGAGGTCTTCCGGAGTCTTCGGCGTTCCATGCTTCTTCAGGTAGTCAGGCGAGGCGACGATGACGCGGCGACTGGAAAACAGGCGCCTCGCCATCAGTGAAGAATCCCGCATCGGTCCGACGCGGATTGCGATATCGGTACGCTCCCCAATGAGGTCGATCACGCCGTCCGTCAGTGTCAGATCGAGCCGCACCTTGGGATGACGTTCGGCGAACTCCCCCAGCAGCGGCAGGATGCACCGCTCGCCAAAGCCGACCGAGGAGTTGACACGAAGCAACCCCCTTGCCTCCTCCCGGCCGCCGGCGACCAGTTCTTCCGTCTCGTCGATCTCTTTGAGAATACGGCGGGCGCGACGAAGATAGATGTCACCTTCGGGCGTGAGTTCCAGTGTTCGCGTCGAGCGCACCAGCAGCCGCGTACCAAGCCTCTCCTCCACTCTCGAGACAAGCTTGCTGACAGCGGAGGGCGACAGCTTCAAGCGTCGTCCTGCCGCGGAAAAGCTTTTCAACTCGGCGGCCAGAACGAAGACTTCCATTTCGCCGGCGCGATTGTTCATAACGTCACCTATGACTTCAATTCAAAGATGATTATCGATTAATCGGGATTATCAAACAAGTGCCAGGTGCCGATATTCAGGCTCGAAACATCAACACCTTCGGGACGGCCATTAGAGTGGCCGGAAAGGCACAACCATGCCCCTTGCTCTCTTTGCCTTGACGATTGCAGCCTATGCAATCGGCACCACGGAATTCGTCATCGTGGGTCTTTTGCCCACCGTCGCCAACGATCTTCACATCACGCTGCCGCTTGCCGGCCTCATCGTGTCCGTCTACGCACTCGGCGTTACCTTCGGTGCGCCCATCCTTACCGCACTGACGGGCCGCATCGAGCGCAAGCCGCTCATGCTCGGCCTGATGGGTCTCTTCATCCTTGGCAATAGCGCCGCAGCGCTCAGCCCCGGTTACGAGATGCTGCTGGTCGCGCGGGTTATTTCCGCCTTTGCCCACGGCGTGTTCTTCTCAGTCGGCGCAACCATTGCCGCGGGTCTGGTGGCAGAGGATCGCAGAGCTTCGGCCATTGCCATGATGTTCATGGGACTGACGGTTGCTATCGTCACCGGCGTTCCGCTCGGCACGCTCATCGGTCAGATTTTCGGCTGGCGCGCCACCTTCTTCGCTGTCGCCGCACTCGGGGTCATTGCCTTCATCGGCATTGCAGCACTGCTGCCAGCGACGCTTCAAAAGGCGCCGGCCGCCGGTCTCATGGAGCAGGTTCGTGTTCTCGGCTCCGGCCGTCTTCTGCTGGCCTTTGGCATGACGGCGCTCGGTTATGGTGGCACCTTCGTGACCTTCACCTTTCTCGCCTCGATCCTGCAGGATCTGACCGGCTTTGCTGAAAGCACCGTCAGCCTTGTTCTGGTCCTCTATGGTCTGGCGATCGCTGCCGGCAACCTCGCCGGAGGACGGATTGCCGACCGCAATCCAGCGAAGGCTCTCGGTTGGCTTTTCGGGCTCCAGGCGCTCGTTCTGGTGATCTTCACCTTCACCGCTCCGTCCGCCCCGGCTGCTCTGGTAACGCTCGTTGCACTCGGCTTTCTGTCCTTCGCCAATGTACCGGGCCTCCAGCTTTACGTGGTGCAGCTTGCAAAGCGCTTCAGGCCAAACGCGATCGATGTCGCCTCGGCGCTCAACATTGCCGCCTTCAATCTTGGCATCGCCGTCGGCGCCTGGATTGGCGGTCTGGTCGTCGCCTCGCCGCTCGGTCTTGGTGCAACACCATGGGTCGGGGCGCTGCTGGTTTCGGGAGCACTGGTTCTGACGCTGGTCAGCAGCAGTCTCGACCGCCGCCAGGCAGATCTTGCCCAGACCGTGTGAACCAAATCACGTCCTCAGCACTTAGGGTGAGGACCGTTCTGCCCCGCGGACTTGCGGGGCTATCATCCGCAATGGAGACAAACACGATGCAAACAGTCAACGCCAATGGCGCAAACATTCCTGCTCTCGGCTTCGGCACATTCCGCATGCCGGAAGAGGACGTCCACCGCATCCTGCCGCAGGCGCTGAAGCTGGGGTTCCGCCATGTGGACACGGCGCAGGTCTATAAGAACGAGGCGGCAGTCGGCGATGCTATCGCAAAGTCCGGCGTCTCGCGCGGCGACATCTTTCTCACCACCAAGGTGTGGGTCGATCAGTACAAGCATGATGACTTCATCCGCTCCGTGGATGAGAGCCTGACGAAGCTGAAGACGGACTATGTCGATCTGCTTCTTCTGCACTGGCCGAAAAGCGATGTGCCGCTGGCGGAGCGGATTGGCGCGCTGAACGAACTGCACAAGGCGGGCAAGGTGCGCAACATCGGCATCTCCAACTTCAACGTGGCGCTGATGGATGAATCGGTCCGACTCTCCGACGCTCCGATTGCCAACAACCAGATCGAGTACCACCCCTATCTCGACCAGACGAAGGTGATCGAGGCTGCCCGCAAGCACGGCATTTCGATCACCGCCTACTATCTGATGGCAGATGGCAAAGTGCCGAAGGATGAGGTGCTTCGTGATATCGGCGCCAAGCACGGCAAGACCGCTGCCCAGGTCGCGCTTCGCTGGGCCGTGCAGCAGCCGGACGTGATCGCCTTGTCCAAGACGGCGACGGAGAGCCGCCTTCCCGAGAACTTCGATATCTTCGACTTCGACCTGTCCGACGAGGAGATGAAGGCGATCTTCGCGTTGGCAAAGAAGGATGGACGCATCGTCAATCCCGGCCATCTGGCGCCGGAATGGGATGATTAAAGCGCCGGGCGTCCTAGTGGACGCACAAGGGACGCACCCTTTCTGAATCGACGCATCGGCTGAAAATCGAGTCCGGTTTTTGGGCCGATGCTGCAAGCCACTCAGCGCTGCACGAAGGCCAGTTTCAGGCCAAGTGCAACAAAGGCTGCGGCAAAACTGCGCCGCAGCCAGACAAGTACGGAAGGCCGCGACACGATCTCGCGCCTGACAGAAGCGGCAAAGCAGCCATAGACCGCAAAAACTACAAATGTCATCGCCATGAAGACGAGACCGAGAGCGGTCATTTCGCGGGTCGATGATGAGGAGTCTGCCGCAACGAACTGCGGCAGGAAGGCAAAGAAGAAGATCGACAGCTTTGGATTCAACAGGTTGATGAGGACAGCCTCGATCACAATGCGGCCAGCCGTTCTTGCAGGCTGCGTCTCGTCGACGCGCAGAGCGCCATTTTCTTTCAGTGTGTTCCAAGCCATGTACAGCAGATAGGCCACCCCGGCATATTTGATGAGGGTGAATGCCGTCGCACTCGCATGAAGGATTGCAGCAAGCCCTGTGATCGCTGCCAGCAGATGCGGGACGATGCCGAGTGTGCAGCCAAAGGCGGCGATCAAGCTTGCGCGCGCGCCCTGCGTCAGACCGGCTGCCAGCGTGTAGACCACGCCTGTGCCAGGAGATGCCACGACGATGGCCGATGTGAGGAGAAATTCGAGTGTCATGAGGGCCTTCCTTGAAAGAAGGCGTCACTCTGCTGCGATTGGACGGATCGGTCTTGGACGAAATTGCACGTTTCGATCAGGAGAGCGCGCGGCTGTAGAGGGCGGGTGTCGTGCCGAAGTGCCTTACAAACACACGGTTTAAGTGGCTTTGATCGCAAAAGCCAGACGCGTAGGCCGCTTCGGCGGCGGGAATGCCTTTTGCCAATGCTTGCCGCGCCAGATGCAGGCGGCGCTGCATCAGATAGCTGTGCGGCGTCAGCCCCGTAACCGAGGAGAAAGCACGCAGAAAGCGGAAGCGGCTCATTCCCGCTTCTGCCGAGAGTTCGGCGAGACCGAGGGGCGTCTGTGGTGCCTCGTCCATCATCTGCCTGACGCGATACAGACCAGCGGTGGATGCGGCCTGATGACGCACAGCGCGGGGGCGCTCCAGCGTTTGCGACAACAGCAGAAGAAGGGCTTCCTCCCCCGGCAAAGCCGCCCGTTGCGATGTGATGGCTTGAAAGAGTGCGCGAAAGCGATCGGCGAGCGGTCTCGGATCGACGGGATAGACGAACTCGAAATCGCGGCTATCGCGTTCGCGAATATCCGACAATGCGGCATGCACGACTTCGGGATCGAAATAGAGCATCGTCCAGGCCCGCCCGCTTTCGCCAAGCGCTATACCGTCATGCGCCTCACCCGGATTAACGGTGATGACGCGCCCTGCCCCGGCCTCCACGATGCCACGTCCGCTCGCCGATTTCTGCGCGCCACGTTCGATAACGCCAATGCCGAATTGATCATGCATGTGACGGGGAAAGCTGCGGTCGCTGTCAGCAATCACCGCAGCCACGCCCGGCATCGTCGTTTTCGGCATCGTGAACTGGTGTTTGCCCATAGACCCTGCGCCCCTATCAGGAGCGCAAGCCTATCACGGTCGATCCGGTTCAGGAATGCAGGCTGTTCACCATGCCGAAGACCTGATCGAAATTGCCGTTCTCGGCGGCAAATCGCAATGGCTTGCAGCGCTCCACGATCACTTCCGTTGCATCGGGTCTGTTGGTCAGGATATCCATGACTTCCGTGATGAAGGCATCCAGTGGCATGGCGCGCTCGTCCTTCGCCTGCTTTTCACCCTGAAGCGTTGTCTGCACATAGGGCGGCGCAATCTCGATCACCTCGACAGAGGTGTCCTTCAACTGCTCGCGCAGCGCCATCGAATAGGCGTGAATGGCGGACTTGGTAGCGCTGTAGGTCGGCGTTGCTACCATGGGCACGAAAGCAAGGCCGGATGACACGGTGAGGACGGCAGCATTTTCTTTTTTGAGAAAATGCGGAAGCAGGGCCGCGGTCAATCGGATCGGGGCAAGCAGATTGGTGGCAATCGTTTCCTCCGCGATCTCCAGATAGTCCGGGGCCGCGGTGATGTCCTCGTTCTTCATGATGCCGGCGTTGTTGATGACGACATTGAGATCCGGATAATCGCGCGTCAGCGTTTCGGCAAAGGTCCGAATGTTCTCCGCCTTTGTCGCATCGAGCACGGCCGATACCATGCCGGGGTTGGCGCTGGTCACTTCGTCCAGCGCGGACTGGCGTCTACCGGAAATGATGACCTTGTTGCCAAGTGCATGGAAGGCTTCGGCAAGCGCGCGGCCGATACCGGAACCACCACCGGTGATGAGTACTGTGTTTCCTGTCATCTTCATCTGGTTATCCTCTCTTGTTGGATGAAACCAAGTTAACTACGATACTCTCCAATCGAAAGTAGGCACCCGAAAGATTTATACTTACCCAAAGGAGAGTGTCGGAATGAAAAGGCATCTGGCAGATCCCGTCATCGAAGAGAAGCGCGTTCACCCGCCGCCGGAAGAGACCGATCCCGTCATTGAGGCGCTGGTTCAGGACATCATCGCCAAGGTGGCGGACAAGTGGACGATGTTGATCCTTGAGGCTCTGGAGGAGCACGGGACGATGCGCTTTACGCAAATCGGCAAGGTCGTCGGCGATATCAGTCAGAAGATGTTGACCAAGACGCTGAGGCAGATGGAGTGCGATGGGCTGGTGAAACGCACCGTGCACCCGGTCATCCCGCCACATGTGGATTACGGCCTGACGCATCTTGGCAAGACGCTGGGCAGCGCCTTTTGCGGCGTGTGGATATGGGCCGAGACGCATCACGCGGAAATAGAAAAGGCGCGGAAAGCCTTTGAAGAGCAATCCCCACGCCTCAAATAATGGGCCTGAAATAATGGAAGCGCTTCCCATGGGAGCGCTTCAAATTGTCTGGCCGATCAGGCGAACTGGCTGAGGCCCGGTACGGACGCGATCACCTTGTCCACGACCTCGTCGCCGGCATGCTGGCGCGCAATCGAAATGGTGGTCTTGGCAAGTGCCGAGATTTCACCCATGCCGAGGCCCTGGCTCATAAGCTGCTGGCCAAGACCCATGATGCCACCGCCACCAATGGCGCTCATCAGGCCGCCGAGCAGGCCACCGCCGCCCTGGCCTTCGCCATTGAAGCGAGCGACGAGATCCGGCCCGCCGGGGATCGATTCGATCATCTTGGCAACGGCCGCGTCATCGGCTTCGCGCTGGAGGAAACCCAGCATCATGCCGAGAGCCTTTTCCGCCTTATCCGGCGCAATGCCCACTCTATCTGCAACCTGGGTTACGATTTCGCTCATAAACTTCCTCCTGAATGCGAAATTACGTTCACGTCAACGTAAAATAATTGAAACACAGACTCAAGACCGCGCAGCCCCTTGCAACAAAGGTTTTTCGATCCGCTCTTTTCAACCTTATCAAACAGTTGTTGAGGGCCAAAACAGTTCCTATAAGTATAGTGCGGAAATTAAAAACAGGGCGCCGCTGCCCGGATCGTTGGGAAGGATCGCCATATGCTGCAGGACGGAAAGCTTTATATCGGCACAAGCCGCAACCCGGACGACAGCCTCAACAAGGGCGAGTATCTCGACCTCCGCTTCGGCAATCGCCATGGGCTGATCACGGGCGCCACGGGCACGGGCAAGACCGTTTCCCTGCAGGTGCTGGCGGAAGGTTTCGCCAAAGCCGGCGTTCCGGTTTTCTGCGCCGATATCAAGGGCGATCTTTCCGGCATTGCCAAGCCCGGCGAAGCCAAGGACTGGGTGACGAAACGGGCTGAACAGATCGGCTTTTCCGACCTCTCCTTCGAGCAGTTTCCCGTCATCTTCTGGGATCTCTATGGCGAAAAGGGCCACCGTGTCCGCGCCACCATCGCCGAGATGGGCCCTCTCCTTCTTGCCCGGTTGATGGATGCCTCGGAAGCGCAGGAAGGCGTTCTCAACATCGCCTTCAAGATCGCCGACCAGGGCGGCTTGCCGCTGCTCGATCTAAAGGATTTGCAATCGCTGCTGAATTACATGGGCGAGCACGCAAGCGAGCTCTCGAGCCAGTTCGGTCTGATTTCAAAGTCCTCCGTCGGTTCTCTGCAGCGCGGTCTGCTGGTGCTCGAACAGCAAGGCGCAGAACACTTCTTCGGAGAGCCGGCGCTGAAAATTGCCGACATCATGCGCACCACTAGCGACGGGCGTGGGGTGATTTCGGTTCTCGCCGCCGATAAATTGATGATGAACCCGCGCCTCTACGGCACCTTCCTGTTGTGGATGCTTTCCGAACTCTTCGAAGAGCTGCCGGAAGTGGGCGATCCCGCCAAGCCGAAGCTCGTCTTCTTCTTCGATGAGGCGCATCTTCTCTTCAACGATGCGCCGCGCGTGCTGATCGAGCGTGTTGAACAGGTGGTCCGCCTTATCCGCTCCAAGGGCGTTGGCGTCTATTTCGTGACGCAGAACCCGCTCGATGTGCCGGAAACGGTTCTCGCACAGCTCGGCAACCGCGTACAGCATGCGCTTCGCGCTTACACGCCGCGTGAGCAGAAGGCAGTAAAGACAGCCGCCGACACATTCCGCCAGAATCCGGCCTTCAGCACTGCTGAAGCGATCACCACACTCGGTACCGGCGAGGCGCTGGTCTCCACCCTTCAGGATAAGGGTGCACCCTCTATCGTGGAACGCACGCTGGTGCGTCCGCCATCCGGTCGAGTCGGCCCCGTGACCGACGATGAGCGCCGTAGCCTCATGGCCTCCAGCCCGGTGGCCGGTCTTTACGACCAGGATATCGACCGCGAATCCGCTTTCGAAATTCTGGGCGAACGCGCCCGCAAAGCCGCCGAGGCGGAAGCTGCCAAGCGTGCGGCAGAAGAGCAGGCAAGCGGGCAGCCCGACAGTGCCGCGGGACGCTGGAAACTGCCGGGCTTTGGCGACGAGGAGCCGAAGCAGGCATCGACGACCGGCGGCAGCAGACGCACCAGCGGTTACCAGCGCGAAACGGTGATCGAGGCCGCGATGAAGAGTGCCGCTCGCTCCGTCGCGACATCCGTCGGACGCGCCTTGGTTCGCGGCATTCTGGGAAGCCTGCGCCGCTGATTTCGCGCTTCCCTTCCACCGACATGTGAGGAAACGCCGGGGTCCGCTTGTCTAAGCTCGCCCCGGCCACCAGATAGGCCAAGGCCTTTATTGCTTCCAAGCGGGTCGCGATCTTTCAGATTCGCGCCTTACACTTCAGTTTGTTTTTGTCGCATGTCCTTATCGCAAAACCGGCGCACGGTTTGCGCGGACCATGCTCCAGGGAGACGCATGATCACGTCCATCTTGCTTCCAATGGAAACCGAGCGCCTTGTTCTTCGCCGTTTCATACCTGCCGATTTCAGCGCCTATGCCGATTATCACAGCCGTTCTGAGGTCTATCGGTTTCTCTATGCAGACGCGCCAAGCGGCGATGCGCTAAGGACGCAATTCGATACCGTCCTCTCGGCCCCGTTCGGTAAGGACGGCGATGTTCTGCGGCTGGCTGTGACGCGCCGCGACGATGGCGCGCTCCTCGGTGAAGTTCTTCTGAAGATCGCCAGCACGGAGGCGTTGCAGGCAGAGGTCGGCTATATCTTCAACCCGGCTTATGCGGGCAAAGGTTACGCGACGGAAGCGGTGCGTGCCATGATCGACCTCGGCTTTGCGGACCTCGGCTATCACCGGATTTTCGCGAGACTGGATGCACAGAACCAAGGCTCAATCGGCATTGTCGAGCGGTTGAAGATGCGCAAAGAGGCCCACCTCATTCAGAATGACCGCTTCAACGGGGCGTGGGGCGACGAGTTCATCTACGCCATTCTCAAATCGGAATGGAATGGGCTTGCGTCGAGATGATTGAAGCGGTCCTCGTTGCGGGTCAGACCTTCAGAAGTCTAGCAATTCGCGGATCGGCGGAGAAATCGTTCAAGGAAAAGCCGATACGCTGGACCGGCTGCTCGCACAGCGCCTGTATGCCCATTTTCGACAGGCGAATGCGCCAGCTGGAGCGAGCCACTGGACGCTTCGAGTTGAAGCCGAGTGGCGTTAACAGAGCGATGTTCTTGCCTTTTCCAGGATCGCGCACCGAGCGATAGAGGATTGCCTGAAGGTCCGCCTCGCGCGCCGCATCTGCCAAAGCCTGGCATGGTGCGTAATCGTTGAGGTCGGTCCAGAGAGAAGCATCGCGCGATAGCGCAGGCCTGGTCAAATCGATTGCCGCATCTGTCTGAATGTCGGCGGCAAAGGCGGTATACTCCGCCGCATTGACGGGCATGGGCGTTGCAGGTGACTCAAAATAGAACAGCAAGCGGTAGAAAGCCATTTCGGCCAGCGCTGTCTCTATTCTCTTGGCGGCGTAAAAGACGCCTTTGGTAAAGCCAGCTCGACGGAAGCGGGAGCCGTAGGGATAGGCAGAATCATAGCGGAAGGGTGTCGCCAGCAGATAATCGAGACCTGCGCATTCCGGCGGAAAGCGCCGCTTGCTGCTTTCCAGAATATCTTCAAGCAGAGATTGCTCATCGACGGTATCGACGAGCTTCATAGTGGAAACACGGTGCTGCGCCTCGACGAGGCGCCACCAGCGTCCTGATGACGGGCGGCTTTCAGAGAGGAGCGCGTCTGGCGTCCAGGTAGGAGAGGACATCGAGCAATCCGGTGATCGAGGTGAGTTTTTCGGCAGGCACACCCGCGAGCGCGTCATTGTGGTTTTGAAGCCAGGCACGCGAGACTATGTCATCCCCGCCGACGATGGCATCGAGCGAGCGGAAAACACGGATCAGAAGCACGGCAAGTTCGAACGGCTTGCTGCCAGGCTCCAAACAAAAATCCTGCCTCTTCATCCTCGATACAGTGGGCGCGGAAATGCCGAGAATATCGGAAAGGCGTGCTGCGGTCAGGCCAAGTCGCTCCGACGCCGCAAGAGCGGCTTTCGTGATGACCCTTCCCTCTTGGGAGGCCGCCGTCGGCTTGAGCTGAATGTTCATCGCAAAATCCTTTCCTGAGAAAGAATATAACGGATCTCTTTCAGAAAACAAGAACGGGCGGTTGGGGGCAACCGGCCGCTCGAGTAGACACCACCAGCTGAACGGTGGCAGTCAAAACCTTTATTCAACCGAAACCGGCACTTCCGTGGAGGTGCGCAGAGCGTGCGAATATGGGCAGACGATGTGTGCCTTCTTCACGAGATCTTCCGCGGTTGCCTTGTCGAGGCCTGGGATGTTGACCTTGAGCGACACGTCGATGCCGAAACCGCCACCATCTTCGCGTGGGCCGACGCCAACGCTTGCCGTCACGGCCGTATCATCGGGCAGCTTTACCTTTTCCTTGCCAGCGACAACGCGCAGAGCGCCGAGGAAGCAGGCAGAGTAACCGGTTGCGAAAAGCTGCTCTGGGTTCGTGCCGTGAGCACCGTTACCACCGAGTTCCTTTGGAACCGTCAAGGTTACGTCCAGAACACCGTCTTCGGTCTTGGAATTGCCTTCGCGTCCGCCACCGGTTGCGGTCGCCTTGGTTGTGTAAAGAATTGGCATGTCATGTACTCCCTTGGTTTGCGTTGGGTATCTTGTAGCGCGTTATTCAATTGCGCGCAATACAATTTTGCGCATTGAAAAATTTTCTTGTCTCTGCGATAAGGTTAATAAGATTGCTCGGCCTTCGCATGCAGCAGGAACCGAGTGACGGGATAAAATGTTCCCTAGAGCGCTTCCCTGCCGCGCGGAATTGCCTCGCCGGAACGGAATTTCGCAGAATGGAAAAACATGGGCAGTCGATCTCCAAGAGATGGACGCCAAGATGCTTCTATTCTGGTGAAACTCTTTCCGATGAAAGCTGTCCGAGCAGCAAGAGAGCGCTTCAACAGCGCATTTTGGAGCTCACACGAATGGACGACGGGACAATGGAAGGCCTTTTAAGGCTGGACGTGCAGATATGTTTCGCGCTTTACGGCGCAGCCCATGCGTTTACGCGGGCTTACAAGCCATTGCTGGAGCCGCTTGGCCTCACATACCCGCAATATCTGGTGATGATGGCGCTGTGGGAGGAAGACAACGCCACGGTGAAGGCACTTGGCGAAATGCTCGGCCTCGATTCAGGCACCCTCTCCCCTCTCCTGAAAAGGCTGGAGCAGGCAGGTCTCATCACCCGCAAGCGTGGCAAGCAGGACGAGCGCCAGGTCGTGATCAGCCTGACGCCGGAGGGCGCCGACATGAAGAAGAAGGCAGTGCACGTCATGCGCTCCATCGGCGAAGCGACAGGATGCAGCCTGGAAGAGCTCGGGCAAATTCGGGACCGGTTGAATTCTCTGAAGGACAATCTGGCGCGAGCCTAATATCGATCGCGTCGCCCTTCGTCGCAGCACCTTTTCGCCATTCAAGCTGGCGAAGACGGGAACAGGCCTGTGCTGTTGCAGGAAATGTATGCACCACCCTCAAAGCCGAAGCATGAGGGTGGTGGATGATCGAAACGAGTCTGCTTACTGCCAGACGACCACACGCGCCTTGTTTGGAACGCGGTCATAAAGGTCGATAATGTCCTGGTTCATCAGGCGAACGCAGCCAGACGACACGGCCTTACCAATGGAGTTCCACTCCGGCGAGCCATGCAGACGATAGAGCGTGTCCTTGCCGTTCTGGAAGATGTAGAGCGCACGCGCACCGAGTGGGTTTTTCAGGCCAGGCTCCATGCCGCCATTCCTTGCGGAATATTTCACCAGTTCCGGCTGTCGCGCCACCATCTCATCCGGCGGCGTCCACTTCGGCCATTTCTGACGCCACTGAATGACGCCCTCGCCCGACCAGGCAAAGCCTTCGCGACCGATGCCGACGCCATAACGCATCGCCGTCCCGCCTGGCTCCACCACATAGAGGAAGCGCGAGCGCGTATCGACGACGACCGTTCCCGGACGCTCGCCTGTCGGGTCCACGACCCGCTGGCGGTAATAGCGGCGATCGATTTTCTGATACGGCACTGCCGGGATAACGAAACCGCCATCCTCAACCGTGCCATACATCACCGCCAGCTCAGCGTCCGAAATACCGGAGGAGAACATTTGGCGGAAATCATTGGCAACGCCACCGGCGAAACCGAGCGGCTGCGTGCTGTCATAGGGGCCGACACCGGATGATGCACAACCCGCCAACAGCGACGCGGAAGAAAGGCCCAGAAGGGAAAGGAAAGTCCGTCTTGAAAGATCTCTGTCGGTGCTCATCATAAGTCCGGTTTTCTCACATCGGAGGCGAAGAGGGAGGCACTGTACCGAAGCGTGCAGAGCCTGCGTTTCAATCTCGCCGTACGTCGTTTGTTCCACGATACATCAGCTATTGCTATAGTGGTTAAGACATACTGAAAACCAGTTGCAGCCTTGCAACATTCGCACCGGCGGGATGCTTTTACCGGTGGTCGTGTTCACATCACCACAATCGGTGCGCCCTGCGGCACGCGATCGTAAAGATCGATCACATCCTGATTGAGCATTCTGACGCAACCGGACGAGGTCGCCTTGCCGACCGATTGCCAGTCCGGCGTTCCATGCACACGGTAAAGCGTGTCCTTGCCGTCCTTGAAAATGTAAAGAGCCCGCGCACCGAGCGGGTTGTTCAGACCAGGAACCATGCCGCCGCGCGCCGCCGAGATCGACGCGAGCTCCGGTTGTCGCTGTACCATTTCATCGGGTGGCGTCCAGCGCGGCCACTTGGCCTTCCACTGGATGGCACCTCGCCCTGACCAGGCATAGCCCGATCGCCCAAGCCCGACACCGTAGCGAACCGCCTTGCCGCCCGGCTGCACCAGATACAGGAAATGCTGTCTCGTATCGACGACGATGGTGCCCGGCGCTTCCGCCGTCTGGTAGCTGACCTCCTGACGCAGAAACCGCGGGTCGATGCGACTATAGGGAATGGCGGGCAGTGTATGGCCGTCATCCGACAGCACGTCGTACATGGCGCGGTGAAGCGGATTGGAGACCGGCAGGCCGTACCCCATCGTCCTGTCGCGATAGGCAGGCGACAGCGCCGGTCCAGGCCGTGCCGTCGTTGGCGGGCCATAAAGCTGCTGGAACTGGGATCGGAAGAGATCCGGCGGTCGGCTGTTGATCGAGCCTGGCGTCTGCGGCAGCGGCTCGCGCGGGATCGAACCGACATTGTTGTAATTGAAGACGGGTGCCGTCTCCTTCACGAAGACATCGGCGTTCATGCGGCTGGTGTCGGTGATGAACAAGCAGCCGCTCAGGAGCGGCGCTGTCATCAACGCGCAGGCAAATCGGCGGAGGGTCTTCAGGGCAAATACAATCATCGAACCGCTTCAAGATAGATCACTGGCGGCACAATGACTCGCGCGGCTGGCGCGAGGCTGGATAGATGGGTGATGACGGCGTCGCGCTAACCGCGCAGGACTTCAGACGAAGTTGTTGAAGAAGCGGATGCTTTCGTCCACCGCATGCGGCACGACGCCATTATGCGTGCCGGGCAGCAGCCTGTGGCTGATTTTGGCACCCACGGCCGTTGCGCGTTCAACGAGAAGCTTATGATCAGCGTCGAACGGTCGCTCCTCTGTGCCGCGCAGCAACAGGGTCGGGCATTTGAGGCTATGACCGAAACAGACCGAGGAGCGCATGATGAACTCCTGCTGATTGCTCTCGTCGAAACACAGTTCATCCGTATAGCGGTTGAAGTAGCGCCAGGAGTTGACACCCGCCGAGACCGGTACGGCTGCGCGGAATTTCCGCGTCATCGCCGCGAGCAAGGAGAGCGTGCCGCCATTGGAGTGACCGGCCAAGAAGAAGCGATCCTTGTCGATGCCAGGCAGGTTCTCGAGAAACTCGGCAGCGGATAGCGCATCTGAGGTCTCGTCATAGAAGCCGGAGTAATATCCCTTCTGGCCGTTTTCGCCGCGGAAGGATGGGAGCATCACCACAAAGCCTGCCTCCCAATAGGGCTTCATCAATGCCCAGTGACCATCGCCAGTCGCGTTGCCTCCATGGAGGAAAAGAACGGCGGGCTTGAGCTTCTTCTCCGGAACATATTCGGACAACCAGGCAACAAGCTCGATGGAGCCGTTCGGGCCACCGGGATAGGTGACGCGCCGTGCACCGGGTGGTGTGCCGAGCGGCTCGGATTTTTCAGGTGCAGACATCTTACGCAGGAGATGCGTTTGAAATCTTTCGCGCGCCCTGGCGTAGTCCTCATTTTCCAGTGGCAGAACTGGCGGCAGATCCACTTCAGAATGCGCGCCTTTCGGCATCAGAGCCGCTGCACCCAACCCGAATGTACCCGCCAGCAGGGCGCGGCGTGTGGGGGAAAAAGGAAAAATCTTATCCATGCGCTTGTCTGTCATGTGGGAATCCGATCAGCGTTGCACAGCACAATTTCAGCACCGGAATGTCCAATTGTCTACTTAATGTTTCTCTTTAATACCGTCATCTGCATTCAAGCCTCCCGTTCATCGACCATCGCCATCAGAGTGACCAACCGATCGGCTTCGGAGGGAAGTTTGTCTGCACGTAACCGTGCGATTCGTGGAAAGCGCATCGCCACGCCGGATTTATGGCGAGCCGAGCGATTGATGCCCTCAAACGCAACTTCCAGCACGAAACCGAAGGATGGCGTGGCGCGCACGGCGCGTACCGGACCAAAGCGTTCGACGGTGTTGTCGCGGACGAACTTGTCGAGAATCTCAAGCTCCGCATCGGTGAAGCCGAAATAGGCTTTGCCGACCGGCACGAGTTGTTCGCCATCTTCACCATCTGCCCAGACGCCGAAGGTGAAATCGGAATAGTAGCTTGAGCGCTTTCCGTGGCCGCGCTGCGCATACATCATCACCGCATCGATATTGAAGGGGTCACGCTTCCATTTGAACCACGGACCCTTGGCGCGTCCCGCCTGATAGACGCTGTCCTTTCGCTTGATCATCACGCCTTCGATCACCAGATCGGGTGGCGCTTTGCGCAGATCGTCAAGTTCCTGCCAGTTGGTGAAGGGTACCAATGGTGAGAGATCGAAGCGGTCGTGAGGGGCGGTTTCGATGAGATCGGTCAGGTGCTGGCGTCGGTCGAGATAGGTCTCGCCGCGAATGTCCTCCTCGCCTTTGAACAGCAGATCATAGGCGCGGATGAAGGCGGGATACTCCTCCATCATCCGGCCGGTCACCGTCTTGCGGTTCAGCCGCTGCTGAAGGTCTGAGAAGGTTCGCGTGGCGCTGTTGGAGCGCGCCGTTCCACCGATCAGAAGTTCGCCGTCGATCACGCCGTCAAAATTCGCAGCTTCGAGAATATCCGGGAAGGCGCCTGAAATGTCGTCGCCGGATCGCGAGTAGAGCTTGCGGGTGTCGCCAGCACGGGAGAGTTGGACGCGGATCCCATCCCATTTCCACTCCGCCGCGAAATCCTGCGGATGGAGATTGGCAAGATCATTATCGCCGACCGGTGTGGACAGCATGACGGAATGAAAGATGGCAGGCGTTGCCAGAAGTGGCCTGCCGGTCTTTCCCTCAAGCCAGGCGAAGAGCGGTTCATAAGGCGGCTCCAGACCATGCCAGAGCGTTTCGATCTCGGTAATGTCCTTGCCGGCGAAGTCCGCAAGAGCCTGCCGGGCAAGACGCGCGGACACCCCGATGCGCAAACCGCCGGTGACGAGCTTCAGGAAGGCGAAGCGCGAGGATGTATCCAGCCGATCCAGAAGCTCTCGCACTGCGCCGCGCACTTCCGTCTTGCCGAGCGCGTTGATCTTGCGCACGACTTCGCCGAGGCTCGGATCGTTTGCCTGGGGCAGATCGGCGTTCTGACTGGTATCCCAGACGAGCGAGATCGTTTCGGCCAGATCGCCGACATAGTCGTAGGAGTAGCGGAACAGCACCTCGTCCATGCGCTCCAGAACCAGTTCGCGAAGCAAGGCCGGTTTGACGCTTTTCAGGTCGAGGGTGCCTGCAATCGCTGCGAGCCCGTATCCGCGATCAGGATCGGGCGTATCACGGAAGTAATCCGTCAAAAGCGTCAGTTTGCCGTTTCTGGATGGTGTGAGGACAAGACGGTCGAGAAGGGTCGCAAAAGCTTTCACGCTCAATCCCCCTCATCTTCATAGCCGACGAGATGCAGCGGACGGGCCGGAATGCCCTGAAGTTCGCACCAGCGCACAAGTGCTTCCTCACGGCCATGCGTGACCCACACTTCCGATGGCGCGACTTCCTTGATAGTTTCCAAGAGTTCGGGCCAGTCGCAGTGATCGGAAATGACCAGCGGCAATTCGACACCGCCCTGTTTGGCGCGCTGGCGCACCATCATCCAACCCGAGGCAAAGGCAATGAGCGGTTCGTTGAAACGACGCGCCCAACGTTCCTGGAACGCCGAGGGCGGTCCGACGACGATCGCACCCTTGAACTGCGCCGGGTTGCTCTTCTCCAATGTGGCAGGGCGGATGTCGCCTAGATCGATGCCTTGGGAGACGTAGTAGTCGCAGAGCTTTGCCAGCGCGCCGTGAATATAAACCGGCCCGGAATAGCCGTTGTCGCGTAGCAGTCGCAGCACGCGCTGCGCCTTGCCGAGCGAATAGGCGCCGACGAGATGCGTACGCTCCGGGAACTGGCGAATAGACGTCAGAAGCTTGGCAATCTCGCGGGCTGGCGCCGGGTGATGAAACACCGGGAGCGCGAAGGTGGCCTCTGTGATGAAGACGTCGCAGGGAACCGGCTCGAAGGGTGCACAGGTGGGATCAACGCCGCGCTTGTAGTCCCCCGACGCGACGATGCGCAGACCGTCATATTCGATGGAGATCTGGGCGGAGCCGAGTACGTGTCCGGCCGGATGGAACCCGACGGTCACGCCATTGACTTGCGCGGTCTCTCCGAAGTCGATGGCCTGTTCGCTGACGGTAAAATCCTCGCCATACCGCAAGCGCATGATGTCGAGCGTCTGGCGCGTCGCCAGCACCTTCTCGTGCCCCGCCCGCGCGTGATCCGAGTGACCATGGGTGATCAACGCCTTCGGCACCGGCTTCACCGGGTCGATGTAAAAGTCACCCACCGGGCAATAAAGCCCCTTCGGTGTCGGGCTGAGCAGTTTTTCTGGTTTCATGGCGTCGGGATCGACCGAAATTTACGATGCTTCAAAACTTCTTGCGCAAGACAAAACGAACCGTGCGGAATAAGGTTCATTCTGTGCGAAACGGTTTGGCGGGGGAAGCGGTTTTGCCGACAAAAGGGGTATCGGCGCAATGAAGGGATTCTGGTCACGCATCATCTTTCGCGCCACGCTCGCAGCTGTCGGATCTCTGGCGGCGTCCCTAGTGATCGTTTCAGTCCTCGTTCCGCAGATGGGTGGCACCGTGGAAGGTGTCGGTCTCTTGATGGCAGTCATCTGCCCGATCGCCATTGCCGGACCAGCCAGCGGCGTTCAGTTCTATCAGCTGGAGCGTTTGAAACAGGCCCGCGCCGCCCTCACCCGCTCTCATCTGGAACTCGATAGTCTGCATCGCGATCTGGTTGCCGCCCATGCTGCCGCCATAGAGGCGTCCCTGCGCGATCCCATGACCGGGGCCTATAATCGTATCGGCTTCATGCAGCGCATGAGCGAATGTGCTAGCACCGAAGGCACCGTGCTCTTCATTGACGCGGACCACTTCAAGTCCATCAACGACCGTTTCGGCCATCGGACCGGGGATCAAGCCTTGCAGACGATTGCCAAGGCGCTGCGAAAAGGTCTGAGACCAGAAGACTTTCTGGGTCGGATCGGCGGCGAGGAATTCGTCATCTTCCTCGATGGCGTCACTTCGCCGGCGGAGATTGACCGCATGGCCACCGTGTTCCTGAAATCGGTGTCCTCGACACCACTTCTGACGGAGTCCGGCGCGATCGTAGAGCTCAGCATCAGCATTGGGACAGCGAGTTTTTCCGCGCTTTGCGATGCGGAGGTCCTCCTCAAGGAGGCCGACTTGCGCATGTATGAGGCCAAACGAGACGGTCGCAACCGGGCCGTCATAGGTCGGGACATATCGATACCGATGCCGCCAGATTTCAGTCTTGCGGCACCTTCTGTTCCATGCTGATCGGCAGCCGGACATTCTTCAGCATTACCGCAGCGACCAGACCGATCACCGCCGTTGCAGCCGCGACGAGGAAAAGCGGGGTGAAAGCGGCGGCATAAAGATCGGCCACGGCGTGCTGCGAGGCGGCAGGCAATTGCGCCAGCATTTTGGGTGTCAGTTCCTGAATGTTGCCAACCCCTTGAATATCGGCGCTGGTCCCCTTGAGACTTGAGGATATGACCGCACCGTAGATGGAGATGGCAAGTGCCGCACCGCCCATGCGCGTCAGGGTAACGGCCCCGCTTGCCGCACCGATATCGGCTTTGGCCGCGGAATTCTGCACGCCGATGATCGGCGCCTGCTGGCCGAGGCCGACACCAAGTCCCTGCAGCAACAACAGTGCAGCGATGATCGCCAGGGGTGTACCAACGTGGACCTGCGAGAGCGACAGCATCGCAACCACGGCAATCGACAGGCTGATGATCGAAAACGGCTTGTAGCTTCCCGTCTTCGAAATCAGCCGGCCTGCCGTCAGCGATCCCATGACGATGCCACCAGTGACGGCGATGAAGAAGAGTCCGGCTTCAGAAGGCGAAAGCCCGGTCGTCGTCTGCAGGAAGAGGGCGTAGTAATTGACCATGCCGATGCCGAGACCACCGCTGACGATCGAAATGATCATTAGCAATGGAAAGGTCGAATCCTTGAACAAGCGCAGCGGCACGATCGGCTCAGGCGCGCGCTTCTCCACCTGTACCCAAAGAGTGGCGCAGACAATGGCGAAGGCAATGATCGCAAGGCTCTGCCAGGCAATCAGCGAGCCGAAGAGTTCAGCACTGTCAGCCCAAAGCACTACGCTCGAAATTGCGGCGGCGAGAAGAACCGCACCGATGTAATCGATTTTCGGCTGACGGTCGGGTCGACGATACGGCAGGAGAAAGGCAAGACCCAGCAGCACGACAATGCCGATGGGCAGGTTGATGAGAAAGATGGAGCGCCAGCCGAAGAGATCGCTCATCGTGCCGCCCAGGATCGGTCCGACACTGCCGGATGCCATGATCACGAGGCTCGAATAGCTCTGGTAGCGGGCGCGTTCACGCGGGGCAAACAGATCGGCATTGACGGAGAAGATCGACACCATGATACCGCCGCCGCCAAGGCCCTGAAGAACACGGGCAGCGATCAGCGAATCCATCGACCAGGCCAGGCCGCAGGCAAGCGAACCGATGGTAAAGAGGACGACGGCAAAGATCATCACATATTTGCGGCCAAAGAGGTCGCCGAGCTTGCCATAAACCGGCATGACGGCGCTGGTGGCCAGGAGATAAGCGGAACCGACCCAACCGAAGCGTTCAAGCGCGCCGAACTCGCCCACGATGGTCGGCAAGGCGGTGGAGACGATCTGGTTATCCAGCGTCGCCATGAACATAGCCAGCATCAGGAATAGAAAGACAACAAGTCTGCGACGGGGCTCCGTCACGAGTGGAGCCGCAGAGTTCACCGACATATCCATGGAAAGGCCTCGCGTTAGGCGTCAATTTATGTGCTTATGGCATATATATGTCAATGGCATCTTTCGAAGGATTATTGTATGTTGTATTCGGTTAGGAGCGAGGGCATCACATGAACAATCAGATCCTCAAGCGCGCCGATAGGAGCGTGTCCGTTCAAGACGACGTGCTGGCTATCAGCCACACGATGACACGCATGCGCATCATGATCGGCCGGCGTGTCATCGGTCGTACGGCGATTGCGAAGTTAGCACCAGGGCTCGATCTTTCGCATCTTGATGTTCTGGATGTGGTGCATCGGACACAAGGTGACGCGACAGTCGGGTCGATTGCCGAAGGCATGCGGCTTGATCCATCACGTGGAAGCCGTCTGGTCGCAGATATGGTTGGCAGGGGATTGCTGCAACGGGATGTGTCGCAGGAAGACGGCAGGCGCAGCGTGATTGTTGTCACGGCACTGGGCCGCAGTATTCTCGAAGATATGCGCGACGCCAAGATCGCAATCATCCAAGATGTGGTCAGTGACTGGCCGCAGGAGGATGTGGCCGCTTTCGCCGCACTTTTCGACCGCTTCATCGGACGCTTCGAGACGCGCCTTGCTCCGGATGCGCGCCCCTAGAGCGCTGGCCGTCCAAGGCCTGATACGTCTTTCGCGTTATGCGGCGTTTCCAACCTCTGGCCCGGCTTTCGCAGCGTCTCGACCAGCCCTCTTCGCCTCGTACATGGCGGTATCAGCGCGGGCCAAAAGGTTCTCCGGCGTCGTTCCATCGGTCGGATAGAACGCCGTTCCCATCGAGCAGGTCACCGTAATCGCGCCTGTTGAAATTGCGATCGGCTCCTGCACCGCTTGGCGAATGGCTTCAAGCCGCGTCATCACCCCGGCTTCATCTCGTTTGGGATTGCTGAAGATGATGGCGAACTCGTCACCACCAAGGCGCACCGCAATATCCGAAGCACGAACGTTTTTGGTGATACGTTCGGCGATGGCACGAAGAACATCGTCCCCTGCTGCGTGTCCGTGAAGATCGTTGATCTGCTTGAACTTATCGACATCGAGATAGGTGATTGCCACCAGACGACCCTCCCGCTTCGCCTCGTGAAGAGCTCGGCGGAACTGGCCCCAGAAGAGATTGCGGTTCGACAGACCGGTCAGCGGATCGTGGTGGGCCATGTAATGCACACATTCTTCGGCGCGGCGGCGGTCGATCGCGATCCCGGCAATATTGGTTGCCATGTCGATGATTTCTTTTTCCGTCTCAGTCGGCATGCGAACCGCTTTGGAGTAGAGCGCGAATGTTCCGAGCAGAACGTTGTTGTTGCCTATGACAGGCGTGGACCAGCAGGAGCGAAGGCCATGGGGTTTGACCGCTTCGACATAATTGGCCCAGAGCGGATTTTCCAGCGTGTCGCTGACATAGACAGGCTCTCTGCGGAAGGCGGCCGTGCCACAGGAGCCGTTGGTCGGCCCGACGGGAACACCATCCACTTTCGACACATATTCTTTCGGTAGCGACGGTGCCGCGCCATTGTGCAGCAGGGCGGTCTTCTCGTCCAGCAACAGGACGGAACCGCAGACATGGTCCAGCAGGCTTTCGACCTCGCGCACCACGGCGGCGAGGATATCCTTGAGAGGCTTTCCCTTGACGATCATTTCCAGGAGAGCAGCATGGCTTTTGCGCATGGTTTCTTGACGCTTGGTCAGGGTGATCTCGCGTGAAACGCCGGCAAGCCCTACCGGCGTACCCTCTTCATTGCGTAGAATGATGCGTGTGCCGGAGTACCAGCGTGTTGTTCCGTCGTCTGCGGCGATCGGCTCTTCGGCATCGTAGACATTGGTATTGTTGGAAAGGATGCGGCGATCCAGGCGATCGATACAATCAGCGACTTGCTTCGGCGCGAGGTCGAAGATCGTCAATGTGCGCCCGTCCAGGTAATCCCGCTCGTGGCCCAGCGAGGCAAGGGCGGCAGCGTTCATATACTCGTACCGGCCTTCGCAATCCTTGATGAAAACCATTTCGGGTACGTTATCGAGCAAGAAAGTCAGACCGTGCCGGTGGATGTAAGACATCGGGATTTGGAGAGATGGCGCCGATGATGTTGACGGTATTGGACCGTTTTCTTCACGCATCTTATGAAACTCCATTAAAATTCTTCAGTCTGGTGCATTTGCTTATGATCGATGGTCAGCACAAACGGGCTGGAGAGCAATGGGATTTAGCCTATAGAAGATATACTTATACTGAATTAACAAAATTCAGTCTCTACCGTCTGCCGTCAACGCGGCGCTCTCCTAGTAATACTGTCAATATTGCATACTTTTTATTAGAATGCCTACATATATCAGAATCTCGCCAGCTGAACTACACCTCCTGTCGAAACGTGACATAAACGTTGGATTCGGCCAGAAATGGCTCTAACGTCCTATAAACATCAGAGGGTTTTGCAGTGCTGACAATTTATGGCGTCTATCGCTCCCGGGCCACGCGGACATTATGGCTTGCAGGAGAACTTGATATTGCGTTCGACCATGTGCCCGTCATCCAGGCGCGGCGGCTCGCCGATCCGATGGCAGCCGATGCGCCGCTCAACACGCTGACGCCCTCCTATCTGGCCATCAACCCGATGGGAACGATCCCCTGCATCGACGATGACGGCATGGTGCTTTACGAGTCTATGGCGATCAATCTTTATCTGGCGCGGAAATACGGCACGTCCGTCGCGCCAAACGACGCGGCGGAAGATGCGCATATGCTGCAATGGTCCTTCTTCGCCGCGACGGAAATCGAGACGACTGCGCTGAAGATTTCCTCGACCTTTGCCGAGGGCCTGGCCGACAGCGAAACAGGCAAAGCCGTCATCGAGGTAGCAGCGCGCATGTTGCGCCGGCCCTTCCGCGTGCTGGAACAGCACTTGGCGGACAAAGACTATCTGGTCGGCGACCGCTTCACCGTTGCCGATCTGAACGCTGCGGAAGTGGTTCGCTACGCGCAGGCGCACGCGCCGCTTTTTGATGCGCATCCTGCCGTGAAGGCATGGCTGGAGCGTTGCCAGTCCCGCCCGGCCTTCAAGGCAATGTGGGATGCGAGAGCTGCCGAACCGGCTTAAGCGCTCAAGCATCGATCCGGAAATCGGAATTGGTTTCCGGAAAGTACGATGTGTTAAATCAAAGCGTTAGAGCCGACGTCGCACGGATGTCACCGACATGGATGCCGTTCCAATTCTTCATGGAGCGGTTCGCGATCGCGTCGAGAGCATGCGCTTCCACGCTGTCCTTATCGAAATATCGCGCCAGTAGAGCGGCAATCATCGCCTCGGCGGCACGGGTCGTGCCGTCCTCGCATTTGACCGCGATGGCCAATCCCTTCTCCGGCAGGATGCCGACGAAAACCCCTTCGGCGCCGGTCTTCGCAAAAATCTTACCCGGGGCGATTTCCATGAGCTTGGTGCAGGTGCGGCCCGTTCCCGCAACGTAAAAGGGCTCGGCCATACAAGCCTCGATCAGCCGACGCGAGGCCTGAGCGCGGATCGGCTCCAGCCCTTGCCCGGTCGCCATCTTGGCAAAACCGTGCGCCAGCGATTTTAGCGGTACGGCATAGGCCGGGATGGAACATCCATCGATGCCGCAACTGTCCTCGGCGATGGCAGCGCCCGTGAGGCTTTCCATCGTTGCGCGGATTTCGCGCTGCAACGGGTGCTCGGCATTGACGTAACCTTTCGTCTCGATGCGATTATGGCTGCAGGCGCAGATGAAGCCGGAATGTTTGCCGGAACAGTTGTTGTGCAGCGCAGTCGGCTTCTCCATGCTGCGCGCCTGGCCTATCAGCGCCTTCTGGTCCAGCGACCAGTGCGCACCGCATTCCAGCGCGCTGAGATCATGGCCCGCCCATGCGAGCATCGATGCTGCCAGTTCCACATGCGCCTCTTCTCCCGAATGGGATGCGCAGGAGAGTGCGAGCTCTCGGTTGCCGAAACCGTAAGCATCCGCAGAACCGCTTTCCACCATGAACAAGGCCTGCATGGCCTTACATGCGGAACGCGGGAAGACCGCGCTCTCGGCATCGCCTGCCGAAAAGACAACCTTGCCATCGCCATCCACCACGACGGCCATGCCTCGATGGCGGCTTTCGACGAGGTTGCCGCGGGTGACCTCAACGGTAACGGGGTTGTGCATGATGCCGGCCTCAAAAAATTCGAAATGCGATCCCTATCTAACCCTATTGTTCGCATCATGCACGGGGCACTCCATTGAAATTTGCCAAACGGTTTCTGGCCGTCGTTTTTCTCGTCTATCTCCTGCCTGCCCTCGCCTCTGCGGGTCTGTGGGTAATGAAGGACCATCCCACCGGCTACCGCAATGCGCGCTGGTCTTCCGCGCGCATTCTGCCGGAGGCGGCAGCGGACAAGCCTGCGGCGATCTATGTCTACTCGGCCATGACCGGCGGCTTCAAAGGCTCGATTGCCAGCCACGCCTGGATCGTGATGAAGCCGGAAGGTGCTGCGAGCTATGAGCGCTACGACAAGGTCGGCTGGGGCTCGCCCATCCGCCGCAACGCCTACGCGCCGGATGCCTACTGGTATTCGAACATGCCCCGCAAGGTTCTGGAAATGCACGGTGAAGAAGCCGAGAGGCTGATCCCGAAAATCCAGCAGGCGGTCGCCGACTATCCTTACGCCAAGGCAGGCGGCTACCGGATTTACCCCGGGCCCAATTCCAATACCTTTATTGCGCATGTTCTGCGCAGCGTGCCGGAACTCGGCGTGGTGCTGCCACCCGACGCCGTCGGCCGCGACTATCTGCCGAACGGCGAGTTCGTCCATATTGCCGAGGATTGGAAGGATGTCAGCATTTCGCTCGGTGGACTGTTTGGACTGTCCGCCGGTTTACGCAGCGGCTTTGAAATCAATTTCCTCGGCCTCGTCGCTGGCATCGACATCCAGAACCCCGGCATCAAAATCCCGGGGCTCGGTTACTTCGGCGTCAACTCGTTCGAACCGGCGCCGGAGCGCGCACCCGGCTCCGCCTGAGCATCGCTTTCGTGGTGCTCGGCTTCGCTCGCGCGCCTCGCCCTGATTCCCTGCGCGATGAAGACGCGCGACAGGCCATGGTAGAGGGGCTCAGGAGAGATCATTCGTGAGGTCAGGTAGCCCAGCATCGACGCGGCCATGATCGCGATGACGCCGTCATGATTGCCCGTCATTTCCAGGATGATCACGAAAGCCGTCATCGGGGCCTGAACGACACCGGCAAAATAACCTGCCATGCCAAGGATGGCGCCGAGCGCGATGCTGCTGCCAAGAAGAGAAGAGACGGTGCTGCCGAAGCCCGCACCGACGGAAAGCGATGGGGCGAATATGCCGCCGGGAATGCCCGACAGCATGGCGAGGAATGTCGTCATCAGCTTCTCGGCAAAGAACAACATCGGCGCGGGCTCACCCTCGACGGCCGCCCTCGCCTGCTCATAGCCAGTGCCAAAGGTCGCACCACCGCTGAGGACGCCGATGATGGCTGAGGCCAAGCCGCAGACGGCTGCAACAATCAGCATGCGCTTCAACGGAACCGTATGCGCCCACCGGCGAATGCGCTGCGAGGCACGAAGCGCGCCCGCGCTGAAGATGGCACCCAGAAAGCCGCCGCCGATACCGCAGATGAGAACGAGGCTCCAATCCTTCCCCGTTTGCATCATGACGGTGCTGGTGCCGAAATAGGTGTAGCTGCCGACAAGTCCGAGCGACGCCAAACCCGAAAGGATGACGGCGGTCAGCACCAGGCCGTTGGCGCGGGACTGATAGGACCGGCTCATCTCTTCAATAGCAAAGACGACGCCGGCAAGTGGTGTGTTGAAGGCCGCAGCGATCCCTGCTGCCGATCCGGCGAGGATCAGCCCCCTCGCCTGCGCCATGCCGCCAACCCGTGCGGCCAGAAGCATGATCGAGGCGCCGACCTGTACCGTTGGTCCCTCGCGCCCAATGGATGCGCCGGACATGAGACCAACAACCGTCAGCACGATCTTGCCGACGGCAAGCTTGATCGACAACAGGCGAGACCGGTCTTCGTCATGATGGAAATGGCGCGCGGCGATGGCTTGAGGAATGCCACTTCCGCCGGAATTTGGAAACACCACCATTGCCAGCCAGGCGCAAAGAACGAAGCCAAGCGGCGTGATAATCAGCGGCAGAAGAAATGCCCACTCGCCTGACGTTGTGGTCGCGGAAAAAACGTGCTGCGCCCAATCTGCCGCCTTGGCAAAGGCGACGCTGATCAGCCCTACCGCAATGGCCCCGAGCCAGAAGACGGCTCTTGGCTTCCAGATCCGCCACGATCCCCACATGACGCGGGAACGGCGGACCATTTTCATGTTCTTGTAAGTGGCAGGCATGGTACGTTTCTGCATTTCAAAGGGCAAGATTTCTTATCGGACCCAGGCGCGTCGATTGCAACCATGTCTTTGACAAATGCTATGGAAAGGCGCAGATTTGCGTATCGCAATTGCAATGCAGGAGCCATTCCGATGAAAAGCGCGACGCTGCCGCCCCTTCGGGTCGAACCGGAATTTCGAGAAAAAGCACAAAGCGTGCTGAGAGAGGGCGAGACCCTGTCTAGCTTCATCGAAGAAGCCGTGCGCAAACAGGTGGAAATCCGCAAATCGCAGGCGGAATTCATCGCCAGAGGTTTGGCGTCTTTGGAGGAGGCCGAACGCACAGGGGTATATTACACGACTGAGGACGTATTATCCTCGATGCGGCAGAAACTTAAGACCGCTAAAGCGGCGAGAGCTTCCAAGCACAAATGACTTATACTCTGCGTTACACCGCTGAAGCGCTGGAAGACTTTGAACGCATTTACGGTTACCTGATCGAATATGACATCGAGACCGCCGAACGGGCCCTAAGGGCAATAAGCGCAGGGCTTGGTATTCTTGTTGATTTTCCATTCAGCTGCCGCCGCGCGGATGGTGGAACCAGCGTTATGCGCGAGCTCCTTGTTCCATTCGGCTCATCAGGTTATGTGGTTCTCTTCCGTATCGACGGTCCGGAAACCGTTACGATAGCCGCAGTCCGCCACCAGCGCGAAGACGACTATCATTGAGCCCTACGCATCGTGTTTTCAAAGACATAGAGCGTCCCTCGCATCCAAAAGGACGCGCGGAGCTCTAGCGATCGCTGACCGCCGCCCGCGGATTGACCCAAGGCTCCTGATTGGACCGCGGCAATGGCTGTCGACCGAGAATATGATCGGCGGCCTTTTCACCTGTCATGATCGAGGGTGCATTGAGGTTGCCATAGGTCACATGCGGGAAGATCGAGCTATCCGCCACGCGTAGGCCATCGACCCCAATGACGCGGCACTCCGGATCGACAACGGCCAAAGGATCGTCTTTGGCACCCATCCGGCATGTGCCGCAGGGGTGGTAGGCACTTTCCAGATGTTCACGCAGGAAGGCGTCGATCTCCGCATCGGACTGAACCTTTTCACCCGGCTGGATTTCAGGACCGCGGAACTCGTCGAAGGCTTTCTGGCTGAAAATCTCGCGCGTGAGGCGCACGCAATGGCGGAATTTCTCCCAGTCTTCTGCATGGCTCATATAGTTGAAACGGATCACCGGGTCGTCCTTCGGATCGGACGATCGAAGCTTAACGTCGCCGCGGGATTTCGACAGGTTGTAGCCGACATGCACCTGGAAGCCATGGCTCTTGGCGGCAGCCTTGCCGTCGTAGGAAATGGCGACGGGGAGGAAATGAAATTGGATATCCGGCTGCTTCAATCCTGGTGCGGAGCGCAGGAAGGCGCAGGCCTCGAACTGGTTGGAGGCACCAAGCCCGCCCTTGGTCATCAGCCACTGCGCACCCGCCACGCCCTGCCAGAACCATGGTAGCCATGAATAGAGCGATACAGGCTTGGTGGAGACCTGCTGGAAGTAGAATTCCATATGGTCCTGCAGATTGGCACCGACGCCCGGGCGGTCCACTTTCACCTCGATACCCATGTCCTGCAAATGCTGCGCCGGACCGATCCCGGAGAGCATCAGCAGTTTCGGCGAGTTGAAGGACGAGGCCGCAACGATCACTTCGCGGTTTGCGCTTATCGTCTCGACGGCACCCTTGCGTTCAATCTCGACGCCTGTCGCGCGGCCATTGGTGATCACGATCTTGCGCGCAAAGCCGTGCACGAGCGTAACATTGCCGCGCTTCAGAGCCGGCCTCAGATACGCGTTTGCTGCGGACCAGCGACGACCGTCATGGATCGTCTGTTCCATCAGGCCGAAGCCTTCCTGCTTCGAACCATTGTAATCATCGGTCAGTTCAAACCCGGCCTGTGCGCCCGCCTGAATGAAGGCATGAAACAAGGGGTTCTTCACTGGACCACGCTGCACATGCAGAGGCCCATCCGTACCGCGCCAGCCTTGCTCACCGCCATGGCTATGTTCCATGCGCTTGAAGTAAGGCAATACATCCGCATAGGCCCAGCCCTGCGCACCCCGTTCTTCCCAGCGGTTGAAGTCTTCCGCGTGACCACGGACATAGACAAGTCCGTTGATGGAGGATGAGCCGCCAATGACCTTGCCGCGGGGTGCGGTGATGCGGCGATTGTTGAGGTTCGGCTCCGGCTCGGAGAGATAGCCCCAATTGTAGCGCTTCATGCTCATCGGCCAGGCCAGTGCCGCCGGCATCTGGATGAATGGCCCGAAATCCGATCCGCCTGCCTCGATGACGAGGACAGAATACTTGCCGTCTTCCGACAGGCGATAGGCCATAGCTGAGCCAGCGGACCCGGAACCGACAATGACGAAATCTGCCTCTAGCATCTGTTATCTCTCTTGGTGTTAATTACCCGCCGTCAGGGCCGAAAGGCGACTGGCGGGTAGCCGGATCGATTGGATACTCCCTGAGCAGGGGAGCAGCGCCCCATCAATAGGGCGCTTCGACTTTGCCTGTTGCCACGTAGATCGTCTTCAACTCACTGTAATGATTGAGGGCTGCGGCCGAGTTTTCCCGACCGAAGCCGGATTGCTTGGAGCCGCCGAAGGGCATTTCGACCGGGCACAGATTATAGGTGTTGATCCAGAGCGTGCCGGCCTCCAACTGGTCGACGACGCGATGCGCACGCGACAGATCGGCGGTGAAGACACCGCCCGCGAGACCGAATTCGGTCGCATTGGCGCGGGCAATGACCTCGTCTTCATCGTCGAAATCCAGCACGCACATCACCGGCCCGAAGATCTCCTCGCGGGCAATCGTCATGTCGTCCTTCACATCGGCAAAGACGGTGGGCTGCACGTAATAGCCCTGGCCGGAGACATTGTTGGGAATGCCTCCCCCGCTCACGAGCGTTGCGCCTTCGGCCTTGCCCTTCTCCATATAGGCCAGCACCTTCTCCTGCTGCGCCTTCGAGACGAGCGGGCCGATCTGGGTTGTCTCATCCATGGGGTCGCCAATGATCATGGCGTCGGTGCGGCTTTTGAGATTGTCGAGGAAACGCTGTTTTGCACCCCGCTGAACGAAGACGCGCGTCCCATTGGAGCAGACCTGCCCCGAGGAATAGAAATTGCCGAGCATGGCGCCGCCAACCGCACTTTCGATATCGGCGTCGTCGAAGACGATGAGCGGCGACTTGCCGCCGAGTTCCATCGTCACATGCTTCAGATGGCCCGCAGCCGCGGCAGCGACCTTGCGGCCCGTCGGAACCGAGCCGGTCAATGACACCTTGGCGATATCTGGATGGTTGACGAGGAGCGGGCCGGTGTCGCGATCCCCCTGAATGACGTTGAAGAGACCTTTCGGCAGTCCCGCTTCGATGAGAATTTCGGCAATCTTCAAGGCGCCCAGCGGGGTGTTTTCCGATGGCTTGAAGACCATGGCGTTGCCGGCGATGAGCGCGGGGGCCGCTTTCCAGCAGGCGATCTGCTGGGGATAGTTCCAGGCGCCGATCCCGAAGCAGACACCCAACGGGACACGCTTGGTATAGGCAAAATCGCCGCCGAGCGGAATGTAATCGCCGTTCAGCGCAGACGGCGCGATGCCGCCAAAGAATTCGAAGCAATCAGCCCCGGAGGTCGGATCAGCAACGATGGTTTCCTGAATAGGCTTGCCGGTGTCGAGCGTTTCAAGTTCAGAAAGCTCGCGGTTGCGCTCGCGCATAATGTCTGCAGCACGGCGCAGGATACGCCCGCGTGCCGTCGGGCTCATCGCAGCCCATTCTTTCTGCGCGCGCTTCGCCGAGGCGATTGCTCGCTCGACAATGGCAGGGGTCGCCGCATAAAGGCGCGCGATGACTTCACCGGTCGCCGGATAGATGCTTTCGATCAGCGTTCCCTTATCATCTTCAACATAGTCGCCATCGATGAAGTGCGAGGCTTTCGGCTGGGCTTTCAACGTCATGATCAGTGTCCTTAAAGAATGCGGGTGGACGGCTTGTTGTCCAGAAAGCGTTTCAGCTGCACGTCGAAGTAATCTTCGACCAGAGCGCCCGCGGCGGAGATGCCAAGCGGTGCGGCATGCAGACTGTGGCGAATATAAAGCCCGTCGATCAGGGCCGCTGCCCCTTCGGCGATCCTTGCCGCGTCGTCGGGCGGGCAAAGACGACCGAGGCTATTCATGATGTTGGAGCGAAGGCGCTTGGTATAGACGACGAGAAGACGGCGGGTTTCCTCTGAGCGCTGCGCCTCGACATAAAAGGCCAGCCACGCCGCCACCGTTTCCTGGGTGAACTGGTCGCTTTGAAACGACACCCGCACTATGGCGCTGAGGCGCTCGCGCGCGCCGGACGCCCGAGTCAACGCCGCAACAGCATCCCGCCGCAAATCCCGCAACAGGCTGCGGATCGTCTCCAGCAGGAGTTGCTGCTTGCTGCCGAAGTAATGGTGCGCGAGGGCCGCCGAGACCCCCGCCTCTCGTGCGATGTCCGACATCGTCACATTCAGCGAACCATGATGGCCTATGGTGCGTAGAGCTGCATCGACCAGCGCTTTGCGCCGCAATGGCTCCATTCCGACTTTGGGCATACAGATCTCCTTTCGGTTTTTTTATTATTGATTGACTGATCAATCAATAAAAAATGCGACGAGTTTTCACCTGGTTTGCGCCATGTCAATGAGAGGATCGATCACGTGTTCGACACTCTTCTAGCTCTGAGTGTTTTTAGCGGGAACCAAGAATAACTTCTCACGTTCTATTCGACCGCCGCCTTGCGATCCACAGAATATGCACATGCTGCAAAGTGAGTTTACGACGGCAAATGCGGCTGACGGGAAAAATCCCGCAGCTTGGCAATAGGGAGGACCACCATGCCAGTGTTGACCGTATCGATCTCTCCGGAACAGGCTGCGAAGATGCACGAAGCCGTGGCCTGCGGTGCCTACGCCTCCAGCAGCGAAGTCGTGCGCGCCGCGCTGAAGCTCTGGGCAGAGACACAGCAAAGAAACAAGGGCGGCTTCGTCGAGCGCCGGAAGAGCGATAGCGAGGCCGTCAATGTGGCGGAGCTCTATGCCTTCCACAACACACATAGACGCTGAGCGACATCTGATTTGACGCCACCTGACCGGACATGAAACTGTCACCAAAGTTTCATCTGCCGTAAAGTTTTCATTGAGGAGTTCTCTCCACACTCCCGCCTAAAAACATAGGGTCGGGCAGGATTGCTGCAAACGATCCTGCAATGGTGGAGAAAACGCGTGGTGTCGATAAGTGCCGAGCCAAATATCATAAGACGGTTTTCCAGCGGCCAGATGATTTCCATGGCAAAGCTGGTGCTCGAATGCGCCTTCCAGCCGATCGTCGAAGCGACGACCGGCACCGTCTTCGGTTATGAATCCCTGATGCGCGGATATGACCGCATCGGCTTTTCCAACCCTCTCGAACTTCTCGATCATGTCGAAGCGGACGGCCAGCTCATCGAACTGGAGAAGATGATTGCGAGCCGCGCACTCGCCAAGTTTTCCACGCTTCCGGATTTGGCCTCCGCCACGCTGTTTCTCAACCTCGATGTCAGGCTCATTCCCCACGGCGACATCATTGTCGACAAGCTGCTGGAACAATTGGCGCAGGCAAAGATCCCGCCCTCCTCCATCTGCTTCGAGCTGTCGGAACGCTTCGACAATACCAGCGTGCCGGAATTCAGTACCCTGATCAACCGCATGCGCAAGGAAGGCTTCAAGCTCGCCATCGACGATTTTGGCGTCGGCCACGGCGAGATGAAGCTGCTTTGCGATTTCGACGTCGATTATCTGAAAATCGACCGCTACTTCATCCAGGACGTCGAGCGCAATCCGCGCAAGCGGCACATGGTCAAGAACATCGTCAACATCGCCCATGTGCTCGGCGTGCGCGTCATTGCCGAAGGCATCGAGACGGAAGGTGAATTCCTCGCCTGCCGGGAGATGGGCGTCGATCTGGTCCAAGGCTGGTTCGTCTCTCGCCCCACGACCTTCGTCAAGGAATTGCAGACATCGTTTCCGCATCTCCAAATTCTCGGCGAAAACCGGCGCAATCGTCAGACACTCGACGAGATCCTGATCCGCCGCCAGATCGAGCACCTGCCCACTGTCTATGAGAACGACAGCATCGACAGCGTCTTCGAACTCTTCCGCCGCAATCCGGAGCAGGCTTTCTTTCCAGTTCTCAACGCCAATGGCGAACCGCGCGGGGTGATCAACGAGTATCATCTGAAGGAATACATCTATCAGCCCTTTGGCCGCGATCTCTTGAAGAACAAGGTCTATGAGCGGACGATCTCGCATTTTGTCGATCGCGCCCCGATCGTCGGGCTGGATGCGGATGCGGATCGGCTGATGAATATCTTCGCCAATATGGGCGGCAGCGCCTGCGTCATCCTCACCGAAAACATGCGCTATGTCGGCGTCGTCTCGGCCGCCTCGCTGATCAAGGTCATCAACGAAAAACAATTAAAGCTGGCACAGGAGCAGAACCCCCTGACGGCGCTTCCCGGCAACCGTGCGATCAGCGGCTTCATCGAGGAATCCTGCCGCGACAGCGATGAGGATCGCTTCTTCTGCTATTGCGATTTCGACAACTTCAAACCCTTTAACGACAAATACGGCTTCCATGTCGGCGACCACGCGATCAGCCTGTTCTCGGCGCTGATGAAACGATACTTCTTCTCCGGCGACTGCTTCCTCGGCCATATCGGCGGCGATGATTTTTTCATCGGCGTTCGCGACTGGACGAAGGACGAGGTTACGGAAATTCTGGAGCGGTTGCTCAGCGATTTCCACGACGACGTCATCTCGCTTTATTCGGAAGAAGATCGTCTCGCTGGACAGATCAAGGGCTTCGACCGCTTCGGCAACGAGCGGGAATTTGCGCTTCTGCGTTGCTCCATCGGCGTTCTTCAACTGCCCAAGGGCATGTTGATCGGCAATCCCGAGGGGATTGGCGCCGAAATCGCCAACATCAAGAAGGCGGCCAAGGAAAGCGATGCCGGTCTCGTCATCTGCAGCCATGGCGAAATGAAATAGGGGGGGAGCGGCATTACGCCTTCTTTCATAAGCCACACGGGTCACCTAAGTTTAGCGGACCGTAAGAAAGCTTTGAGGAGGCCACCCGTGTCACTGCCGTCCACCATGCGTTTTGTCGATCTGCCCAACTTTGGCGGACCTGAGGTCATGACGTTTTCAAACGGGCCTTTGCCCTCACCCAAGGCCGGGGAACTTCTAGTCAAGGTTCAGGCAGCAGGGATCAACCGCCCGGATGTGGCGCAGCGTCAGGGAAACTATCCCGCGCCGAAAGATGCAAGCCCCGTTCTCGGTCTTGAAGTTGCCGGTGAAGTCGTCGCGCTAGGTGAAGGCGTCAGCGATTTCCAAGTTGGCGACCGGGTCTGCGCGCTTGCCAATGGCGGAGGCTACGCCGAATATTGCGTCGTGCCCGCTGGCCAGGCCCTGCCCTTCCCCAAAGGTTATGATGCGGTGAAGGCGGCGGCGGTGCCGGAAACCTTCTTCACCGTCTGGGCCAACCTTTTCCAGATGGCAGGCCTGACGGAAGGCGAAAGTGTCCTTATCCATGGCGGCAGCAGCGGTATCGGCACCACGGCAATCCAGCTTGCAAAGGCCTTTGGTGCCGAGGTCTACACCACGGCAGGTTCGAAGGAGAAATGTGACGCCTGCGAGACGCTTGGCGCCAAGCGGGCGATCAACTACAAACAAGAGGACTTCGCCGCCGTCATCAAGGACGCGACCGGCGGCAAGGGCGTGGATGTCATTCTCGACATGATCGGCGCATCCTACTTTGAAAAAAACATCGCCTCGCTTGCCAAGGACGGCTGCCTGTCCATGATCGCGTTCCTCGGCGGTACGATTGCCGAGAAGGTGGACTTACGCCCCATCATGGTCAAACGCCTCACCGTCACCGGCTCCACCATGCGGCCACGCACGGCTGACGAGAAACGCGCCATTCGCGATGAACTCGTCGAGCAGGTTTGGCCGCTGCTCGAAGCCGGCAAGGTGGCCCCTGTCATTCATGACGTGATCGACTTCGATCAGGTTTCGGAAGGCCATAGGCTGATGGAAAGCAGCAGCCATATCGGCAAGATCGTGATGCGTATCAGCGAGTAATATCAGAGATTTGAGCTAGGCGCCGGCGGGCTTGAAAGCTTTTCCGGCACCGCACAGCCGTTTGCGGGCTACAGCATCGGCCCGAAAATCGGAGTCGATTCTCGGAAAGCACGATGCGTAGATCAAAAGAGATGGGGCGCCCTTTGCGCGTCGAATAGGACGCACAGCGCTCTATCGGGGCTTGTTCGGCTGGCGGCATCGATATAAACGCGCCCTCTTGCAATCGGCGCGAATCGGATTACCTTCATACTATGTTCAACGTAGAGAAAGGAAGGTGATCCAATGTCTAATGAGATTTCGGTCTTGGCAGCAGGCAATGGAAAGGATTTGATTTTGACGAGGCAGCCCTCGGCCTGATCCGCCTTCCCTTCGAAGCGTTGCAAAACGTTTCGGGTCTGAGACAATGACCAAACTCATGGAAGGGCCGCTCGAAGCGGCCCTTTTCCTTTTCTACTTTTTACGTTCTGAAAACCCGCCAACGAGTAGGACGAAAGCGCACGTCGTTGCCAACGGAAACAGAGGCATCCAGCGGCACCTCGATTTCGAGATGATAGGGTTCGTGTCCATTATTGGCGATATCGATTTCCGCAATGCGCGTGCCGGCCAGGCGGCGACAGGTGGTCACCTTCCCGTAAAGTGCGTCTCGCTCATTCGTCAGCACCACGTCTTCCGGACGGAAGAACAGGTCGCCCTCCCCGTCTCCGGTCTCAGCGAGGCCGATGCTCTCTCCCTGAAACACGACTTGGCCGTTCTGGACCTTGACCGGAAGGTTGGACGATTCGCCGATGAAGGAGAAGACGAAGGGGGAATTCGGCGTGTCATAGACATCATCCGCCGTGCCGACCTGTTCGATCTTGCCTTGGCTCATCACCACCACGCGGTCTGCCAGTTCCAGGGCCTCCTCCTGGTCGTGGGTGACGAAGACGGTCGTGTGGCCGGTACGGTCGTGAAATTCGCGAAGCCAACGACGAAGCTCCTTGCGCACCTTGGCATCCAGCGCACCGAAAGGTTCGTCCAAAAGCAAGACACGGGGTTCAATGGCAACGGCACGGGCGAGCGCAACACGCTGGCGCTGGCCACCGGACAACTGGTTGGGATAGCGCCTTTCCAGCCCGGACAGATGCACCATGTCCAAAAGGTCCGAGACGCGCTTGCGGATTTCCGACTTAGCCGGCCGTGTTGCAGAGGGTCGCACCTTCAGGCCGAAGGCGATGTTTTCCGCCACCGTCATGTGACGAAACAGCGCGTAATGCTGGAAAACGAAGCCGACATTGCGCTCCTGGACGGAACGGTGGGAGGCATCCTCATCGCCAAAGAAAATCTGGCCGGCGGTCGGCTGCTCAAGGCCGGCGATCAGACGCAGAAGCGTCGTCTTGCCGGAGCCGGAAGGACCCAGCAGTGCAATCAACTCGCCGGAGCGGATGTTGAGCGACACGTCGTTCAACGCTGGAAAGCGATCAAACTGCTTGGTGATGCCGGAAACTTTCACTTCCATGAATATGCCCTTCAATGCTTGCCGGCAGCGTTGCCCGCGCCAAAGCGTATTTCGAGAATGGTTTTGAGTACAAGGGTGACGAGCGCCAGTCCCGCCAGCAGTGTGGCCACCGCAAAAGCGGCGCCCATATTGTACTCGTTGTAAAGAATTTCGATATGCAGCGGCATGGTATTGGTTTCGCCGCGAATATGGCCCGACACCACTGAAACGGCACCGAATTCGCCCATAGCGCGGGCGTTACACAGAAGCACGCCGTAGAGTAGACCCCATTTGATGTTCGGCAAGGTGACATACCAGAAGGTCTGCCAGCCAGAGGCGCCAAGCGAAATCGCGGCCTCCTCGTCGCCGGTTCCCTGATCCTGCATGAGAGGGATCAGTTCGCGGGCAACGAAGGGAAACGTGACGAAAATGGTCGCAAGGACGATGCCCGGCACGGCGAACAGAACCTCGATGCCATAGCTCTTCAGCCAGGGCCCGAGCACGCTGTGGGACGAAAACAGGATGACGTAAACGAGACCGGAAATCACCGGCGAGATCGAGAACGGCAGGTCGATCAAGGTGATGAGGAAGGCCTTGCCCTTGAACTCGAACTTGGCGATGGCCCAGGCAGCTGCCACGCCGAAGATCAGATTGAGTGGCACGGAGATGGCGGCGACCAGAAGCGTCAGGCGGATGGAGGCAAGCGCATCCGGCTCTACGATCGCCTCCCAGAAGGATTCGATACCTTTGCGGAAGGCTTCGACGAAGACGGCTACCAGAGGCAGCACGAGAAAGAGCGCCAAGAACAGGAAGACGACAAGAAAAAGGGCAAGCTTTGCTGGCAGCCCCTCGCTTGCCGGATCGCGGAACGGCCTGGACGGGAGGGTTTGAGCTTTATCAGGCATAACCATACCTCTTACGGCTCCAGGCCTGAATGAGATTGATGACGAAGAGCATCGCAAAGGAGATGATCAGCATGATTGTGGCGATGCCCGTCGCGCCCGCATAGTTGAATTCTTCAAGGCGGATGACGATCAGGAGTGGGGCGATTTCCGACACATAGGGGATGTTGCCCGCAATGAAGATGACGGAGCCATATTCCCCGACGCCGCGGGCAAAGGCGAGCGCGAAACCCGTGAGGATGGCGGGAACGAGGCCCGGCAGCAGAATGCGGGTAATCGTCTGGAAACGGTTTGCACCGAGCGTCGCTGCAACCTCCTCAACCTGCCGGTCGATCTCTTCCATGACGGGCTGCACCGTGCGCACGACAAAGGGCAGGCCGATAAAGATCAGGGCAATGACGATGCCGATCGGCGTGAAGGCGATCTTGATGCCGAGCGGTTCGAACAGCGAACCGATCCAGCCCCTATTGGAATAGAGCGTCGTCAGCGAAATGCCGGCAACCGCGGTCGGCAGCGCGAAGGGAAGATCCACGATCGCATCGACAAAGCGGCGACCCGGAAAGCGATAGCGGACAAGGACCCAAGCGATGATGACGCCGAAAAAGGCGTTGACGAGTGCTGCGATGAAGGCCGTGCCGAAACTGACACGAAGCGCGTTCAAGGTTCTGCGATCGGTGGCGATCGCGACGAACTCGGCAAATCCGAGATGGGCGGTGGACCAGATAAGGCCACCGAGGGGAATGAGAATAATGAGAAAGAGATAGGTAATCGTGTAACCGAGCGTCAGGCCGAAACCTGGCAAGACGCTAGACTGACGCCACTTCCATCCGCTTTGCGATGGGGTATTGCTCATCGATGCTCCGGGTAAACGAATGGCTTGAACCAGCCATCATACGCGCTTTCGACCGGCGGTGAAGCCAGTCGATCCATTCTGCTCCAGGCCGGGCGGCACTTGGCCACCCGGACGTTCGCACATCATCCACTTACTGGGCGGGCTTGTAAATCTGGTCGAAGATGCCGCCATCGCCGAAATGTTCCGGCTGCGCCTTGGCCCATCCGCCAAAGATCGGATCGTCGATCGTGACGAGCTTGATATCCGGCAGTTGCTTCAAGAGATCCTTGGAGACGACAGATGGGTTGCTTGGGCGATAGAAGTGCTTGGCCGCAATATTCTGACCCTCGTCGGAGTAGAGATATTGCAGATAGGCCTCTGCCACCTTGCGCGTACCCTTGGCATCGACATTGGCGTCAACCACGGCCACCGGCGGTTCCGCCAGGATCGAGATCGGCGGGACGACGATATCGAAGGCATTTTCGCCAAATTCCTGGCCCGCAAGATAGGCCTCGTTTTCCCATGCCAGCAGAACATCACCGATCTGACGCTGTGCGAAGGTGACTGTCGAACCGCGAGCACCGGTATCGAGCACCGGGGCGCGCTTGTAGAGATCGCCGACATAGGCCTTGATCTTTTCCTGGTCGCCCTTGAATTCTTCATTCGCCCAGGCCCAGGCCGCGAGATAGTTCCAGCGTGCGCCACCCGACGTCTTGGGGTTTGGCGTGACGATCTGCACATCGCCCTTCACCAGATCACCCCAATTGTGGATGCCTTTCGGGTTGCCCTTGCGGACGAGGAAGACGATGGTGGACGTATAGGGCGAAGAATTATGCGGCAGACGGGTGCGCCAATCGGGATTGATCTTGCCGCTGTTCTTGACGATGGCGTCGATATCGCTCTGGAGCGCCAGCGTGACGACATCGGCCTCGAGACCGTCGATGACCGAGCGGGCCTGCTTGCCCGAGCCGCCATGCGACTGCTGGATGCTGACATCCTCACCCGTATCGGCCTTCCACTTCTTGGCGAAGGCCTCGTTGAAATCCTTGTAAAGCTCGCGCGTCGGATCATAGGACACGTTCAAGAGCTTTGTGTCGGCCAGTGCCGGCCCGACTGCACCCAATGTGACTGACAGGCTGAGCGCAATGGCGCTGAGGCTGGAAAGAAATTTCGACATCACTACCCTCCTGGATGCGTACGGCTTCACAGTAGCGTTTAAGAACTTACGGTCAATCAGCTGCGATTTATTCGCAAAAGTGTTTCCCTGCGGCATGCTACGGCAATAAGAAAAACGCCGCGATGCGAAAGATCGACGCAACAACTCATGCGCGGAAATCCCTCAACGCGCAAAACCAGTTCGCAATCTTGCCCTCTTTGACGACTTCTTGCACGCAAAAATTATGTTACCGGAATGGTATTGCGCGAAAATGGGCTGGTCGCCGACGACCTCAAACGAAAGAATGAGAACAGCACCCAGCAATATTCTACAAAAATTACAGAAAATATCTTGATCCTCTTGCAATTCGAGACGGTTGAGGTTTTATTGCCAGGATTGGTTTGGGAGCTATCTTGTCCTCTTGGGAGTCTTTTGCGCGTAACGTCGTCGCAGGAGAGATATTTGCTCGCGAGCGACCGACAGAAGCACGCGCGTTTCTGTAAAAGATGACGCCTTTCGAAGATTATCGAGACAGTAAAGTTTCGGAATCGAGAAATGACGATCAACACGCCTCCGCAGACCCTTTCCCTACAGGATGTGAGCTCGCTCGATGCGACCTTGAAGGATCTTTCCCTTGCGGAGAGACTGGCCTTCGTCGCGGGTCTTGGATCGCGTTCAGTCTTTACGACCAGCCTCGGCATCGAAGATCAGGTGATTACCGCAGCGATCGGCACGCATCGTCTGCCGATCGACGTGGCGACGCTTGAGACCGGGCGTCTCTTTGCCGAAACCGTCCGCCTGATCGACGAGACCGAAGATCGGTATGGGATCACCATTACCCGTTTCCATCCCGAACAGGACGACATCGACGCCTATGCGGCGAAATACGGGCTGAACGGCTTCTATGAAAGCGTGGAAGCGCGTCACGCCTGCTGCCATGTGCGCAAGCTCATTCCGCTTGCCAAAGCGCTTGAAGGCGCCGGTTTCTGGATAACCGGCCTGCGCCGGGGGCAATCAGGCAATCGAGCCTCAACGCCGTTTGCCGAGTATGATGCCGAGCGCAACCTCATCAAGATCAACCCGCTTGCGGACTGGGACATCGATGCGATCAAGGCCCATGTCGCGGCGGAGAATATTCCCGTCAATCCTCTCCATGCACGCGGTTACCCGTCTATCGGCTGTGAGCCCTGTACCCGCGCCATCAAGCCCGGCGAACCAGAGCGTGCCGGTCGCTGGTGGTGGGAAAATGACGAGAAGCGCGAATGCGGTCTGCATGTGGCTGAAGCCGCGCAAAGCTCGATCAGTCCCGCCCCACAAAACTAACAGTTCAATTCAGTACATTGCCGGAGTTTAAAATGTCCAATGCAGTTCCGGAAACGGAAGGCACCAGCGTCAGCACACCCAAGCAGCCGCTCGATCCCCATCTGAAAGCCCTCGAAAACGAAGCCATCCATATTTTTCGTGAAGTTGCCGCAGAGTTCGAGCGTCCCGTGATGCTCTACTCCATCGGCAAGGATTCCTCCGTGCTGCTGCATCTGGCGCGCAAGGCGTTCTTTCCGGGCCGCATCCCCTTCCCGCTTCTGCACGTCAATACCGGCTGGAAGTTCAAGGAAATGATCGAATTTCGCGACAATATCGTCAAGGAATACGATCTGGATCTGATCTCGCACACCAACCCGCGTGGTGCTGCAGAGAATGTGACGCCATTTACCCATGGCTCTGCGCTCTACACCGACATCATGAAGACGGAAGCACTGCGTCAGGCGCTCGACGCCGGCAAGTTCGATGCCGCTTTCGGCGGCGCGCGCCGCGACGAGGAAGCCAGCCGCGCCAAGGAGCGCATTTATTCCTTCCGCACGCCCGACCACAAATGGGACCCGCGCAACCAGCGTCCGGAACTCTGGAACATCTATAATGGCATGGTGCGCCAGGGCGAGAGCGTGCGCGCCTTCCCGCTCTCCAACTGGACGGAAGTCGATATCTGGCGCTACATCCAGGCGGAAAACATCCCGCTTGTTCCGCTCTACTACGCCAAGGAGCGCCCCTATATCGAGCGCGATGGCATGATGATCCTGGCCGAAGACGAACGGCTGGAACTGCAGCCCGGCGAAGAAGTGAAATATGATTCGATCCGCTTCCGCACACTCGGCTGCTTCCCGCTGACGGGCGCGATCCATTCCGAGGCCACGACGCTGGACGAGGTCATCGCCGAGCTTGAGATCGCCACCGTCTCCGAACGACAGGGCCGCGCCATCGACCGCGACCAGTCGGGTTCCATGGAAAAGAAAAAGCGCGAGGGCTACTTCTGATGACACAGACCTCCACGGCGCAATCCGCCACCATCCTGCCCTTCGTCGAGCCGGCGAAAGCCGTCAAGGATACAAGACCGCTTCGCCTCATCACCTGCGGCAGCGTGGATGACGGCAAGTCGACACTGATCGGCCGTCTGCTCTGGGACACCAAGGCGGTGAAGGAAGACCAGGCCGCAACGCTGAGACGCGACAGCGGTAAGCAGAACGACCTCGGCCTCCCCGATTTCGCGCTGCTTCTCGACGGTCTCCAGGCCGAGCGCGAACAGGGCATCACCATCGATGTCGCTTATCGCTATTTCGCCACCGACAAGCGTGCCTTCATCGTCGCGGATACGCCCGGACACGAGCAATATACCCGCAACATGGCAACCGGTGCCTCCACCGCCGATCTTGCGGTGCTTCTGGTGGACGCCCGCACCGGAATTCTGGAACAGACGCGCCGTCACGCCACGATCGCGGCGCTGATGGGCATTCGCCAGTTCGTGCTCGCGGTCAACAAGATCGACCTGACCAATTACGACAAGGCCGGTTTTGAGCTGATCGCGCACGACTTCAAGGAATTTGCTCTGTCGCTCGGCATCAAGCAGATCGTCGCCATTCCGATGTCGGCGCTGAAGGGCGAGAATGTCGTTCTCTCCGGCAAGGCCTCCATGCCTTGGTATGATGGCCCGACGCTCGTCGAGACGCTGGAGCTTGCAACGGTTCGCTCCACCCAGACAGGCGGCTTCCGCCTGCCCGTTCAGCGCGTCTCTCGCCCAGGCGAAAGCTTCCGCGGCTATCAAGGCACCGTGGCTGGCGGCGCTGTGAAGCCTGGTGACTCTGTCGTCATCCTGCCATCGGGCATGGTGGCCAACGTCAAGCAGATCGTCACCTTCGATCTGGTGCGCAATGCTGCCGTTGCCGGTGACGCGATCACGCTGGTTCTCGATCGTCAGGTCGATGTCTCGCGCGGCGACATGATCGTGTCCATCGACGCCCAACCCCAGACGGGTCTCGCTTTCGACGCGCAGATCGTCGCACTGCAGCCGGGTGGCATCGAGCCGAACAAGCGCTACTGGCTCAAGAGCGGCAGCCGCCGCCAGCGCGTCAGCGTTCAGCCGGTCACCCAGTTGGACCTGAAAAACGGCCACTGGCAGGCCCATGCCGAAACACTGCCGATGAACGCCATCGGCAAGGTACGCCTGAGCTTTGACGAAACGGCGATTTTCGACCCTTACGAGCAGAACCGCTCCACGGGCTCCTTCATCCTGATCGATCCGGACACCAACAACACGGTGGCGGGCGGCATGATTGTCGGCAAGCGTAGCGACACGGGCAAGATTTCCGACGGCGAACGCGTCATCCTCTCGCTCCCCGCCGATCTTGCGGAAGCGCTGCTCGCTGGTGAATTGCTCGCGTCCAGGCGTGATGAGATCGAAATTCGAAGGACGAATGCAAAATCCGCATCCAGACTTCTGGACGAGCTGGAATAAACGAAAAGGCGCCGGATTGTCCCGGCGCCTTTTTCGATTCCATGATCGTCTCTGTGGTGCTTAGAACACAAACATCCAAAGCAGAACGACGACAAAAAACGGGACGCCCAGCGCCCACAACAGCAATCCTTTTAGCATGACATCTCCTCCTGTTTGTCGAGGGGAAAACGTCTGCGACTTCTGCGTGTTCCAAAAAGAATCGATATCTCCCATACCCGATGGATGCAACTGTCCGGCAAACCTATTGTTGGATGCCACAGAAGGAGAAGCGACTCGTACGTCGCAGGCATTAAATGCGCTACGCAACACGGCGCTATGGATTGTGTTCGCGCGGATTATCACGAACCCCAGAGCAGCAGCGCGCGTCCCACCTATTATAATCGACGCATCGTGCTTTTCCGAAAATCGAATCCGATTCTGTAGCAGATGTCAGGTTGGCGAGGATCTAAAGAGCCAAACAAGTCCAGCGCGGTTGAGAATATCCAACAAGTCGCACTGGTCTTGCTTGGTTCATGAGGTGATTATGCAATTCTCCGGACAGAGAATTTTGCACCTTCAATGTTTTGAACACCCAGAGTGTTGCCGTCTGCGCCGAGCGACAGCAGATCGACCATGTCCCGGCCGTTCCACTTCATAGCTCCCGCTCCGTTGGCCATTGGGAACCATGCACCTGCGGGCGCACCGCCGACACTGAATGAATAGTTGTTGGAAAACGTGATTTCTTGTCCAGTGTCTGTTTGCCAACTTCCAACCAAAGGACCGATCTTCGGGAAGAATTTTTCAGTTCCAGGCATGTTGGTAATAACGCAGGCGATGCGATCTGGGCGACCTGGACGAGTAATGGTAGCGACCAGACGATACTCATGAGAAATCGCCTTGAATAATCCGAGCCACTGGCCCGGATGGAAGACAGAGCAATGACTATGGCCATCGTCGTAGCAGGCGATTACGTGGTAGTTATAGCGCGCAGCCTGATGAAGCTTCTCCAACAATGGCGGCAAGGCGCTAGGCTCGAAATGCTCCAGTACGTCAGCGGAGACGCACACGTCGCCTTGCGGAATTTCGTCCTTCAGAACGTCGGCCGTTCTAAATTGAACGTTGTCCGGAATAACCGAAAGTTGAGGAGAGCGCGCCCAGTCCAAGCCAATTACATTCGGGACCATAGGGGAAATCTTGCGTAGAAATCGACCGTTGCCGCAACCGACCTCGATGACCAATCCAGGCCTCGTCGATGCGACGACATCGCAATGATCGACCAGCCAGTTATTGTCCTGATAGCCACGGTCAAAATCATGCAGCTTTTGATAATCGGAGGCACTGCGATTTTTGTGCGCAAGCGTCGGATCCGTACCAGCGGCGTATCCGGATATCAGCATTTCCGACTCAACCTGGCCTTTCAACTCCGGTGCTTGCATGGCGGTGATAGCCATATTTGCATAGGCTGAGTAGGCTGAACGGATTGTTTCTGCGAGAACGGTCTCACCGACACTGGCAGCCATGGCGCCGCCATAGAGAGACTTCGACACCGCTATCGCTTGGCCCAAATTCTGAGCAGCGTTGCGCGATTGAGCGCCCGATGTGTCACCGGATTGTTGCTGCAGCCGGGTTGCGAGTTCTACCGCTTGCGTGGCGACTGTACGAAGGTGGCTGTTCTCTGATTGTGCGCTTTTGAGAGCGGACCGTAGCTGCTCATTCTCCTGCAGGAGAGTTGCGTCATCCGATGCGGGTTGAGCCTGAACGCCAGAGATACTTGCAAGCACACGGCCAACCTGTCGTTGTACCGTTGCGGTGTCGTAGATGGAGAAGCAGCACTGCTCCAAGTAGTAGTATAAATACTGCGCCGCGCGAACCGAAGTGTCCGGAAGCTCCGCCGCGAAGGCAACCTCCAACTCTTGAAGTGAAGTGATCGGGGTCGTTGCAAGCTCATATTCACTGGCAGCGAAAGAGAATACCGGCTTTGCGTACATCAAAGCCTCCATGCCAACGCCCGAATTGGCTACGATCACAGATCGGCATCCATTCAGATGCTGATGGATTGATGCGTTGGAAATAATAACCGATGGAAAAGCCTTTTGAATTTCGTGAAGAACCTCGGCAACTTCCTGAGAGCGACATAGTGGATGACGCTTCACCACGAGCGGATAGCCACTCTCTTCCGCCAGCTCTGCGGCCTTCACCATGACATCGAAGGGGTTGATACGGCAAAACTCGCTGACAGGATCGTCGATCAGTTGCAATGGAAAATATACATATGGCTTATCGACGTAAAACTCTTCCGACGACTGACTGTACTTAGAGACGTTTTTGCGCTGGAGTTCTTCTCTCAGGTGCGAGACATAGGCGCGACTGATGCTTGGGTCCAGCGATTGCATACGAGCCAGGTGAGGTGCCGGAAACTTCGCAAGTGAACTCCAGCCCGAAAAGCCATTCGCATCAACCGAGTACCAACCCGCAATCGGCGTTTCCTTGATCCGCCAGACATTTGGCTCTGTACCAATCGAGTGATAGGAAAACACCACGCCATTCGGCCGCGCAAGGCGTGCTACATGATGCATACCATGCGCCACGGGCTTGAGGTGGACATCCAAGTGATGGGACGCGAGCACGGTGCAAAGCTGCGCAAACATCGCCCGATGACGCTCGCCATCTAGAACCGAGGGAAACCAAGTCGTCGGAACTTCAAGATCGACTGGGATTCTCTGCAATCTGACTTCACCCATCGGCAGATCGGCAGACGCTGACGCGAGAGGGGAGTTCAACTTCATTATCGCTTCCATAAACAACTTCTCCATCCGCGAGATACCAACGCAGTTAACAGACCAGCCTTGCACAGGACTGGCGACATGCGTTCATCAAATGAACTGATCGAGATAGGTGGAAACGTCGAAGCCGGCATCGCCGCGTTTCATCGGCTCCCCAAAGTTCGGGTCCATTCGCAACCATGCATGAGGACCGCTTTCGCTGGCGGGTATCTGCCGTGTCAAACGTCCCTTCAGACTTGCCGGCAACAGGTTGACGATCTCGTCGGTAAGCATCGGGTCGACAATGACCGGCTGGAGGCTGTAGGCTTCCGCCTCTTTGGTGGCGACGAACAGGCCGGCCAGTTTCTTGATCGTGTCCGGCGAAGAGCCTGAAATCGGCAGGTTCGCGTAAGCCGACATGCGGTGGTAGAGGATGTAGGCCTCCGGCCAATTCCCGGTTTCGATATGCAGCCTGAGTGCGACGCCCTGGCGGTTGATCATGAACTCCATCAGCTTTCGCATAAACTCCTCACGTTCGAAGGAGGATGGCGTTTTATCGCGCCACATCAGCGATGCGAGGTATTCCAGCCCGCCGCGATAGGTGTCCCACTGGAACATGCATTCATTGTTCCCCTGCTGCATGCGTGGGTCGTCGGACACGGCTGTCACACGCGCGAATGGCTCGGGCATGAATAGGATGTCGGTCTTGTCTAGGGCCCGTCCGGTATAGAGATAGGCCCAGAAAATGAAGGGCGTCGCACTGGAGATCGATTTTGCCAAAACGTCGCGGCGAACGATCAGGAATTCCGGGAATGCGTGATTGGCGAAGATGAAATTGAGAAAGGCGGAGTAATCACCTTGCGAGATCCGCGTGGGCCCAGGGACGCGGTAGAAGGGCCCGACGTCTCGTTGTCCACCGCGCGCATCCACCAGCATCCACGGTGCCTGCACCATGCCGATACCAGGATCGCGCTCCATGATCTCTACATATTCCTTGACCTTTTCCGGGATCAACAGGTCGTCATCGCCGAGAAACACGGCATAGCGCCCACGGGCGCGGCGCATGGCGAAGGCGTAATTGCTGATAAAGCCCGAATTCTTCACCCGGCGATAGGCATTGATCTCGGGGATACCCTCGAGAGACTGGATATAGGCCGCAGTGTTATCCGTCGAACAATCGTCGACGAGGACGATTTCGAAAGGCACCTGCAGTTCCCGGAATCGCTCCAGATGGAAAGACACATTCCGCTCCAGCAGGAACTGGCGATTATAGGTGGGAACACAGATAGACAGAAGAATTTCAGAATTCGACATCGCGACGACCGCCTGCAAACAACGATGACATCGACCAACAGGACGAATTCTCCTTGGGGCAGGAACACGGCTTCAACGCCTCAACTGCCGGGGAAATTCGCAAAGCCCGAAGACGGATGCGGATTGATCTTTGGTCCGACCCACCCTCTTTCGCCCCGTAACAAAAGCGGGAAGACGGATCATCAAGACAGCCATAGCGCGTCCGGCTTTTGCGAAACTTATGGTCCGGTTTTCATGCATTTTCGCTGATCTGCAATCGCGGTAGCCCTTGCAGATGCGGCGACATTTGAGGATTCGATTAAAAACGACCGCCCTGCTTGGGAGTTCCGCCCTTACCTTTTCCTTATTGGGTGCTGCCCAATTCGCAATCGAAATCCTACGTCGATCAGCCCTAGATCAGGGTCCGTTCAACAAAAGTGAATTTCATGGCACACGGCGAACTCTCACTGGTCGATCTGAATGATCGCATTCTTCTTGGCGGGAAAGTGCGGGAAGAGCATGTCTGGTCCTATGTCAAACTGAGCGAAAGTCCCCTCTCAAACCGGCATGACCCATCCAGCAAGCGCTTCGGCGCCCTACTGGATGCCGGCGCAATCCTCGAAGCCCTCCTTTTTCTGGCGCAAGACCTGACCTCGCCAGCCGAGCTATGCTCGTTTGAACGGGTCCGCCATGGCTGGATTTGCGCTGCGGCGGCAAAGCCGCCGTCGAAGCCGGTCAAGGCACTGCATCAGACGCTTGAGGGAGCGATCTTTCTCACCTTGTTGAAGCTCTCCAGCGCAACCACCCGCCCCGGCATTCCTTCCAAACAGGGCGCAATATCGTGAGCACACCACTTCTGAACGGCGTCATCACGCCTCTCATCACTCCGTTTCGGGGAGGCGAGATCGATTATCTCGCCTTCGACCACCTCGTCAAATGGCAGGTGGAACAAGGCATAGCGGGCCTTCTTCTGCATAGCCTGACGGGGGAAGGCCCGACGCTATCGGCCAGCGAACGGCGCGCTCTGATAAGCCGCGCTGTGCAGCTCAATAGAGGCCGCGCGGTCATCATCGTGCAGACCGGCACCTATTCGACGGGAACGACAATACGCCAGACCGAAGAAGCGCATGAACTGGGTGCAGATTTCGCACTCGTCGTACAGCCCTATTACAACCGGCCAACGCAGAAGGGCATCATTCACCACTTCGAGCAGACCGCCCGCGCGACCCGTATCCCACTCATTCTCGACAACGACCCGCAGCATGCAGGCGTCGCGATGAAGGTTGAGACGATCGAAACGCTCCTGCAGATCACGAACATCGTCGGCATTCTCAAGGATACGTCGGATGCGCGCACGGCGCCGTCTCCGTACGAAGCCATATTTGGACGGCCCCTCCATATGACCGGGGGAGAAACAAGTTCCCCCCTCATGCACCGACAGCGCGCCTGCTGCATCTCACCCGTGGCGAATGTCATACCCGATCTTATCGTACGTATGCAGCAGCTGGGTCAGGAAGGCGACGCCACTGGTTTCGGCGTCCAGTTGAAACGGATCATCGAACTCGCCGCCGCTTTGGAAAATGGCGGCGATGTGGCCTGGCTGAAATATGCCGTTTCCTGTCTTCGCGGGATCGATAACGCGGCGCGGTTGCCATTGACGCCGGTCGATCCCGAGGCCGCCAGATCGGTCGAACGCTCCCTGCGCAGTCTTCGTGTTCTGCGGCGTCAGCGCTTTGCCAGCTCACTGGTTCAGGAAGCGCGCGTTGCAAGAGCCGTCTTGCAGCCTGCCATCTCGGCCGAAGCCCTGATCTCGAAATCATACTCATCGATCCTGTGAGGACAGCATGACCCTACCGCTTGGAATGTACTACCGGCTTCGTGAAGAACGGCAGAAAAAGGAAAACGAGGCGCTGCTGCAGCACAGTCGCCCTCGCCCGAGACGCGAATCCGAAGGCATCATGTTTCTTCGGCTCATCGCCGTGACAGGGGGACTGCTGCTTGCGGTCTCGCTCATCATGCAATCGGTTCAATGACAACCCAAACACCAAGACCACCTGGAGCATCAGAAAGAAGATGTCGCAAATGCTGCGCAACGCAACACTCACGCAAAGAGCTCGACCATTGCCGTGTCGTTTCCTTGTCGGCCCAAGTCGCAACGGTCGCTGGATCGTCGCGGACCGTATGGGCCTTGTCGGTGGCCTCTTTACCAATCGTGAAGCCGCCCTGCACTTCGTCAAAGTCGAAAGTGCCGACGTTGCGCCAATCGACATTTCCGTCGCGGAAGTCTCGCGACTGGAATTAGCCGACCTCTTCTCCCCCGCCGAAGAGCTGAGAGGAACACGACAGTGACCATGATTTCCGGCGGAAAAATACAGCCCGATCACAAGAGCATTCTCGCGCTGACCCTCCATGCCTTAGCGGAAATCTTCGCGATTGCGGTGATCGCCTCGCTCGCCATCGGCCTCGTCGTCGCGCCGACGATCTATCTGGCGATACGGTAATCCCAATGAGACAAGACCTGATTGGTTATTGCCTTGAGAGTGGTTTCGTCGACTGGACGCTGCTGACAAGCTGCAGCGCCTACCGCAAGATGCTCTCCGAGAGCTTCTGCCGCGCTGAAGAGCGGCAGGAACGTGCCCACCGCCTGACAGCCATCCACGATTTCGAAAGCCTATACTGGGATGCGATCGACATGGCACGGAGCATGGGCTCCGACGGACACTTCCTGAAAGAACCTCATATCGGCGTCCTGCCATCATCGGGCCAACAGAGATACTATATCATCTGGTCGGATGACGATCACGGCAGCATCTTCGTCATTTCACCGGTGGAGATGCCATGGCTGGGCAAACCGCAAAAGCGCTAGGCCGCAGACGCCTGGATATTGACGTGCGACGACAATGAATGCTTCGTCCAAGACACGATAAGTGTTTGAGGCATTGTGATAATAGTCTGCTTTGATTTGGAAGAGTGTCCAGATCGGACAGTGTCAAGCTGGTCGGAGTGAGAGGATTCGAACCTCCGACCCCGTCGTCCCGAACGACGTGCGCTACCAGACTGCGCTACACTCCGTGACCAGCGGCGTTTCTATAGACCAGCATCCGGTTCTCGACAAGCGGCGGTTACGAAAATTTTATGACGTGCGCTTCGCAAAGAAACGAAGGTGTTAGGCGGCGCAGGGATCGTTACAAAAAAGCAATTGTGGCAAGAAATTTTGCGCAAAGCTTCACTTGGCGCTGCCCAGTTCCTGTAAATCTGTTAGGGGAACGCATTTCCCGGCGACGATGCCGGACAGGCACAAAGGACCTTTCACCATGCGTTTGCGCATCGCACTGCTCGCGGGCCTCTCCATCGCCCTCTCCGCTTGCACCACCACGCCCTCCATCGCCACGAAGAGCCCGGTCGAGACCCGCTGGGTCGGCCAGTCGGCTGGCATCTTCTTTGCAAAATTCGGTCCGCCGCTGAGCGATGTATCTAACGGCAGCAGCACGACCTACACATGGCGCGGCGGCTACAAGAAGGCGAAGATCCCGGCGAAGTATGAGGAAAAAGACGGCAAGCGTGGCCGGCAGATCTCTCCAGCCCGCAGCGCTTCCCTGTCGTGCACCGTGCAGTTGACCGTCGATTCGAGCTACAAGATCAGCTCGATCCGCACCGTGTCCGATCGCCCGGGCGTCAACGGTCCGAGCTACTGCGCGGAATTCCTCGCCAGCGAATAAAGGCTGGATGCCATCCAAGCATGGAACCGCCCGCCTGATTTCGTCAGGCGGGTTTTCTTTTTCGCGGCGAAAAACGCAGCTTATCGACGCTTGAGGTGCCCTGCATGCCAGTCATGCAAAAATGCATACCTCTCGACTAAACCGATTAAATTTAGTCATAGCTTTAACATCGCTGTCTCAACCAGAGCGAAACGGCACTGCCTATGTCCCCGGAAACGCTGGCAAAATGCCTCAGCAGCAATTTGTCGCACCGTGTCTGGCATCCGGCACTCACATCTCCCTGACATCAAAATGAACGATTTCGGCCACGGCTTGACCATGTTGTGACATGGCGGTCGATAGTCTATTGCGGCGCACAAAATCTGATGAAGCGCAATAATTAAGGTAGAGACGTGATCAAAAACGATAAGGGCAGCACACTGCCAACCGAATTTTCCCACGACACCTTCACTATGAACCGCCGTCAGGTGCTCGGGACCGCGTTCGCGGGCCTTGCTGCCGCCGCTTTCCCCAGCGTTCCGGCTTTGGCGCAATCGGCCGACAAGAAAGTCGATGTGCTTCTGATTGGTGGCGGTATCATGAGCGCGACGCTCGGCATCTGGCTGCGCGAACTCGAGCCGAACTGGTCGATCCAGATGCTCGAGCGTCTGGATGCGGTGGCTCTGGAAAGCTCCAACGGTTGGAACAATGCCGGCACCGGTCACTCTGCACTTGCGGAACTGAACTACACGCCAGAAACGGCCAATGGCGGCATCGATATTTCCAAGGCGATCGACATCAACGAGTCCTTCCAGATCTCTCGTCAGTTCTGGGCCTGGCAGGTGCGCAATGGCGTTTTGAAAAACCCGCGTTCCTTCATCAACCACACGCCGCATATGAGCTTCGTCTGGGGCGATGAGAACGTCGCCTATCTCGAAAAGCGCTTCGAGGCGCTGAAGGCGAGCCCGCTCTTTGCCGGCATGCAATACTCCACCGATCCGGAGCAGATCAAGAAGTGGGTGCCGCTGATGATGGAAGGACGCGATCCTTCACAGAAGATCGGCGCGACATGGTCGCCGCTCGGCACCGATATGGAGTTTGGCGAAATCACCCGCCAGTTCGTCTCTCACCTGAAGAGCACGCCGAATTTCGACCTGCAGGTTTCGAGCGAAGTCGATGCCATCGAGCGCAACTCCGATGGCTCGTGGCGTGTCAGCTACACCAATTCGGCGAACAGCTCCGAGCACACCATCGATGCGAAATTCGTCTTCATCGGTGCAGGCGGCGGCGCGCTTCATCTGCTGCAGATGTCCGGCATTCCGGAAGCTGAAGATTACGGCGGCTTCCCCGTCGGCGGCTCATTCCTGGTGAACGAGAACCCGGATGTCAGCATGCTGCATCTGGCCAAGGCATACGGCAAGGCGTCGGTCGGCTCTCCGCCCATGTCCGTGCCGCATCTCGACACGCGCGTCATCGGCGGCAAGCGCATCGTGCTGTTCGGACCGTTCGCAACCTTCTCCACCAAGTTCCTGAAGGAAGGCTCCTATTTCGACCTTCTGACATCTACGACCATGAGCAACATCTGGCCGATGATGCAGGTCGGTGTCGAGGAATATCCTCTGGTCGAATATCTGGCAGGTCAGTTGATGCTGTCCGATGAGGACCGCATCGCGGCACTGCGCGAATATTTCCCCAAGGCCAAGGCGGATGAGTGGCGCCTGTGGCAGGCGGGCCAGCGTGTGCAGATCATCAAGCGCGACCCGGAAAAGGGCGGCGTTCTGAAGCTCGGCACGGAAGTGGTTGCCGCCAAGGATGGCAGCATTGCAGGCCTGCTCGGCGCTTCACCGGGCGCCTCCACAGCCGCACCGATCATGCTTGGCGTGCTGCAAAAGGTCTTCAAGGACAAGGTGGCTTCGCCAGAGTGGCAGGCGAAACTCCGCGAGATCGTTCCAAGCTACGGCACGAAGCTGAATGCGGATCCGGAGAAAGTTCAGCAGGAGTGGGACTATACCGCCGAATACCTGCAACTCCCGACACCGCCGCGCATCGACGTGAGCGCGCTGAGCACATCGGCTCCGGCCGACGCGCCGGTTAAGAAGACGCCGGATATGGCGCTCTGATCGAAGCGACGCATCGCTTTTTCAAAAGCCGCGTACCCTATGGGCGCGGCTTTTTCTTTTGCCCGGAAAAAGAGCCCGGCGCGAAGGAAACCAGAATCTGAGCAAGCCTTAGCATCCGGTCAGCACCTGCATCCGCTCCGCGGTCCACCGTCAAAAATGAAAGAAAAAATGGCTGGGGCGCCAGGATTCGAACCTGGGAATGCCGGTACCAAAAACCGGTGCCTTACCGCTTGGCGACGCCCCAACGAAGCAGGTGGGCGAAACGCCACTGCCTGAACGGCGCCTGATTAGCAAAGCATGGCGGCAGCGGCAATCATTAAGTTTGGGCTGGTCCAGATTTCTTGTGGGTGCTGATCGATCTTCGTGTTAGGTCGTGAACCATCAGCATGACACGCATTAGACCCCAAGCGGTTTCGCGATGAGCCGATGCGCGACAAAACAGCGTGAGGTGTGTCGCGACCTTGACGGATCGCGTTTCGCTTTCCAGGCATTGTGAAGAGCTTTCGAACCATGGCAGACCCTGCATTCGATCTTGAATTTCAACCGGCCTATGGCACGGCGGTGAAGGTGGCGGAGAATGTTCAGCGGCTGACCGTCAACAATCCGTCAGCCTTCACCTTCCACGGCACCAACAGCTATATCGTCGGCGGTCATTCGGTGGCGGTCATCGACCCGGGGCCGGAGGATGAGGCTCATTTTCAGGCGCTGATGCGTGCGCTGGAAGGCCGTGAGGTGACGCATATCTTCGTCAGCCATACGCATCGGGATCACTCGCCTTTGGCGAAACGGCTTAAAGCAGCGACCGGCGCGATAACCGTGGCCGAAGGGCCGCATCGCGCGGCGCGACCGTTGCACGAAGGCGAGCGCAATCCTTTCGCGGAAAGCGCCGATAGCGATTTCGTCCCGGATCTGGCGCTTGGCGACAATGAGAGCGTTACCGGCGATGGCTGGGCGCTGACCGCGCTTCACACGCCGGGCCACACCGCCAATCATGCTGCCTTCGCGCTGGATCGCGATGGCATCGTCTTTTCCGCCGACCACGTGATGGCCTGGGCAACCACGATTGTTGCACCACCGGATGGCGCGATGAGCGACTATATGGCGTCGCTCGACAAATTGCTCGAACGGGATGACAGGCTTTTCCTGCCCGGCCATGGCGGCCCGGTCAACGATCCGGCAGCCTTCATGCGCGGGCTTCGCACCCATCGCCGCATGCGGGAAAAGGCCGTGCTGACAAGGATCAAGGCAGGCGACCGGACGATTGCAGAGATGGTCAAGGTGATCTACCGCAGCACCGATCCGCGCCTGCATGGCGCAGCGGCGCTTTCCGTTCTCGCCCATATCGAAGATCTGATTGAAAAAGGTTTGGTTGAGACGGATGGTCCGCCGTCGCTGACCGGTATCTATCTGCCGAGACAGGGGAATGCATGAGCGCCGCCTATAGCTATCGCAACGACCCTTCCGTTCCGGACTTCCCCGACGACAAGCCGCTGATCATTTTCGATGGTGAGTGCGGGTTCTGCTCTCGGGATGTCGATTTCGTTCTTCGTCATGACAAGCAGGGGCTGTTTCGCTTCACGCCGGCGCAATCTCCGCTGGGCACCGCGCTGATGCGCCATTACGGTTTCCGCACGGATGATTACGAGACGAGCTTGCTCATCGAAGCCGGCGTCGCTCACATCTATTCCGACAGCGTGCTACGCGTGGTCGAACTGCTTGGCGGCATGATGGGGATGACAGCGACGGCGATGCGCCTTGTGCCACGCTTCATTCGCGATGGCGTCTACCGTGTGGTTGCTCGAAACCGCATGAAGATTGCCGGACGACGGCAGACGTGCCGGGCACCGACGCCGGAAGAGCGCGAGCGCTTTCTATAAGCGCGGCCCGCTTTTAGTTATCGTTGAGACCCTGCATTTCAGCATCCAGCGCATCGAGATAGCTATCGGCGATCTTCTTGCCCATGCCGAGATCATGCGGGCCGAAGCGCGAGGCGACGCGCACGTCGACCAGCGTTGTCTCGGTATCTTCGCGCAGGCGGATCAGCACATCAAAACGTGCGCCCCAGATCAGCGTGCGCATATCTCCCTGCATCATGACCGTGCCGCTGCCATTGAAGAAGGTCGGCGCCGGCGCTTCCGCCGGGCGCGCCAGTGGTACAGGCACGATGGCGGGCAAGTCTTCGACGGGGGTGTCTGCCGCACCGTCATGGACGTCCTGCTTCGGGGCACCCGGCTGCGCGTCCGGCAAGGCGCCGATCAGACCGTCGGTGTGCAAGATGCGGATGTGCTGGGCTTTCGCCACCTTCCGGGCGGCGGTGTAGACCCGGTCGATCGCACCCTCGTAGCGGTGGCCGAGGAAGCCGGGATAGGCCTCCATCTGCGCATCGCGATCGGCCTTGGAGACGGCGGCCGGGCGCGGCAGCCATTGCTGGTTTGCCGAGAGGATCGACAGCCAGTTTGGAACATCGGCCGTGTCGGTCGTCACATCGTAAATTTTCGGGTTCTGCCAATAGAGGAAGCCGCCATAGGCGACCACGCCAAGCGGAATGGCAGAAAGCAGCAAGGCGTAAAGCGACCACACCCCGCCCCTTGCGCCGACAGACCAGAGACGCTGAAGACCAATGAGGGCAAGCACGACAGACACCGCAGCAATGCCAGCGGAAATCAGGGTCAGCGCAATGAAGTCCGGCGTCGTCAGCGGACCGAAACGGTGCAAGGGTGCTGCAATCAGAAAGAGCAGCAGCGCCGCAAGGCCGAGATAGCGGGAGAGATAGGCCGCATGGGAAACGGGTCTAACGAAACGCACTGTCATGAAGCAGCACCCGCATACACATGCATTGCCAAAAAGCGCCCCAGAGAGATTTGTCTGCCTGAATCACCGATACCGGGTTGTCATAGAGCGTTTTCGAGGGAAATGGAATCGCTCCACCCGCTTTGCTTAACCGGGTACCGCAACCTTTCCCGAAAGCGGGACTTTTACACATCACCAATTGGGCGTATCAGAGCAAGAAAACGCCAAGCTGGGATCAGGGCTTCCAGAGGAGTGATGACTATGCGTGTTTCGATCGTTCTCGGTTCACTTGCCGCCATGCTGGCGCTGACCGCCTGCCAGACGCTGACACCGGAAGAGCGCCGCGCGCGCGACGAAGCGACCTGCCGCGGCTATGGCTTCCGCCCGAACACCGACCAGATGGCGCGCTGCCTTCTGGACCTTGATCTCGACCGCCGCGCCGATAATCGTGCGTGGCAGGCGCAGGTCAACCGCGACATGTTCTGGTCGCCGGTTGTCGTCGAGCGGCGCGTCATCGTCGAAAACCGCTAACTCCGACCTTAAAGCGCGACCACCTTCTTAGGAGAGGTACTCGGCTGCTTTTCCGCCTGGGATAGTGTGGCCTGGGCAGCCGCCAGCCGTGCGATCGGCACGCGGAAGGGCGAGCAGGATACGTAGTCCAGCCCGACATTTTCGCAGAAATCGATGGAGGTCGGATCGCCGCCATGCTCGCCGCATATGCCGAGCTTGAGCTCCGAGCGCGTTTGCCTGCCACGCTCCGCCGCAATGCGGATCAGCTCCCCTACCCCGTCGAAATCCAGTGAGACGAAGGGGTCGCGCTCGATGATGCCCTTGCGCTGATAGGTGTTCATGAAGCGCGCGGCATCGTCACGCGAAATCCCGAAGGTGGTCTGCGTCAAGTCGTTGGTGCCGAAGGAGAAGAATTCAGCGGCTTCGGCGATGACATGGGCGCGAAGAGCGGCACGCGGCAGCTCGATCATCGTGCCGGTCAAATATTCCAGCGTCATGCCGGTTTCGGCCGCAACTTCCGCTGCAACGCGGTCGATCACACCACGAACGTAATCCAATTCCGAACGGAGGCTGACAAGCGGCACCATGATTTCGGGCACCACGGGGGCGCCCGTCCGACGCGCGGCTTCCACCGCTGCCTCGAATATGGCGCGAGCCTGCATCTCGGCAATTTCAGGGTAGGAGATCGCCAGGCGGCAACCGCGGTGGCCAAGCATGGGGTTGAATTCGTGCAGCGCATCGAGCCGCTGGCGGAACAGAGTCTGCGGCATGCCCATGGCGGCGGCCACTTCGACAATCTCGCCGTCGGTCTTCGGCAAAAACTCGTGCAGCGGCGGATCGAGCAGGCGGATCGTCACCGGCATGCCATGCATGATTGAGAAGAGCTCGGTGAAATCCTCGCGCTGCATGGGGAGCAACTGGTCGAGTGCGGAGCGTCTGCCCGCCTCATCCTCGGCAAGGATCATTTCGCGCATCACATGAATGCGCTCGCCTTCGAAGAACATGTGCTCGGTACGGCAAAGGCCAATGCCTTCGGCACCGAAAGCGCGGGCTGCACGCGCATCGGCTGGCGTATCTGCATTGGTGCGCACCGTCATGCGGCGCGCGCCATCGGCCCATTCCATCAGCTTGCCGAAATCGCCGGAAAGCTCCGGCTGCGTCATCGGCACTTCGCCCCTCAGCACGCGACCGGACGATCCATCGATGGTGATGACGTCACCCTTGCGCAGCATGCAGCCGATGCCGATCAGCACGCCATTGCGCAAATCGACGCGCATGGAGCCAGCGCCGGTGACGCAAGGGATACCCATGCCGCGTGCAACCACCGCCGCATGGCTCGTCATACCGCCGCGGGTGGTGAGAATGCCCTCCGCCGCATGCATGCCATGAATATCTTCGGGGCTGGTTTCCATGCGCACCAGTATGACGCGGCGACCTTCCGCCTTGGCGGCAACCGCTTCTTCGGCGCTGAAAACAATCTCTCCGGATGCGGCGCCAGGGGACGCCGGAAGGCCGGAGCCGATAATGGGTCTTTCGATGGAGGAATCGATCGTCGGGTGCAGCAACTGATCGAGCGATGACGGATCGATCCTGCAGACCGCTTCATCGGCGGTGATCAGGCCTTCCTCGACCATATCGACCGCGATCTTCATGGCAGCGCGCGTCGTGCGCTTGCCGCAACGGGTCTGAAGCATCCAGAGCTGCCCGCGCTCGATAGTGAACTCCATATCCTGCATGTCGCGGTAATGGGTTTCCAACTGCTTGCAGATCGCGAGGAATTCCTGAAATGCCTCTGGCATCAGCTTTTCCATCGACGGCTTGTCTGAGCCGGATGCAAGACGTGCCGCTTCGGTGATGGATTGCGGCGTACGGATACCGGCGACGACATCCTCGCCCTGCGCGTTGACGAGGAACTCGCCGTAAAGTTCCTTCTCCCCCGTCGAGGGATTGCGGGTGAAGGCAACGCCGGTGGCGGAGGTGGAGCCGAGATTGCCGAACACCATGGCCTGAACGTTCACTGCCGTCCCCCAGTCGCCGGGGATATTGTGCAGATGGCGGTAGGTAACCGCGCGTGTGTTCATCCAGCTTGAAAAGACAGCGCCGATCGCGCCCCAGAGCTGAACTTCGGTATCCTGCGGAAAGGGTTCATCCAGCTCGTCTTCGACCAGTTGCTTGTAGCGCGATACCACATGCTGCCACTCGTCGGCGGACAGTTCCGTATCGTATTCGTGGCCGAGGCGACCCTTCTCGTCCTCAAGGATTTCCTCGAAGACTTCATGGTCAAGACCCATGACGACGTCGGCATACATCTGGATGAAGCGGCGATAGCTATCCCATGCAAAACGGGCGTCGCCGGAATCCTCGCAGAGCGCCTGCACCGTCTCGTCATTGAGACCCAGATTGAGGACGGTATCCATCATGCCGGGCATGGAGGCACGCGCACCAGAGCGAATGGAGATCAGGAGTGGGCGCGGACCTGCACCGAATTTGCGGCCGGTCATCACTTCCATCCCGGCAATGCCGCTTGAAACCTGGAGCTTCAGATCATTGGGGAGTTGGCGTCCACCCTGGTGGTAGCGACCGCAGACTTCGCTGATAATGGTAAAGCCGGGCGGAACAGGCAGGCCAAGACTTGCCATTTCGGCAAGATGCGCACCCTTGCCTCCCAATATGGCAACGTCACCAGCACGGCCTTCGGCAGCACCGTTGCCGAAGGTATAAACCCATTTCTTCATTATACGCTCTCCACCCAGAAGCGTTCTTGTTTTTCAACCCATTATAGCATTGTCACACTGTTGGGAACGCCAGAGAACACAAGATGACAGTGCAGTGCAGCATAATTGCGGCACTCGGAGAGCGATGGGGTGTGGCGCTTTCGAAATCCGAACGACTCAGCGATCAGATTTTTTAGACGGCTTCCGCCAGCCTTTCAGCCATTTGCAGATCGACCGAAACCAGCTGCGAGACGCCCTGCTCTGCCATGGTGACGCCGAAGAGGCGATCCATCCGGGCCATGGTGATCGGGTTATGGGTGATGATGACGAAACGGGTTTCGGTAGAGGCCGCCATTTCATCCATCAGGTTGCAATAGCGCTCGACATTATGGTCATCAAGCGGCGCATCCACCTCGTCCAGCACGCAGATGGGGGCCGGATTTGTGAGGAAGACGGCGAAGATCAGTGCCATTGCGGTTAAGGCCTGCTCGCCGCCGGACAGGAGCGTCATGGTCTGCGGCTTCTTACCCGGTGGGCGGGCCAGAATTTCCAGCCCCGCTTCGAGCGGATCGTCGGACTCGATCAGTTGCAGCTCCGCCGTGCCGCCGCCGAAGAGATGGGTGAAGAGCCGCTGGAACTGGGTGTTGACCACATCGAATGCAGCGACCAGACGCTCACGACCCTCGCGGTTGAGATTTTGAATACCAGCACGCAGCTTCCTGACGGCATCGATAATGTCGTCCCGCTCCTTGATGAGGGCGGCAAGCTTGGCGGAGAGTTCCGCCTGCTCCTCATCAGCGCGCAGATTGACCGCGCCAAGACGTTCACGCTCGATCTTCAACCGGTCGAGATCGCGCTCAACATCGCGCACTTCCGGCAGCGGCGCGCCCGGTGCCAGGCCCGTGAGACGCAGCGCCATATGGGGTTCGACGTTCAAAGCCTCGCGAATGCGGTGCTCGCTTTCCTGCCGCTTCTCGCGGGCGGACACCAGTCGCTCTTCAGCGCGGCCACGCTTTTCGCGCGCTTCCGCCAGTTCGGAGAGCGCCGTCGCGGCAGCCCGGTCCGCATCCCGCTGGAGATTTTCGGCCTCGACCAGACGGTCTGCCGCGGCACGGCGCGCCTCCTCCATCTTCTGCAACTCGCTCAGCAGGTTGCGGCGCTTCTCGTCGAATTCCTCAGGCGCGCTATCGAGTTCCGCCAGCTCTTCGCGCGCTTCCTCCTCGCGCTCGCGTAGCGTGGCGATGTGGTCCGCAGCACTTGCAGCGCGGGCGGCCCAGGTGGCGCGTTCCTGTGCAATGGCATTGACGCGGCGCTGGCGGGCATCTGCCTCCCGGCTCAAGCCTTCATGGCGCGCGCGTGCCTCTGCCAGAAGGCTGCGATCGGTTGCGACCTCAAGCTGGCTGTCGCGCAAGCGTTCATCGAGGCTGGAGAGATCTGCGCTGTCTTCGAGCTCGATCCGGGCATTCTCTTCCTGAACCGCGATTTCCTCGATCTGGCCGCCGATCTGGTTGAGAGCCTCGGAGACGACATCGCGACGGCGAAGGAGATCGCCGGAGGCACGCTCCGCCATAGAGAGCGCATCACGCGCTTCGGTCAGTTGACGGGCAGCAAGACGGCTGCGCTCGCGCGCTTCATTCAAGCTCGCCTCCGCCATACGGATCGCATCCGCCGAGACGGAAAGCCGCTCCTGCGCCTCTTCCAGCACGAACCGGGCTTCATCGATTTCGCTCTCTATCTCCGCAAGGCGGTTCTTCTGTGCCAGCCGAAGGGCCGCACTTCCCGGTGCGTCTGCGCTTGCAACATGACCGTCCCAGCGAAACAGCGCGCCGTCTTTCGTGACCAGGCGCTGGCCAGGCTTCAAGAGCGGCATCAGTCGCTGACCCTCTTCGACGCTCGCAACGATACCGATCTGGCGAAGACGACGCTTCAAGGCGTCGGGGCCGGCGACGTGCGATATCAACGAGGAAAGGCCCTGTGGCAGGGTGGGATCGTCTGCGCCTTCGCCATTTGCTGTCCAATAGGTGGGGGCGGTTCGATCCAGAGGGCTTTCCAGATCGTCACCAAGGGCTGCACCGAGAGCTGCCTCGAAACCACGATCCACCTTGAGATCGTCCGCCACTGGCGTGAAGGAGCCGGAAGCAGCACCGGCGGCCAGCATTTTGGCGATGGTACGTGCTTCGGTTTCCAGCGCGTTGAGACGATTGCGGGCCACATCGACGGGTCCGCGTGCCAAAGCCTCGGCTGAACGGGACTCAGCCACCGCTGTCTCCGCATCCTCGGCTGCAATCAGCGCGTCTTCCGCCGCCATTTCCGCCGCTTCCACGCTTTCGCGTTTTTCGGCGGGATCGGGCAATTCAGCGAGCTTGTCATCGATTGTTTCGATTTCGGAAGCAGCCTCGGAAGACTGGCGTTCCAGACGCATCTTGCGGTCGGCAAGGTCACGAATGGAGCGTTCGAGCTGAGCGCGAGACGCCGCAGCCTCCGCACGTTCTGCCGTCAGCGCGGCAAAGACCCGCTCGCTTTCGGAAAGCTTGGCCGCAGCCTCCTCGAAAGCCTCTCGCGTTTCCTCGGCGTAGCGACCCGAATCGGCCAGGATGTCGAGAAGCTCGGCTTCTTCCGTATCAAGGCGAGAGAGAATGTCGGCATTGTCAGAAACGAGCCGCTCTTCGCGCTGAATATCCTCGCCAAGTTGCGAAAGGCGGCGCGCCAGTTCATCGCGGCGGCGTAGCAGACGATTGGCCTCGTCATCCAACTGGGTGCGGGCGATCTGCAATCTTTGCAAAGCGGCGGCGACCCTCGCTTCATTCTCGCGCAGTTCGGGAAGCTTGAAGCTGGCGACGCCCTGCTCTTTTGCCGCTTCCATCTGTCGCTGCGCCTTTTCGGCAACCAGATTGGTGGCGATGTTCAGCGCATTGTCGGCTTCGCGCTCTGCCTCGCTGGCATCCACCCAGCGGATATGCAGAAGTGTGGCTTCGCGGGCGCGGATATCGGCAGAGAGCATCTTGAAGCGGTTGGCCTGACGAGCCTGGCGCTTCAGGCTCTCAATCTGGCTTTCCAGCTGTGCCGTCACATCCTCAAGCCGTTCCAGATTGGTTTCGGCGGCACGCAGGCGCAGTTCCGCCTCATGGCGACGCGAATGCAGGCCGGAAATGCCCGCCGCCTCTTCCAGCAATTGCCGGCGTGCCTGCGGCTTGGCATTGATTAACTCGCCGATGCGTCCCTGCCCCACCATGGAGGGCGAGCGTGCGCCGGTGGAGGCATCGGCAAACAGAAGCTGCACATCCTTGGCGCGGGCTTCCTTGCCGTTGATCCGATAGACCGAGCCGTTTTCGCGCTCGATGCGGCGCGTCACCTGGATTTCGTCCGCATCGTTAAAGGCCGCGGGCGCGGTGCGATCGGAATTATCGAGATAAAGGCCGACTTCTGCGGTGTTGCGCGCAGGACGATTGCCGGAGCCGGAGAAGATCACGTCATCCATGCCGGATGCGCGCATGTTCTTGTAGGAGTTTTCGCCCATCACCCAGCGAAGCGCTTCGACCAGATTGGACTTGCCGCAGCCGTTCGGTCCGACAACACCGGTCAGGCCTGGCTCGATGATGAATTCCGAAGGTTCCACGAAGGACTTGAAACCGAGCAAGCGCAGCTTGTTGAACTTCATGCCGCTGCCTCGGCCTGTCGGTGGCAAGACATCAAAACGGGCGCGCGGAAATCTCCGGCGCCCGTCAGAATGCGGCGGCGTCGATTAGAGAAGTTTGTCGATAAGGGCCGACATGGTTTCAACCGACATGTCTCCAGAGTACTTCTTGCCGTTGATGATGAAGGTCGGCGTGGAGTTTACGCCGAATTCCGTCGCGCCGCGCTGCATCGTTGCGTTCACATCATCCAGAAGTTTCTGGTTCGTCAAGCAGGCCTCGAAGCTCTCCTGTGAAAAACCGGCCATTTTCGACATTTGCAGCAGTGCTGCGCGGGCATCCTGCGCGGTCGCCCAGCTCTGCTGCTGCTTGAACAGCATGGAGACGAAGGGGAAATACTGCTGTTCAGGCGCGCAACGGGCCAGCATGAAGGCGGCAGCAGCGCGCGGATCGAACGGGAACTCGCGGATGATGAAGTAAACCTTGCCGGTGTCGATGTACTTCTTCTTGATCTCGTCAAACACCGTGTTGTGGAAATGCGCGCAGTGCGGGCAGGTCATCGACATATATTCTACGATCTTCACAGGCGCGTTCGCATCGCCAAGAGCACGATCCGGCAATGGACCGGGCTTCAGCACCGCGGCCATGTCGACATCACCGGAGGACTCCGGGACATCCTGTGCAAAGGCGCTGCCTGCAAGCATCGGCAATGCGGCCACGACGGAGGCCATGGCAACAGTGCCGAGAAGAGCGCGGCGGGTGAGGTTCAGTTCTGGGAAATGCATGGAAGCACCTGTTTGTGAAAGACGCAAATGTCTATGATTCCGATATAGCCACACATCGTTTCCAACAAGCGGCGCGTTCACCTGTTCTTGTCAAAGAATTGTGACCAGTCAAGGACTGTTCTTTCCAGTTTCCTGCTTCACAGTGTCCGACCTATGGTCCGCTTTTGCATAACAGCCGTCCCAAGCCGCTCTACCGCTTTGCGCAGCGCTTCGCTTTCTATCCCCTGCATCATGTCGTCGAGCCGCTTTGCCGCCTCACCTCGCAATGGTTGCGGCTTTCGCCGGCGGGTGGACGCCGTCGACACCGGCTTTTGCACGATGCGGATTTGACGGACTGCAGGAAAACCGAAGAAGCCATTGATCCGGGCAATCAACTCGCCCTGCGCATGGGTCAGAAAAAGCGCGCGTGCGCCCTCACAGGCAATCGTCAGAACACCCGCCTGATAACCGCCGCGGTCCGGCCCCTCGTCGCGACGCGGCCAGGTGATCTTTTCGGGACGGGTGCAATCGGCAAAATCATCGCCGGCGATCTCGTCCCAGGAACCGAGAAGTGCCGTGCTGATTCCGGCTCTCTTTGCTAAAACGGGATCGATGATGCCGTTTGCAACTTCGGCAATCTGAAGGACACCTTTACGGGGCTGTCGCATGGTCACACAACTCTGAACTCGCGGCTTGATCGGGCGAAGCGTATGGACCAAGTATAGGACGTTTCCATGTCAATTGGAAACGCCATCAGCCAAATCGGAACAGACTGCACATATGCTTCATAAAATCGAAGGGCCGGCTTACGCTGAGCTATTGCTTGCGTGGTATGATCGCCATCATCGCGACCTGCCGTGGCGCACCTCCCCGTCCATGGCGGCAAAAGGCCTGCGGGCCAATCCCTATCATGTCTGGCTGTCCGAAGTGATGCTGCAGCAGACGACGGTGCAGGCGGTGAAGCCTTACTTCACCAAGTTTCTGGCGGCATGGCCGACGGTCAACGATCTGGCGGCAGCGCCCACCGAGGACGTCATGGCTGCCTGGGCGGGACTTGGCTATTATGCCCGAGCACGTAACTTGAAGAAATGCGCCGAAGCGGTTGCTCATCAGCATGGTGGTACCTTCCCCGATACGGAGGACGGATTGAGAGCGCTTCCGGGTATCGGCGATTATACCGCAGCGGCGGTGGCTGCCATCGCCTTCAACCGACAGGCTGCAGTCATGGATGGCAATGTGGAGCGGGTGATCTCGCGCCTGTTCCTGATCGATTCGCCCCTGCCCGGCTCGAAGCCTTTGATGAAAGCTCGCGTAGCGGAGATCACGCCAAACGACCGACCGGGCGATTTTGCCCAGGCGATGATGGATCTTGGCGCCACGATCTGTACGCCCAAGCGCCCTGCCTGCGCGCTCTGTCCTTTCAACGGCCACTGCTTGGCCCTGGCGCAGGATGAACCTGAGCGGCTTCCGGTCAAAGCCAAGAAGAAGGACAAGCCCGTGCGGGTGGGCGCAGCCTTCGTCGCGGTCAACGACAAGGGTGAAATCTTGCTGCGGCGGCGCATCGATAGCGGCCTGCTTGGCGGCATGACGGAGGTACCGACGACGGCCTGGACCGCGCGTCTGGATGGGGGAACGGAAAAAACGCATGCGCCTTTTGACGCGGACTGGGAGCTGGCCGGCACCATCGTGCATGTCTTCACCCACTTTGAACTCAGACTATCGATCTACCGGGCGAAAGTCGCAAACGATGTCAAAGCCGATGACGGATGGTGGGAGCCGGTCACAAATCTTGATGCCCAGGCGCTGCCAACGGTGATGAAAAAGGCGATCTCTCAGGCTATTCCATTGGCGTTTGCGGCAAAGACCGAAAAAACGCAGCAGTCTTCGAGAAGCAGGAAAGTTTCATGAGCAAGATCAATCATATTGTTTTCGATATCGGCAAGGTTCTCATTCATTACGATCCGCATATCCCCTATAGCCGCCTGATCCCTGACGATGCCGAACGCGCCTGGTTCTTCGAGAATGTCTGCACCCATGACTGGAACCTGGAGCAGGATCGCGGTCGCAAATGGGCGGATGCCGAAGCCCTGCTGCTGGAAAATCATCCGGACCGGGAAGAGCATATCCGCGCCTTCCGCAAACATTGGCACGAGATGGTCTCCCACTCCTATGACGATTCCGTCGCCATCCTCAAAGGTCTGATCGATAGCGGCCATGACGTAACGATGCTGACAAACTTTGCCTCCGACACCTTCCGCGAGGCGCAGAAGATGTATCCGTTCCTGACGCTTTCCCGTGGCGTGACGGTCTCGGGCGATGTCGGTCTGATCAAGCCGGATGTTGCAATCTACAAGCTGCATGCCGAGACCTTCGGTCTCAATCCTGAGACCAGCATCTTCATCGACGATTCGATTGCCAATGTGGACGGCGCGAAGGAAGCCGGCTGGCAGGCGGTGCATTTCACCGGTGCGGAAAAGCTGAAGGCCGATCTTGAAGGCTACGGCATCAAGGTTTGAGAATTCCTGGCGCAGGCGGGAATGGCGGTCCCCATCCTGCGCCAGTCCAGCCGCGAACGGCCAGATCTGAAGAATCGTCAAACAGGGAAGCATCCGTCTTCTTGGATTTGCGCATCTGTTCGATGCGCCAGCGGCTCGCCCTCGTCCCTTGGCGAGATTGATTAAGGCGGCTTACTTGCTCCAGGCTTGCCAGGCAATTGAAATATTTTGGGAAAATTCTTTATCCAAAAGAACTCACAACAAGGCCCGACGTCCAGTGGACGCCGGGCCTTGCTTGTTCTTCATCCGGGACTGAAGGTACTAAACCAGATGAAGCCTGTGGCGAAAGCAACATAAGGCGGTGGATCGCAGATTAGCCGGCTTTAGCCAATTCCGTACGGATAACGCTTCTTAGATCATCGATCGGCTTCAGGGCATCGCCATCCTGATAGTGCCAGAAGGTCCAGCCATTGCACGCATCGAGACCCTGCACCTTGGCACCCAGGCGATGGATAGAACCTGCGTCGCCGTCGGACGACACGGTGCCGTCGGCACGAATGATCGCGGTGTAACGGCGCTTGGCATCCGTCAGGACCTGACCGGGGCGCACGAGGCCGCTTTCGAGGAGAACATTGAAGGCGACCCGCGGCTCGGCCTTCTTACCGGTCATCACCGTCAACTCCGCCTTGCCGAGCGGCTCGACCGCAGCGATTCGCGCGGATGCCGCATCGATGTAATCCTGCTCGCGCTCGATGCCGACGAAATGGCGACCGAGACGCTTTGCCACCGCACCGGTCGTGCCGGAGCCGAAGAACGGATCGAGCACTACATCACCGGGCTTGGTTGAAGCCATGATGATACGCGCCAGCAGAGCTTCCGGCTTCTGGGTCGGGTGGATCTTCTTGCCGTCATCGCCCTTCAACCGCTCTGAGCCGCTGCAGATCGGAAACAGCCAGTCGGAGCGCATCTGCACGTCGTCATTCGACGCTTTCAGCGCTTCGTAATTGAAGGTGTAGCTTTTCGCTTTCGCATCGCGGCTGGCCCAGATCATCGTCTCATGGGCGTTCTGGAAACGTCGACCCTTGAAGTTCGGCATGGGGTTGGTCTTGCGCCAGACGATATCGTTCAGGATCCAGAAGTTCATGTCCTGAAGGATGGAGCCGACGCGGAAGATATTGTGATAGGAGCCGATGACCCAGATGGTGCCATTCGGCTTCAAGACGCGGCGGCAGGCCAGCAACCAGGCGCGGGTGAAGGCATCATAGGCCTCGAAGGAGGCGAACTGGTCCCACTCATCATCCACCGCATCCACCAGCGACTGGTCTGGACGATGCAGCGTGCCGCCTAGCTGAAGGTTATAGGGCGGATCGGCAAAGATCGCATCGACGGACTGGCTCGGCAGCGCTTCGAGAGCGGCGACGCAGTCACCCTTGATGATGCTGTCCTTCCAGGCATCGCTCTCGCCTGCAAGATCAAAACCGGCGCGCCGAAAATCGGCCAGTGGAAACACTGATGCCATGGGTACTCGCTCCATACGCTTACTCAACTGAACTGGCCTTATGGTTACCGAAGATGGTTATCAAAGGCTGAACGAGTGAAAGAAAGTTCCGGGTTAAGTGCATAAAAATGCGAGAAAATAGATTATCGAGGTCCAGGCGCGAGATCGGCAAGCGGAAGCGGCCGCAGCTAGGGGATGATGAGGCCCCCACAATAGTGAAGTGCATAAGCTTCTTCACCGCCCACCATGATCACCTCACGCCCGTGGAAATGGCGGGCGTCCCCCTCGCTCCTGTCGATGTAGGTCCCGTATTCACCCGTCCATTCGAAACCACCGAGGAACCGACCGGCTCGATACATCGTGGACAGAGCAGCCTTGATCGTGGATCCGGCTCGCTCACCATCGATCAAGTCCGGACGGATGATGAAGCCGTAATAGTTCATCGCCCAATAGGGTGTACGCCTGAGCCAGAGAACCTCCTGCCCAATGAAGTTTGTGCCGCCGAAATAGCTGTCGCGGTACTCCCACTCAGCATCAGACCAGATGAGGTCTTGGGAGCCTTGTCTACTCGGCTCTGCCTTCGCTCCACCTCCGACGTAACAGGCTGCTTTTGCACGCACGATGACATCATTGAGGTTGCCCACGGCAGTCTCACTTAAAAGAACATATAGTGAACAAAACGCATTTTTCGTCAAGACGAAAACCCATCTTCACGTTGCAGAAACGGCTAATGGAACCGGATTTTATTTTTAACGTTTTGATTTAGGAATTTTCCACGCTGGCGGTATTATGGTGCCAGTGACGGGTGCAGGGGTTAAGTTACAAAATGCGCATAGCTTTGATGATCGCCGCGACGCTTTATGCCAGCGCCGCCTTCTCGCAGCAGCCTGCACCGCAGGCTCCAAAGCCACAGGTGAATGTGCGCACGGACGCCGTCATGTTCAAAGGCGGCCCCTCGCTTGGCGATAGCGACAAGGTCCGATGGGACTTCTACAAGGCGGACAGCACGGGCGGCCGCAGCGACGACAATGTCGGCGGTGCTTACGATGCGACCTTCGAGGAGAAAATTCCGCCCGGCAAATATGTCGCAGTCGCCGCACTCGGCAATATCACCCGTGAGATCGCTTTCGAGGTCAAGGACGGCGCCGTCGCCGAGCTTGCGGTCGATTTCGAAGCAGCTCAACTTACCCTCGTACCGAAGCGCAGCCCCGATAGCAAAGAGGCCGAGCCGCTCGCGCGCGTAACGGTAACGCAGGACGCGTTCAGCGACAGTGTCTATGGATCGAAAGAACTCTTCGTGCCGGCCGGCGAGTTGAAGCTCGAGGGCCGCATCGGTCCGGCTGTCGCAGAGGAAACGATCACTGTCAAAGCCGGCGATACCGTGAGCCACGATGTCATCATTCCAAGCGGCGTGGTCGTAACGAATGCCGTCTACAAAGAAGGCGGTCGTCAGGTCGAGACCGATAGCATTCGCTTCGAGGCGCTGTCCGACACGCAAACACTGGACGGCACGCGCACAACGATCACCGGCACCTATGGCCCCGGCAAGATCATGCAGATGCCGGCTGGAAACTTCATCATGCGAGCGAAGCTTGGCAAGGTCACCGTCGAGAAGCCCTTCAGCGTGACGGCGGGTCAGCGCACCGATCTCAGCATTGATCTCGATGCAGGCGTGCTGGTTGTCTCAGCGCCTCAGGCGGAGCGGATCGACATTGTCGAAACCACCAAGGACTTGCAGGGCACACAGAAAGAAATCTCCGGTCGCTACGGCACGACGCACCAGGAGACGCTTCACCCCGGCACCTATGCGGTGAAAGTAACCTACGACAAGAAGGCCAATCGCGAGCCGAAGGAAGTCAGCGCCACGGTGACGGCATCGGAGCGCACCGAGATCAACATTACCGATTGATTTTTGAAAGCCGCGCTCGAGCTTAGCCGACGATAGCGAAAGCGTCGCGCGTGGATCCCGTTGGTGTGCGCACGGCCGTCCGGCCAATCCACTGCACGTGGCCGTGGAGAATGCGGATGGCCTCTTCGGCCCGCTCGCCGCGAAGTGCGTCGATGATCGCACGATGATCGGTGTCGGTGCGGCGCTCCCAGCCCGCACGCCAGGCAGAGAACAGGAAGCGGGCGCTGGCTGCATGCAATCCGTCGATCGCTTCCATTAATCGAGGCATGTTGCAGGGTGCGGTGATCAGCCGGTGAAAGCGTCGGTTTGCCTCTTCCCATCGGCGAACGTCCTGCGCATCGTCACCCTCATGCGTCGCGGCTTCTGCCTCATCGAGAATAGCCGTAGTCAGGTTGGGGATGGCGTTGCGGAGCGCCAGCACTTCAAGCGCCGCACGCATTTCCGCGACCTCTCGCACATCTGCAAGGCCGAAATCGGCCACGCGAACGCCTCGGCGCGGAATGCTGACGGCAAGGCCTTGCGCTTCCAGCCGACGAAAGGCTTCCCGCACCGGCACATGAGAGGCACCGAATTCCTCGGCAATATGATCCTGCCGCAGCCTTTCGCCAGGCGCAAACTCGCCGCGCACAATACGCTCGGCGAGCGTGCGGCTGATCTTGGCGGCAATCGTATCATCCGGCTTGGCTTTTGGAATCTTGACCATGACCTGACATAGGGCGAGGTTGGAGAATTGTCGAGCGATGCGATAAGCCGCAAGCTCCCCTGCATTCCAACCGGTTGAGCTTGTGCTTCAATTGGTCTAAAAGCCGCCAACCCCATCCCATTCCTTCATCGACATCAAGGGAGCGCATATGAGCGGCTTCGACCTTATCATTTTCGACTGCGACGGCGTTCTGGTCGATTCGGAAATCATCGCTGCACAGGTCGAATCCCGCCTGTTGACGGAGGCCGGCTACCCGATCTCCGTTGAGGAAATGGGCGAGCGCTTCTCCGGCATGACCTGGAAGAACATCCTGCTTGAGGTTGAGCGCGAGGCGAGCATTCCGATTTCGGCCACGCTCCTCGACAAATCCGAAAAGCTTCTGGATGCCCGCCTGGCACGCGATGTCAAAGTCATCGAAGGCGTGAAGTTTGCGCTGTCGCGGCTGACGACACAGCGCTGCATCTGCTCGAATTCGTCCAGCGCCCGGCTCGACATGATGCTGACCAAGGTCGGCCTTAAGCCCTATTTCGAAAGCCATGTCTATTCCGCAAAAGATCTCGGCGCAGACCGCGTCAAGCCGAAGCCAGACATCTTCCTTCACGGCGCCAAGCAATTCGCCGTCTCGCCCGACAGGGTGGTGGTGATCGAAGATTCCGTCCACGGTATCACAGGTGCGCGGGCGGCCGGCATGCGCGTCATCGGCTTTACCGGCGCATCGCACAGCTATCCCAGCCATGCGGACAAGCTGACCGACGCGGGCGCCGAAACCGTCATCTCCCGCATGCAGGATTTGCCGGCAACGATTGCTGCACTGTCCGAGTGGGCGATCTGAACCCATCAAAAAAGCCGGACCGCATAAGGCGATCCGGCTTCGATAAAAATTTTCCGGCAGTCGGGTCTGATCTCAGCCCCTGCGACCGCCCTTTTTGCCGCTGGCCTTGGCACCACCTTCATCAAATGAAATGAAGACGTTGGTCTGCTTCGACGCACCGCTCGGGCCATTCGGAATGGCAACGTTCGGGTTGTTGAAGATGAACTGGGTGCCTGCCGTACCTGCCGGAACATCGACGCCAAGGCTGGTGACCTGCGAGAAGATTTCGCCGTCGCCATCTTTGACCGTTACACGGATTGGCAGATTGACACGACCTGGCTTGGAGAGAGGTCCTGGAACCACACGGCCTTGCGCGAAGACGTTTACGGTCAGCGTGGACTCATTCATGCTGCATGAGCGCGTGGTGTCCGATAAGGACGCCTGATAGACGAGCTTGCTCGGATCACCCTTGGCTCCGGCATAGACCTGATGGACGGCATTGGTATCGAGCACAGTAATGGGTGGGCAGTTCGCCTGCACGACGGGGGCGGTTGCGGCCTGCGTAGCAGGCGGATTGACCGCCAGCGAGTCCGACGGATTGGAAGAATTGCAACCCGCAAGCATGGCAAGCAGCGATGCTGCGGCGGATAAACGCAAAATAGTCCCTGTCACTGTGTTCCACCCTCTAAAACAATTCCGCAACAGGCCGGAGATGCTATTTATTGGCCTTCCTTGCCTGTCGGCGATGGTCTATAGCAGCGGCGCCGGAAAAAATCGATGGTTGCATTCGGATTTGCGCCATTTTTGCAAAATGGACGAGATTCCCGCACAAAGCGGTTCCTACGGCTTGACTGGTGACGACGACGAAGGACGATTTCCGTGAAATATGTTTCGACCAGGGGCAGCGCCCCTTCGCTTGGTTTCTCCGATGCGCTGCTGGCTGGCCTGGCGCGCGATGGCGGCCTCTATGTTCCAAGCGAGTGGCCGACGATGAAGAAGAAGGAAATTCGCGCCCTTCGAGGCAAGACCTATCAGGAGGTCGCTTTCGAGGTTCTCTATCGCTTCACCGGCGGCGAAATTCCGGAAAAGGATTTTCGTTCGATGATCGATGAGGCCTATGCGACCTTCCGTCATCCGGCGGTCGCGCCTCTGGTCCAGACTGGACCGAACAGCTTCATCCTCGAGCTTTTCCACGGCACGACGCTTGCGTTCAAGGACGTCGCCATGCAGCTCCTCGCCCGCCTGATGGATTACACGCTCGCCGAACGCGGGCAACGTGCGACGATCGTCGGCGCGACATCCGGTGATACGGGCGGCGCGGCCATCGATGCCTTTGCCGGTAGAGATCGCACCGACATCTTCATCCTGTTCCCGCATGGCAAGGTGTCGCCGGTTCAGCAGCGGCAGATGACCAGCTCCACTGCTTCGAATGTGCATGCGCTTGCGATCAACGGGAACTTCGACGACTGCCAGAACCTCGTCAAGGACATGTTCAACGACGCGAAATTCCGCGACAGTGTCAAGCTTTCCGGTGTCAACTCGATCAACTGGGCGCGCATCATGGCGCAGGTGGTCTATTACTTTACCGCCGCGATTTCGTTGGGTGCGCCGGACCGCAAGGTCTCCTTCACCGTGCCGACCGGCAACTTCGGCGATATTTTTGCTGGCTATGTGGCCAAGCAGATGGGCCTGCCAATCGACAAGCTGGTGATTGCCACCAATGACAACGATATCCTTGCCCGCACGCTGAAGACGGGTCGTTACGAGATGCGCGGCGTTCAGGCCACTACCTCGCCATCCATGGATATCCAGATTTCGTCGAACTTCGAACGCCTGCTGTTCGAAGCCTATGATCGCGAACCAAACGAGATTAAGCGCTCAATGGATGGTTTGAAGCAATCCGGCGCCTTCCAGATCTCCGAAGCGGCCATGAAGATGATCAAGCGCGACTTCCGCGCAGGTCGCGCGACCGAAAAGCAGGTCGCCGCGACCATTCGCGACACGCTGAGCGAGACCGGCTATCTGCTCGATCCGCACACGGCAACGGCCGTTCACGTGGCGAAAAAGTACGAAAAAACAAACAGTCCGATGGTCGTTCTTTCCACCGCGCATCCGGCGAAATTCCCTGACGCCGTAAAATCCGCTTGCGCAATCGATCCTGCCCTACCAGTATGGCTTGCTGATCTTATGAACCGGGAGGAGCGTTTCGACGTCCTGGAAGCAGAGCTTGAGGCCGTGGAAACTTTCATCGGCAAGCATGCTCGCGCCAAGGACTGACCAACGCGGAAAGACGTGGAAATGAATGTGAACGTAACCCGGCTTTCGTCCGGGTTGACAGTCGTCACCGAAAGAATGCCTCACCTCGAAAGCGTTGCTCTCGGCGTGTGGATAAAATCAGGTTCGCGCAACGAGACGGATGACGAGCACGGCATCGCGCATCTGCTCGAGCATATGGCCTTCAAGGGTACGGCGCGCCGTACCGCCCGGCAGATCGCCGAGGAGATCGAGAATGTCGGCGGCGAAGTCAACGCCGCGACATCCACCGAGACAACATCCTATTATGCCCGCGTGCTGAAGGATCACGTTCCGCTGGCAGTCGATATCCTTGCCGATATCCTGACCGAGTCCGCTTTCGACGAGGCGGAACTGGAACGCGAAAAGAACGTCATCCTGCAGGAAATCGGTGCTGCCACCGATACACCCGATGACGTCGTTTTCGACAATTTTTCCGGCGTCGCCTATCGCGACCAGATGATCGGCCGTCCGATCCTCGGCACACCGGAGACGGTGCAGTCCTTCACCACCGCGCAGATCCGTCATTATCTCGGTCGCAATTATACGACGGACCGGATATTCGTCGTCGCGGCCGGCGCTGTCGATCACGAAACCTTCGTCAAGCAGGTCGAGCAGCGCTTTTCCAGCCTGCCGCAAAAGCCGGAGGCCACGCCGATCATCGAGAAAGCCATCTATACCGGTGGCGAAATCCGCGAGACGCGCGATCTCATGGATGCGCAAATCCTGCTGGGCTTCGAGGGCAAGGCCTATCACGCCCGTGACTTTTACTGCTCGCAGATTCTCGCAAACATTCTCGGCGGCGGCATGTCGTCTCGCCTCTTCCAGGAAGTGCGTGAATATCGCGGTCTCTGCTATTCGGTCTATGCCTTCCATTGGGGTTTTTCCGATACCGGCATTTTCGGTATTCATGCAGCAACCGGCAGCAGCGATCTGGCGGAACTGGTTCCGGTTATCACCGAGGAACTGCGCAAGTCCTCCGAGGTCATCCATCAGGAAGAAATCGACCGCGCTCGCGCGCAGATCCGCGCGCAGTTGCTGATGGGCCAGGAAAGCCCGGCAGCGCGTGCCGGTCAGATCGCTCGCCAGATGATGCTCTACGGTCGTCCGATCCCCAATGACGAGATGATGACGCGTCTTGGAGACATCACCCGTGAGCGCTTGACCGATCTTGCAGGGCGTCTGTTTTTCGATAAAGTTCCGACCTTATCGGCAATCGGTCCCCTGGAAAATCTCGCGCCGCTGTCTGACATCACGGCGGGGCTTTCCGCGGCGCCATCCATGAAGATAACGGCAAACGGCTGACGGCAGAGACTGATCCGCAGCATGGTGTTGGATGACTAGATGCTGCGTTTTCTCTCCCGCAACAGCGATACGCCGGAACTTCGCAACGCACATTATCTGCTGAGACTGCCGCGATATTCGGATTACCGGCAGTGGCACAGGCTGCGCTCGGACAGCCGCAGCTTTCTTCAGCCATGGGAGCCGACCTGGCGCAGCGACGAACTGACCGAAAGCTCGTTTCGGGTGCGCGTGACCCGCAACAATCAGGAATTTTCCTCCGGCACGGCCGTGTCGCTTCTGCTGTTCCTTGCGGATGGAACGCTGATTGGCGGCATCACCATCGGTTACATCCGCAGGGGTGCGGCGCAGAGCTGTATGATCGGATATTGGATGGGCGAAGCCCATGCGCGTCACGGCCATATGTCTGCCGCATTAAAACTGGTAATACCCTATATCTTCAATGGACTTCAGTTGCACCGTATTGAGGCAGCCTGTATTCCAGACAACTTCAAAAGCATCCGGCTGCTCGAAAATGCCGGCTTTCAGCGGGAAGGCCTCTTGCGCGAATATCTGAAAATAAACGGCGAGTGGCGGGACCACGTCATGTTTTCGCTGATTGCCGATAAACACGGTTCCGGCAGGACTGAGCGAGATTGATGACATATATGAGCCTCGTGTCGCGCCTGTTGAAACATCTACCGGCGAAAGCATGTGCCACAGCGCTGTTGTGCTTCTGCGCCATCTTCTCCAGCCAAGCTCTTGCCTTCGAGCCGGTCAAGATTTCCCGAGACGACAACGCGCTCGATCTGACCGCGACCACCGATATCTACGCCAACCAGGGCGAGGCCTTCCAGGTTTCGACCGCACCCGGGCCGGACGGTATTCGCCGGCGTATCGAAGTGCGCGCAAGCTCTCCCGCCCACCAGGGCGACTGGGCTGTGTTTGCGCTTGCCAACGTTTCGGAAGAACAGCTTGAGCGCGTCATCGTCGCGCCGCACTTTCGTCTCGTCAATTCCAAGCTCTTCTGGCCCGATCTCGGCTCGCAGCGCATCATCGCCATCACCCCGAGTGAAGGCTTCGCATTGGATCGCCAACCAAGCCCCGATGCCGACGTCTTCCGCATCACGCTGAACCCCGGTGCTGTCATCACGTTTGTGGCCGAGCTTTCCACGCCGCAACTGCCACAGCTCTACCTGTGGGAGCCGGAAGCTTACAAGGACACGATCAACGCCTTTACGCTTTACCGCGGCATCGTGCTCGGGATTGCCGGTCTTCTCGCAGTCCTTCTCACCATCCTTTTTGTCGTCAAGGGCACCTCGGTTCTGCCGGCTTCGGCAGCACTCGCCTGGGCGGTTCTTGCCTATATCTGCGTGGATTTCGGCTTCCTCGAAAAGCTGATCACCGTGACTTCAAGCGACGAGCGAATGTGGAGGGCGGGCGCCGAAGTGGCGCTCGCCTCCAGCTTCGTGGTCTTCCTGTTCACCTATCTGAATTTGAACCGGTGGCACGCGCATCTGGGTTACGCGACATTCGCCTGGATCATCGGGCTGGGCGCGCTTTTCGGCGTGGCAATCTATGATCCGTCCATTGCGTCGGGTATCGCGCGTGTCTCCTTCGCGTTGACGGCCACGGTCGGGATCGTGCTGATCATCTATCTCGGCTTCAACCGCTACGACCGTGCCATTCTGCTCGTGCCTTCCTGGGCGTTGATCCTGGTCTGGCTCTTCGGCGGCTGGCTGACGGTCACCGGACAGCTGGACAATGACATCATTCAGCCGGCACTCGGCGGCGGTCTCGTACTGATCGTGCTCTTGATCGGCTTTACCGTTATTCAGCATGCCTTCGCCGGAAGTGCATATCAACAAGGCCTATTCTCCGATCTCGAGCGGCAGTCGCTGGCGCTCACCGGTAGCGGCGATACGGTGTGGGACTGGGACGTGACGCGTGACCGCATCGTCACCACGCCAGACGTTTCGATCAAGCTCGGACTGCACCCCGGCACCATGCATGGTGCTGCGCGCAACTGGCTGCCGCGCCTGCACCCGGACGACCGCGATCGGTTCAAGGCAACGCTCGACGTGTTGCTGGATCATCGCAAAGGGCGGCTCAATCATGAGTTCCGTATTCGCGCCGAAGACGGCCACTTCCACTGGCTACAGATTCGCGCGCGCCCGGTTCTCGGTTCCAACGGCGAAATCATCCGCTGCGTTGGCACCATCACCGACATTACGGAACAGAAGAATTCCGTCGAGCGCCTGTTGCAGGACGCGCTGAACGACAATCTGACCGGCCTTCCGAACCGTCAGGTCTTCCTCGACCGTCTGCAATCCATGCTGAACCTGGCGCCAGATGGCGACACGGTTCGCCCCACGGTGATGGCGATCGATATCGATCGCTATAAGCTCGTGAACGATACGCTTGGGATTGCTGCTGGCGACAACATTCTGATCGCGTTGACACGTCGATTGCGCCGTCTTCTAAAACCGCAGGATACGCTGGCCCGTCTAGGCGGCGATGAATTCGGCCTGATCCTCGTCTCGGAGCGCGACCCACAGCGCGTGGCCGACTTTGCCGATGCGGTGAACAAGGCCATCATGGTGCCGATCAATTTCGCCAATCGCGAGATCATTCTGACGGCTTCGATCGGCCTCGTCTCCTGGATCGACCAGCAGGAAAGTGCTGCCGGTCTGTTGAGCGACGCGGAACTTGCCATGTATCGCGCCAAGCGCGCCGGCGGCAACCGCGTCGAGCCGTTCCGGCCTGCCTTCCGTACCTCCGGGACCGACCGTCTGCAGATGGAAAGCGACCTGCGCCGCGCACTTGAACGCAAGGAGCTCACGCTCGCCTATCAGCCGATCGTCAAGCTGGACAATGGCGATCTTGCCGGATTTGAAGCGCTGATGCGGTGGGAACATCCCAAGCGCGGCAACATCCCGCCAAGCGAGTTCATTCCGATTGCCGAAGCCTCCGGCCTTATCGAGCCGCTCGGCATGTTTGCACTGGAGCGGGCGGCGAACGATCTGATGGATTGGCAACATGCCATCGACAAGCTGCCGATCTTCATCTCCGTCAACATCTCCAGCGCGCAGTTGCTGAACAACGAACTCTACAATGACGTTCGCAGCATGCTACAGCGGACGCGCTGCAATCCGCAGCAGCTGAAGCTGGAGCTGACGGAATCGATCGTCATGGAAAATCCTGAGCAGGCGCGGCTTGTGCTGGCGAAGCTCAAGGAGACGGGCCTCAGTCTTGCGCTCGACGATTTCGGCACGGGTTACTCGTCGCTCGCTTATCTCACCCGCTTCCCCTTCGACACCATCAAGCTCGACAAGGCACTGATCGCCAATACCAGCGACAAGCGGAATGTGCTGCTCCGCTCGATCATCGCCATGGCGCGTGCACTTGAAATGCAGGTGGTGGCCGAAGGCATCGAAACGCCTGAGGATGCAGCAGAGCTTGCCCGCATGAATTGTCATTACGGGCAAAGCTTCCTTTTCGGCACGCCGGATACTCCGGAAGCCGCTCTTCGCCTGCTGCGCGAGCGCTTTCAGGTCTTCAAACGCGCCTGATTACTCTGCAGCCTGCGGCTGAAAAGCTTGGTTGTTTGAGACTGGCGCCGGCGCGTTGAGGTCAGAGTTTGCCGGAATTTTACCATGCACGAGGTCATGGATGAATTGCAACTTCTCGACCACGGCTGGCGTCAGCACGAACGGGTAGAGATCGGCTTCACCCATGCTGCGTTGCATGGAGTTCAGTGCGACGCTGAGAGGCACCCAGGCATTGACGAGACGCTGTGCACTGCGGGCACGGTAGGGGTCGAACGCCACTTCGGTGGCCATGTCTTCATGGCCTTCCGGCTCGATGGCAATGCCGAAGGCATGGGCCGTTTCAAGCGTATCGACGATGTGAAGATAGTGGGCGAAGCACTCCGCAAAGTCTTCCCACGGGTGAACCGAGGCATAGGAGCTGATATAGATTTCCTGCCAACCCGGTTTCGGTCCCTCTTCGTAATTTCGTTTCAGCGCTTCGCCGTAATCTTCACGTTCATCACCGAAAGCAGCGCGGAACGCTTCGAGACGGCCGGCGTCACGGACCAGCTTGTTCCAGATGAAGTGCCCGACCTCATGACGGAAATGGCCAAGCATGGTGCGGTAGGGCTCGTTCATATTGGCACGAACCTGCTCACGCGTCACATCATCCGCTTCGGCCGCACGGATGGCAATGAGGCCCTCGTCATGGCCCGTCATGGCGGGGATCACGGATCCGTCCGCAGCGATCTCGTCGACCAGGAAGTCGAACACCAAGCCGCCCTGCGGATCGGCATCGCGGTTCGGGTGGGGCAGATTAAAGCGCAACATCGAGTAGAAGAGATGCCGCTGCGCCTGACTAAGGCGTCGCCATTGTTCAATGCCGTCCTGGGTGGAGGTATCCGGAACAAGACGGTTATGGTTACAGGCGGGGCAGAAAGGCGTTTCGCTATCGGCTGGGACTGCCCAATTGCAGATGTCGTTGACTTCATTGGCGCAGAAGCGGACCTGATGATCCGGCTTCGATACCAGCGTCCAGAGTGGGTCGCCGGCTGGATCCAACGCTTCCATTGAAAGCGTCTCCGGTACGAAAGCTAACCTATGGCCGCACCGAACACAGGAGCGGTTGTCGAAGTGAACGGGCTGTCCGCAGGCAGCACACGAGAAAAGTTGCATCCCTATCTCCTGGGCATCACGATTGATTGGGAAATTGACTGCGCAAGCGAAGAGCGCATGTGTCGTATTTCAACACATGCGCTCTGTGACCTTTGAGGTCATTCAGGTACGGCCTCCTCACTGAGAGGAAGCGCGTCTCCTGTTACATTCTGTCGACGGTATCCTTGACGGCATCCTTGGCCTTGCCAGCAGCAGTCTGGACCTTGCCCTTGGTTTCCTGAGCAGCACCTTCGGCGCGCATGCGGTCATTGCCGGTAGCCGAGCCAACGCCCTGCTTTACCTTGCCAGCAACTTCATTTGCCTTACCAGCGATCTTATCGGATGTGCTACCCATGACTATTCTCCCTAGTTTATGCCAGGCTCGGTGCTGGCTACCGGGGAGAAAACGTCATGAATATAATTTTGTTCCTCGTCATCTTACGCTTTCAAAGCGAAGATCAAGCATGCCCTGCTTCGGCCGAAAGCATGCGTGGGTCGACCCCCATCAAAGCAAGCGCGCGCTCATACTTGTCATCCAAAGACCGGTCGAAGATCAGCTCTTCCGAGGCCGGGCAATTCAGCCAGCCATTATTGGCGATTTCGTTTTCAAGCTGACCCGCTGCCCAGCCGGCATAACCCAGCAACATGGTGGCGCGCTGCGGCATTCGGCCGTTCGAAATGGCGCGCACGATGTCTAGTGTGGCTGTCAACGAGATGTCGTCGCTGACAGGAATACTGGATTCGCTGGAGTAATCATCGGAATGAAGCACGAAGCCCCTGCCCGTCTCCACCGGTCCACCAAACTGGATGGGAAAGTCGCGCGTGCGGTTGGGCAGCATGATCGCATCGTTGCTGTCCATGATCTTCAGATGCAGGAGAACATCGGTGAAGGTGATCTGCTGGCCGCGGTTGATGATGAACCCCATGGCACCGGCCTGGGAATGCGCACATATATAAATGACAGAGCGCTCAAAGGCGCTGTTGGCGAGCCCCGGCATGGCGATCAGAAACTGACCATCCAGAAAGCCCCGTTCCTTCTTGTCCATGAGGGTCGAAAAAACCAAGAGCGCCTCCCCTTTCAGCGCCCCATAGCGACGCCGGTGTGGTTTCACCTTTTGGTAAGGATGAGGCATAGCGACCTATCAATCAACCGAAAATGATGAATGAGACAAAATCGTAACTGGTCGCTTCACCCGGGTTGCGCTAGACGAAGAGTATGACCCGTTCGATCTCCTCCCCCCTTCGCACCTTTCTGATCGCCTTTATCGCGTTTGTTTCAACGATAGTCATTGCAGAGGCTGCCAAGGCCGACACGACCGAATGGGCAACGAGCGAAGGCGGGCGCATGCGCGTCGTAAGCCTGCCGCCGGATAGCAGCGGAAAAATCGAGGCGGTGCTTCAGATCGATCTCAAGCCTGGCTGGATCACCTATTGGCGTGAGCCGGGGGAAGCGGGCATACCGCCGCAGTTGAAGCCCGACCCGGCAAGCGGCGTGACACTGTCTTCCATGTCGTTCCCCGTGCCGAAGCTGATCAAGAATGACGACATCACCGATATTGGCTACGACCAGCCGGTGAACTTTCCGATTACCTTGCAGTCCGGCGCAGGCCATGACACCGACGCGGCAAAGCTGACGGCTTTCATCGGCGTCTGCCTCAATATCTGCATCCCTTTCGAAGCAAGCTTCGACATCGACAGGAAGGCAGAGGCAACGGAAGACGAGGTCGCCTTCATCCAGTCGAGCAAGGCAAATCTTCCAGAGGCGCCATCGGACGATTTCAAGGTGGTCAACTTTCACATCACGCCGGACAAGACCTTGCTCGGCGTGGAGCTGTATTTGCCCGAGGGAGCGCCGAAAGAGGCCGACATCTATGTCGCCGGGCCATCTGGCTATGCCTATTTCGAGCCGCAGAACCTGGTGCGCGACAAGCGCAAACTCTCCTTCTACATGAACATCAAGGGTCTACCGAAGAGCTACAATCCAAAGGGGCAGAGCTGGCACATTCTGGTCAAATCCGGCGCGCGCGCCATGGAAGCACCGCTGAATTTCCCTGCTCAGTAAGGGATCTCAGCTATCCGAGAAAACGGCTTCACAGTTTTCTCGATCATGCTCTATAGTCGCGCCGTCATTGCCACAGGAGCGATATTATGACCATCAAGATCGGCGACAAGCTGCCCTCCGCGACCTTCAAGGAAAAGACCACGGATGGCCCTGTCGAAACCACGACCGACGAGCTTTTCAGCGGCAAGAAGGTTGTCGTCTTTGCCGTTCCAGGCGCATTCACACCAACCTGCTCTTTGAACCACCTGCCCGGCTATCTGGAAAATCGTGACGCCATCCTCGCACGTGGCGTGGACGATATTGCCGTCGTTGCGGTCAATGACTGGCACGTCATGGGCGCATGGGCTCAATCGAGCGGTGGCCAGGGCAAGATCCACTTCCTCGCAGACTGGGACGCGTCCTTCACCAAGGCGCTTGGCCTTGATGCAGACCTTTCCGGCGGCGGTCTCGGCGTGCGCTCCAAGCGCTATTCCATGCTAGTGGATGACGGCGTGGTCAAGTCTCTGAACATCGAAGAAAATCCCGGCCAGGCAACGGTTTCCTCCGCTGCCACGATGATCGAACAGCTCTGATCTTTACGGTCGATACGTCATCGAAATTGGCCCGACATCGCGTCGGGCCTTTTGCATTCAAGGGACATCGTGACGCTCGAAGAAACTGATGAAGCGCGCCTTTCTTCCGCCTCAATTGTTACACCATAACAGTAACGGTATAACATTTTTGTGAGCGCGCCATGTTGCGTTTATTTTTCCCGTCCCCCCTGCTGCGCCAATCCGCAGCGCACCGAATTCTTCTGGTTTTCCTGCTCCTCCTGCCTCTTTGGGCCGCGATCTATTGGGCTGTGGTTTTGCCATGATCGACACGCCCGTTCTTCAGATCGAGAACCTCACCGTAGCCTATGAGCGCCATCCGGCGGTTCATCATATCTCCGGTGCTTTTCATGCCGGAAGCCTGACGGCCATCGCTGGACCAAACGGTGCAGGCAAATCCACACTGCTCAAATCCATCATCGGCGAGTTGCGGCCATCGGAGGGGCGGATCATTCACTCCTTGAAGCGCTCCGATTTTGGCTATCTTCCGCAAGCCGCCGATATCAACCGGCGCTTTCCGATTTCCGTTCTCGATACCGTATTGCTCGGAGCTTGGAAGGCGGCGGGCGCATTTGGGCGCGTCACGGCTGAGCAGTTGAACGCAGGTCGCCACGCATTGTTGGCGGTCGGTCTTGAGGGCTTCGAGAGACGACCGATTGGCTCACTGTCGGCCGGGCAGTTTCAGCGTGTGCTCTTCGCACGGCTTCTGGTGCAGGATGCCAAGGTCATTCTGCTCGATGAGCCCTTCACCGCTATCGATGCCAGAACGACCCGGGATCTGCTCGACATCGTCGCGCGCTGGCATGGCGAAGGGCGTACCGTGATTGCCGTCCTGCACGATTTCGATCAGGTGCGGGCGCACTTCCCTCAGACGCTGCTGATCGCCCGCGACCTCGTTGGCTGGGGTGCGACTGCCGATGTCATGTCACCCGCCAATCTCCTGCGCGCCCGCGCCATGGCCGAACGTTGGGACGAGAATAGCGACATCTGCGAGCCCGCCGCATGACGGCCTATGATCTCTTGATTGCGCCGTTTCAGGATTACGGCTTCATGCGTCGGGCACTCGTCGCCTGCCTTTGCCTCTCGGTTGGCGCAAGCCCCATCGGTGTCCTGCTTGCCCTGCGGCGGATGAGCCTGATGGGGGATGCCCTGAGCCACGCCATTCTCCCGGGTGCGGCAATTGGCTATCTGGTGGCCGGCTCGCTGTCTCTGACCGCCATGGGGCTTGGAGGTCTCGTTGCGGGGCTTTCGGTTGCACTTCTTTCCGGCATCGTCAGCCGCGTAACTCCGCTTCAGGAAGATGCGAGCTTTGCAAGTTTCTATCTGGCGTCGCTGGCGCTTGGGGTCCTGATCGTCTCCCTGCACGGCTCAAATGTCGATCTGCTGCATGTGCTCTTCGGCACGATCCTCGCGATCGATGCGCCAGCGCTCTATCAGATCGGTGCGATTACTTCGCTGACGGTGGTGGTGATGGCAATCATCTACCGACCACTGGTCACCGAGTGCTTCGACCCCGGATTCTTACGCGCCGTCGGCGGCCGGGGCCCAATCTATCATGTGGCATTCCTGCTGCTCGTCGTCATCAATCTGGTCGCCAGTTTCCAGGCGCTTGGAACACTGATGGCTGTCGGCCTGATGATGCTGCCAGCAGCTATCGCCCAACTTTGGGCACGCAGCCTGCCCGCCATGCTGGCGATTGCCAGCGGCAGTGCCGCTGCCTCCGGCTATCTGGGCCTCGTTGCTTCCTACCATTTCGAGACGGCGTCCGGACCAACCATCATCATCGCGGCCACCTGTCTCTACGGGCTCTCCATTCTGGTTGCGCCAGCGGGCCTTGGTTCCCGCATTTTCACCCGCCCTCATCTAAAGGGCTAATTTTAGGAGAATGCCAATGTCACCACGCCTCTTCCTTCTTTCTACCGCACTTCCCATCGCCATGGCCTTTTCCACCGCCGCTTTGGCGGGAGAGGTGAAAGCCGTCGCCTCCTTCACCGTGCTTGCCGATGTGGTGAAGCAGGTGGGCGGCAAGCATGTGACCGTTACCAGCCTGGTCAAGCCGGATGGCGACCCTCATGAATTCGAACCGTCGCCTGCGAATGCGAAAAGCCTGAATGCCGCAGATGTCGTCTTTGTCAGCGGGCTTGGTCTGGAAGGATGGATGGACCGGCTGATTTCCGCGTCGGGCTACAAGGGAACACCTGTCGATGTGTCCCAGGGCATCAAGACGCGCGAGATGGATGAGGACGGCAAGACGGTGACCGATCCGCATGTATGGAACAGCCCGGTCAACGTCAAGGTATGGGTAAAGAATATCGAGACGACGCTTGCCGCGGCCGACCCCGCCGACAAGGATGATTTCAAGGCAAATGCTGCCGCCTATCTTCAGAAGCTCGATGAATTGGATCGTTACGCGCACCAGAAGTTCGATCCCATCCCACAGGATCGCCGTAAGATCCTCACAAGCCACGATGCCTTCGGTTATTTCGGCCGTGAGTATAACGTCACGTTTCTCTCGCCGCTCGGCGTTTCGACGGAAACGGAAGCCTCTGCCGGCGACGTGGCAAAGCTGATCGAGCAGATCAAGGCAGAGCACGTCAAAACCTATTTCTTCGAAAACTCGAATGACCCGAGACTGGTCAAGCAGGTGGCCAAGGCAACGGGCGCTGCCCCCGGCGGTGAACTGTATGTCGAGTCCCTCTCCAAGGCGAATGGCCCTGCACCGACATATGAGAAGATGTTCCGCTACAACGTCGACAAGATCGCCGATGCCATCAACAAGTCCAGTTGATTTGAAACTGAATGGCCCTCGTTACCCCAAGCCGGGTGATGAGGGCCATTCATCATCGATGTCGGAAACTTGGCTGCGTGTGGTCAGACAGCCATGTCGAAAACGAGGATGCCGGCCAGGCCGCCATCGGTCAGGCCAGCCAGGCGTTCACCAACCTCGATGTGTTCCGGATGCACGAGATAGTCGTCTCGCGCTTCTGTGCTCTCAAAGGTGACGATGAAGCCATCCAGGAACCCACCGTTCAAGCCTTCCGACGATACGTTCTGGCCGCATTTGATGTCGGAAATGCCGGGAATGACGTCCTTGAGCGCCATGATTGCCTCATAGATCGCCTGTTTGTCGGACGTGGTGGTTGCGGATTTAAACCGCAGGAATACGCAGTGAAGTATCGTCAAGTGTCTCTCCTCTTCGACTGTGCAGCTCGGTCCGAGACTACACCATCGCTTCATGACCGCCGTTTGAACGGTTCCATGCCTTTTCGCGCCAGTTCATCGGCGCGTTCGTTTTCCGGATGTCCGGCATGACCCTTGACCCAGTGCAGCGTGACCTTGTGTCGCTCGCGCGCCGTCTCCAGAGCCTGCCAGAGTTCGACATTCTTGACCGGTTTATTGTCGGCGGTCTTCCAGCCCTTTTTCTTCCAGCCGAAAATCCACTTGGTGATGCCATCCTTGACGTAAGCGCTATCGGTGTAAAGATCGACCTCGCACGGCGCCTTCAGCGCGTTGAGCGCCTCAATGGCCGCCATTAGTTCCATGCGATTGTTGGTGGTGTCCGCCTCGCCGCCGTTCAGTTCCTTTTCCACCTCGCCATAGCGAAGTACGGCACCCCAGCCGCCCGGTCCGGGATTGCCCGAACAGGCGCCATCGGTGAAGATATCGACATGCTTCATTCTTCCACCAGACCATATTCGGCCACATGGCCAATGGAGCGGTGAAAGCGCAACTTGCGCAGATATTCAAGCGGATCCTTTTTGACCACCAGAGCGCCAGCGGGCGTCGTCAACCAGTCATAGAGGCGGGTCAGGAAGAAGCGCAGTGCGGAGCCACGCGCCAGAATCGGCATGGCCTCCAGCTCGGCTTCACTCATCGGGCGTACCGATTGATAGCCCTCAAGCAGTGCCTTGCCCTTGGTGACGTTATAGGAACCATCCTTCTCGAAGCACCAGGCATTGAGGCAGATCGAGACGTCATAGGCGAGAAGATCGTTGCAGGCAAAATAGAAGTCGATCAGGCCGGAGAGCTCATCGCCCAGGAAGAAGACATTGTCCTGAAAGAGATCGGCATGGATGACGCCCGACGGCAAATCCTTCGGCCAATTGGCGGCGAGGAAGGCGATTTCCGGATCGATCTCGTCCTTCAGACCACTTTCGACTTCGTCGGCGCGGGCTTCGGACTTCTCCCACAACACCTTCCAGCCCTCGAGCGAAAGAGCGTTCGGCCGCTTGATGTCGAATCCTTCGCCTGCCACGTGCATGGCCGCCAGCGCCTTGCCGACTTCCCGGCAATGCTTAGCCTCAGGCTTTCTAAGCCACATGCCTTCCAAAAACGAAATCAGCGCTGCCGGCCGGCCGGACAACTCGCCTAGTAGCGCACCGTCTTTTCGCGGCAGGGGCAGCGGGCAGGACAGCCCCTTGTCGGCCAGATGCTGCATCAGTCCCAAAAAGAAGGGCAGATCAGACTTCTCCACGCGCTTCTCGTAGAGCGTCAGGATCAGCGGGTCTTTCGTCGTGTGCAGCAGGAAATTGGAGTTTTCGACACCCTCGGCGATCCCTTTATAGGAGGTCAATTCGCCGACGTCATATTGGCCAAGAAACTGTCTCAGCTCGTCTTCGGTGATGTCCGTGTAAACTGCCAATGGAATTCTCTTGAAAAGGAATGAAAAAGGATTAGCCGTTCAGCGCGGCTTTCGCAGGAAGCGCGTCGCTCGCACTGCCATTGACGAATGCCATGTCTTCGGTGGTGAGTTCAATATTGCGAAGCTCGCGATTCACCAGAAAATGCTCGGTCTCTTCTACCGTTACGGCAAGATCAAGTGTCGTGTCGAAGCGTTCTTTAAAGGCCTGAATGATTTCGTCGACGATGACCTCCGGCGCGGATGCACCTGCCGATAGGCCTACGGTGCGCACGTCGCCGATTTCGCTCCAGTCGATTTCTGCGGCACGCTGCACCAGCACGGAGCGCTGAGCGCCGGCACGCAAGGCAACTTCCACCAGACGCTTCGAATTGGACGAGTTCGGTGCGCCGACGACGATGAAGAGGTCACAGCCGGGGGCCGCCTGCTTCACCGCATCCTGGCGGTTGGTGGTGGCGTAGCAGATGCTGTCGGCGGCTGGCGCCTGCATGGCCGGGAACCGTTCCTGCAGCTTGGCGATAACGCCCGCCGTATCATCGACGGAGAGCGTCGTCTGCGTCACGAATCCGAGGTTTTCGGCATCGAGCGGCTGATAAAGCGCTGCGTCTTCCACCGTCTCGATCAGCGATACGGTGCCCTCGGGCAACTGCCCCATGGTGCCGATGACTTCCGGATGGCCGGCATGGCCGATGAGGATGACATGGCGACCAAGTCGCTGGTGGCGCATGGCCTGCTTGTGGACCTTGGAGACAAGCGGACATGTGGCATCAAGATAGAAGAGGTTGCGCGCCTGCGCGTCTTCCGGCACGGATTTCGGCACGCCATGGGCGGAGAACACCACAGGCTGCTGGCGATGTTCGGCAGGGATTTCGTTGAGTTCCTCGACGAAGATCGCACCCTTGGCTTCCAGCCCCTCGACGACGTAACGGTTATGGACGATCTCGTGGCGCACATAGACCGGAGCGCCATAGGCTTTCAGCGCCAGCACGACGATCTGGATCGCCCGGTCGACACCGGCGCAGAAACCGCGCGGGCCACAGAGCCTGATAGTGAGAGGCGGCTTGGACACGGCCTTGTTCATTCCTGCTCCTTTCGCCTGCCGCATTTCATAGACACCGCAAGCGTTGCCCGATGATTGTCGCCCGCCAGCAGCAAGCCGTGCAAGCGAGGCTGCCCTACTCCTTCGGGCCTTTCATGCTCCGCACATAGGCAAAACCGGCCACGAAGACAAGGGCGGCTGCAAGACCGTACCATGTAATCGCATATTGCAGGTGATTATTGGGCAGGTCGATCAGCGTCACGCCGCCCTTTGGCCAACCGCCCGGATTGGGTGCGTCATTGGCATCAATGAAAAACGGCACGAGCTTTTCGGCAGGAACGCCGGCACTCTTGGCCATGGCGTGAATATCTTTCCAGTAGAAGATATTCTTGGCAAGGTCGTTGTCGGGCAGCATCATGGATGGCTTGGCCGCAAGCTGCGCGCGCGCAAGCCCCTCGATCGTGACGCGACCAGCGATCTGCCCCTGCTCACGCTTGGCTGGATCTTTCATGTCGTAAGGTACGAAGCCACGATTGATGAAGATCTCCCGACCATCATCCAGCGTCAGCGGCGTATAGACATAATAGCCCGTCTGCCCCTGATGCGTGGCGAAGAAGTGCCGCTCCCTGGCGTGATCGAAAATGCCAGAAAGCCGAACGGTGCGATATTCGATGTTACCACCCGACGAGGCGATCGCCTGGATTTCGCTCAGTTCAATAGGAGCGGAATGGACCCGGAGGTCAATTTCGCTCAGCAGGGCTTCCTTCCAGTAGAGGCGCTTCACCTGCCAAGTGCCGAGCGACAGCAGAATAATCAGCAACAAAAGCACCAGCGGACCGGCAAACCATAAGCGCCGGTGAGATGGCTTGAGACCGGCGGGGTCACCCATGGTCGATTTTACCTTCACTGGCATTGTTGCGATATTGCAGTGCCACCATGATACCCTTGAACTTGCGCAGCAGAAGTAGCGAAACGATCACCGTCAAGGGAAGCCAGATCAAGGCATGAAGCCAGACTGGCGGCGCGAAAACGGAATCGAACCAGAGTGCAAGGCCGATGATCAGAAAACCGACGATCAGCATGACGAAGACGGCCGGACCATCGCCAGCGTCGGCAAAAGCATAATCCAGCCCGCACGCGCTGCAACGTGGTTTTAGCTTGATAAATCCATCGAACAGTTTGCCGCGCCCACAGCGGGGGCAGCAGCCTTGCAGTCCGACCTTGATAGGATCGACGGGAGGGAACTCTCCAGTATCGTGCATCCTAGCTCCTCCATCCCTGGACACAAGAAGCGCGGCAACCTGCCGCGCTCATTTCGCCGCTAGATGAAGCGACACCTGCCCTTCGCCATCAAGCGTAGGGGCGGCATTGCACCGCCCTCTACAAGCCTCTTCAGTGGCCAGTCTCCGCCAGTGGCGCGCCCCAGCCGCCCCAGATGTAGATGGCGAAGAAGAGGAAAAGCCAGACAACGTCAACGAAGTGCCAGTACCACGCCGCTGCTTCGAAGCCGAAGTGATGCTTCGGAGTGAACCCGCCAGCGATGGCACGGAACAGGCAGACCAGCAGGAAGATCGTTCCAACGAAGACGTGGAAACCATGGAAGCCCGTGGACATGAAGAATGTCGCGCCGTAGATCGAATTCTTGAAATCGAACGGAGCGTGGACGTATTCGTAAAACTGTACGGCCGAGAAAAGCACGCCAAGTGCAACGGTCAGAGCCAGGCCGGTTATCATGCCCTTGCGGTCATTGTGCAGCAGAGCATGGTGCGCCCAGGTAACACAAGTTCCCGACAACAGCAGGATGATGGTGTTGTAGAGCGGCAGATGCCACGGATCGATCACCTCGATGCCCTTCGGCGGCCACTGACCGCCCGTATAAGCAAGACGCGCGGCCTGGATGGCTTCATGCGGATAGAGGCTCGCATCGAAGTACGCCCAGAACCATGCCACGAAGAACATGACTTCCGAGGCGATGAACATGATCATGCCGTAGCGCAGATGCAGCGAGACGACCGGCGTATGGTGTCCCTCGTCGCCTTCCTTGATCGTATCCGCCCACCACGCATACATGGTGTAAAGAACGATCACGAGGCCGATATAGAACATCCAGGGATTGGCAAGTTCGAAGCCGAACAGCTTGAAGGAACTGCCATTCAGGTAGCGCATGTAACAGATGCCGCCAAAGGTCAGCACGAAAGCGCCGATCGATGCCAGAAGCGGCCATGGACTCGGGCTTATGATATGGTAGTCGTGGTTCTTCTGATGCGTATCTGCCATGTGATCAATCCCCGAAGGCTCTTCCCAATTTCGCGAACCCGTCTCGCTGACCTGATATCAGGCGACCGGTTCATTCCCTGGCGCGATCTTGCAACCACGCCTCCCTCTCTCAAAGTCTCGTTTCGTCACGTTCCGTCTTTGCCGGCAAGGACGCAACCGGTTTTTCCGTTTTCGACGGGTAAAACGTATAGGACAAGGTCAGTGTATGAATGTTCTTCGTTTCCCGAGCCTTGACGATTTCCGGATCGATAAAGAAAACCACCGGCATTTCCAGCGTCTCACCCGGCTGAAGCGTCGTCTCGGTGAAGCAGAAGCACTGCACCTTGTTGAAATAGGCGCCGGCTTCCATCGGCGTCACGTTGAAGACGGCGGTCCCCGTCGTTGCCACGGGAGAACGGTTGGTCGCCTTGAAGGTCACCTGGATCGTCTCGCCAATCCGAGGCTCGACCATCTTGTTCACCGGTCGGAAGTCCCAGTTCAGACCGTTGGAGGTGTTGGAATCAAACGTCACCTTCATCGTCTTGTCGAGGATGACATCGGAATATTGCTCGACGCGCTGGGTGGTGCCGTTATAGCCGGTGACCTGGCAGAACAGGCGGTAGAGGGGCACGGAGGCATAGGCCATGCCGACCATGCCGCAGACGAAGACGAGACACAGCACAAGGATCGAGCCGTTGCTCGTCTTTCTGCTTCCCGTCGTCTTTTGAGCTGTTGCCATGTCTCCCTCCTCCCGAGCGTCGTCCGGTCTAGTGACCGCCGATCTTGATGATGGTGATGATGTAGAAGAGCACCACCAGGGCCGCGAGCGTGAGGCCCAGCGCGATATTTCTCCCGCGCCTCGATCTCTTCTGCGCTTCGTTGAGCTTTACGGTCTCGATCATGCCGCACCCCCAAACATCGTGACAAAGGACGGCACGAGATGATCGGCCAGAAGCGCGGAGAAAATCGCAAACAGGTAGAATACCGAGTAAGCGAACATCTTCTTTGCCGGCATCATCTTTTCATCGCCATCCGGCATGCGCCGAACGGTGATAGAACAGTAGACGAAGATGACGCTCAGCACGGCAGCGAAAATTCCATAGCCCAATCCGGCGAGACCGGAGAAATAGGGTGCCACGGCAACCGCCATGGTCAGCACGGAATAGGCAATCATCTGGTTCTTGGTCGAGCGTTCACCAGCGACATTCGGCATCATCGGGATGCCGACGGAGCCGTAGTCGCGCATCTTGAACAGCGCCAAGGCCCAGAAATGCGCGGGCGTCCACAGGAAGATGATCAGAAACAGGATGGTGCTGTCGAGGGACACGTTACCCGTGACGCAAGCCCAGCCGAGCATGGGCGGGAAAGCACCTGCAGCCCCACCGATCACGATGTTCTGTGGCGTCGAGCGCTTGAGCCACATCGTATAGACGACGGCATAGAAGAAGATGGTGAAGGCCAGAAGACCGGCAGCAAACCAGTTGACCGCGAGACCCAGAATAGCAACCGAGAAGACCGAGAGCGTCAGTCCGAAGGCAAGCGCCTCACCCGGCGCAATCCGGCCAGATGGAATGGGGCGCTTGGCCGTGCGAGACATGACCGCATCGATATCGGCATCGTACCACATATTCAACGCGCCCGACGCGCCTGCGCCGACCGCGATGCAAAGGATCGCAATCACGCCGAGGATCGGGTTGATTTGACCCGGGGCGAGAATAAGTCCGGCAAAGGCCGTAAAAACCACGAGCGACATCACGCGGGGTTTCAAGAGCTCGAAGTAATCGCGCGCGCCGGCTTCCGAAAGCGAGGCGGAGTCGATTGCCAGCGTGTCGTGATTGTCAATAACGGTCATTATTTCCTGCTTTCCCGAAAGGCGCCCCATTGCAATGCGGCGCCATTTCTCATTTCGCCCGGCGTAAAACTGACATCTATCATGTTACGCCGGACAAAACGCTCGGACAAAATGCCTCAGCGGATGCGCGGAAGCTGCTCCCACTGGTGGTACGGCGGAGGAGACGACAGCTGCCATTCCAGCGTGGTGGCACCTGGACCCCAGGGATTATCGCCAGCGATACGCTTCTTGGCGAAGGCTTCCCAGACGCCGAAGAGGAAGATCAGGACAGCAACCGCCGAGATGTAGGAGCCGTAGGACGAGACCAGGTTCCAGCCCGCATAGGCATCCGGATAGTCGATATAGCGGCGCGGCATGCCGGCCAGACCCAAGAAGTGCTGCGGGAAGAAGATCAGGTTGACGCCGACGAACATGACCCAGAAGTGCAGATTGCCGATCTTTTGGTTGTACATGTAGCCGGTGATCTTCGGGAACCAGTAGTACCAGCCAGCAAAGATCGCGAAGACGGCACCCAGCGACAACACGTAGTGGAAGTGCGCTACGACGTAATAGGTGTCGTGCAGCGAACGGTCGAGACCGGCATTGGCGAGCTGAACGCCGGTAACACCACCCACCGTGAAGAGGAAGATGAAGCCGATTGCCCAGATCATCGGTGTCGTAAAGGTCAGCGAGCCGCCCCACATCGTTGCGATCCAGGAGAAGATCTTGATGCCGGTCGGCACCGCGATCACCATGGTTGCAAAGACGAAGTAGCGCTGCGCTTCAAGCGAGAGGCCGACGGTATACATGTGGTGTGCCCACACGATGAAGCCGACGGCACCGATCGCGACCATGGCATAGGCCATGCCGAGGTAACCGAAGATCGGCTTCAGCGAGAAGGTCGACACGATGTGGCTGATGATGCCGAAGCCGGGCAGGATCAGAATATACACTTCCGGGTGGCCGAAGAACCAGAACAGGTGCTGGTAGAGGATCGGGTCGCCGCCGCCGTCAGGAGAGAAGAAGGTGGTGCCGAAATTGCGGTCCGTCAGAAGCATGGTAATGCCACCTGCCAGAACCGGAAGCGACAGAAGCAGAAGGAAGGCGGTAACGAGCACGGACCAGGCAAACAGCGGCATCTTGTGCAGCGTCATGCCGGGCGCGCGCATGTTGAGGATCGTGGTGATGAAGTTGATCGCACCGAGGATCGAGGATGCACCGGCAACGTGAAGCGCGAAGATCGCAAGATCGACCGCCGGCCCCGGCATACCGCTCGTTGATAGCGGTGGATACATGGTCCAGCCACCACCCACACCATAGGCACCTGCCGGACCTTCGACGAAGAGCGAAAGAAGAAGCAGAATGAAGGCGGGCACGAGCAGCCAGAAGGAGATGTTGTTCAAGCGCGGGAAAGCCATGTCCGGCGCGCCGATCATGATCGGCACCATCCAGTTGGCAAAACCGCCGATCATGGCGGGCATGACCATGAAGAAGATCATGATGAGCGCATGCGCGGTGGTGAACACATTGTACATGTGCTTGCCGCCGTCGATGGCCGCATCACCTTCGAAGCCATAGACCATGGTTGCCAGGCCGTGGAAGATCTGGATGCCCGGTTCCTGCAGCTCCATGCGCATGACGACCGAAAGGCCGCCGCCGATGATGCCGGCAATGATTGCGAAGATCAGATAGAGCGTGCCGATATCTTTATGGTTGGTCGAGAAGAACCAACGCTGCGCAAAGCTCGGCATATGATCGTGATGCGCGTGATCGTCGCCATGCGCGCCATGGGCGGCACGATCATGAGAGTGATGGTCGTCGTGTGCGGAATGTCCAGCCATTGTCCTCACCCCTTGCCTTAGTTGGTTTCATTTGCAGCGACGCGAAGGGCGCTTGCGCCATCCACAGAAGCCATCAGCGCCCGGTTGGCACCGCTCAAATCAGAAGCAGCGGCAGCAGCCCAGGTTTTATATTGCTCTTCGGAAACCACCCGTATGGCAATCGGCATGAAAGCGTGATCCTTGCCGCAAAGCTCGGAACACTGACCGTAGTAAAGTCCTTCTTTCTCCGTCTTGAACCAGGTTTCGTTCAGACGGCCAGGAACGGCATCGATCTTGACACCGAAGGCCGGCATCGCAAACGCATGAATGACATCCGTCGGCGCAGCGGTGACGAGAAGACGAACCGTCTTGTTCACCGGAACAACCATTTCATTATCGACGGCGAGAAGGCGAGGATAGATCGCGCGGTTTTCCTTGCCAGCAGCAGCGCGGTCGGCATCCTTCAACAAGTAGCTGTCGAAGGCCAGAGGCTCTGAACCTTCTGCCGCCTGGTATTCGTAGTTCCACTGCCATTGGGTGGCGGTTGCCTTCAATGTCAGGTCAGGATTTTCCGGCTGCGTCAGCTGCGCGTTGAGCAGGTTGAAGGACGGGAATGCCAGGAAAAGAAGAATGAGAACGGGAGCCAGCGTCCAGATGATTTCGATCGCCGTATTGTGGCTGGTCTTGGACGGTACCGGATTCTTGGATGCCCTGAACTTCGCAACAACGAGAATGAGCAGGACGAGAACGAAAAGCGTGACGGGAACGATAAACCACAGGGTATATTGTTCAAACCAACGAATTTCGTGCATGATTGGCGTTGCGGCCTCCTGCAATCCCATCTGCCAATCCTTCGGCTGGTCAGCGCGGGCGCCGACAGCCGAGAGCAGACAGATCATGCCCGCAAACGCTGCGTTAATCCTAGTAATCACGGTACCTCTCCCTCACGCACCCGGTCATGATCAATCCCAGGCACAGAATCCATGCTTATAGTATTAGACTCAAATCATAGTTTGCCCGCCGCCGCAATATCGCCCAGCTTTTGCAGAGTGGCATTTTTCTTCCCCCTAATTTTTCCCACTCACGCATCGTTGAAACCATATCGAAAAACCAAAAACGGCACTCATCATTCCTGAGGCCGTATTGGATTTAAGCCTCCACAGGTCCTATTTTGGCCGTACTCACTTGGAAATGAGAGACCCGGCTCTTTCATTTCCAGCACCGGACGTCAAAATAGCCGCACTGATTCGAATTCCAGAGGTATCCATGCGTCTGCCCCCGATTGCGCGCGCCGCTCTTGTCGCCGCCGGTTTCTCTCTTCTCGCGTCCGGCGCGAGCGTCGCCCAGCAGCCGCCTGGTACGCCGAAGTCCACGCACGGCTCATGGTCGGTGATCTGCGACAAGCCCGCGGGCGCGTCCGAAGAGCAATGCGCATTGATGCAGAACGTCATTGCCGACGACCGCCCGGAAGTCGGCCTTTCGGTCGTCGTGCTGAAGACCGCCGACCGCAAATCCCGCATTCTTCGCATCCTCGCACCGCTTGGCGTGCTGCTCAAGGATGGAATGGAACTCTACATCGACAATAACAATATCGGCCGTGCCTATTTCACCCGCTGCTTTTCCGAGGGCTGCTATGTGGAAGTCGACATCGACGATGAGCTGATGAAGGTTCTGCGTGCGGGAAAGCACGCGGTTTTCGCATTGCGTGAATCGGTCGACCAGGATCGCGTGGGTATTCCGATCGAACTCAGCGGCTTTGCTGAAGGCTATGACGCGCTCCCTTGACGTATGCTGTGGCTGGCGGACAGATGCGCTGTGCCCGATCGACAATTCCCAAACAGACCCCTGAGGCGGCTTGCGCCGGCTCATCCCAGCACCTAAATCTCACATGAATAGATGATGGATGCTGACGCCTGGAGTACGCGATGACCCAAGACCTTCTGACGCTTTTCGATTGCGATGAGGGGACCTTGCGGAGCCGCGTCGCGGACGCCCTTGCAGGCGCCGATGACGGCGAACTCTTCGTCGAACATGCCCAGGCGGAATCGCTCACCTTCGACAATGGCCGCCTGAAAGGCGGCAGTTTCAATACCGATCAGGGTTTTGGCCTTCGCGCCGTTGTCGGCGAGACGGTCGGTTACGCCCATGCGGGCGAGCTTTCGACTGCCGCGCTGCAACGCGCAGCCGATGCGGTCGGCGCCGTCACCAAGGGCTACTCCGGCTCCTATGCGGCGGCACCCCAGCGCACCAACAAGAAGCTCTACGGCGACGAAAACCCGATCGGCTCGCCCTCCTTCGAGGAAAAGGTCAAGCTTCTGACCGAGATCGACACCTATCTGCGCGACAAAGACCCCAAGGTTCGCCAGGTGACGGCATCGATTGCGGCAAGCTGGCAGATCGTCGATATTCTGCGCGCCGATGGGCACCGCGTCAGTGACGTTCGCCCCATGACACGCATCAATATCTCCGTGGTCACCGGTGAAGGCGATCGCCAGGAGACCGGTTCCTACGGTATTGGCGGACGTGTCGGCTTCGGTGATTTCATTACAACCGAGAACTGGCAGCGGGGCGCTGACGAGGCGCTGCGCCAGGCGCTGGTCAATCTGACGGCAATCGACGCGCCTGCCGGCACAATGGATGTCGTGCTCGGCTCCGGCTGGCCCGGCGTCATGCTGCACGAGGCGGTCGGGCATGGTCTCGAGGGTGATTTCAACCGCAAGAAGACATCGGCCTTCGCAGGCCTGCTTGGTGAGATGGTCGCAGCACCTGGCGTCACAGTGGTGGATGATGGAACCATCGACAACCGTCGCGGCTCGCTGACGGTGGACGACGAGGGCACGCCGTCCGGCTACAATGTGCTGATCGAAAACGGCAAGCTTGTCGGCTATATGCAGGATCGTCAAAACGCCCGGCTGATGGGCATGACGGCGACAGGCAATGGACGCCGCCAGGGATATTCCCACGTTCCTATGCCGCGCATGACCAACACCTACATGCTCGGCGGAGACAAGACACCGGACGAGATCATCGCGTCGGTCAAGAAGGGCATCTACGCCGTCTCCTTCGGCGGTGGCCAGGTGGACATCACCTCGGGCAAATTCGTGTTCGGCTGCACGGAGGCCTATCTCATCGAGAACGGTAAGATCGGCGCGCCGGTCAAGGGCGCCATGCTGATCGGCAACGGACCGGATGCGATGAAGCGTGTGACGATGATCGGCAACGACATGAAGCTCGACACCGGCATCGGCAATTGCGGCAAGGCCGGCCAGTGGGTGCCGGTTGGCGTTGGCCAGCCGCATCTACGCATGGACCAGATCACGGTCGGCGGCACCAAGGCCTGAGGTCTGCAGATGGGGACGCTCGTCAAGATCGTTCCCTATAATGCTGATTGGCCGCGCCTCTATCGCGAGACCCAAGACCGTCTCGAAGCGTTGTTGGGCGAGATTACCGAAGGCATCGAGCATGTCGGCAGCACGCCGCCAAGCCCTATATTGATATCGACGTTGTTCTGAAACATTCCACGCAGATGGAAGACGGCAGGGCGCGCATGCAAGCCGCTGGCCTCGAGCCGCGCGGGTCTCGCCGCGATGACGGGGTGTTTGCCTTTATGCTTCGGGATCCGTTGCCGGGTCTGCGCGTTTATCTTTGCCCGCCCAATAGCCTCACCCAGCAGAACAGATTGCGTTTCCGTGATATCCTTCGCCAGAACCCCTCTCTTGCCAATCACTATGCGACGCTTAAGATGGCTCTCGCCAAGCAATACACGGACAATGGCGATGCCTATACCCGCGCCAAGTCCGACTTCATTCGCGAGACGCTGAATACCGACACGTCCCCCGCATCCGCGCCCTAAGCGCCCTCTCCCCCGATCAGGAAAAGATGACCTTCGTTTCCAATGCACTCGTTCCCGAACTGGCCGTCACGGACTGGCACAAGAGCCGGACATTCTATTGTGACCTGATCGGCTTTCATGTCGTCTATGAGCGACCGGAAGAAGGTTTCACCTATCTTGCGCTCGGCGACGCCCAGTTGATGATCGACCAGATCGGCGCCGGACGCACCTTCGAGCAGGAGAATGCGCCAATCCACTTCCCCTTCGGACGGGGCATGAACCTGCAACTCGCTGTCCCGTCCCTTCAACCCATCCTCGACAGGCTGGAGCTTGCGCGCGTGCCACTTTTTCTTCCGCTTGAAGAGAAATGGTACCGCAAAGGGGAGACTGAGGTCGGTAACCGGCAGTTCGTCGTCCCAGATCCGGATGGCTATCTCATTCGCCCATTCGAGAGCCTCGGCGAACGCGTCTTCCGGTTCGGGTAAGGGATGGACATGACACTGCCTCGCATGCCCAAAGCGGTCGTCTTCGATATGGACGGCGTTCTGATCGACACCGAGACGCTTTATCGCGATTCCTTCCTGGCGGCTTCGCAGGATGGCGGGCACGATTTGCCGGTCGAACTGTACCAACGTGTCTGCGGAAGTCCCTGGGATGTCATCAGCGGCACGATCATTGCCGAACATGGCGCTGATTTTCCAATGGATGCGTTTCGTGACGCGTGGCTGCGTCATCTGGCCGTCAGCATGGCCGGCGGCGTAGAACTAAAGGCCGGTGTCGTGACGATGCTCGACCTGCTGGACGATCTTAAGCTGCCGCGCGCCATCGCCACCTCATCCCGGCACGAATCCGTCAATCGACATCTTGGGCCTCATAATCTCCTGGCTCGCTTCGATCACATCGTGGCGCGCGAGGATTATACCGAGCCGAAGCCCTCCCCCATGCCCTATCTAACCGCTGCCCAACGTCTTGGCGTCGATCCTGCGGAATGCTTGGCGCTGGAAGATTCCTATCACGGCGTTCAATCCGCCTCCTCCGCCGGGATGATGACGGTGATGGTGCCGGATGTCGCGCCTGCCACCGAGCGGATGCGGGAGACGTGCGTTGCGATCTGCTCCGGCCTGTCGGAGGTCGCTGCCTTGCTTCGTGATGAAAGGACGCTCGGCTAGTCGATAGAAGCTGGGTCGAAGCGCCATTTGCGTTCGATCGAACCAATCAAATCCAGCTGGTTGTGACGGGCAAGCAGAAGAACGTGGCCGAGCAGGTCTGCCACTTCATCGGAAAGGTCTTGCCTCATTTCCTCTGGTGTTTTGCCCTTCGTCCGACCACGCGCCGTCAAGCGGTTCCACGCTTGCGTCACCTCGCCGACCTCTTCCTGCAGCTTCAGCATGAACCAGTCAGAATCACGCTCGATACTGTTTGACGCAGCATAGGACGCCGAAGCTTTCTCGAATTTTTGCATCAGGTCAGCCAGCATCACGTTCCCCCTTCGTTCACGCGACACTGACCACGATTCGCCCGCCACTGTCGACGGCCATTCCCCTTACAGCATCGGGCCGAAATCGGACCCGATTTTCGGAAAGCACGACGCGCCAATTTAGAAAGATGACGCATCCCCTTGTGCGTCCAACAAGACGCGCGGCGCTTAGGGGTACATGCGGACCTTCGTCCATGGGGCGTCGGTGGATTCACGCCGGAATTCCACCCGGTCGTGGAGGCGGAATTTCCGGTCGTGCCAGAATTCGATGGTCAGCGGGTTGATGCGGAAGCCAGACCAGTATGGCGGACGCGGGATTTCACCCAGCGCATATTTGGCGGTGTATTCCGCCACCGCCTTTTCAAGTGCAAATCGGCTTTCCAGAGGTCGGGACTGCTTGGAAGCCCAGGCACCGATGCGGCTGCCGCGCGGGCGCGAAGCATAATATTCATCCGCCTCTTCGTCCGACACCACCTCTACCAGCCCACGAACACGCACCTGTCGGCGCAGGCTTTTCCAGTGGAAGCACAAGCCGGCTTTCTGTTGCCCAAGAAGCTCGTGCCCCTTGCGGCTCTCAAAATTCGTGTAGATCACGAAGCCGCGTTCGTCTGCCGCCTTCAGCAGCACCATTCGCACGCTCGGCATTCCGTCCTCATCCACAGAAGCAAGCGCCACCGCATTCGGATCGTTTATCTCCGACGCGGTTGCATCACGCAACCATTCGGCGAAAAGCGCAAATGGTTCATTTTCTTCCGTGAAGTCACTAGATGTTAACCCCGATTCCGACATATTGAATAAAATGCTCCAAAGCTGATTTGCGTACCAGAGATGAGTTCTGGGTAAGAGATGGTGATCGTCATAGCAAAGTCGAACAGTCGCACAAAGAGCTTCCTGTCATCGGTCGTCAATGTTTTTGCCGCCGGCTTTCTGGCCGTTGCACTGACTGGCTGTGTCAGCCTTGATCTTTTCGGCGGCGAAAAAGTCGACCGCTCGCTCTCCACGGCCTCCGTGCCAAACCAGCCGACCCAGCCGGCGCTCTCCGATGATGCCACCATTCGCAATGCCGTGACATCTGCCGACCTGGTGAAGGTTGCCGAATCTCCCGTTCCCTGGGCGAATGCAGCGACCGGCAGTGCCGGTGTCGTGACAGCAATCCGCGAAGACAGAACGACGGGCTTCGTCTGCCGCAACTTCAATACCACGCGCCATTCCTTCGAGGGCGTGGCGAGCTATACCGGGCAAGCCTGCCTTTCTGAGACAGGCGAATGGCTGATGACCCGCTTCGATCAGAAGTAAAGCATTTACCTTATTCTGCGAGATGAGACCTGCGACACGCTCAGTCATGCGTGTGTAAAGGTCTGGTTAGCAACTTCTTGCCACAGTCCCATCCAGTTCAAGACACTGATCGTGCAACATTTTCGAAGGTTGGCACGTTCAGGTCTCGAGTTTCTTCTGTTTCAGGTCGCTTCAACAGGCGGCTGCAGTCTCGGGCGTAACTGGTGGTTCGGATGCGTGATCCCTATTCTATTCTCGGCGTCAAGCGCGATGCCGATTCGGACGAGATAAAGGCCGCCTGGCGTTCCAAGGCGAAGATCGTTCATCCCGATCACAATCGCGATGACCCGGATGCCAACGCGCGCTTCACCGAGATCGGTCAGGCCTATGATTTGTTGAAGGACCCGAAGAAGCGCGGTCTCTATGACCAGGCGCGCCGGGCCTCGGACGGCAAGCAGCGAGAACAAACCATCATGCAGAAGCGGGAAGCCGCACGTGAGGCCGCCCGCCAGGCTGCCGAACGTGCAAAGGCCGCCGAGAAGCTGATGGAAGAATTGGCTCGGGCGCAGGCGCGCAACGAGAAAGCGACCGCCGAAAGCGAAGAAGGTCCTTCGGCCAACGCGACGAGCGGAAGCACCAAGCCGGAAACGCCCGAGGATATGCTGGAGCGTATCTTTGGCGCCGAAGCCAAGGTGAAGGGCGGCGTGGACTCGGGCAAGAGCGGTGTGGCTGGATCTGCCGAAGACGCATCCGCTCAGGAGACGGCGGAAGCCGGAAACTCTGTTGCGTTCGGCTTTTTCAATGCACTTATCCGGCGCTTCAAACCGGCTCCACCGGTCGTGGAGAAAGCCCCCGACATGACGGCGGAAGCGATCGTAACCGTGAGCGATATTATCGCTCAGAAGCAGGTGACGCTCCGCATGCCAGACGAGCGCGACGTGCGCTTCCAATTGCCGGTCGGAGCTACGGATGGACATGTGGTTCGGCTGAAGGGTCAGGGCCTCAAGCTGCCGGACGCACCACGTGGCGATCTCGTCGTAACCGTTTTGACCGCACGCGACGACGCGTTCACCGTGAAGGGCTACGATATCCACACGAGCCTACCGATTGCACTGGCCGATGCAGTGCTCGGTTGCGAGGCCAAGGTTCAATCGCCTCGTGGAGAACAGCAGCTCTCGGTACCGGCCTGGTCTGGTTCGGATAAGGCTATTCATGTGCCTGGAAAAGGCTTGCAGAAGGACGATGGCACCTTTGGCGATCTTGTCGTCGAGCTGCGGATCGTGCTGCTTGAAACACCGGATGCTAAAGTAACAGATCTGATGCGCCACATGCGCGAAGGCCTTTACCTGTGACCACTCCGTGAAAGCGGTGAACAACGCACCCTTTGTTACGATCCCTTACATGAGATGATCTGAGGCCTTCTTGAACAGTGGTTCTGCCTATGCCATAGGCAGGATCATTTTGGAATATGAGGGAGCATTACATGGCTCAGACATCCGGCCTGATGGCTGGCAAGCGCGGTCTCATCATGGGCGTCGCAAACAATCGTTCGATTGCCTGGGGCATTGCCAAGGCCTGTGCCGATGCGGGTGCCGAACTTGCCTTCACCTGGCAGGGTGACGCATTGAAGAAGCGCGTTGAGCCTCTCGCTCAGGAACTTGGCGCCTTCATGGCTGGCCATTGCGATGTGACCGATCTCGAAACGTTGGATACCGTTTTCTCGAATCTCGAAGCGCATTGGGGCAAGATCGACTTCGTCGTGCACGCCATCGCCTTTTCCGACAAGGACGAATTGACGGGTCGCTACCTCGACACGAGCCGCGACAACTTCAACCGCACCATGGACATCTCCGTCTATTCTTTGGCGGCCGTTGCAAAGCGCGCCGAGCCGATCATGAATGACGGTGGCTCGATGGTGACGCTGACCTATTATGGCGCCGAGAAAGTCATGCCGAACTACAACGTCATGGGCGTCGCCAAGGCAGCGCTCGAGGCCAGCGTGCGCTATCTGGCAGTCGATCTCGGCAATCGCGGCATTCGCGTCAACGCCGTCTCCGCCGGCCCGATCAAGACGCTTGCCGCCGCCGGTATCGGCGATTTCCGCTATATCTTGAAGTGGAACGAGTATAACGCACCGCTGAAGCGCACCGTTTCCATCGAGGAAGTCGGCAAGTCCGCGCTTTACCTGCTGTCTGATCTCTCCACCGGCGTGACCGGCGAAGTGCATCACGTGGATTCGGGCTATCACGCGATCGGCATGAAGGCTGTAGACGCGCCCGATATTTCCGTCGTAAAAGACTAACATTGTTCAGCGATAACGATTGGCGCCGCCTCATTTTTGACGTGCGGCGCCGTCACGTCTTTAAAGGACAGAGTTAAAAAAGCAGGGGTGTGCAGTGCTGGTCTATGTTATCCGCCACGGACAGACAGACTGGAACGCGATCAGAAGGCTTCAGGGCCAAAAGGACATTCCGCTCAACGACTTCGGCCGCTCCCAAGCCGTCGGCAACGGCAAAACTCTCTCCGCCATCCTCGGCCCGACAGCCCCAGACTTCGACTACGTGGCCAGCCCCTTGGGCCGCACGCGTGAAACGATGGAACTTCTGCGCGGTGCCATGGGCCTCGACCCCACCGATTACCGCACCGACGAACGACTCGTTGAAGTGTCATTCGGTGATTGGGAAGGCTACACCCTGCCCGAGCTCAAGCTTTCCTTTCCCGACCGCGTCAGGGCCCGGAAAGCTGCAAAGTGGGACTTTATTCCGCCGGGCCAGAACGCCGAAAGCTACGAAATCCTGTCCTGGCGCATCGGCGCCTGGCTTTCATCCGTCGAGCGCAAGACCATCTGTGTTTGCCATGGCGGCGTGATCCGCAGCATGTTCCGGCTGGTCTCCGGTATGGACAAGGACGAAGCGGCCGAGATTCCCATTCCGCAAGACAAGATCTTAAAGGTCGAGACCGACAAGAATCTGGCCGAATGGGTCGATGTCAGGGAGACCGTCTAAAGCGTATTGCGATCTTTCAGATTCGCTCCTTACGCTTTAGGTCCTTCTTCTGTCGCATTCGTTATCGCAAAGCGCTGCACAGTTTTGCTTGGGCCATGCAATCTTGCCAAGGAACCGAAGCTCCTTGTCGGGCGCCGATTGGGCAAGCCTCCCCGCATCCGAAGCGCGAGTGGAATACAGGACGGGTTTCGAACTGACCGACGCGCCAAAATTGATGTCGGATCTGCGTGCCCAACGCTTGCGATAGTTGGAAATGCCGAAGTAAACCGTGCTTGGTTTAACAGCCTAACCAAAGCAACGGCCTGAACGCGACACAGGCTTACTGCACGACTTCGAGATCGTCCACGACGCGTTTACCGTCGACTTCGGTGTAGAACACCAGGACCTTCACGCCGGGCTGCAGGCCTTCGAAATTGAACTCTTCCGGCACTTTGTAATTCTTGCCGTCGGCAAGTGTGATGTTCAGGCCCTTCACGTCGACCTTGCTGATGGTCGACTCGACATCGACGCTCTGGGCAAAGCTGTTCAGAGGGGCAAACAGATTTGCAGTGGCTAAAAGTGCGGCAATCATCAAGCGCATGGTTCTAGCCTCCTTCAGGCTCTTTACGAGTTTTGCATGCGACAAGATTTCTCTCCCGAATGTGGCGGAATTTGCCCGTAACAATGTCAATTTCGGTATAATTGGTGAATGGATTTTAACCAATATCAAGCGCTTAGACTTTTTTTGTACCTGGCGCCGTGAAAACCAGCGCGCGCGGCCTGCTATACTATTTGTTTTAGATTATCTTTTAGAGTTGTCCGCAAGAATTGTTTTCCAGGCATGGACTGAGGACTCTCCGACGTGGCATCAGCATCGACATTTTCGCGTAGTGTCCGCGAGAAGAGCACACGGAAAAAGATGCTGTTTGGAGCTTCGGCGGGAGTATCGCTTGCGCTGATCTACTTTATCGACCCAGCGTCCTTCTGGATTGCGTTGCCTCTGACGATCATTCTGCTTCTGGTTGCCGAGCGAAACCACAATCTGACAATGATCCACATTCGCGAGAGCAAGCTTCTCGAACTCTCCCAACGCTTCAAGCTGGCGATGGATTCGTCCAATATTGGCCTTTGGGAACTGAATGGTGACGACGCATGCTACCTTGATGGGCGGGCCGCGGGACTGCATGGTTATCCGACGACGGAGAACGAATTTTCTCTATCACGATGGCTGGAAGCGGTCGTTCCGGAAGACCGAGTAAAGATCACGGACTTTCTGACCCGCTGTACTCAGGGAGAGGAGACCCACTCCGAAGTCTACCGGGTCCAATTGCGCTCTGGCGAACTACGCTATCTGCGAGCGGCAGGCTCAAACTACAGCACAGCGGATGGCGCGCGTCACACGAGCGGGATCATCTGGGATGTCACCTCGGATATGCAGGTGGCCGAGACACTAAAGAACTCCGTCTATAGCAGTCACGTGAAGAACGCCGAACTCGAGCTTGCGCTTCAGGAACTGTCTTCCCGTGAACACGATCTCATGGAACTGTCGCGGCGGCTCGACTTCGCGCTCCAATCCTACAATTGTGGCATATGGGAAGCCAATCTCTCGACCGACCATTCCTATTGGGACCGCCGTATGCACCAGCTCTATGGGCTGGACTATACAACCGGCTATACAGATCGAGCGACGTGGCTGAACTGTCTTCATCCAGATGACCGGGAGAAGGCGTCTGCGGACGCCGACCGATGCGCGGCCAACAACGAACCCTTCTCCAGCATTCAGCGCGTGCTGCTTCAAGATGGAGAGGTGCGCTACGTTCGCTCCGTGGGCAGCATCCATATTGACCGGGATGGACTTCGCAAGGTCATCGGCATTGCTTTCGACATCACCGCAGATGTGCGCCTTGCCGACGAGCTGAAGGCCGCAAAAGAAGAGGCCGAGGCACGCAATGCGGAGCTGATCGAGGCGAAGTCACACATCGAACACAACGCGCTGCACGATCCACTGACCGGGCTCGCAAACCGGCGAAAGCTGGATCTGGAGTTGGACTATCTGACGTCCTCACCTGTCGCGGCTGGCCGGGCACGTTTTGCCATCCTCCACCTTGATCTCGACCGCTTCAAACAGATCAACGACACGCTGGGGCACGCAGCAGGCGACGCAACACTGGCCAGGGCAGCAGAACTCCTTCGCCTCAATGTGGGCGATGCCGGCGTCATCGCCCGTATTGGCGGGGACGAGTTCGTCATCCTCGTCTCTCAGGTGACGGACAAGTACATCGTCACATCCATAGCGTCGAACATCATCGCGGCTTTCCAGCATCCCTTCGATTTTCAAGGGTTCACATGTCGATGCGGTGTCTCGATCGGCATCGCCTTTGGCGACGCCCAAGACAATGATGCACGCAAGATCCTCATCAACGCCGACCTCGCACTCTACCGCGCCAAAGCCATGGGCCGGAACCGCTACGAGTTCTTCACGCAAAATCTTCAGGCCGAGATCGTCAATCACAAGCGCACTGCCGACGAAATCCTGGCGGGGTTGGAGAAGGGTGAATTCGAAACCTGGTACCAACCGCAACTCTGCGCCAGAACCGGCGAGATCGCCGGCATGGAAGCGCTGGTCCGCTGGCGTCACCCGACACGCGGCCTGCTGACGCCGGACAAGTTCCTGGGTATCGCGGAAGAGCTGGACGTCGTTCAGGCGCTCGACCGCCTGACGTTGCAGAGCGCCCTGCAAGACAGACGGCTATGGAGCCTGAAGGGGTTGGAAATCCCTCGCGTCTCGGTCAACGTTTCAATCCGTCGCCTGCACGACGCCCAGTTGCTCGAAAGCCTCCACCAGCTTTACATCATGCCCGGCGAAGTCGTTTTCGAACTGGTCGAATCCATCTTTCTCGACGACAGCGACGAGCAGGTGGTTCAAAATCTCGACCAGGTCAAAGAGCTCGGCATCGACATCGAGATTGATGATTTCGGCACCGGACATACCTCGCTCATCAGCCTGCTGCGCCTCAAGCCGAAGCGCCTCAAGATCGACCGTCAGCTGGTCATGCCAATCCTCGGTTCGCCGCAGGAACGGGCGCTGGTCCGTTCCATCATCGATATTGCCCGCTCGCTTGGTGTCGAGACCGTCGCTGAAGGCGTGGAAACGATGGAACATGCCGCTATGCTGAAAGACATGGGCTGCGATATCCTGCAAGGCTATGCCTTCGCCGCACCTCTACCGGCTCAAGAATTTTCAGCCTATGCCATGCAACAGGAACTGCGTCGCGTGTCCTGATGCAGGCGGTCCTATTCCGATCAAAGAAAGGCTTTTGCCTTCCAGGTATTTTCCACTAAGGAGATGACCGCGCATTTTTGTAAATTTCGCGTTTCTCTATAGGAAACGCTGCCTGGTCTGGTTTTATTGTCATGTCGCATAACACGTTCGGTCACCTCTTCCGCGTTTCAACCTGGGGCGAAAGCCATGGTCCGGCGCTGGGCTGTGTGGTGGATGGCTGCCCTCCCGGCATTCGCTTCACGCTCGCGGAAGTGCAGGCCTGGATGGACAAGCGCAAGCCTGGCCAGAGCCGCTTCGTTACGCAAAGACGCGAAGATGACATCGTCAAGGTTCTTTCCGGCGTGATGCTGGATGAGGACGGCGAGACCATGATCACCACCGGCACGCCAATTTCCATGCTGATCGAAAACACCGACCAGCGTTCCAAGGATTATGGCGAGATCGCCAAGCGCTACCGTCCAGGCCACGCAGATTTCACCTACGACCTCAAATACGGCATTCGCGACTACCGAGGCGGCGGGCGCTCTTCTGCGCGCGAGACCGCGGCACGTGTCGCGGCCGGCGCCCTTGCCCGCAAAGTGGTGCCTGGGATGACCGTTCGTGCAGCCCTCGTGCAGATCGGCAAGCACAAGATCAACCGCGATAACTGGGATTGGGCACAGGTCAACGAGAACCCGTTCTTCTGCCCGGACCCTGACATGGTGCCGATCTGGGAAGACTATCTCGATACGATCCGCAAAGCGGGCTCTTCCATCGGTGCTGTGGTGGAAGTGGTTGCCGAGGGCGTTCCGGCAGGCATCGGTGCGCCGATCTATGCCAAGCTCGATCAGGATATCGCCTCCAATCTGATGTCGATCAACGCCGTCAAAGGTGTCGAGATCGGCGAAGGTTTTGCGTCTGCAGAACTCAGCGGCGAGGAAAATGCCGACGAGATGCGCATGGGCAATGACGGCAAGCCGTTCTTCCTGTCGAACCACGCGGGCGGCATTCTGGGCGGCATTGCGACAGGCCAGCCGATCGTTGCACGCTTTGCCATCAAGCCCACCTCTTCGATCCTCACCGAACGCCAGTCCATCGATGCCGATGGCAATAATGTCGATGTTCGCACCAAGGGCCGTCACGACCCCTGCGTCGGCATTCGCGCCGTTCCGATCGGCGAAGCGATGGTCGCCTGCACTGTGGCCGACCATTACCTGCGCGACCGCGGCCAGACCGGCAGACTGAAATAAACAGGAGAAACAGCATGGCATACGATCAGAAACGCGTCGTTGAAGCGATCCGCGCCTTCGAGGCAGGCGAGATCGTTGTGGTCATGGATGATGACGGGCGCGAGAACGAAGGCGATCTCATCGTTGCCGCGGTGCATTGCACCGGTGAAAAGATGGCCTTCATCGTACGCCACACCTCCGGCATCGTCTGCGCCCCCATGCCGCGCGAGGAAGCCAAGAGGCTGAACCTCAACGCCATGGTTTCCGAAAACGACAGCGCCCATACGACCGCCTTCACGGTCTCCGTCGATTTCAAGCACGGGACCACGACAGGCATCTCGGCGGATGATCGCACCTTGACGGTGCGCAATCTTGCCAACCCCAATGTCGGCCCCGCGGACTTCACCCGTCCCGGTCACATCTTCCCGCTGGTGTCACGCGAAGGCGGGGTGCTGATGCGCTCCGGTCACACGGAAGCAGCCGTCGATCTCTGCAAGCTTGCCGGACTGCCGCCGATCGGCGTCATCTGCGAGCTCGTCAATGACGATGGCAGCGTCATGCGCGGTCCGCAGGTTTCGAGCTTTGCCGAAACCCACGGTCTCAAGCAGGTCTCGGTTGCCGACCTGATCGCATACCGCCAGCGCAAGGAAACGCTGGTGGAGATGGAAAGTCAGGTCACCATCGACACGCCTTTCGGTCCGGCCAAGGCGCAGACCTATTCCCTGCCCTGGGATCCGATGCAGCATATGGCGGTGATCTTTGGCGATATCCGCGATGGCGTCGATATTCCGGTCCGCCTGCATCCGGAGAATGTGGCCGACGATATTTTCGGCAGCAAGCAGCCAGTACGCCATTACATGCAAAAGATTGCCGAAGAAGGCCGCGGCGTTATCGTTTATCTTCGCGAGGGCTCGGTCGGCGTTGGCAAGGTCGAGGGCCGGCGCAAGTCGCGTGATGCGGACGAATCGCACGAACAGGCGCGTTCCCGCGAAGAAGAATGGCTAGAAATTGGGCTTGGCGCGCAGATCCTGAAAGACCTCGGCATCAGCTCCATCAAGCTCTTGACCACGCGCGAGCGCCACTACGTGGGCCTGGAAGGTTTCGGCATCAAGATTGCTTCGACGGAGCTTTGCTAATAGCGAGACCGGCAGGCGCGGTATCGTCCGGGCCTGCCAGCCAGCCATCGAGATACCGCACACCCTCCACACCCGTGAATTTTGCCAGCCGATTCAACTCGGCATCCAGCTTTTCCAACCGACCGGATGACGGTCGCACGCCCTTTTCCAGCCAGAGCCGTCTGACGTCGAGCGAACCGTTCTTGCGCTCGGCCTTCATGTCGATGCGTCCGATCATGCGGTCGCCTTCGAGAAGTGGGAAGACATAGTAGCCATACTGGCGCTTCGGCTCCGGCACGAAGACTTCGATACGATAAAAGAAGCCGAAAAGGCGTTCGGTGCGGGCGCGGTTGCGCAACAGCGGATCGAAGGGGCTGAGAACCCGGACCCGCTGCGGCGGCTCGAGTGACGCCTCCGCCTCCATCTCCCCTTCGAAGCTCGCGAAGGCGTAGGACGCGCGCTCCTTGGCGCCATTGGCAGAGATCAACGAGACTTCGACCAGTTCGTCCCGGTGAGACATCACCCAGTCCTTCGCCTCATTCGGCGTTACCAGATCGAAGAAAGCGGAAATCTCTCCCGATGTCGCAAAGCCCAGACGGGATAGCGCCTCACGGCAGGCCCAATCGATGAACCCTTCATGACTGACGTCCCGCTCGTAATGCGCCTTCAGAATGACACGTTCTGAGAGATCGTAGACCTTCTGAAAGTTCACACGGCGAGCAATCGAAAGCCTGCCAGTGTGCCACATATATTCAAGCGCCGTCTTGGACGGATGCCAGTTCCACCAGCCACCGGATTGATGATCCTCTGCCTTCATGTCGCGCGACATGACGGCACCGTTTTCCGCAATGTGCCGGTAGGTTTCCTCAAAGGCGGAATCGAACCCCTCCCCGTGCCATTTACGCCAGCGCTCCTGCATGATCGGCTCGCGGCGACGGAATCGATGTTTCCAATAGGGATAAAAGGCTGTCGGAACGATCGACGCGTCATGCGTCCAGTGCTCGAAAAGCGTTCGGTCTTTTTCCAGGAGCGCGGTCAGATGCTCCCGCTTGTAGGTCTGGTTTCTGGAAAAAATGATCTGGTGATGGGCTCGCTCCACCGTGGCGATGCTATCCACCTGCACGAAGCCCAGTGTAGTAATAAGTTCGAGCAATCCATCCTTCGACAGCGCCCTGTTCGGCGGTGCCGAAAGCCCCTGTCTCTCCAGGAAAATACGCCGTGCTGCTTCGTTGGAAACCAGAATCGCCATGCCCTGAACTCTAGGAGTCTCCCGCCTCGAAATCAATGTTCTTTTTTTGTTCTTGATTTCGCCAAGGCGTCTTTGTGTTTATAGAAGCGCAACGGACGATAAGGGAAACGGCGTGGACATTCAGTTCCAGAATGCAAGTGTGACCTTCGAGGGGCGAACAGCGCTTGCGCCGCTCGATCTTTCGCTATCGGAGCGACGCATTGGCGTGATCGGCCTGAATGGCTCGGGCAAGACCACCTTTGCCCGATTGATCAACGGCCTTACCAAGCCCAGCACCGGCAGGGTCATCGTCAATGGGCTTGATACGATCAAGGATGCCGATGCTGTCTTGAAACAGGTGGGCTTTGTCTTCCAGAACCCGCAAAACCAGATCATCCTGCCGATCATTCGCGACGACATCGCGTTTGGACTGAAAAACCGCGGCGTCGGCAAAATCGCTGTCGATGCGGCTGTGGCGGCGATCTTGCAGCGCTTCGGTATCGCCCATCTTTCAGACCGCCGTGCCCATGAATTATCGGGTGGCGAGTTGCAGCTTGCAGCGCTTGCGGCGCTATCCATCACCGGCCCAAACATCCTGATCCTGGACGAGCCAACGAACCAACTCGATCTGAAGAACCGCGCGGTGGTGGAGCGGACGATCCTCGGCTTGGAGCAGGATGTGTTGGTCATTACCCATGACCATCCCCTGCTTCAAACATTCGACCGCGTTCTGCTCTTTCATCAGGCTAGGCTTGTTCTGGATGGCGAGCCGGAAGAGGTGATTGCCCGGTACCGTGAGATCGCGCTCTCATGAGAAGCCTTTACGCCGAGGGAACGGGCTGGCTCTACAGGCTTTCGCCCCGCGTGAAGCTGTTGACGCTGGCAGCCTTCAGCGCCGGCCTGTTTCTCACGCGTGATCCGTTGATCCTTTGCATTGCGGTCATTCTGGCAGGCTTCATTCTCTGGCAGGCGCAACTGGGGTTGCGCGAAACGCTCTCCCGCCTTCGCCCGGTCTTTCTGACGATCGCGATCATCGCCACGTTCAGCTTTCTGCTGATCCCTGCGATGGATGCCGCCGTAACGCTTTTGAGATTGAGCGCTCTGACATTGCTGGCGACCGCCGTAACCGCAAGTGTGAGCATCTCGCAATTCATGGATGAGATCACATTCGCACTTCGCCCACTTGAGAAGCTCGGCCTGGCAAAGGCAGCCGATGTGGGCCTTGCGGTTGGCCTTGTGGTTCGCTTCGTCCCCGAGATCGTCAGCCGATATCACACGTTGAGCGATGCACACCACGCACGCGGTAGCCGTATAAAGCTCAAAAGCATACTCGTCCCACTCATCATAATGACGTTGAAGGATGCCGACGCGATTGCGGATGCCATTGACGCGCGCGGCTTCAGAGGTCAAACCTCACTCAGACAAAAGGGAGACGCCCAATGACCACCCGTGACCTGGTTTTGATATCGCTGTTTTCAGCCATCATCATTGCGCTTGGCCTGTTGCCGCCCATTACACTCGGCATCATTCCGGTTCCCATCACGGCCCAGTCGCTGGGCGTCATGCTGGCCGGCGTCGTCCTTGGCGCAAAGCGAGGCACCCTTGCCGTGCTGCTGACAATCCTGATTGCGGCTATCGGCCTTCCGGTTCTGTCCGGCGGCAGAGGTGGCCTTTCGATCTTCACCACCCCGACCACGGGCTATCTGATTGGCTGGATCGCCGCCGCTTTCGTCACCGGCACCCTTTCCGAACGCTTCGTCAAAGCGGGCCAGCCCGCATTGACACAAGGCATTGGCTTTTTCCTCGCCAGTGCCGCTGGTGGCGTCGTCGTTCTTTATGCCTTCGGCATCACCTATCTCGCTTTCGCAACCGGTATCGGTTTCAGCAAGGCGTTCATTGGCTCCATGGCCTTCATACCGGGTGACCTGATCAAGGCCGTCTTGGCAGCCCTTGCCGGGCGCGCGGTCATGGCTGGCTATCCTTTGCTGCCGCAGCGGACGTAATCCAAACCTTCACGCGTTTCAGGAGTAAGCGACCCATGGCCACACGGCTTTACGAGCATCCGATCTTCCTGGAACACATTACACCGGAGGGGCATCCCGAGCGACCGGACCGGCTGCGCTCGCTCAACATCGCGCTTGAACATCCGAATTTCGAGCGACTGGTTCGTAAGCAAGCCCCGCAGGCCAACGAAGATGCGGTGCTTCTCGCTCATCCGGAAAGCCATCTTCTCTCAGTGATGCGCCAGATTCCGGAAGAGGAAGGTGAGATTAACCGCATCGAGGCAGATACCTATGCCTCGCCGAAAAGCCTGCAGGCAGCGCTGACCGGCATCGGTGCCGCGATGGCCGCCGTGGATGACGTGTTCAACGGGGAAGCCGACAACGTCTTCGTCGCAAGCCGCCCACCAGGCCACCACGCGGAAACCGAAAAAGCGATGGGTTTCTGTCTTTTCAACAACGCAGCAATCGCGGCCCGTCACGCGCAGAAGGTTCATGGTGCGGAGCGCGTGGCTATCGTGGATTGGGACGTTCATCACGGCAACGGCACGCAGGATATCTTCTGGAACGACACTTCGGTGCTTTTTTGTTCCACCCACCAGATGCCGCTTTATCCCTGGAGCGGCGACAAAAACGAAACCGGCGTGAAGAACAACGTAGTCAACGCGCCGCTCTCGCCCAACACGGGAAGCGACCATTTCCGTGAGGCGTTCAAATCCAGGGTTCTGCCTGCCATCGCCGATTTCTCGCCCGACCTCATTATTATCTCCGCCGGTTTCGATGCCCATCACCGCGATCCGCTCGCCCAGATCAATCTGGTGGGTGAGGATTTCGACTGGGCAACGGGGCGAATTCTGGAGATGGCGGATAAATATGCCGGCAACCGGGTCGTCAGTCTGCTGGAAGGCGGTTATGATCTGGAAGGGCTGGCGGAATCGGCGGCCATGCATATCTTGAGAATGATGAAGGGTTGAAAATGACGGAAAATGCCAACACAGCCGATGTTAACGGTTATTCTTTCGAAAAGGCCGTTGCTGAGCTGGAAAGCATTGTTGCCCGCCTGGAACGCGGCGATGTCGCCCTGGACGAATCCATTGCCATTTACGAGCGCGGCGAAGCCCTGAAGAAGCATTGCGAAGCACTTCTGACAACCGCCGAAAAGCGCATCGAGAAGATCCGTCTGGATCGTGCGGGCAAACCCCAGGGCGTCGAGCCGCTGGACGGCGAATGATGCCCACGGTTTGAGGACCTCGCTGAAAACCTTCGCCATACGCTTTTAAGTTTGACTGACGGCTGTTGACGATAGCGGGTAAACCCACACCACCACACGCAGCATTTATCAGACAACACTCACACACGGCGCCAAATCGTGTTAGTCTGCGGATCGATCACCGTGGAGGAGCAATCCATGTCGTTTTTCCCAGGCAATGATCCCGCCGCCGGCGACGCCTTCGCGTGTGATGCCATCGAGAACCTGATCGTTCCCCGCGCAAGCGACATTGGCGGCTTTTCCGTGCGTCGCGCCTTGCCGACGCGCGACCGCCGTTTGGTCGGCCCTTTCATCTTCTTCGACAGGATGGGACCGGCGATCCTGAAGGCTGGAGAAGCACTCGACGTCAAGCCGCATCCGCATATCGGGCTCTCCACCGTCACCTATCTCTTTGATGGCGAAATCAAGCATCGCGACAGTCTGGGGACGGAGGTCGTCGTTCGACCAGGCGATATCAACCTGATGACGGCCGGTCGTGGCATCGTGCATTCGGAGCGCACACCGGAAAACCTGCGCGGGCATCCCCTGTCCATGTCGGGTTTGCAGACGTGGCTTGCGCTGCCGGACGACAAGGAGGAGATCGCTCCTGACTTCTCTCACACCGAACGCGAGGCCATGCCGCTGATCGACATTGCTGGTGCAAATGGACGTGTTGTCATCGGGGATTTTGCGGGCCTTCGCTCGCCGGTAAGAACATTCACCGACACGCTCTACGCCGATCTTTCGCTCACGCCTGGCGCAAAATTCCCCTTCCCTGCCGATCACGAGGAACGGGCGATCTATATTCTCTCCGGTTCTCTTGAGGTTGCCGGCGATGTGTTTGCCGCGGATCAGTTGCTGGCTTTTCGCGCCGGCGACGACATCACGCTGAAGGGTGGCGTCGACGGTTGTCACGTCATGCTCTTCGGAGGTGCCGCATTGAATTCACGGCGTTATATCTGGTGGAATTTCGTTTCGTCATCAAAAGAACGCATAGAGCAGGCCAAGGAAGAGTGGAGAACAGGGCGTTTCGACATCGTCCCGGGGGATGAAGAGGAATTTGTGCCTTTGCCCAAAGGTTGAAATCCGTTAGAGCGCGGTGCGTCCTTTCTGACGCATAAAGGATGCTCTAATCTTTTGAACCTACGCATCGTGCTTTTCCGAAAATCGATTTCGATTTTTGGGCCGATGCTGTAGAACGGGAACATGCTTGCCGAAGGCTGCGCCCTCCCCATTTTGAGGGTGCGTTTTAAAGAAAACACGAAGGCCGAACGATTGACCGGAATGCCAGACACACCATTGCTTGACCGGGTGAAACTCCCATCCGATCTGAAAGCAGTCGAGGATCGCGACCTGCCGCAACTGGCGAGGGAATTGCGCGACGAAATGATCGATGCGGTCTCGAAGACCGGTGGACATCTTGGTGCTGGCCTCGGTGTCGTGGAACTGACGATCGCCATACACAAGGTGTTCAACACCCCGGACGACCGCTTGATCTTCGACGTCGGCCATCAGTGTTATCCGCACAAGATCCTGACCGGCCGTCGCGATCGCATCCGGACGCTACGCCAGGAAGGCGGCCTTTCCGGCTTCACCCGTCGTGCCGAAAGCGAGTATGACGATTTTGGCGCTGGCCATTCCTCCACCTCGATTTCTGCCGGCCTTGGCATGGCGGTTGCGGCAGAACTTGACGGCAGCGACCGCAAGGTGATTGCGATTATCGGCGATGGCTCCATGTCAGCCGGCATGGCTTTCGAAGCCCTCAACAATGCCGGTGCGCTGGACGCGCGGCTGATCGTGATCCTCAACGACAACGACATGTCGATTGCGCCGCCGACGGGGGCCATGAGCGCCTATCTGGCGCGCCTTGCATCCGGCCGCACCTATATGGGCTTCCGCGACTTCGGCAAGAAGCTGACGGCCTATCTCGGCAAGACCATCGACCGCGCCATCACCCGCGCCGTGACCCATGCGCGCGGCTATGTGACGGGCGGTACGCTCTTCGAGGAGCTGGGTTTCTACCATATCGGCCCGATTGACGGCCATTCATTCGACCATCTTCTGCCTGTGCTGCGCAATGTCCGCGACAACCAGAAGGGTCCAGTGCTGATCCATGTCGTGACGCAAAAGGGCAAGGGCTACGCCCCGGCTGAAGCCGCTGCCGACAAGTATCACGGCGTCAACAAGTTCGATGTCATCACCGGCACGCAGGCTAAAGCAAAGCCGAACGCGCCGAGCTATACCAGCGTTTTCGCCGAAGCGCTGGTGCAGGAAGCAAAGCTCGACGACAAGATCGTCGGCGTCACGGCTGCCATGCCAAGCGGCACGGGGCTCGATAAGCTCGCAGAGCTTTTCCCAAAGCGCACCTTCGATGTCGGCATTGCCGAGCAACATGCCGTAACCTTTGCCGCAGGGCTTGCCGCGGAAGGCTACAAGCCTTTCTGCGCGCTCTACTCCACCTTCCTGCAACGCGGTTACGACCAGTTGGTGCATGACGTGGCGTTGCAAGGCCTGCCGGTACGTTTTCCGATCGATCGCGCCGGCTTCGTCGGCGCCGATGGCCCGACACATGCGGGCTCCTTCGATACCACGTTCCTTGCCACCCTCCCCGGCATGGTGGTCATGGCTGCTTCCGACGAAGCGGAGTTGAAGCACATGGTGCGCACCGCCGCGGCCTATGACGAGGGCCCGATCTCCTTCCGCTATCCGCGCGGAGAAGGTGTGGGCATCGATATGCCGGCCCGCGGCGAAATTCTCGAAATCGGCAAAGGCCGCGTCGTCAAGGACGGCTCGAAGATCGCGCTTCTTTCCTTCGGCACGCGTCTAGCCGAATGCCTGGCGGCCGCCGAGGATCTGGATGCCGCAGGGCTTTCCACCACCGTGGCCGATGCACGCTTTGCCAAACCGCTCGATCTCGACCTCATCCGCCAGCTGACGAGCCACCATGAGGTTCTCGTGACCATTGAAGAAGGTTCTTCCGGTGGCTTCGGCGCGCAGGTGCTTCAGTTCATGGCAGGATCCGGTCTTCTGGATACTGGAATCAAGGTTCGCACGCTGACCCTGCCCGACCAGTGGGTCGAGCAGGCAAAGCCGGAAACCATGTATGCGGAAGCGGGTCTCGACCGTGCCGGCATCATCACGACCGTATTTCAGGCTCTGGGCCAGAAACAGGTCGGCGTCGGCTTCGCAGGATAGGTCTCTGCTTCGAAACGATCGGAGGCCCATAATTGAGAACACTTTACCACGGCGTCATTTTCGCCGACTACTTCCAGATATATCTGCGCGACGAGGCTCACTCGGAATTGCCAGATGACTACACCGAAGAGAGCATTGCGCACCGTCTAATGGCCGGGCCTACTGGGATCATTATCCATACCGCGCGCAACATGAGCGTACCTGTGTCTGTTGAGTGGCATGACCAGCGCCCCACGTCCGATCTTGACACATTTCAACATGTGGTAGATGCCGGATTCAGATGCCCCACGGGTCAGCTCGTCCTGGCTGGCATGACTGACGATGAATCAACATCACCTCGCCTTGTTGTGGGAGCGGGACTGCTTGGCGTGCGCGTAAGCTGTTCCGGTCTTGACACTCTGAGTGAAGACGGGCTTGACGGCGAGGATCAATACCTTGTGCAGCTTTGGCCGGAATCTAAACCTACAGCTTTACACGTCCTCAAAGCGTGGCAGGCAACATAGATCTATTCTTGAAACTCCCTAAGTTTCGCTTCAGAATCACCTTTGCGGAAAATCTGGAAAGATTTCCACCGCAACAGCCGGTCGCATGACTTTGAATTTCGCGACTGATTTTTGCTACAGCAAGTATTCCACATCTAAGTTAGGGGCTAAGAGACAACCCTGCGGCTTTTGTCTGTCTGGTTGGGAAGGACGGCGCTCAGTTCCCTGGCTTCTGCCACAGACGGCGATCATAAGGGATAGGCGCGTAGTCGTGGAGTTGGGCGAGCTTTTTGAGGTAGCGGTTACGATAGCTCTGCTCATCCTCGAACTCGATATTCTCGAGCACGGCTTCAGCCCCCACTTCGTAGTAGACATCGAGATTGGTGAGATCTGGAACCGGCGTCTCGCCGCGCTCGCACTCGCCCTGCATCTGCCAGAAGAGCTCCTCAAGACGCCGCGCCAAGGCGGGGATGTCGCGCAGGACGCATGTGTCGCGCTGTCGCGCGATCGACTCTCGAACGGCCAACAGGCTCTTGCGGTCTCGCTCGAAGGCTATAGCGCGCGCGACATAGTCCTCCGGGGAAGAACAAATCATTTCCGGCACGCCGGCTGCTTTAACGATGCTCGCGCAGAAACGCGCGGCAAAGGTTTTGCCCGGCATGGTGAGGACCGGAAGGCCGGATGTGATCGCGTCGGAAGCCGTGGAATGCGCACCATAAGGGAACGTGTCGAGAAAGAGATCTGCCACGCCGATGCGAGCGATATGATGCGGGTTCGGAACCTTGGGGGCAAAGACGAGCCGATCAGCCGACACCCCTCTTTGTTCGGCAAGCTCGCGCAGACGCTGGTTGGCCGTCTCATCCCCCGCCAGAAGCCACAGCAGGCTGCCGGGCGTCTCCGACAGGATCGTCATCCAACGCGCAAAACAGGTCTCCGTGATCTTCTGCATCCCGTTGAAGCTGGCATACACAAACGCGTCGTCCGGCAGGCCGACGTCAGCGCGGCTGGGCCGGGCAGCGATGGGACGTTTACGGTCGAGCGGCTGGTCGCAGGCGATGCGAAGCACCTTCTCCGAAAAGTAGATCTCGTTCTCCGGCGGGATCATGTAGCCGTCGGAAATCAGATATTGGTGGAATGGGCTTCCCATCGATCCGGGATAGCCGCAGAAACTGACGATGACTGGCGCAGGGCGGTAAGAAAAGATCTTCGCGCGCGCGTCTTTGGTGTAGCCATTGACGTCGATCAGAATGTCGATCTCGTCGGAAATGATCAGCGACGCCGCCGCTGCATCGTCGAGATCCTGAATATCCCGCCACGTGTCAACCACAGCCTTCATCCGGGCCTGTGTGCTGTCGGTGGTGCGGATTTGACCGCAGTAATAGGCAAAGACTTCGACGCTGCTCTTGTCGTGCAGCTCCAGAACCTCACACAGCGCGAAGCCAACGGCGTGATCGCGCAAATCAGACGACAGGTAACCGATGCGCAACCGCTGACCGGTGCCGGATTTTTGTTTCGGTTTTCTGCGCGGGAAGCGCGTGAGGTCGGGGCGGCCGACCAATGTCTTGCTGTACCGATAGGCCTTCGCAAGCTGAAACATCGGGTCGTCGGCGTAACAGCTGAGTGTCAGCGAGGACATGGCGTCGAGCATCTTGCGGGCCGGCACATATGTCGAGGGCTCGAGGACGGGCCATTTACACTGTCGCTGGCGCAACGATATCCAGTGCTGCCCTGATTCGAGCGCGTCCGGCCGAAGCTCAAATGCTTGACGCAATGTGCTTTCCGCCTCGTCCAGCCTGTCTGTGCCTTCCAGAACACGACCGATGTTCTGCAAGGCCATATGCCGATTGCCAACCGCTTCAGCATCGACGTTTTTTGCTGCCTGAGCGTAGCGCGACCACTGCTCCACCGCGTGGCCGATCATCCCTGCATCCTCCAGCACACGCCCGAGATTGATGTAGGCTGGCGCAAAGTCCGGATCGGCCTTGATGGACGCGCGGAAAGCCTGGATGGCACCTGCACGATCGCCGAGTTTGTTCAGCGTGACCGCGTAATTGAAATAGGCCATGTGAATGACAGGATTACCGTCGTTGAAGGCGGCCCAGGTCTTATAGAGCTCTGCTGCCGCAGCCTGCTGGCCGGCGGCATTCAGGGCTTCCGCTATGCTCATCAGATCGAGCAGGCTCAAACGTTGATGCCGTGCCAGATCAAGAGCGGACGGGGCGACGAGATCGTTCGAAGATGAGACGGGACTGACGGTCATGGCATCCTGCGACAGAGCGGAAAGGGCTAGGAATAGCTGATCTTCAGCTACTCTAGAGAACTTGCCTGTGGCTGGATGTATTTTTACCGCGTGTGTTGCTTGGGTTGCTTGCGACCGATGCTTCTATTGTCACGGTTACTTTGATGTTTGTCCCCCATCGTAGCGACGGAGATATTCTTGCACGCGCCGTCGGTATTGTCGGCTATGAAGATCGTGGTGAAAGGGGTCGCGAGCTAAGAAGGCATACGAACGTGCGGACGTCGCGGGGTTCATTTGCACGCGACGAACGAACATCACTTGCCTTGTAAAGCAGGTTGTCCGGGAGCTCCTCTGCCTGCTGCAGAAGCGCGCAATGCCGACGTCACGGAGGCGGCTCGTAGCATTTGTTTATTCTGAGCTGGAGATCGACGACGCGGCTCTTGGCCGCGTCGTAAGCTATTGGGTCAGGGCATCATCTGCACTTGCCGACGCCCCATATCGTCACGTCCTGGTTTCGAGATATCAAAGATTGATCTCGATTTGGGACAAGTGCCAGGTCTTAGACCCCGTTATAGGCCTTGATGACTGCTTCGACCTGAGCGTCGCTCATTGCCTGCAGTTGCTGCGCTGTGATGCCACGAGCCGTCGACGTGCTCAATCCAGAGATGGCTGCCGTGGACAAGCCGGAAACCGCCTTGGCACTGAGTGCGGTGATCTCACCCGTGGTGAACAGGCCGAGCTCCGTGCTATTCAGCGTACCAACCTGAGCGGCGGTGAGGCCAGCAACCTGCGTGGAGGTCAGAGCCTGGATCTGGTCGGTCGACATCGCTGCGAACTGCGTCGTGGTCAGGGCTGCTGCCTGGGTCGCGCTCAGGTTTGCGATGTTACCTGTGGTCAACTTGCTGGCCGTGATACCGGCGAGCGCGTTGGCGCTGATGGCTTTCACCTCTTCGCTTGAGAAGGTGTTGAGTGCATCAGACGACAGAGCGTTCAGCTGCGTCGAAGACATGACCGCGATCTGTGCCTTTATCAGCGCTGCTGCGTTCGTGCTGCTCAAGTTTGTCAGAGCCGCTGCAGAAAGACCGGAAAGTGCCTTGGTGCTGAGTGACGCAACCTCTCCCGTAGAGAAGAGAGCGAGTTCTGCGCTGTCGAGCGTTGCCAGTTGGGCAGAGCTCAAGCTGGCGATCTGAGTGGAGTTCAGCGCATCGATCTGGCTGGTCGTCATCGCTGCAAACTGCGTCGTGGTCAGGGCTGCTGCCTGTGTCGCGCTCAGGTTTGCAATGTTGCCGGTGGTCAACTTGCTGACGGTGATGCCTGCAAGTGCCTGGGCGCTGATGGCCTTGACTTCATCGCTGGAGAAGGTGTTGAGCGCGTCGGACGACAGAGCGTTAAGCTGTGTCGAAGACATGACTGCGATCTGTGCCTTGGTCAGCGCTGCTGCGCTTGCGCTGCTCAAGTTGGTAAGAGCCGCTGCAGAAAGGCCTGAGATAGCCTTGGTGCTGAGTGATGCAACCTCTCCCGTAGAGAAGAGAGCGAGTTCGGCGCTGTCGAGCGTTGCCAGTTGGGCAGAGCTCAAGCTGGCGATCTGGGTGGAGTTCAGCGCATCGATCTGGCTGGTCGTC
>NZ_JAQZSF010000010.1:0-174582 GCF_028674915.1 Agrobacterium sp. CNPSo 3708
GCGGACTTATAAGAGACACACCCCAAACAAGTCAACAGAGGTTTTTCATAAATCTGTCGTTTTCTCGTAAGTGACAGTAATTATTGGGTTTTTTTGAGGGGGCATAAAGTTGGGCGTTCAGAGCGGTTCCAATTCGCGCTTGGCGAAACGCTCGCGCACTCAAAACTGCGTCGCGTTCACCAACTTCACCCTGCGCCTCAAGCGTTTCTGCATCGGTTGATCGAAGTATCTCGTCAAAACCCAGGCAAAGGTCGTGGCGCATGCGGTGAAAAGCAGTCCGGCAGGATAGGCGATCCACCCCGTACCCGTCCAAGGCATGAGGAAAGCGACCCATGCAAGCAACGGAACGTGGAGCACGTAGAGGCCGTAGGAGGCCGTTCCCAGAAACGAAGAGATGGCAGCCAACCATCCTTCCGGCGCGACCTTGCTGGCGACGGCGAGCAAGACTGGCCAGACGACGAAGACGATGAAGAGATCGAAGAAGGGACGAACCTCCTTGGTAATTGGCAGGAACAGGATCAGGCAGACGAACGCCAGGCACAAAAGGGCAAGGAGCTGATGCCTGATCTGAAAACCGGTATGAAAGCGATAGATCAACACGCCGACGAAGAAGGAAAAGAACACGCGTGCCATACCGGCATACATCTCATGCCAGCGAAAACCTGCGTGCAATTTACCGAATTCGATGGCGGCAACCACCAGCCCGATCGCTGCGACTGCGATGACGACTGCGATCCTCCCGCTCTTCCAGCGCGCACCCCACTTGGCGTAGACGACGTTGGCCACCAGCTCGTTGAACAGGGACCATGCCGGGCTGACAAGGAAGAGCGCGCCATTGAGCGTCAACGTAAACGGCGCCGGCAGGAACAGAATGCTTGTGATCAAGGCAAAAGCCAGTTCACCCAGACTGATCTTTCGGTGCAGGTCGTCGATCGGCGTTGGCAGGTCAAGCGCGTAGAGGAGGACGAAGAAGGCCGCCATGATTGCAAGTGCGATGATGTAGAGCGGATAGAGCCGGTAAAAGCGCGCCTTCATGAAAGTGAGCGTTGAGATTTTGCCGGTTCGCAGTCTTTCGCCATAGGCATGTGCGAGAACGAAACCACTCAGGGCGAAGAACAGATCGACGGCCAGATAGCTGGATGCGTCCGGCCTGCCGAAAAAGAATTCCGCGTGGCGGTGGACAATTGCGACAGCTGCAACGCCCCGAATTCCATCCAGTAAAACGAAGCGTTCGGGCTGAGGCGTCGCAATCATCAAAATTCTCAGAGGTCAATAAAACTCACAAACGCGACAGCCTCTCTGCGGTTCATCCTTTCGAGCAAAAAACTCAGACGATCAGGCCGCGCGCCGCGACAGGCCAGACTTCCGGCTCAGACATGTCTTCGCCAATCACCGTCAAGCTATCGACCAGGTTGGTGACGACGCAGGCGTGGTTTGGGACGATGCGAAGCTTGTCGCCTACCTTCAGCCCGATCGGTCCTTCGGTCACAAGACGCCCGTGCTCCTCCGACAGCTGATCGATCGTGATGTCCTCACGGCCGAGAACATGGCCATAGCCCGTGAGACCGAGAAGGTCCGACGTCAGCGCTTTCGAGCCGGCATCGATGATGGCGCGGTTTTCCGCCGGAACCGAAACGACCGTGGCAATCACGTTCAAGGCGCATTCGTCCCAGCCACAGACGCCACGGGTCACAAGCGATCTGTCGTTATAAACGTATGTTCCTGGGCGATATTCCGTCACGACCGGTGCCTTCGCCGCATGCATCATCGACGGTGTGCCGCCGGAGGTGATGACGGCAACTGCAATCCCCTTCTCTTCGATCAATCGCTTGGCGTCCGTCATGAAGCTCTGAACCGCAGCCTCACCTGAAGGTGCCGGATAGGTCATCAATCCGCCGAATACCAGTCCCGGCGCCTGATCAATGATGACGGCCAGTTCGGCAGCAGCATCCGGCGTTGGAACGCCGCAGCGGTTCGCACCCGTATTGCACTCCACCAGAACGGTGAGCGGTTCCGGCGCATCGGCAAAGGCCTGCGAGAGACCCTGCACGACCTCGGCACTATCGGCAACCACCGATAGCCGAACCTTACTGGCTAGGGTACGCAGCTGCTTCAACTTCGCGGCACCGAGAATGTTGTAGGTGATCAACACGTCCTTGATCGCATCGCTTCCGGCGACCATCGCCTCGGCTTCCGATACTTTCTGGCAGGTAATGCCCACCGCCCCTGCAGCCAGCTGTATTTCCGCGACAGCCGGGAGCTTATGCGTCTTGATATGCGGCCTGACCTTCAGCCCGTGGATGTCGGCATAATCCTGAAAGCGGGAGATATTCTTCTTGGCGATATCGAGGTCCACGACAACGGCGGGCGTGTTGAGCTCGGCAATCTGCTGGTCGGATAGGGGCATGACATCCTCAGGGGCAACGCTGGTTCGGCGGCGGGACGCTATATCCCTTTCTGTCCCATGGCTACAGGGAGATGGAGAAATAGCGCCCGCGGTGAGTTGGTGCGGATTTAGCCCTTGAAGTCGCCCCTCACGCCGCCGCGGCTTTCCGCTCGTCCATCGCAGCGAAGACATACTTGGCGGCAAACAGCCCGTTCAGCGCTGCTGGAAATCCGGCATAGACCGCCATCTGCATGACGATTTCGGTAATCTCATCACGCGAGAGCCCGACATTCAGACCCGCTTCGATGTGCACCTTCAACTGTGGCGTGGCATTGCCCATGGCTGTCAGTGCGGCGATGGTTGCGATTTCCCTTGCCTTGGTATCGAGCCCGGGCCGGCTGTAAATGTCGCCGAAGGGAAACTCGAACAGATAGGTCGCGAAGTCCGGTGCGATATCGGCGAGCGCCGCAATTACCTTTTCTCCGGCCTCACCATCAATCTCAGCGAGTACGCGCTTGCCGCGCTCCAGCCGGCTTTCGTTTGGATTTTCCTGTGGCTGCGTCATCATCCGTCATCCTCTGATCTTCGCCGGCATATCCGGCGATCTTTTGGTCGAGGACGAGGAGGCACTGCTGAAGTTCGGCAACTCGATCGCGAACCTGGTCTCGATGCGTTTCCAGCATCGCCTGCCGTTCGGGCACGGTCGTGTCGCCCTGCTTTCGCAAGGCGGCATAGCGCAGCATGTCCCGGATCGGCATTCCCGTCGTTTTCAGCCTTCCGAGAAACTCGATCCAGATCAATATCTCGGGATCGTAATCGCGCCTGCTCGAGCGGTCGCGATCGGCATAGGGCAGCAAGCCGATCCGCTCGTAATAGCGGATCGTATAGGCCGAAAGGCCGGAGCGTTCTGCCAGTTCACCGATCTTCATCAGCACCTCATCGTCATAACGCAGAGGAAGCTACAAGTTAGAGCGCACTCTAGGTCAATAGCCATTCGGGCCTTTGGAGCGAAATAATTCAGCGGGTGCCAAAAAGAGCTTGGCACCCGGCACCGCGCCGGTCATTGCGGCATGGTGATCTGCAGCTTCACATCGGTTTCGCGCGCTTCCACCGCACGATCGAAACCGGCGATGCTGTCTTCGAAGGGGATGGTGGCCGAGATCAGCGGCTTTAAATCGACCTTGCCGGAACCGATAAGCGCAAGCGCGCGGTCGTAGACATTGGCGTAACGGAAGACGGTCTCGACCCGCAGTTCCTTGGCCTGCAATCCGACGATATCGACCGGCACTGGATCGACCGGCATGCCGACAAGCACAATTGCCCCGCCCGGACGAGCAAGCTTTGCCATGCCGAGAATGGCAGGAGCAGCGCCTGAGCATTCGAACACGATGTCGCAGCCCCAGCCATCGGTTGCCTTGGCGACAGCATCTGGCAGGGATGCTTCGCGGATATTGACCGTCTCTATACCGTCATAGGCACCGATGATATCAAGTTTGGGCTGAGCAAGATCGGCAACAATCACCTTGGCGCAACCGCCCGCAAGGGCTGCAAGCGCCACCATCATCCCAATCGGTCCGGCACCCGTGACCACAGCCACATCGCCCGGCTGGATCCGTGCTCTCAGTGCTGCCTGCATACCTATGGCGAAGGGCTCGACCATGGCGCCCTCGCCGAAGGAGACGTTGTCGGGCAGCTTGTAGGTAAAGGCGGCGGGGTGAATGACCTCCGGCGTCAAGCAGCCATGAACCGGCGGCGTCGCCCAGAAGGTAACGGCGGGGTCGACATTGTAGATGCCGAGTTTGGCGGCACGCGAGGTCGGGTCGGGAATGCCAGGCTCCATGCAGACACGGTCTCCGACCTTAAGATGCGTGACCTCTGCGCCAACTTCTTCAATCGTACCGGCTGCCTCGTGGCCGAGCACCATCGGCGCCTTCACGACGAAATGGCCGATCTTGCCATGCGTGTAATAATGCACATCCGAGCCGCAGATGCCGACGGTGTGGGTGCGGATTTTCACATCTTTCGGGCCGAGCGTGCCGGGAATATCGAAGTCGCGAAGCGACAGCTTTCCCTTTTCCTCCAGAACCAGAGCCTTCATCGTTTCCTCCTTCAATCTTGATGCGACACGCGTCCACAGCATCGGCCCGAAAATCGGAAGCGATTTTCGGAAAGCACGATGCGTAGATTCAAAAAGTTAGAGCGTCCTTTGTGCGTCCTAAAGGACGCACGGCGCTCTATAAGAAGGTGATGAAACGTCAGGCGGCGGAAAGCAACCCCTTCCTTTGTGCCATTTCTGTTTCTTGGAAGGGGTGATGTCGCTGCGGCCGAACACGTAACGAAAAAGTATCAGGCGGCACGCAAAAAGCGCAGTATGGCAGCGTTGAAGGCATCCGGAGCCGTGACGTTGAAAGCGTGGGCTCCAAAGTCGACGAGCTGCAACTGGCTGTTTGACAAGCCCTCCGCCAGACGGATCGACCGCGTGTAAGGCACGAGAAGATCGTCGCGGGTGGCGATGACCAGCGTTTCCGTTTTGATATCCTGTAACCGGTTGTCGACATCGAAGGCACGCAGGGCAGCGATGCGGCGAAGGATATTGGCGTGCCCCTGAAAATGATGGATGGCGTGACGCTCCTCCGCCTCCAATCTTTCCGCATTTTCCGACATCCAGACTGCCGGATAGAGAAACAAAGGCTGCGCCTTGACGAAAGCCGGAACGCCTGACTTTTCCAGAAGCTCGATGCGCACATCAAAGCACCGTCCGGAATGCGGATCGGCCTTGCTCCAGGCATTGATGAGGACAAGTTTTCCGATGATTCCGGGCTTGCGAAGGGCAAGATCAAGGCCGATCAGGCCGCCCAATGCATGTCCCATGAAATCGAAGCGGGTGAGACCCAGTTGCTCGGCAATCTCCAGCACATCATCCGCCATGGCCGCGATGCCGCCATCGGCTGGCACCTCGCCACCGGTGCGTCCGCAACCGCGATGATCATAGGAAACGATCCGATAGTCGTCCGATAGCGCCGCAAGCTGCGGCGCCCAGTAGCTTGCCGATCCGCCGAGGCCCGACGACAGGATAATCGTCGGTGCATCTGCGTCTTGTCTTCCGTGCAGATCGAAATGCATCGCGCTTACGGTTTGCCGATATGAGCGACGGTTGCGATTTCCACCAGGGCATCCGGCTTCACCAGACCGCATTGAATGCAGTAGCGCGCCGGCTTGTCGCCTGGAAAGTACTCGGCATACACGGCATTGACCGCCTGATAATTGGCCCAGTCGGTGATGAAGATATGGTTCATCGTCACATCTTCCATCGTGCCACCGGCAGTTTCGATCACCGACTTGATCGTCTCCAACACGTGGCGGGTCTGGGCGCTGGCGTCACCCACATGAACGACGTCGTTGTTCTTGTCGAATGGCAGCGTTCCGGAGAGATAGACGATCCCATCTGCCAGCGTGCCGGGCGAAAAAGGTGCAATCGGCTTCGATGTGCCTTCTGGAACGATGATCTTCTTCGGCATGAGTTTGTCCTTCTACGATCAGGAATTGGCGGGCGCAGCCTGGCTGATGACACCACAGAAGTCATTGACGGTCGCTACCCATCCGAAAAACTTTTCGACGTTGTAGACAGTCGCCTGCTGAATGAAATCGGGGCCGAGATGATGGGTCGCGTCTTCGAGCATGATGCCGAAATATTCCAGATGAAAGGCATCGCGAAGCGAGCTTTCGACGCAGACATTGGTGGCAATGCCGACGAAGACGAGGTTTCGGATGCCGCGGGCGCGCAGGATGCTGTCCATCTGCGTGTTGAAGAAGCCGCTATAGCGGGTCTTCGGCACAAGGATGTCGCCGGGTTTCGGCTGAAGCTCATCAACGATGGCGTAATCCCAGGTGCCTTTGGCAAGCAGCTTGCCCTGAGCATCCGGATTGGCGCGCATATATTTCAGCGCATTGGATTTGTGCCAGTTGGGAGAGCCCGGACCGCCAGCCTCGACATAATCCTTGTCCCAGCCATTCTGGAAGTAGACCACCTGAACGCCGGCAGCGCGCGCCGCATCCAGGGTTTTACGGATATTATCGATCGTACCCTTGGCACCGGAAATGTCGAAGCCGGCGAGATCGACATAGCCGCCTTCCGTCGAATAGGCATTCTGCATGTCGACGACAACGACAGCGGTTTCTTCCGGCTTTAGCATGATCGGCTCCGGACGGGCCGGCAATGTGACGCTTTTGCTGTGAACGGCGGGTGCCTGGTATCCTGTTGTCATGGTGCTCATTCCGCCGCCTCGAGAAGGGGCTTTACATGTTTGCGGCATGCCATCAGCGGCTGGATCTTGGTTCCGAAATCTTCGACGCCCTTGACGAAATCATCGAACGTCAGAAGCACGCCGCCCGTCCCAGGCACGGTCGGCACCTCATCAAGCAGTCGCGCTACGGTTTCGTAGGAGCCGACAAGCGTTCCCATGTTGATGTTGACGGCGGACACCGGGTCGGCCATCTGCCGGACATTGGTGTCCGAACCGGATTTGGTGTCTGCGGCACCCTGGACGCCAAGCCACTTGATCGCTTCTTCGTCGGCGCCGGCCTTGTAGTGCTCCCACTTCGCCCGGGCGGCCTCGTCCGTCTCGTCGGCGATGATCATGAAGAGCACGAAGGACGATACATCGCGGCCCGTCTTGGCTGTTGCTTCCCTCAGCCTCTCGGCGGCGGGCGCAAACGCGGTGGGCGTATTGACGCCGACACCGAAACAGAAATTGTAGTCGGCATATTTGGCGGAAAACTCCATGCCGGCATTGGAGGAGCCCGCACAAATTACCTTCATATCGGCCTGAGGCTGCGGCGACAGCCGGCAGTCGTCCATCTGGAAGAACTCGCCCTTGAAGTCGCTCTGCCCCTTTTCCCACAATTCGCGCAGGATCGTGGCGTATTCGGCAAGGTATGCGTAGCGCTTGCCGAAATACTCGTCGCCCGGCCACATGCCCATCTGCGAATATTCCGGCCGCTGCCAGCCAGTCACGAGATTGAGGCCAAAGCGGCCGTTGGAAATGCTGTCGATGGTGGAGGCCATTCTTGCGACGATGGCCGGCGGCATGACGAGTGAGGCGGCTGTGGCAAACAGCTTGATGCGCGTGGTGACGGCGGCAAGACCTGCCATCAGCGTGAAGGATTCGAGATTATGATCCCAGAACTCGGTCTTCCCCCCAAAGCCGCGAAGCTTGATCATCGACAAGGCGAAATCGAAACCGTATTTCTCAGCCTTGAGGGTGATCTCTTTGTTCAGCTCGAAGCTTGGCTTGTATTGCGGCGCATTCTCCGACAACAGCCAGCCATTGTTTCCAATCGGGATAAAGACTCCAATTTCCATAAATATGTCCTTCTTCGAACTCTACCGATAATGCTCTGTGACTTGCAGCACCGGGGACGGCATAGATGTGGCATCAGCCTCAAGCCCCGGCGGATCGACTATTTCGACGACAGATTGTTTAAGTCTTCTCGTTCCCCTCGGCTGAAATAGATCAATGAATCGTGGGCCAATGGGCCTATCGCGCAATCGGCAAATTGGCCCGAAAGAGGGATGCTCACCCGACTGGACGCAAAGATCAACCGAAAATATTGCATGCTTGGCTATCGGTATTGTCGATTGCAAGCCACGCAGGTTCGAGGCAGCGGAGGCTGCTGCTTCACGGCCTTTGTAAAGTGGATGATTGTCAGGCGTTGAAACCGCCTGACGTCTCAATCAAGCTGGCTGTAAGGTCCAGTGGACAGCCCATGGCGATATGGCCTTCGCGCTGATGGTTCCAAGGCTGAAAAGCTCGCCGCCTGTTGTCGCGTCGGTCTCGGTCTCACCGTTCTTTCCGGAAAGATTGGCGATCAGTCGAAGCGTTGCTCCGTCCTCCATTCCCCAGTCGACCGTAACAATGCCATCCCTGACATCGTAGTGCGTTGTATCGGGGACGATCTTCGTCAGCAGCGGCACGATGTGCCGTTTCCGCAGGTCGAGCAGCGTCTTGTAGAAGCTGAGCAGCTCGGTCGCTTTTTCATCTCCAACCTTCGACCAGTCGAGCTTGCTGGCTATAAAGGTTTCCCTTGCGGTCGGATCGGGCACATTCTCGCCGTCGAAGCCCGGCAGGCGAGACAATTCCTCGCGGCGCCCATCCCTCACCTTCTGGTTCAAGTCTTCGTTGAAGTCACAGAAATAGCGGAAGGGATCGCGCGAGCCCCACTCCTCCCCCATGAACAGCATGGGGATTTGCGGCGCGAGCAGATAGATCGCGGTGATCGCCTTGAGTGCCGCTTCAGGAGCATAGGTCTGCATCCTGTCGCCGAGCGCCCGGTTGCCGATCTGATCGTGATTTTGAATGAAGGAGATAAAGGCTGTTGGCGGCAGGTGAGCGCTCGGCTTGCCGCGCTCCTCGTCGCGGTAGGGCATATGCTCGCCTTGAAAGGCGAAGCCTTCGGCTAGGGCGCGACCGATCTTGTCGTCATCGCCCGAATAGGCCTTGTAGTAACCGAAGGTCTCACCCGTCGCTGCGATATGGAGCACATGGTGGATATCGTCATTCCATTGCGCGGTAAAACGCTCCGGCTTTCCCTCCTCATCACGGCTCAAGAGATCGCTGTCATTCTCTTCGTTCTCGACGATCAGATGAATGTGGCGGTCAGTTACGGCGGCACGAACACGGCGGGCAAGTTCGCTCAAAAGGTGTTCGTCGCTGTCGTCAACGATCGCATGAACGGCATCAAGCCTTAAGCCATCGAACCGGAATTGCGTTACCCAATAGACGGCATTCTGAATGATGAATTCGCGCACATGCTCGGATTGCTCATCATCATAGTTGAGGCCCTGTCCCCACGGGTTCTCGTGATGCGGCGAGAAGAGCGGCGCGTAATTGGGCATGTAATTGCCGTCCGGGCCAAAGTGATTGTAAACGACATCGAGGAAGACACAGAGCCCGCGCTCATGGGCGGCATCGACAAGCCCCATCAAATCTTCCGGACGGCCGTAGCTGCTGTCCGGCGCGTAGGGCATGACGCCGTCATAGCCCCAATTATAGCCACCTGGAAAATCCGCGACAGGCATTATCTGGATCGCCGTGACGCCGAGATCACGCAGATGATCGAGATGGGCGATCGCGCCTTGGAACGTCCCTTCTTTGGTGAAGGTGCCGATGTGGAGTTCATAGATAATGATCTCCTCCCAAGGTCGTCCGTGCCAGTTGGCGCTCTTCCATGGGAAGCTCGACAGATCGACGACCTCACTTTGACCATGGACGTCGCGCGGTTGAAAGCGTGAGGCGGGATCTGGAACCTCCAGGCCATCCGGCAGAGTAAAGCTGTATCGTAGTGCGGCCTGAGCTCTCGGCTTGCGCAGCCGATGCCAGCCCTCATTGTCCCGCTTCATCGTCTCCGGCGTTGCACCTTCGATGTTGAGCAGCACCTCATCATGCAAAGGTGCCCAAAGGCGAAACTCGATATCCTGATCGGAAATGGCTGGACCAAAATCGAATGTGTGAACCACCGAAGACCCTCATGCTGTTGTGCACTGCATCAAACCGAACTTCGTGAAAAAAGTTCACGAGCATTTCCTGAATTTCTCACTGCCTGTTCGACATCGCGCAAAGCGACTCCTCTGGTGGAACTACTCGCCCACAAGCGCAGTTTGCGCAGCGCTTCACAGCTCTTCGGGACCAGAACGTCGAAGCCATCGACTGTTCTCTCACCAGCTTTCACCGGCCAAAGCAGCGGCCACTTTTGGGATTGTCGCATGAAATTTCCGACCGCCACCTATCGCCTGCAATTCCGCAACGGCATGACCTTCGATCGGGCGAGCGCGCTCGTTCCCTATCTGAAAACGCTCGGGATCAGCCATCTTTATGCGTCACCGATTTTCACGGCGACATCGGAATCGACACATGGCTACGATGTCACCGACGCGAATGAGATCGATCCCGCGATCGGCGGCCGTGCTGGCTTCGACCGCATGGTCGAGACGTTGAAGGATGCGGGGCTCGGTCTCATTCTCGATATCGTTCCCAATCACATGGCAGCATCGCTTGAGACGCCTTGGTGGAAGGATGTGGTCGAGCATGGCGCGGAAAGCCGATATGCGCGCCATTTCGATATCGACTGGTCGCGGCGCTTGACGTTGCCGGTTCTCGGCGATGATTTTGAGGCTGTGCTGGAGGCGGGCGACCTGGCCGTCAAGCCCGATCCCAAGACGGGCAAGCCAAGTTTGGCTTACTTCGAATCCTTCTTTCCGCTGAACCCGGCCACATATGACGGGCGTGAAGACGAGATTTTGAAGATTTCGGACAAGGCCTCGCTTTCACAACTGCATGAGCATCAGCCCTACCGGCTGATGTCCTGGCGGGATGCGGCGCGTGACCTGTCCTATCGACGCTTTTTTGAGGTCACGGGACTTGCTGGCGTGCGGGTGGAAGACGAGGCGGTCTTCGAGGATAGTCATCGGCTGATCCTCGAACTGGTGCGCAGCGGCGCCGTCCAGGGTCTGCGTCTCGACCACATCGATGGTCTTGCGGATCCGAAGGGATATCTCGACCGGCTGCGGCAAGCCGCAGGACCGGACTGCTATATCGTCGTCGAGAAAATCTTAGGCGAGGGCGAACAGCTGCCAGCCGACTGGCCGGTTTCTGGTACGACCGGCTACGAGTTCGTTGCTGCCCTCAGCCATGCCTTTGTGGATGGCGCGAAACTTAAGGTGTTGCAATCCGCCTATGAAGGCCTCGGAGAGAAACGGGTCGATGCGAAGGAGCAGTTGCGCGCTGCAAAGCTCTTGATGGTCAGCAGGAACTTCGAGGGTGAGGTCACTGTCCTGGTGAAACTGGCAGCCAAGATTGCCGAGCAAGCAGGACGCCCTACAACGGAAAGTGAGCTGAAAGACGCGCTTAGCGAAATGCTGATCGCCTTCCCGGTCTACCGCACCTACGGAACACCTGAGGGCATGCGCGCGGACGACAAGGCGCTCCTCGATCAGGTCATTGAAGCCATTAGGGACGCTGGCCATACCGTCTCGATCGAGGCGCTTGCCTTGATCAACGGCATCCTCAAGGGCGATGTGCCAACCTCTGCGGCGCAGGATGCGGTGATTTTCCGTACCAAATTCCAGCAATTGACAGGCCCGATCATGGCGAAGTCCATCGAGGATACGCTGTTTTTCCGTCACAATATGCTGCTTGGCCTGAATGAAGTCGGCGCTGAGCCTATCCAGCCTGATTTTTCTCTCGATCATTTTCATGAGGAAATGCGGATCCGCAAGGAACGGCAGCCCATGGGGATTTCAAGCACCTCCACCCACGACACGAAGCGTGGCGAAGATGCGAGAGCCCGCCTCTATGCGCTGTCGGAAGCGCCCGAAGTGTGGATTGCAGCCGTTGAGGAATGGCGTGCAACGAATGCCAAGGCTGTTCAGCAGCTTACAGATGGCCCTGCTCCTGAGCCTGAAGTCGAGTGGATGATTTACCAGGCGCTGGCCGGCTTTCTTCCTCCGCGCTTCGACGCCGATGACGAAAACGCGGTCGAGGCGTTGAGGGATCGCTTCCTTACCTATCTGGAGAAAGCGCTGCGTGAGGCAAAACTTAGGACCGACTGGGGTGACTCCAACGAGGCGTATGAAGAGGCTGTTCTGGCCTATGCCTCGCACCTCTTTTCGAAAGACAACAAAGATTTCCTGACGCGCTTTGCCGAGACCATAAAACCCTTCATCGAGGCCGGGCTTGCAAACGGCCTTACCCAGACGATCATCAAGCTCATGGCGCCCGGAATCCCTGATATCTATCAGGGAAGCGAAGGCTTCGATTTCAGCCTTGTCGATCCGGACAATCGCCGCGAGCCGGATTATGACACCCTGTCAAAACGACTGGCAGAAGGACGCAAGCCGGATGCGGCCGATATCTCCGCCTGGTATGACGGTTCGCTGAAGCAATATGTCACCGCCGCGCTGCTCCGCCTTCGGCAATCGGAGCCTGACCTCTTCAACGACGGGGACTATGTGCCGCTTGAGGCCACAACCGGGTCCGGCGGGAAGCTGATCGCCTTTGCAAGAGTGAACGGTGAGAAAGCCGTGCTCGTCGTTCTCCCACGCTTCACGCTTGGCGATGGCGAGGGTCGATCCCTTCCGCCAACGCTTGGCGACGCTACCGTAGACCTTCCGGCGGCGCTGAAAAACAAGCGGCTCCGAAACGTGTGGACGGAAGATCAGATCGAAACGAGCGATATTCTGAAATTGGTCGCGTCCGATGAAGGTCACCCTTTCCTGGTTTTCAGGACGGTTTGATCATCGAACCAATCGCAGCTTCGGCTTTCAAAACCGAAGCTGCGTTCGCGATCAGTCTGGCTGAGGAAAAAGATGCCTTAGGCAAATCTTAATTTCCTAAAATACACGAAATCCGGAAATTTGACCTTGAACACGAGGGCCCGAACTCTCAGAAGAGGCAAACGCGTGCAAGCGCGTGTTTGGAGATCCCCTCATGGCCAGAGTGACCAATCCCGGCTTCCCCCCCGAAGTAACGACCTTTTCCATCATCGCAGCGGCAAGCTTCTGCCACATGCTGAACGACATCATGCAGTCGCTGCTGACATCGCTTTATCCGCTGCTCAAAGCCAATTATGCGCTCGACTTCGGGCAGATCGGGCTTTTGACCTTCGCCTTCCAGGTGACGGCGTCGCTGTTGCAGCCGGCTGTCGGTGTCGCGACGGACAAGTGGCCCATGCCATTCTCGCTTCCAGCCGCGATGCTCTCCACCTGCACGGGCCTGATCACACTTGCCTATGCCCATAGTTTCCCGGTTCTGGTGCTTGGCGCCTGCCTGATCGGCGTCGGCTCGGCGATCTTTCACCCCGAAGCCTCCCGAGTGGCGCGCGTCGCCTCCGGTGGACGCCACGGTCTGGCACAATCCTTCTTCCAGGTGGGCGGCAATACGGGCACCGCAATCGGACCGCTGCTTGCGGCCTTCATCGTCATTCCGAGAGGCCAGGAGGTTCTCAGCTGGTTTTCGATCATTGCGCTCACCGGCTTTGCCATCCTGTCATGGGTCAGTATCTGGTACAGCCGCCATCGGCGCAGTGCGGCAGGAAAACGACCTGTCAGCCGTGAGTTGCCGCTGCCCCGCAACAAGGTGTTGATGACGCTTGCCGTTCTCGTGGTTCTGACCGCGACGAAAAACGCTTATCTTGCCAGCATTTCCAGCTACTTCACTTTCTTCACCATCGAGAAGTTCGGTGTATCGGTGCAGAATGCGCAAATCCTGCTGTTTCTGTTCCTCGGCGCTTCCGCTGCCGGCGTCTTCTTTGGCGGCCCGATCGGCGACCGTTTTGGCTCTCGCGTCGTTATCTGGTTCTCGATCCTCGGCGTCATACCCTTTGCCCTGATCCTGCCCTATGCCAACCTCCTCTGGACAGCGGTCCTGGTGGTCGTCATCGGCTTCATCTTCTCGTCTGCCTTTTCCGCGATCGTCGTTTTCGCTCAGGAACTGGTACCCGGTCGCGTGGGGTTGATTGCCGGCATGTTTTTCGGCTTTGCCTTCGGCTTCGGCGGGATTGGTGCCGCGGTCCTTGGCGTCTTCGCCGATCGGCAGGGCATAGAATTTGTGTATCAAATCTGCTCGTATCTTCCGCTTCTGGGCCTGCTGACCGTTCTTCTGCCGCAACTGCCCGGCCGCCGTATCTGACTTGAAGAAGCCGCCCGCTGTCTCTACTGCATCGGCCCGAAAATCCGACTCGATTTTCGGGCCGATGCGTCAAATCAAAGAGGTACAGTGCTGCGCGTCCAATCGAACGCGCGGCACCTTAAGCCTGCGGCATTTTTCAAGATCAAACCCTCCAGGTCTTGCCCCGGGTCCTCAGAGCCACATCTTCCGAAGTTAGCCAGATGATCAGAGTGTGAAAGCTGGCGACCAGCCTCTTTATGTTGAGGACTTCCTGGCGGTAGATGCTTGAAAATATTCAGATCGTTACTGCGACAAGAAACAGGAGAAGCTGTATTAGCGTCTACGGTTTATCCGTGACTGGCCTGTAGACCGACGTAACTTCATGCTTAATATTGTGTTGACGACCGGCCTTTTGTTTCCCAGCGCTTGCGCCGTTCTCTTGTCAGCGTGAGATTTGCCTGTAATGAAGCTGTGAAAGCCGGACCTGCGGGGAAATATATGACGACGATCACGGAAGCGAATATCAGACTCGGTATGATTCTGGCTGAAGCGGAAGCACGACAGTCGTCCATCAGCGCCGAGAAGCTCGAAAGCCGAGACCTCATCCCGCCGACGATCGATAGCGCCATGGCTGTTCAGGCGCTGGCTGTCGGAACGATCGGCAAGGACGTCGCCGGCTGGAAGCTTGGTCTGAACAATGGTCGCCCGGTCGCCGCCCCTCTGCTCGATCTTTATGACGAGGTGCAGGACAGCACGCTGACAGTCCCGAAGCCCGGTGCCGTCGGCATCGAAATCGAAGTCTGCTTCGTGCTTGCCGAGGATCTGCCCGCGCTGCCGCTCGGCGAGACCTATACGCGTGAGACGATCCTGAAAGCGGTCGAATCCATCAATCTCGGCGCAGAGTTCGTCAGCTATCGGTTGACGGAAGAAAACCGCGTGCCCTTTCCGCTGTTTCTCGCCGACAGGCTTGCCAACCATTCCTTCGTCCTCGGACCGGCGATCGAAGCATCCGTCATGGAAGCCCTTGCCCTTCAGGATCCGAACCTGCCGCCGCTCATGGTCGAGGCGGAAGAAGACGTTCTCTTCGGCGCCATCCCGGCGCATCCGCAAATGGACCCGGTTGGACCTCTCCTCGCTTACGCCAATGCGCAGAACGATCACTTAGGCGGGTTGAAGCGTGGTCAGGTGATCACCACCGGAAGCCTGTGCGGGATGATCCGCCTTGGCGAAGCGACGCGGATCACCGCTCGCTGGGAAGGAATCGGCGGGATGGACATCCAGCTGCCTGGCTGAGACCCCTACGGCATCCGCCCAAAATCGGAGACGATTTTGGGAAAGCAGAATGCACTAGCTCAAAGCAGACAGAGCGCACCCATTCTCTATGGGCGCGCTCCTGAGCCTTGATCTTAAACGTCACCGGGCTTTCAGGACGATGCTGCGACGATTACCACAGCTTCACGTGACGGTTGACGTCCTTGTAGAGAAGATAGCGGAAACGGCCTGGGCCACCGGCGTAGCAGGCCTGCGGGCAGTAAGCACGAAGCCACATGAAGTCGCCCGCTTCGACTTCCACCCAATCATCGTTGAGGCGATAGACCGCCTTGCCTTCGAGCACGAAAAGGCCGTGCTCCATGACGTGAGTTTCCATGAAAGGAATGGTCGCGCCGGGTTCGAAGGTGACGATGTTGAGATGCATGTCGTAACGGCCATCCGCCGGATCGATGAAGCGGGTGGTTGCCCACTTGCCGTCGGTGTCCGGCATGGCGGAGAGTTCATGCTCGTCTTCATGCGTGAAGATGGCTGGCGGCAACTCAAGTCCTTCGACCTTGTCGAAAACCTTGCGAACCCAGTGGAATTTCGCAGCCGAGCCGCCCTTGGCTCGCAGCGACCATTGGCTTCCCGCCGGGATGTAGGCAAACGAGCCCGAGCGAAGAGCGTGCTCCTGGCCTTCGAAGGTGATCGTCATCTCGCCATCGACCATGAAGATCGCCGCCTGGGCGCGCGCATCCGGCTCCGGCTTGTCGCTTCCACCGCCCGGCTGCACTTCCATGATATACTGTGCGAAAGTCTCGGAGAATCCGGTCATCGGCCGGGCGATGATCCAGGCGCGCGTATCGGTCCAGTGCGGCAACACGCTGGTGACGATGTCGGACATGACCCGCTTTGGAATGACCGCATAGGCGGTGGTGAACACCGCTTTGCTGGAAAGCAGCTCCGTCTGCCCTGGCAACCCGCCAAAATCAGAGTAGTAACGCTTCTTTTCCATCATGCACTCCAAAGATTTTATATCGAGCCGCAAGCATCGCGTGGCCTGTTCACAGCTAGGATTACCCCGCAATCGTTCCACTCGCCAGCGCGATTTCCAGACTTCTTCGATTTTTTGAAGCACGGAGATTGCGCCGTGAGATGCGATAGCTCGCTCGCTCGAAGCCGGAAATCTCGTTGCCTCAGATTTTGAAAGGCATGAGCTGCCTCACGCGGCTATCGCGAAAATAAAGCCCTGCCCAGGCGGCAACGCCCACCACCAGACAAACGATCTGAGGAGGGCTCAAAATCTCTCCGACGCGAAAGTGGGTGCAGATCGCGCCGCCGAGAAAGGCTGTCGTCAGAACCGCGCCGATCACCGAGGTGGCCGGGATAGCGTAGAGGACGCCGCAAATCAGCGCGATGATTCCGATGGCGGGCACAAGGTTGGGAGGAAAGCCCGTGGCATCCATCTCCGCCTTCAGCGTCTGTGCCGCAAACAGCCCTGTGTAAGCATCGACAAGCAAAAAAAGAACAACGAGCGCCGAAATGACGCGTCCCGCCCAAACCATCATAATCACCCCCTCAGAAGATAATGTGCCCCGAGATGAAATCTTACAGATTATGGTGAGCGCGACAATCACCAATACTGGGCTTGGATAACTAACAAGCCAAGTATCAAGGGATAATAGGCGCGACCATTTGGAGGGTCGCTGTATTGGTCACACTCGATGACTCAGATCGACGAACATTACTATCGCTCGTCGATCTGAACTAGGACGGCTAAAATAGCCTTACCCTTCTTCTCATCGAAACGGTGAGGTCATTTGGATTTTCAGAGCTTTCTGATCACGCCATAGACAATGTTGTGGTTCTGCCCATGGAAGACCTCGCTCTCAGCAAGGGACGGAGCGATGCTGGCATTGATGATCTTCCACATATCCGCCTTGCTGCGCAGAAGCAGCGTCCAGTTCATGAAGGATTCCATGTAGCCATCGACGGCAATGTCTTCGGCGAAATTGGCGAAGAGGAAGGTGCCGCCGGGTTTGAGCATATCGAGGCATCTATTCGTCAGCTTGATTGCCACCTTATCCGTCAGATAATCATAAAGACCTGCGGCATAGACGAAGTCGAATTGTCCAAGATCGTGGGAGCCGGCAAGAAGATCTTTGACCGAACCGTCGACAGCTTCGACGCACGTGCCGGCAAAGTCGCGCGCAATGGAGCCGATGCTTAAGGGGTCCTGATCGAGAGCAACCCAGCGCTTGATCCCCTTCGAGGCAAGCGCTTGCGAGCGGTTTGCCTCGCGCAAATGACCGGCTGCGATCGTGAGGATCTCGGTCTCCGACCCTTTCTCCTGCGCAATGTCATCGACGTAACGCGTCAGAATATCGCGCCGCTCGCGAACTGCGACGGAGGATGACGCTTCGCGGGTATAGTCATAGAGGGCGGTTCCCAGAGGAGAGGCCGCTGCAAGAGGGTCGGCAACACTGTCGTGGCCGTAGATGAAGTCCAGAAGCTGCGCATCGCCGGAATAACCGCGCGGCTTTTCGAAGGACCATCGGGTAAAGGGATCTTCGAGGAAGTAATCGGCAACAGGATGATGCTGGATGAGCGGCAGAAGCTCAGTCCACACGCTATAGTCGTATTTTCTACGCATTTGATGCAGCCTGCCAGCAACCGCGTGTATTATGGTTGCAGGCGCGCCACCGGCAAGAAACTGTTGGTGTGCCAGGTTGAGAATAAGTGCCACTTCTGCTTCCGCAACAGCAAGATCGCGTTGCGAGTTGCTTTCATTCTGTGTCAGCAGTTCCTTTGAAACTGAATCCGGCGTGACCAGGCTTTGCCCGTCCAGCGCGATACGATTGTTTCGAGCCACTAAGAAATCCCCTTATAAGCCATTGTTAATACTAGATTAATCGGCGGAGTGCCAGCGCGGCACCGACGATTGGAGAAGCAGCGAAGAGGAATTCTTTTCTAGGACTTAACTATTAAGGTATGACTAATGACTAAAATTACGCGAGTAGGATTCAAACAAACTTAATCGGCATGCGAGTATGAATATTGCGCAAGCTTCCCCGTTCCCGCAAAGGGAGAGGACGGACGGTAGGGGGTGAAGCAGACCGAGCATTGGAATTTATCAGGTGAGCATGATCGCTCGCTGAAAATTCGTACAACTTTAGGAACGTGCATGAAGCACAGTTTGGCACATAGTGTGGAGCTCGATCTGCAGGCGGATGCATCTCGCACCGGCGCCGAGACGCTCGTGCGGCAGCACTTCTTCGAAGAGGCCGACGTCAAACGCCGAGTGGCAATCCGTAAGGGTCTTTGGGTTGCCGTTCTGATCTATCTGCTGTTTTCAGTCACAGATGTGCTTCTCGTTCCGGATGTCTCCGTTCACACGACATTTGCTCGCTTCGTCGTTGGCATTGCTGCCCTGCTGATCCTGGAAACCCAGGTGAGAGTGGAAACGAGAACCGACCTCATGGATGTGACCTGCGCTGCGGCGCTGGTCTGCGGTTATCTTGGCTGGCTGCTGCCTGCGATGATGACGGCCTACACCATCAACATGTCCTACTACATGGTCTTCGGCGCGATCTTCATGATGGGCGCGAACCTGTTTTTCACCTTCAACTTTGCGCTCTCGCTGTTTGCGTCCGGCGTCATCCTCGTGATCTTTTTCGTGGCGCTGAGCTCCCTGCACAAGGACATCTATTATCAGATCGCGTTCGGCACCTTCTATCTCGCCTGCTTCAGCTTCACCTCCTATGTGAACTGGCGCCTCAATCGGGAGCGCACCCGCGTCTTCGTAAGCACTGTCGAGGCGAAGGTTCGCCAGCGTGAGGCCGACGATCGCGGCGAAGCCTTGTTAAGGCTTTCCAATACCGACCCGATGACCGGCGTTGCCAACAGGCGCGCTGTCGACGCACATTTGCGCCGCCTCTGGAGCGACTGGATCACCTCGAAGCGGAGTTTCGCGGTCTTTCTTATCGACGTCGATTTCTTCAAGAAATACAACGATTATTACGGTCATCAGGAGGGCGATCGCTGTCTCGTCCAGGTTGCCCATACACTCCAGGCAGCAATGAGCGACTACGATGCCGTGGTGGGGCGCTATGGTGGAGAAGAGTTCATCACGCTGATGCGCTATAAAACGCATCAGGAGATCGAACAGGTTGCCGAGCTTCTCCGCCGCACGGTCGAAAATCTTTGTCTCGCTCATGAACGCCGACGCGATGGCACCTCCGTCATCACCGTTAGCGTTGGGGTATCCTATGCACGCCCGATCCCGATGTCGAAACTAGAGCGCGTGATCCACGAGGCCGACCGGGCGCTCTATCTTGCCAAGGAAAGCGGGCGCAACCGGATCAAGCTCTTCGACCCCGACGATCCACTGACCAGCGACGATACGGAAAATGTCGCCGCCCTGTTGGATATTGCCATTCAGCAGGATCTCGTTTCATTGGTCTATCAGCCGATCCGCAGCCTCGTGACCGATCGTGTCCAGGCGGCCGAAGCCCTGATGCGCCTCAGACTGCTGGACGGCACGCAGGTTCCCCCCAGCATCTTCATCCCCATAGCGGAGCGGATCGGCAAGATTACCGATCTCGGCCTTTGGGCGATCCGAACCGCCTGCCAGCAGATGCTGCAAACCGGCAAGGTGCAGGTCGTCAGCGTCAACGTCTCCCCCATCCAGCTCAAGCGCCCGGGTTTTGCCACCTCAGTCGCTGCCATTTTGGGAGAACTCGGAATTTCAGGCGGGCAACTGGCTCTCGAAATCACCGAAGGTCTCGAGATGGACATGGATTCGGACGTCCTGCGCTGCATCAGCGATCTGAGGATGCTCGGAATCAAGATGTGGCTGGACGATTTCGGCACTGGCTTTGCCGGTCTCTCCTGGCTGAGACTGATCGATTTCGACACCGTCAAGGTCGACAAGTCCTTCCTGCATGACGGCGCGACGCCTCGGGGCCGAATGATGTTGAAGGACATCATCGGCCTCATCCGCAACCGCGGACCTAAAATCCTGGTCGAGGGTGTGGAGACCGTCGAGCAATTGGACCTGATGCACCAGTTCCGGATCGACCACGTACAAGGCTACTTCGTCGGCCGCCCAGTCACTGCCGATGCCTTCGAGGTGTCGGGGGCGAATGGCGTGAAGGGTGCGCGATAGTCCGGATCTTTTTGCTTCGAGCCCGTCATAGCGACCTTAGTTGTGGCGACGTCTATCGCCCTCAGTCCAACACGAGCACCTGGCTCCAATAAGACACAAAGGCCGGCTGCCTGTCAGGGCAGCCGGCCTTCTTACTTTCAATCCGCTATTCTAGCGACCCACTCTCAGTCGCCAGCGCCGGGTACCTCGTGAGCATCCCGCTCACCGATGATGATGGCGCGCTTGCCGACATGGTTGGCAGGACCGACGATGCCCTCCTGCTCCATCCGCTCCACCAGCGATGCCGCGCGGTTGTAGCCGATCGACAGGCGACGCTGGATATAGGAGGTCGAGCACTTCTTGTCGCGCAGCACCACCTTCACGGCCTTCTCGTAAAGGTCGGCCGTATCGTCTTCGGCCATAGCGGTCTTGTCGAAGACGGCGCTGTCCTCATCCTCGCCTTCATCGGCCTCGTCGGCATCTTCCGTTACCGTGCCAAGATATTCCGGACGACCTTGCGTCTTCAGATGCGCGACAACTTTTTCGACTTCCTCGTCGGAGACGAAGGGTCCGTGAACACGGGCGATGCGTCCGCCGCCCATCATGTGCAGCATGTCGCCCTGGCCGAGAAGATGTTCAGCACCCTGTTCGCCCAGGATCGTGCGGCTATCGATCTTCGAGGTGACCTGGAAGGAAATACGCGTCGGGAAGTTGGCCTTGATCGTGCCCGTAATGACATCGACCGAGGGACGCTGCGTTGCCATGATCAGGTGGATACCGGCAGCACGCGCCATCTGTGCCAGGCGCTGGATCGCGCCTTCGATTTCCTTGCCAGCCACCATCATCAGGTCGGCCATCTCGTCGACGATGACGACGATGTACGGCATGGCCGTGAGGTCCATTTCCTCCTGCTCGTAGACTGCCTCGCCCGTTGCGCGGTCGAAACCGGTCTGGACGTTGCACATCACCGTCTCGCCCTTGGCGCGAGCAGCGGCAGCGCGCGCATTGTAGCCGTCGATGTTGCGAACGCCGAGGCGCGACATCTTGCGATAGCGATCCTCCATCTCGCGCACCGCCCATTTCAGCGCCATGACGGCCTTCTTCGGATCGGTGACGACGGGAGTCAGGAGATGCGGAATACCGTCATAGACGGAAAGCTCGAGCATCTTGGGATCCACCATGATCAGGCGGCATTCTTCCGGCTTCAACCGGTAGAGCAGCGAGAGGATCATGGTGTTGATGGCAACGGACTTGCCCGATCCGGTTGTGCCCGCCACCAGTAGGTGGGGCATCTTGGCGAGCTCGGCCACCACCGGCTCGCCGCCAATGGTCTTGCCAAGGCAGAGCGCCAGGTTCATCCGCGTATCGGCGTAGTCGTGGGATTCGATCAGTTCGCGGAAGTAGACGGTCTCGCGCACCGGGTTTGGCAATTCGATGCCGATAACGTTGCGGCCAGGAATAACCGCCACGCGGGCCGATAGCGCCGACATGGAGCGAGCAATATCATCCGACAGGCCGATGACACGCGACGACTTGACGCCCGGGGCTGGCTCGAATTCATAAAGCGTCACGACGGGGCCGGGGCGCACATCGATGATCTCGCCCTTGATGCCGAAATCTTCCAGCACGCTTTCCAGAAGCCCTGCGCTCTGCTCCAACGCTTCCGGCGTCATTGTCGTCGTCTGCTGCACCTGCGGTGGCTGCAGAAGGTCGATTGGCGGATACTCATATTCGCCTTCCCCGAAGACAGGTGCATCGAGGAACATTGGCTGATTGTTGCGGGCAACCGTGCGGATCTCGCGGCGCGGCGACGGCGCCTCAATCGCAACCGGTTCGACAATATCGACTACAGGGACGGCCTCATCGACCAGCGTCGCCTCGACGATCTCTTCCGGCTCGGATTGGGCCGGCTGATAGCCACGAATGCCGACTTCGCGATAGAGCGAGACGGCCGATCCGTTCAAATCGGCCGATGCCGGCATGGAAGGCAGGCTTGGCCGGGGCTGCTGGCGAATGACGACAGGCTCGACCGCGCGTGGCTGGCGCAAGAGAGGAACACGGATGGGGGCCGGCTGCTGCTCAACTGCGGTGAGTTTCGTTGCGGCCAGACGCTGCGCCTTCAGCCTTGCCAGTTCAGACAGGCGCATGGGCTGACGGTCCGGCGCAATCGTGCCCTCGACGTCAAGGTTCATGACTTCCCAGAACATGTCGTCGGAAAGATGGGCGGCGAAGGCTGGCACGTCGAGCGTGGGCTTGTGCTGGTGCTCTGCCGGGAAGCAGGCCACATCGATCTGTTCGGCGGCACCGGTCTCGCGCCTCGCTTCGATCGCGGCTGGCTGAACCGGGGCTTCCACCGATGTACCGGCTTCGGCCTGCTGCATTAGTTCCTGCTGCTGGCGCAATGCCAGTTCGCGACGCAGACGATAGCTGAGAGCCCTGGCACCCGTGGCACCTGGCGGCTGCGGCAGCACTGCAGGCTTTGCGATGCGGCGCTCCACCGGCGCCGACTGTTTCTCAGTTGAAGTCGCAGACGCATGGGCGGCATCTTCAACCACGGGAGATTCTCCCTCGCCCTGTTCGGCTGATTGCTCTGCGACGATGTCTTCACCGGCAGCGTTCTTCCTGGAGAAGATGCTCTGCGGTGTGCGGGAAAAGCGCACATTCGGGCCGAGCGTGAACGCATTCTGCCAGCCGGGCATATCCGGGCGGCCTTCAATCGCATTGGCAGCGATCTGATCGGCGTTACGACCCACGGCGGCGCGCTCAGCCCTCGTCAAGCTTTGCGCCGGCACGTCCGGGATTTGGGGATGCTGAACCATGTTGTCTGCCGATTCAGCCTCTCCCCCCTCTATCGCATTGCCTGGATTATTAAAATTGGATCGGGGAAAACGCATGACAGCCTGTACACTCATCATAAACGGACAATTGGCACAGCAACTGAGATAAAAAATAAAGGTTAACCACCTATTGCTAAAGCGGCCGAACTCGCGAATTTCAACAGAGTTAAAGCTGGCTGTGGCGACCGTGCCACGCAATTCAGTACTTTCCCCCTCGCCGTTTTATCCAGCAGCCGACACGGTGTTTTTTGCAATCCTCAGTAAGGGGGCCTGCCGACCTCCCTCTCCCCAATTCATCGCGCTTCATAACAACAAACTGAACACCGGTGACTTTACAACTGACATGTTAATGTCTTATCACATCTCCATCAGTTTTGGAGGAGCATGGACGTGACTGGTAAATTCGGCCTCTCGGCAGCGTTGACGACACCCTTTATGCAAGATGGAACGATTGCCATAGATGCAATGATCAAGCAGGCCGAGCGCGCCTTGTCGTCGGGTTGCGACAGCATCACCCTTTTCGGCACCACCGGCGAAGGTAGCTCGATCGGCACCCGTGAGCGGGCCGATATCCTCGCCTCATGCCTGAGTGCCGGTATCTCGCCGAAAAATATCGTCGTCGGCGTTCTGGTCGACTCGGCGCAGGATGCTGCCGACCAGGCCTTTGCCGCCCTCGACGCCGGCGTGCGTAACATCCTCCTTGCCCCTCCTTCCTATTTCAAGAATGTCAGCGATGACGGTCTGTTCGACTGGTTCTCTTCGGTGTTCTCGCAGATCGGATCCACCGCGCGCGACATCCTCGTCTACAATATTCCGTCGGTGACGATGGTGACGCTGTCGGTCGAGCTTGTCGGTCGCCTGAAGCAGGCTTTTCCCGGTATCGTCGTTGGCGTCAAAGACTCATCCGGCAACTGGCCGCATACGGAACGGCTTCTAAAGGAGCATGGCGATCTGATCATCCTCATCGGCGACGAGCGCCATCTGGCCCAGGGCGTTCGTATGGGCGGTCAGGGTGCGATCTCCGGCTGCGCCAACTTCTTACCCGCTGAAATTCGCGCCATGGCGGTCGAGGGCAAGGATGACAAGCGTGTGCAAGACCTCGTCGTCGAGCTGCTGAAGTTCCCGGTGACGCCTGCGGTGAAGGTGCTTGTCTCCTACGTGACCGGCGAGACGATCTGGCACACTGTGCGTCCACCGCTGGTCTCCATTTCCGCAGAAGATCGTAAAAAGATCGAAGCGGCATTCGGGTCGCTCTTCAGCAAACAGGCGGCTTGAAAGGGATCGTAAATGGATGATGTGGCCGAACAGACGACGTTGAGAGAGAAGGCGTATGAGAGCTTTACGCACCATCTCCTCGCGCGTGACGTCCGGCCCGGTCAGTTTATTTCCCAGCGTCGGCTCGTAGAGATGACAGGGCTGCCTCTCGGTGCAATCCGCGAGGCAATCCCGCGACTGGAGGCTGAGGGGCTGATCAAGACCGTGCCGCAGCGTGGTCTCCAGGTCGCCCATATCGACATCAACCTCATCCGCGAAGCCTTTCAGTTCCGCATCCTGCTGGAAAAGGAAGCGGTGGCGAATTTCACCCGCACCGCCTCCGACGACGCGATTGCGGCGTTGCTGAAAGACCATCGCGAGATCGCCGAACTTGCCAATAGCGGCAACGGCTCGACCGAACTCGATGCACGCGCCCAGGCCGTGGACTGGGGCATGCATGACGCCTTTATCGACGCGCTCGGCAACTCGATCATCTCGAACGCCTATCGCGTCAATTCGATCAAGATGCGCCTGATCAATCAGGAGCGCTTCCGCATCGCCGGCCATGTCAAATCGGTCATGGCCGAGCACCTTGCCATCATCGAGGCCATTCAACGACGCGATGTCGACGAAGCGGTCGAGAGACTGGTTGCCCATATTCGCAGCGCGAGGGATAGAGCACTCGCGGTTTGAGAGATCACCATAAAGCCGGGATGAGGAGATCCCGGCGTCAAGAGGAGGACTTCATGACACATTCATTTATGAGCCCAACGCGCCGCGCCTTCCTGGCCGGCACGGCGGCCCTTGGCGGCGCAGCCATGTTCGGTGTGCGCTCCGCGTCAGCCGCAGTGGACTGGAAGAAGCATGCCGGCACGACGCTCGAGGTCAACTTGGTCAAGAGCCCGCGCAGCGAAACGCTTCTGAAATACATCAAGGAATTCGAAGAACTGACCGGCATCAAGGTCAATGCCGAGGCGACGCCGGAACAGCAGCAGCGCCAGAAGGTCGTCATCGAACTGTCCTCCGGCAAGCCGAGCTTCGACGTCGTGCACCTGAGCTACCACGTTCAGAAGCGCCAGTTCGAGAAGGGCAAGTGGCTCGCCGATATCAGCGGCTTCATGAAGGACCCTTCGCTGACCGATCCGTCGCTGGTCGAAAGCGATTTTGCCGCGGCCGGCATGCAGTTTGCCAAGGATAGCGACGGCGTCCTGCGCTCGCTGCCATTCTCGGTGGATTACTGGATTCTCTACTGGAACAAGGATCTCTTCGAAGCCAAGGGCCTGAAGTACCCTCAGACCTTCGAGGAACTGGTCGCCGCTGCAGAAGCGATCACCGATCCGTCCACCAACACCTACGGTTTCGTGGCCCGCGGCCTGAAAAACGCCAACACCCCGGTCTGGACCACCCTGATGCTCGGTTACGGCGGCGAGCCGATCACCGATGGCAAGATCAACACCGAGTCCAAGGAAGCGGTAGAAGCGGCCAAGCTCTACCAGCGTCTGATGACCAAGGCCGCACCTCCCGGCGTTTCCGGCTTCAACTGGGCCGAAGCGCAGTCTGCCTTCCTTCAGGGCAAGATCGGCATGTGGCTGGATGGCGTCGGCTTCGCACCGCCGATCGAAAACCCGGAAAAGTCCCGCGTCGTCGGCAAGACTGGCTATGGCGTGATGCCGAAGGGTCCGGCAGCGCAGGCGGCTGGCACATTCGGTGATGGCCTTGGCGTCGTCGAAGCCAGCACAAAGAAGGAAGCGGCCTATCTCTTCTGCCAGTGGGCGATCTCTCACGACATGGGTGCGCGTCTTCTGCAGGCCGGTGCCGGCGTTCCGTTCCGCCAGTCCATCCTCGAAGATGCGAAGGTGCGTGAAGGCGTGAAGATGCCAGCCGAATGGCTGGATGCGGTGGTCGGTTCCGGCAAGGTGTCGAAGCTTGCGCTGCCGGTCATCATTCCGGTGACCGAGTTCCGCGACATCTACGGCGTTGGTCTCACCAACATGATCGGCGGTGCAGATCCCGCCGCAGAACTCAAGAAAGCGACCGAACAGTTCGCACCTGTTCTGGCACGCAGCGAGGGATAATGGTGTCTGTCAGCATCGAACATAATGCAGCGGTGACGAAGGTCGCGCAGGGGAGCAAGCCGCCACGGCTTGCTCCAAATTACTGGCCTTTCGTCATTCCCGCTCTCGTCGTCATTGGCGCCGTGATCGTCTTCCCCTGGGTCTTTACCCTGTGGATGAGCGCGCAACGCTGGACGCTTGGGCAAGAGCAGAGTTTCATCGGTTTCGACAACTACATCCGATTGGCAAGTGATGCGCGGTTCTGGGAATCGCTCTGGCACACGCTGGTCTACACAGTCCTGTCGGTTGTCGCGCCGCTCTTCCTCGGCACCTTGGCTGCCCTTGTGTTCGATGCGCAGTTCCCGCTGCGCGGTTTCCTGCGCGGCGTTTTCGTCATGCCGATGATGGCGACCCCGGTCGCCATCGCGCTGGTCTGGACAATGATGTTCCACCCGCAGCTTGGCGTGCTGAACTATCTTCTGTCTTTCATTGGCATCGGCCCGCTGGAATGGATCTACAACCAGTCCACCGTCATCCCCTCGCTGGTTCTGGTGGAAACCTGGCAGTGGACGCCGCTGGTCATGCTCATCGTTCTCGGTGGTCTGGCAGCCGTTCCGCGCGAGCCCTATGAAAGTGCTGAAATCGACGGCGCCAATGCCTGGCAGAAGTTCCGTTATCTGACCATGCCGATGATCGCACCCTTCCTGATGATTGCCGTCATCATCCGCTCCATCGATGCAGTGAAGAGCTTCGACATCATCTACGCGATGACGCAAGGGGGCCCTGGCACGGCATCGGAAACGATCAACATCTACCTCTACAATACCGCCTTTGCCTATTACGACATCGGCTATGCCTCGGCCATGGCCGTCGTCTTCTTCATCGTCATCATCGCGCTCTCCTTCGTTCTTCTGATGGTTCGTGCGCGCACCCAGTGGAACGAGATGGAGGATCGCTGATGTCCCGCAGAAACCTAGACCGCATCGGCCTGTTCTTCATCGCGCTGGTGATGATATCCCCCGTCATCCTGTTTTTCCTCTGGATGATTTCGCTCTCGCTGAAATTCGAGATCGATAACGGCGCCTATCCGCCGATCCTCATCCCTGAGCGCTTCGCCTGGTCGAACTATGTGAAGGTGTTCGAGGAAAACAACTTCTTCCTGTATTTCTGGAACTCCGTGCTGGTCACGGGCGCCGCCACCATTCTTGCGCTGGTGATCGGCGTTCCGGCAGGCTACGGCATTGCGCGGCTGAAGGCGGAAAAAGCAGCGATCGTCATCATGATAGCGCGCATGACGCCTGGCCTTTCCTTCCTCATTCCGCTGTTTCTTCTGTTCCAATGGCTGAACCTGCTTGGCACGCTCTGGCCGCAGATCATCATCCACCTGGTGGTGACGGTTCCGATCGTCGTCTGGATCATGATCGGCTATTTCGAGACGACCCCGAAGGAACTGGAAGAGGCGGCGAGCATCGACGGTGCGTCGTCCTGGCAGGTGTTTCGCCTCGTGGCGCTGCCCATTGCCAAGCCTGGCATCGTAGTATCCTTCATCCTCGCCGTCATCTTCTCATGGAACAACTTCGTCTTTGGCATTGTGCTGGCCAGTCGCGAAACGCGAACGCTCCCGGTTGCGGTCTACAACATGCTGTCCTTCGAGCAGGTCAGTTGGGGTCCGCTTGCCGCAGCAGCGCTGATCGTCACGCTGCCGGTGCTGTTACTCACCATGTTCGCACAAAAGCAGATCGTCGCAGGCCTTACCGCTGGCGCCGTCAAGGGCGGCTGATCCGACCGATCGCTGCAATGGCTTTTATTACAGGATAATCATCATGGCACCCGTCAATATCCAGAATGTCCAGAAGCGCTTCGGCGCCGTCAATGTCATCCACGGTATCGATATCGATATTCGTGACGGAGAATTCGTCGTTCTGGTCGGCCCGTCCGGCTGCGGCAAATCCACCCTGCTTCGCATGATCGCCGGTCTCGAAGAGCTGAGCGACGGCGAAATCCATATCGGTGCACGCGAGGTGAGCCACCTGCCGGCACGTGACCGCGATATCGCCATGGTTTTCCAGAACTACGCCCTCTATCCGCACATGACCGTCGCCGAGAACATGGGCTTTGCCCTGAAGCTCAAGAAGGTCGATGCCGCCGTGACGAAGGCCAAGGTGGACAAGGCCGCTGGCATTCTTGGACTGGAAAAACTGCTGGATCGCTACCCGCGCCAGCTCTCCGGCGGTCAGCGCCAGCGCGTTGCCATGGGCCGTGCCCTGGTGCGCGATCCGCAGGTGTTCCTCTTCGACGAGCCGCTCTCCAACCTGGATGCCAAGCTGCGAGTGCAGATGCGCGGCGAGATCAAGTCCATGCATCAGCGCATCGGCACCACCACGATCTATGTGACGCATGACCAGGTCGAAGCCATGACCATGGCCGACAAGATCGTCGTGCTTCATGACGGCATCATCGAGCAGATCGGTGCGCCACTCGAACTTTACGACCGCCCAGCCAATCTCTTCGTCGCCGGCTTCATCGGTTCGCCGGCCATGAACTTCATTCGCGGCCGTGTCGAGGAAGGCGTTTTCCGTACCGCCAAGGGCCTGACGCTGCCTCTGCCGCCAACAGCCAATCCCGCAACGCTTGGCGGGCGTGACCTCGTCTACGGCATCCGCCCCGAGCACATTCGCGCTGCCGAAACCGGCATCGAGGGACGGGTGGAGCTGGTGGAAGGCACCGGCTCGGAAATCTATGCCAAGCTGAATTGCAATGGCGAAGACATTGCCTGCCTCTTCCGCGAGCGCCTGGATATCCGTTTTGGCGATACGGTTCGTGTTGCCATCGATCCCGATTCGGTGCACCTGTTCGATAAGGAAACCGGCAAGCGAATCTGAGCATCGATGCAAAGCGAGAAAAAAGATGAGGGCCACGGCCGCCACGTGCTCTGCGTCGGCGCGGCCGTGCTGGACACGCTGTTTCGCGTGCATGACATGCCGACGGGGCAAGGTAAGGTTCTGCCTTACGACATGCTGCAGATTGCCGAGGGCATGGCATCGAGCGCTGCCTACACCGTCCACCGCATGGGCGGTCGCGCAAGCCTATGGGGCGCTGTTGGCGATGACGAGACGGGCGCGCGCATTCTGCGCGACCTGTCGGAGAGCGGAATCGATACGTCCGGCATGACAGTCGCCAAGGGTGCGCGCTCTGCGCTCTCCACCATCCTGATCGATGACCGGGGCGAGCGACTGATCGTCCCCTTCTACGATCACAGGCTGCACGAGAACAAACGCTCCTGCACGAAAGCCGATATCGCGCCCTTCGATGCCGTTCTTGTGGACGTCCGCTGGCCCGAACTCGCCCTTGATGTGCTGACCGTTGCGCGACAACTTGGCAAACCCGCCATTCTGGACGGAGATGTTGCGCCGGTGGAAACGTTGGAGAAGCTCGCACCCGCTGCAAGCCACATCATCTTTTCCGAGCCCGCAGCGGAACGGCTGACCGGCCTTTCCGATGTTTCGGCGATGGTTTCGGTTCTCCATGCGCGCTACCCGGAGACATTCATTTCTGTCACCGCCGGGCCTTCAGGATGCTATTGGACGGAAGCCGGCGACCCGACCATCCATTTTCAGTCGACCATGGCCATCGAAGCGGTGGACACGCTCGCCGCCGGCGACGTGTTTCATGGAACCTTTGCCTTGGCTGTGGCGGAACGGATGGAGAGCCGTGCCGCCATCCAGCTGTCGTCCGTGGCGGCAGCGTTGAAGTGTCAGGTTTTCGGTGGGCGAACAGGCACGCCGACGCGGGCCGAAGCGGAAGCGGCGATGACCGCCTGGTTGGCTGAGGCCGCCCCTCAAAGCTGAGGAGCGGCCTAATTTTTGATATCAACCCGCCAAGACCGCCAGCAGCAGCAGCGCCACGATATTGGTGATCTTGATAGCCGGATTGACTGCGGGACCAGCCGTATCCTTGTAAGGGTCACCCACCGTATCGCCGGTAACGGATGCCTTGTGGGCGTCCGAGCCTTTGACATGGCGCACGCCATCCTTGTCGACGAAGCCGTCTTCGAAGCTCTTCTTGGCGTTATCCCAGGCACCGCCGCCCGAGGTCATGGAAATTGCAACAAAGAGGCCGTTGATGATGACGCCGAGCAGCGAGGCGCCGAGGGCTGCAAAGGCAGACGCCTTGGAGCCGGAAATCAGCAGCACGCCGAAATAGACGACGATCGGTGCCAGCACCGGCAGCAGCGACGGGATGACCATTTCGCGGATGGCTGCCTTGGTCAGCAGGTCCACGGCCTTGCCGTAATCCGGCTTTTCCGTGCCCTGCATGATGCCGGGCTTTTCGCGGAACTGGCGGCGAACCTCCTCCACGATGGAGCCGGCCGCCTTGCCGACGGCGGTCATGGCAATACCACCGAAGAGATAGGGGATCAGACCGCCGAAGATCAGACCCGCCACCACGTAAGGGTTGGAGAGGCTGAAGGAAATCTCGCCGACATCCTGGAAGTAGGGATAGGTTGCGCCGTTCGCCGCGAAGTAGGCAAGGTCGTTGGAATACGCCGCAAACAGAACGAGGGCGCCGAGACCGGCCGAGCCGATGGCATAGCCCTTGGTCACGGCCTTGGTGGTGTTACCGACTGCGTCGAGCGCGTCGGTGGCCTTGCGCACATCCGGGTCGAGACCCGCCATTTCGGCAATGCCGCCGGCATTGTCCGTCACCGGGCCAAAGGCATCGAGCGCAACGATCATGCCGGCAAGACCGAGCATCGCGGTAACCGCGATGCCCGTACCGAACAGGCCCGCCAACTGGTATGTGGAGATGATGCCCCCAACGATGACGATGGCGGGGAGTGCTGTCGATTCAAGCGAGACCGCAAGCCCCTGGATGACGTTGGTGCCGTGGCCGGTGACCGACGCCTGAGCGATGGAGTTGACCGGACGCTTGTTGGTGCCGGTATAGTATTCGGTGATCACGACGATCAGTGCCGTTACCAGGAGGCCGAGAAGGCCGCAGAAGAACAGGTTAGTGCCGGTGATGTCCATGCCGGCAACGGTTCCGATAGAACCCCAGCCGATGGTGAGCGAGGTTGCGACCGCAAGTCCAGCAATCGAGAAGATGCCGGTGGCAATCAGGCCCTTATAGAGCGCGCCCATGATCGAATTGTTGGTGCCGAGTTTGACGAAGAAGGTCCCGGCAATCGACGTCAGGATGCAGACGCCGCAGATGGCGAGCGGATAGAGCATGGCGTTTTCCAGCACCGGCGCTCCGGCAAAGAAGATGGCCGCTAGAACCATCGTCGCCACCACGGAAACCGCGTAGGTTTCGAAGAGGTCGGCGGCCATGCCTGCGCAGTCGCCAACATTATCGCCGACATTGTCGGCAATGGTGGCCGGGTTGCGCGGATCGTCTTCCGGGATACCAGCCTCGACCTTGCCGACGAGGTCACCGCCGACATCCGCACCCTTGGTGAAAATGCCGCCACCAAGACGGGCGAAGATCGAGATCAGCGATGCGCCGAATCCGAGCGAGACCAGCGCATCGATCACGTCGCGCGAGCCGGCTGGGTGGCCGAGCACCGAGGTTAGGATGAAATAATAGATGGAGACGCCGAGCAGTGCCAGGCCAGCAACAAGCATGCCGGTGATGGCGCCGGACTTGAAGGCGATATCGAGACCGGCTGCGAGGCTGTGGGATGCGGCTTGGGCCGTGCGAAGATTGGCCCGCACCGAAACATGCATGCCGACGAAACCGGCAGCACCGGAAAGAACGGCTCCAATGACGAAACCGACTGCGGCTTCCGGAGAGAGAAGAATCCACGCAGCGATCGTGACGATGATACCGACGATTGCGATGGTCAGATATTGACGTGCGAGATAGGCCTGAGCCCCCTCGCGAATATAGCCTGCTATTTCACGCATGCGCTCGTTGCCTTGATCGGCGTCCAGAACGCTCTTCGTTGCCCAAATCGCATAAGCGATCGATAGGACACCGCATAAAATTACCAATGCAATGACGGTCATTCGCACTTACCTCCCATTGTGCCGGTTCGTCACATTTCCCCGGCGGGCGAAACCACATGCGGGGCGTGAGGCGCAGAACGCCTTACACCAGGATGAGCCATTTCATCCCCTCCCCGGGAAGAATGGCTTGCGGTGGCAAGATTGCGTTGCGATGACGCGTCGCGTCAAGCCCGAAGATCACGTGCTGGTGCGTATGGTTCTGATTCAGACCACTTTTTGCGTCCGGCTGAAAATCAATGTCAGCACAAGGATGATGCAAAAACCGGCAACTGGCCAGATGACGAGGTTCATCACCGACCAGCCCCAGGCGGTGAAGACCTGCCCTGACGAGAAGGACGAAAGCGCAACCGTGCCGAAGAGGATGATGTCGTGAAATCCCTGCACCTTGTCCGCTTCATGCGGCCGGTAGCTGGAGGATACGATCGAGGTTGCGCCGATGAATCCGAAGTTCCACCCTGCCCCGAGCAGGATCAGTGCCAGCCAGAAGTTCCAGAGTTCGACGCCCATATGGGCGACGATGGCGCAGGCCATGAGTATGACGAGGCCCGCGGCCACCACCTTCTCCGCGCCGAAGCGGGCAATCAGGACACCGGTAAAAAAGCTTGGCCCGAACATCGCAAGCACGTGCCATTGTATTCCAAGCGTTGCCAGTTCGCTCGGAAAGCCGCAGCCGATGACCATGGCAAGCGGCGCGCCTGTCATCATGAAGGTCATCAGGGCATAGGAGCCGATGCCGCAGATCATGCCAGTGATGAAGCGGCGGGTGGCTATGATCTCGAAGAGCGGCCGAGCCGGAGCACTAGACACCGTCTGCTTCAACTCCGGCAGCTTCAGAAAACACAAGATCCCACCCGCCAGAAGTCCAAGCGGCACGAGCGCAATGAATGTGCCTGCGAAAGTAACCGGAGCAAGGACATCCTTACCGAAAATCGCAAGCTGGGGGCCGACAATGGCAGAGACAACACCGCCCGCAAGAATCCAGGAAATGGCCTTCGGCTTATAGAAGGAGGGCGAGGCATCGGCCGCTGCGAAACGGATTTTCTGGGTGAAGCCGCCAGCAAGACCGATGAGCATCAAGCCGAGCGCGAAGAGCCAGAAATCCATCCGAAAGAGTGCGACGGCAGCCAGCGCGCCGCCGGTCGAACACAGAAGCGCTCCCAGAATGAAGCCTGCTTTGCGCCCGAGAAAACGAGCGGCAAGTGCAACCGCCACGGCACCGAGGGCAACACCGATGTTGAAGCCGGTAAGCGGCGCCGTCGCCAGGGATTTGTCGGCTCCAAGGAGTTGGTAACCCGCAAGCGCACCCACCGAAAAACTCAACGGTCCGGCGGAACCGAGAATGGCCTGTGCAAGGGTGAGGAGGAAAACGTTGCGCCTGGCCTCAGACAATTGGCCTTCCAGGCCCGCAACCGATACCGCGCTCATCTCGTCCCCACCTTCCCAATCGGAGTATGTCCCGCAAAGACTATAATGCGGCTTGCTGGCCAGCCTTGCGGGAAATCAAAAAGTGAGGGCGTGAAACTTAACGCTTGGTCTCGCCGCGAACCTGCTTTGCGATACGATCAAGAACCGCGTTGACGAGCTTCGGCTCGTCATTTTCGAAGAACGCGCGGGCGATCTCGACATATTCGGTGACGACCACTGCAACCGGCACGTCCTTACGCTCGAGGATTTCGAAGGCGCCAGCGCGCAAGATAGCGCGAACGGTGGTGTCGAGGCGCGACAGCGGCCAGTCTTCCTGAAGTGCGGAACGCACCAGCGGGTCGATCTTCGTCTGGTCGCGCACGACGCCTGAAACGATCGAGCGGAACCAGGACGGGTCGGCCTTCAGATAGGTCTCGCCATCCACTTCCTTGCCAAGGCGGTGCGCCTCATATTCGGCAACCACTTCCATGACGCCGGTACCGCCGACATCCATCTGGTAGAGCGCCTGTACCGCCGCAAGGCGGGCAGCGCCACGCTGGTTGACGGGCTTGATGGAAGGCTGACGCGGCTCTGCGCCGTTTTCGACACTCGTCATCCGATCAACCACCCAGCTTCTTTTTCAACTCGATCATGGTCAGCGCGGCACGTGCGGCAAAACCGCCCTTGTCCTTGTCGGAACGACGAACGCGCGCCCAGGCCTGCTCGTCGTTTTCGACGGTCAGGATGCCATTGCCGATGGCGAGCGACTCGCTGACGGTAAGGTCCATAATAGCGCGGGAGGATTCATTGGCGACGATATCGAAGTGATAGGTTTCACCGCGGATGACCATGCCGAGCGCAACGAAGCCATCATATTCCGTGCCGCCATTGTCTGCGCCGTCGAGCGCCATGGCAATCGCGGAGGGAATCTCCAGCGCGCCCGGAACAGTGATGATGTCATAGGTGGCGCCAGCCTCTTCGAGCGCGAACTTTGCGCCATCGAGCAGGGCATCGGCCATATCGTCATAAAAGCGTGCTTCCACGATGAGAAGATGGGGCTGGGACATGGGGGTTTCCTGAAAATTTGCGCCGGATCATACCGGCTTTTGGGGCGGTCAAACCATGGCTGGCCGCGCTTGGCAAGCATTTTTAATGCAATGCTGCCGCGTGCGCGGTGCCGCGAGCCGGTTTTCGTGGCTACGATCAGCTTCTCTGCCACGCCAGATGGAGACCGAGCCCCATCAAAATCGCACCGGCTCCACGCCGGGCAACCGTTTGCGCCAAAGCCGACCGCTTCAACCGTCCAGCTGCAAGCCCCGCCACCAGAACCACGACAAAATCCGCCGAGGTGAAGATGATGTTGACGGCAACGCCGAGGATCAGGAACTGCAGCCAGATCGGAAACGCCGCGGCCGGATCGACGAATTGCGGCAGGAATGCCAGGAAGAACAAAGCCGTCTTCGGGTTCAACACCTCAACGACAATGCTATCGATGAAGGCCCGTTTTGCAGACTTCTGAGAAATCGTGACGCTGCCCGTTGCTTCGTCGTTGAGCCGGGCTCTGAGCATTGAGAAGCCAAGCCAGATGAGATAGCAGGCACCGCCGAACTTCACCGCGAGATAAAGCCATGGGACTGCCTGAAACAGGACCGAAAGGCCAGCGGCCGCCGCAATGATATGGACATAACAGCCAAGGTGAATGCCGAGCACGGCCATCAAGCCGGCAGCGCGGCCCCGCGCCATGGTCTGGGCTATTGTGTAAAGCATCGCAGGTCCTGGCACATAGGCAAACAGAGCCGTCGTAACCAGGAATGCCGCAAGTAGTTCATAAGACGCCATTGTGAGCTCCGTAGAGTTTGGCGCTCACTCAGCGCCTTCATGATTGTGACGGAGCATCCTACTTCGACGGAAATTCCGCAAGCCGTGCTGCGTAACGGGCCATGGTATCGACTTCGAAATTGACGAAATCGCCAGGCTTGCGATCACCCCAGGTGGTGACGGAGAGCGTGTGGCGGATCAACAGCACATCGAAATCCGGACCGTCCACCGCATTCACCGTCAGCGAGGTTCCGTCCAGCGCCACCGAGCCTTTGGGCGCAACGAACTTTGCCAGATGCTCCGGCGCGCGCAAACGGATACGCACCGCCTCCCCTTCCGGCTCGACGGCGAGAATTTCGGCCTTGCCATCAACGTGACCTGAAACGATATGGCCGCCGAGTTCGTCGCCGATTTTCAGGGCGCGCTCGAGATTGACGCGCGTTCCCGTTTGCCAAGCGGATATGGTGGTGAGGCGAAGCGCCTCTTCCCAGGCCTCGACCTCATACCAGCGCTCGTTGCTGCCCTCTTCAGGCAGTTTCGTCACCGTCAGGCAGACCCCGCCATGAGAAATGGACGCGCCCATATCGATGGTCTTCGGATCGTAATTGGTGGCGACGCGCAGACGCACGCCTTCGGCCAGCGGGTGAAGCTCGGAAACGGTTCCAACATCGGTGACGATACCGGTAAACATCAAAGCGGCCTTTCATAATCGAAACAGCGGTCGGGACCGTAGACGGTCTCACCGACGAGGGAATAGGTGTCAGGGATATCGGCGCGCATGATCGGCGTTTCAATACCGCCGGTACCAATGACGGTAGGGCTTTCGAACAACAGGATGCGATCCACCAAGCCTGCCTCGAGGAAGGCCTTGGCGGCAACCGCACCACCTTCGACGAGAAGCTCCGAAAGCCCGCGTGCACCGAGTATGAGGAGCAGATCCTCAATGTTCTTCGCGCTCAGCACTTCGGCGCCTGCCGATGCCAGCACAGCGCGCCTCTCCGCAAGATCGCGTGCCTCTGCAGAACTTGGCATTTCCACGACGACAAGCGGAACGTCGCGCGCGGTCTTCACCAGCTTGGAATGGGTCGGCAATTCCAGTCGTCTGTCCAGCACGAAGCGAATGGGCGAATACTGTTCCAATCCCGATATGCGGACATTCAACTCGGGATCATCGGCGACAGCCGTTCCGATCCCCACGAGAATGCCGTCGCAGCGGGCACGCAATTCATGCACGGCACGGCGCGCTTCCGATCCCGTGATCGCAACCTGGCCAGCGCCCTTTCGGCCAATCATGCCATCGGCAGAGACCGCGAGTTTCAGGATCACGTGGGGGCGCTTCTTGATCTTGCGCGTGAGATAGGCGGAAAGCGCTCGCTCGCCTTCCCTCCGTAGCACACCTGTCTGGACTTCGATCCCCGCGTCGCGCAAGACCTGGTAGCCGCGGCCCGAGACGCGTTCGTCCGGATCGTCCACGGCGACGACGACACGGGCGACGCCATGATGCGCCAGTGCGTTGGCGCAGGGCGGCGTCTTTCCCCAATGGGCGCAGGGCTCGAGCGTCACGTAGGCGGTGGCGCCACGCGCCGCTTCACCGGCAAGGTCCAGCGCATTGCGCTCGGCATGCGGCCTGCCGCCGACCGATGTGACGGCTTCGGCGACGATCACGCCATCCTTGACGAGAACGCATCCAACGGAAGGGTTGGTATCGGTAAAGCCAGTATTCTGGCGCGAAACCTCGATGGCCCGCGCCATGAATCTTTCGTCTTCGGCCTGGGAAGCCACAGTCTCAGGTTCCGGAGTCTGTATCGCGGGCGATCTTGGCGTTGATTTCCGCGATGACGTTTTCGAAGTCTTCCGCATGGGAAAAATCGCGATAGACCGAGGCATAGCGAACGAATGCCACGTCATCGAGACTCTTCAGCGCTTCCAGCACCTGCAGGCCGATTTCTTCCGATGCAATTTCCGTTTCGCCCGAGCTTTCCAGCCGGCGCACGATGCCAGACACTGCGCGCTCAATACGATCGCGATCGACAGGGCGCTTGCGTAGCGCGATCTCGAAGGATCGCACCAGCTTCTCCCGATCGAATGCCAGCTTGCGGCCGCTCTTCTTGATCACCATGAGTTCGCGCAGTTGCACACGCTCATAGGTGGTGAAGCGGCCGCCGCAATCCGGGCAGATGCGCCGCCGGCGGATGGAGGTGTTATCCTCCGCCGGACGTGAGTCCTTGACCTGAGTGTCTTCAGAACCGCAGAAAGGGCAGCGCATCCTATCGCCTTCTTACATGTAGGGATACATCGGGAAGCGATCGGTCAGAGCGACGACCTTCTCGCGTACCGCTGCTTCCACCGAAGCATTGCCTTCATCGGAATTGGCAACCTTCAGACCATCGAGAACTTCCACGATCAGCTTGCCGATTTCGCGGAACTCGGCTTCCTTGAAGCCACGGGTCGTGCCGGCTGGCGTGCCGAGGCGGATACCGGAGGTGACGAAAGGCTTTTCCGGATCGAAGGGAATACCGTTCTTGTTGCAGGTGATGTAGGCGCGACCGAGTGCTGCTTCCGCCCGCTTGCCGGTGGCGTTCTTCTTGCGAAGGTCGACCAGCATCAGGTGGTTGTCCGTGCCGCCGGATACGACATCGACGCCGCCTTCGATCAGCGTTTCGGACAGAACCTTGGCGTTCTTGACGACCTGGGCTGCGTAGTCCTTGAACTCCGGCTTCAGCGCTTCGCCGAAGGCAACAGCCTTGGCAGCGATGACGTGCATCAGCGGACCGCCCTGGAGACCAGGGAAGACGGCGGAGTTGAACTTCTTCGCCAGATCTTCGTCGTTCGTCAGGATCATGCCGCCGCGCGGGCCGCGCAGAGACTTGTGGGTGGTGGTGGTTGCCACATGCGCATGCGGGAATGGCGAAGGATGCTGGCCACCGGCAACGAGGCCTGCAATGTGCGCCATGTCGACCATCAGATAGGCACCGACTTCGTCGGCGATCTCGCGGAAACGCTTCCAGTCCCAGACGCGGGAATAGGCCGTGCCTCCAGCCAGAATGAGCTTCGGCTTGGTTTCCTTGGCCTTACGTTCCACTTCGTCCATGTCGAGCAGGTTGTCGCCTTCACGAACGCCATAGGAGACGACGTTGAACCACTTGCCGGACATGTTGACCGGCGAACCGTGGGTCAAGTGACCTCCCGAATTCAGGTCGAGACCCATGAACGTATCGCCCGGCTGCAAGAGCGCGAGGAAAACGGCCTGGTTCATCTGCGAACCGGAGTTTGGCTGAACGTTGGCAAAGTTGACGCCGAATAGCTTCTTGGCGCGGTCGATGGCAAGCTCTTCGGCAATATCGACGAACTGGCAGCCGCCATAATAGCGCTTGCCCGGATAGCCTTCAGCATACTTGTTGGTCATGATCGAGCCCTGGGCTTCGAGCACGGCGCGGGACACGATGTTTTCCGAGGCAATCAGCTCGATCTCGTGACGCTGGCGACCCAGCTCCTTCTCGATCGCGCCAAAGATATCCGGATCAATTTCGGCAAGCGGCTTGGAGAAGAAGGCATCTGTGTTCGACATGATGAAGGCTCCTGAAACAGTAATGCGATGGCGTCTTAGCGCCCCACCCGTATAAGAGCAATAAGCGCAGCGAGATTTGACCGTCAAACTGCGACGTCGCGCGTAAAAAATGCAAAATGCGCGACATGCACAAAGAAAAAAGCCGCGTCCGGTGGGGCGCGGCTTTCTTGTCTTTCTGAACAGCAATCAGTTGCGCGGCAACAGATCCTCGCCGATCGAGCCGGATGGCTGCTCCTGCGTGTTCGTCGTATTGAGCGCCAATTCGGCATTGCCGTCATTGCCGTAGATATCGTCACGGAACTGCACGACGCCATCCTTTGCCGACCATGCGGTGATGTAGACGAAGTAGACCGGGATTTCGGTTGAGAGTTTGATCGGCGTGTTGACGCGGCTTGCAATGACGCGCTCGATTTCCTGACGCGACCAGCCGGGCGTGTCGCGCAGCATCCAGGTCGTCAGGTCGCGCACGTTCTGCACGCGCACGCAGCCGGAGGATTCAAAGCGCATCAGCTTGTTGAACAGGCCCTGCTGGGGCGTGTCATGCATGTATTCGTTGTTCGGGTTGTGGAAGTTGATCTTGGTCGAGGACATAGCGTTGTTCTTGCCGGGGTCCTGACGGAACATCAGGTTCGGCGCCTTGGGCGCGAACCAATCCACCGTCTGAGGAGACACTTCCTGGCCACGGCCATCCAGCAGGCGGATGTTGTTGCGCTCCAGATAGGTCGGGTCCTTCTGCATCAGCGGAACGATGTCCTTTTCGACGATCGAGCGCGGAGCCGTCCAGTATGGGTTGAGAATGATTTCGTAGATCTTCGAGTTGATGATGTGCGTCGGGCGGCTGGCGCGGCCGACAACAGCCGTGTTGCGCAGAACCACGCGATTGTTTTCCACCGCTTCGATGGAGGCTGCCGGAATATTCACCATCACGTGGCGCTGGCCGAGATCGCCCGCCATCGTCTGGATGCGGATGAGGTTGGTCTGCAGTTGCGCCATGCGCAGCTGCGCCGAAACGTTCAGCGCCTTCAGCGTATATTCGCCGATCACGCCATCTGCTGGAAGGCCATGGCGTGCCTGGAAGCGCTTCAACGCGCCATCGACGTAGGAATCGAAAGCGCTGGAGATACCGGCTTCACGCGGAAGGTCGCCCGAAATCATCAGACGCTGGCGAAGCGCCTGAACGGATGGATCGCTGACGCCGATCTGCATACGCTGCTGGCTTGCCGGCACTTCCGGCCAGCCGCCATTGGAGACGATCTGCTGATACTGCATGATCGCCTGCTGCATGTAGGTGGGGGCTTCAGGGCCAAGAACCGGGTTGTTGGAAACGACACCAACGGCCGAGCGCGAGGAGTTCGCATCGAACTGATCGTCCCAATTGCCGCGGCGCGAGGATCCGATCAGATCGTTGAACGCATCCTGCGCCAGCGCGGGTGCTGCCAGCGCGACAGCGCCGAGCGAAACGGCGGAGCGCAGCATGGCGCGGCGAGAGAGCAATTCGGGCACGGATTTCTTAGTCATTCTACCTACCAGCCATTTCGTCAGGCAACCTTATGGATGCCTAGAACAACATGATTAACAAACGTTTTCGGACGCCTGCCGGCAGGAAATACTTCATGCGAAAACAAAACTGACGCATCATGCGATGATGGAAGAGACCGCCGGCTCCCTCGCTTTGGCGGTCCCATACCAATATGGCCAATTCGTGTCACCTTGACACTGCTCACGAAGCTGTGTCGCCGGGCCGTTTCAGCGTGAACCGCACAAAAATGCAACAAGCCGGACGCGTTTGCGCACGCGGCTATGCAAAACTCTGTGGCGACGTCCTCAGAGACGATATGCGATCGATTCATTCCACAAGCGTTCCACACTTGAATTATCTTCACAATTCCCGAAGACTAGCGCGTATTTGGCGCGTCATCGTGCGCTCGGGGTCGGTGGCGCGTCCAACGGTATAGCGGCGCGTAGTAGCTTTTCTATCGCGACAGCGCTCTTTTCGAGGTAATCCGGCGAGGCCGAGGCATAGATTTCCGTGATGTTATAAGATGGCATCTTGTGCCAGAGCTGCGACCCGACCTCCGAAGGCGACACGCCCTCTTGGGACAAAGCATTTCCAGAGGAACAACGGCGAGACGAAGCTGCATAACGACTAGAGAACCCGCTTCGGCGGATTTTTATCTGCCCGTTGCTATCTGAGGAGCTACGTCAGTGACAGTGGTTCCGAGCTGACCAAATCCAAACACCCACACGCATCCCACCAAAACCACAAAAACGGTTAAGACGGATACAATGGTGAAGCGGCCAACTGCCGACGCTTTGAACCAGCCAATTTCAAAATGTAGGGAGTCTCTCGGGTCTTCCATGGGCGCACCTCTGCTTAAATAAAAACAAGAAGTGCTGCTGCCTGCTGCGCATACTGACCAAACACCCGATTCGATGCAATAGCAGTAAAGATGAAGCCCCAACTAGTACACAGGCGCAACTACCCATTTATTGGACTTAGTTATTGATTTTAAAATGTATTCATCGTTTACAAAGAAGACTTATTCACAGGCTCTGAACAGCCGAATTCAGCCAATAAATCGCCTTTCAACCACGACCTAGCGCATCTATATGATTCTCTTGGAATATTTGCAGGCCGAATACATGGCTACATCAAGGTTCTGAATGCTCAACTGGGTTTCCAGTGTGTCGCTCTCGCTAATCGTGGGGCGATTTTGTGCGTACACGATACAAGCCGCGCTTGCGGGCGTCGCGCAGCCGCTCATCCACGGGACGAGACTGATTGCGAGCCATAGCATCAGCGGCGTTTTGGATGGATTTGAGATCATCTCGCGCTCTCTTCCCTTCCGCTAAAGCCTTCGCGGCTGAGCACATCGCGCTCACCTTTCTGCCACAGAGCACGTATCCGCGTTGGAACGCAGCTTATTGTCGGGGCCTAGCCAAGGGCGTAAGTAAAATTGAAGAATGTAATGGTGGTTCAAGCCATTCTCTATGACGACATCCCATTCTAACGTCCAACAGAATGGTGGAAAGGCACTTCACGGAGGGAATCCGTGAGCGCCCAAAATTTACCGCTGGAGGTCGGATTCGGTGGCGCGAGAGTGGCGCGCGAATATACGCCACCCGTGCATTTGAGTGCCCTTCTACGCATTACCGCGCCAGTTAGAGTATTCTAATTTGAAAGCGAAATCTGTTCTCTAACCTATTAGAGGCGATATGCGATCGAGTCGTTCCAGAAGCGGTCGAGGCGCTGGAGCAGCTTGTTCATTTCGGCAAATTCGCCGGTGCCGATGCCGCCGACCTTTTCGATCGAGCCGATGTGACGCTCATAGAGGCGAGCGACCGTTTCGGCGATGTCCTGGCCCTTGTCGGTCAGCGAAATGCGAACCGAGCGACGGTCGATGCGCGAGCGCTGGTGGTTGATGAAGCCGAGGTCGACCAGCTTCTTGACGTTGTAGGAAACGTTGGAGCCGAGATAGTAGCCACGCGAGCGAAGCTCGCCGGCGGTCAGTTCGGAGGTGCCGATGTTGAAGAGCAGGAGTGCCTGGACGGCGTTGACGTCATCGCGACCCTGACGGTCGAACTCGTCCTTGATGACATCGAGAAGGCGGCGGTGCAGGCGTTCGACGAGATGGAGAGACTCCATGTAGAGCGAACGGATGGCTTCTTCCTGTACGTCGGTTACAACTGCCTGTGGCTTTGCTTTGCTATTGATCATGACTGCCTCACTGTTTTGTTTGGCGGTGTTGATTTTGTTTCCCGCCTTGAGAGCAAACCTAAGCAATGCGCATAAAATTCTACTTAAAATGCATCATTAACGAGTGGTTACCGGATGTCGGCGCCCACGAGCCCAGGAGCAACGGGCAGCGGCACGGAATTATCCGCGCCAATTGAATCAATAGCTTAGCCAATAAATTTCCGGAAAATCAGGCCGCAACAGCTTTATTATTATGGTGAATCAATCCTTGCGCGCTCGTCATTTTGGCGCGCATCCAGCCAGAAAGCGACCTGGAATAGTATATAAACAGTTGCCACGATGCAGTGCATGACCGGGACCAGCGTGTTGCTGCCGAAGATATTGGGCCACACCTTGTACATGGCGATCTGCGCACCCGCGCCGATAACCCAGATGACGGCGCCCCACGACACGCCAAGCCACAGTCCAAGGGCAGCCACCGGAAAGACGACGGCCAACCCGGTACCCGCAACCCGCCAGGGAAGATTGAGCATATCGAAGCGAGCGTGGCCGCTCAGCGTATAACCCGTCAGCATCGCCCAGTACTGCAGTCCGAACCAGAAACAGGAAGCCGCCACCAGTCTGAGAAAGACAAAGTAGAGGATTTCCGTCAAAGGCAGCTTCGGGTGCGGTGGAGAATCAGGTTCCATGGCGCGAAGATACGTTTCTGGCGTGGCTCCTGCCAATGGATAATTGCGGGAGGTCACAGCCCTGTTGAGCGGCACGGCCCGCAGTGCTCCTTTTACGGCGCTCAAACGTCAGGACATGGCGGATCGCCCGTATCGAAAAGCGCTCAGGAATTTCGAGCCGACCGTGGTTCAGACCGTCGCATTCGCATACCACTTCTCCTATGTTATGCCATCATCACACTCTGGCGTTCTATCGAAGCCACGTTCACGCGCAGCTTCCAAAATACAGACGGAAACATCATAAGAGAGCATGGCCGAGGGACCAGATCCACCGGACAGGCTTTTGAGGAAAAGACATGACCGACAAGACTCATCTGGTAGATCACATTACTGGCCACCGCCGCATGCGGCGCATCCGCAAGGCCGACTGGACACGCAGGCTCGTGCGCGAGAACCAGCTGACGGTTGATGATCTGATCTGGCCGGTCTTCGTCGTTCCCGGTACGAACATCGTCGATCCCATCCCCTCGATGCCCGGCGTCAATCGCATGAGCGTCGACAAGCTGGTCGAAGCAGCCAGGGAAGCCGCCGATCTCGGCATCCCTGCCCTTGCGACATTCCCCAATATTGAAATGGAACTGCGAGACGAGACGGGCTCCCAGGTGCTGGAAGCCAATAACCTGATCAACCAGGCCACGGCAGCGATCAAGAGGGCGGTTCCCAATATCGGCGTGATCACCGATGTGGCGCTCGATCCCTTCACCAGCCACGGGCATGACGGGATCCTGCGCGGCGACGATATCGTCAATGACGAAACGGTCGACCAGGTGGTGAGAGCCGCTGTCATGCAGGCGGATGCGGGTGCGGATATCATCGCCCCTTCCGAAATGATGGACGGCCGGATCGGCGCGATCCGCCGTGGGCTTGATGCGGCGGGCCATCAGGGCGTCGGCATTATGGCCTATGCGACGAAGTTCTCCTCGGGTTTCTACGGGCCCTATCGCGAGGCGATTTCCACCAGCGGCCTGCTGAAAGGCGACAAGAACAGCTATTACATCAGCCCGGCAAACGGCACAGAAGCGATGCGGGATGCCGCTCTCGACGTGGAAGAAGGCGCCGACATGCTGATGGTGAAGCCCGGCCTTCCCTATCTCGACATCTGTTGGCGGTTGAAGGATGCTTTCGGCCTTCCCACCTTCGCCTATCAGGTCTCGGGCGAGTATGCGCAGATCAAGGCGGCGGCGATGAATGGCTGGATCGATGGCGACCGGGTGATGATGGAAACCCTGCTCTGCTTCAAGCGGGCCGGTTGCGATGGAATCCTCACCTACTTCGCCGTCGACGTGGCGAAAAAGCTCGCAAAGGGCTGAGGAGTGGGCTCATTGCATTTGCGGCGGTCCACACCATATCTTTGCTGAAAAGGAGAAACCGCCGATGAGCTTCAACCCGAACCCGACCTACGTTCCGACCGAGGACTGGCGCGCCTATGAGGGCGTGCTGAGCCGTCGCGTCGTGGCGTTCATCATCGACTATGTGATGGTGCTTCTGCTGTGCATTCCGGCAGCCGTGATCGTGTTCTTTCTCGGCATCCTGACGCTCGGCTTTGGCTTCATGCTCTTTCCCGCGCTGTTCTTCATCGTCGCCATCCTCTATTTCGGCATGACGCTTGGCAGCGCCGCGCAGGCCACCCCTGGCATGCGGGTTGCCGGCATTCAGATGGCGCGCCTTGACGGTCGTCGAATCGACTTCCTGATCTCGACCGCTCATATCGCGCTCTTCTGGATTATCAACTCGATCCTGACGCCGCTTATCCTGCTGGCAGGCCTGTTTACCGAGCGCTCGAGACTGGTCCACGACTTCCTTCTGGGAACAGTGACGATCAGAACCCGTTAGGAATTCAGAGCGAAACGCATTGAAGCCGCTCCAGCGGCTTCAATTTTATTGACAGGTCTCTTCGAGAGTTGACGTTTTCCACCTTTTTGTCATTCTGACATAGAAGGTTGGCTTGCGAAGGGAGCGATTGGGTTCGATGAACACGCAGACGACGCCTTCTCCGCAATTTTATCTCACCGCACCGGCCACTTGCCCCTATCTTCCGAACCAGTTGGAACGGAAGGTTTTTACGCATCTAGTGGGGCCTCGCGCGCCCGAGATGAACGACCTGCTGACCCAGGGCGGGTTTCGTCGCTCTCAAAACATCGCCTATCGTCCTGCCTGCGAGAATTGCCGTGCCTGCGTCTCCGTCAGAATCCTGGCCGATGGCTTCACGCCAACGAAGTCGATGCGGCGAATAATGGCGACGAATAACGATCTCGTGGCGACGGTTCACCGGGCCGAACCATCCACCGAACAGTTCTCGCTCTTCCGCCGCTACCTCGATCGGCGTCATACATCAGGCGGCATGTCGGATATGTCGGCGCTCGACTACGCGGTGATGGTGGAAGACACCCATGTCAACACGCGCATCATCGAGTATCGAAAGCGAGAACCGGGTGCGAGTATCGATGACAGCAAGCGCGGAGAGCTGATCGCTGTTGCGCTCACGGACATGATGAGCGACGGCCTCTCCATGGTCTATTCCTTCTTCAATCCCGATCTCGAGAAGCGCTCGCTTGGCACCTTCATGATCCTGGATCACATTGCCCGCACCCGCACGCTTGGTCTGCCTCATGTCTATCTGGGCTACTGGGTCGATGGCTCAGACAAGATGGGATACAAGACGCGGTATCATCCCCAAGAGCACCTGACGCCGCGCGGCTGGGAATTATACACGCCAGAAACGGTTTAACCCTCTCATTGCCGCATCTCTCAAATTATGTTATAACAGCGTTATAACGGAGTGTTTGAGATGAATGTGACGGTTCGCAAGATTGGCAATTCGGAAGGGATCATCATTCCCAAAGAGGTTCTGGATCGCCTTGGAGTCAAGGCTGGCGATGTCCTGACATTGAGTGAAGACGGGCAGAAATTGGAGCTCGTCCCAGAGCAATCTGATCTTCAAGAGCAACTGGCAGCCGCTCGTCGCGGCATGGAAAAGTACAAGGTTGCCCTGCGGGAGCTTGCTAAGTGACGATCAAGTGGCTCTCCAAAGCAGCCATAACCATCATTCATCAAGAGCAGATCGAAGCACATGGTGGTCTGCCTGGATTGAAGGATGACAACGCGCTTGAAGCGGCGCTGGCGCGGCCCGTCAACAAAGCGGTGTATGGCGAAGAAAATTTAATGGCGCTCGCTGCGGCATATCTCTTCGGTATTGCCCGCAACCACCCTTTTTCTGATGGAAATAAGCGCACCGGCTTTCTGGCCGCCTATACGTTCTTGCTGATCAATGGCTACGAAATTGTCGCCGATCAAAGCACCGTCATCGCATTCGTTCTGGCCGTGGCGGCGGGTGAAATAGACGAAAAGGGCATCACCGCGTTCTTCAACGATCACACCGTAGCATTCCGCTAATTGATGACAGCTTCCGTCCCCGGAAGCTGTCATTTATCAACTTTAGCCGCCGAACTTACCACTGCGCGGGAAGCCCTTTGGAACGCTGCGGCCGACACCGGCGCGATCGCCCATCCATTCAAGCAGCTCGTCTCCGACCTTGGAGAAGGAGCGCCCGGCGCTGTCTTCCCACGAAAGACCGGTCGCGATCGCGAAGCACTTCACATCCGACACGCCGCCATCCTTGTAACGCTGCAGGCGGACACCCTTGCCACGCGACATTTCCGGCACTTGCGACAATGGGAAGGTCAGCATCTTGCGGTTCTCGCCGACGACAGCGACGTGATCGCCGATGACGGGTACCACGAGCTTGGTTTCATCCGGCATGGAGACGTTCATGATCTGCTTGCCCTTGCGGGTGTTGGCGACCATTTCCGTTTCCGGGATGACAAAGCCATTGCCGCCGGTCGAGACGATCAGCAACTTGCGGGATGCGTCGTGGACAAAGGCGGTCAGGATGTCCTGATCATTTTCCATATCCACCATGATGCGTACCGGCTCGCCGTGGCCGCGGCCGCCAGGCAGCTTATCAGCGCCGAGCGTATAGACCTTGCCGCCGGTGGTCACGAGAAGCAGCTTGTCGGTCGTCTGCGCCGGGAAGGCCAGCTTCGGCCCGTCGCCTTCCTTGAAGGTCAGGCTCGACGTATCGGACATATGGCCCTTCAACGCCCTGATCCAGCCCTTCTGCGAGATGACGATCGTGACCGGCTCTTTCTCGATCATTGCCTGCTGGATGGCTTCGACATCGGCATTCGGCGCATCGGCAAACTGCGTGCGGCGGCGGCCGAGTTCGGTTGCCTTGGCGTATTTCTTCTTGACCTCGCCGATCTCCCAGGAGACCGCCTGCCACTGTTTCTCGTCGGATGCCAAGAGGGATTCGATCTCGCCCTTTTCCTTGCTGAGTTCGTCGAATTCCGTACGGATTTCGAATTCTTCCAGCTTGCGCAAAGAGCGAAGGCGCATGTTAAGAATGGCTTCGGCCTGGTTATCCGTCAGTCCAAATCGCGCCATCATCACCGGCTTCGGCTCGTCCTCTTCCCGGATGATGCGGATGATCTCATCGATATTGAGATAGGCGATCAGCAGGCCGCCGAGAATTTCCAGGCGACGGTCTATGGCCGCCAGGCGGAACTTCGAGCGGCGAACCAGAACTTCCTTGCGGTGGGCCAGCCACTCGGTCAGCACCTCGTTCAGCGCCATGACCTTGGGCACGCGGCCCAGCGACAGCACGTTCATGTTCAGCGGAATGCGGCTTTCCAGATCCGACAGACGGAAAAGCGATTCCATCAGCAGTGTCGCGTCCACCGTGCGGTTTTTCGGCACCAGAACGATACGAACGTCTTCAGCGGATTCGTCGCGCACGTCTTCCAGAAGCGGCAGCCTGCGGGCCAGCAGCAGTTCGGCGATCTTTTCGATCAACCGCGACTTCTGCACCTGGAACGGAATTTCGGTAATGACGATCTGGTAACCGCCACGGCCGAGATCTTCCGTTTCCCATTTGGCACGGACGCGGAAACCGCCACGACCGGTCTTGTACGCCTCGAGAATATTCTCGCGGCTTTCGATGATGATGCCGCCTGTCGGCAGATCGGGACCGGGAATGAATTCCAACAGCTTCTCGACGCTCGCATCCGGATGCTTGATCAGATGAAGAGCCGCGTCGCAGATTTCATGGGCATTGTGCGGCGGGATGGATGTCGCCATGCCGACTGCAATGCCGGAGGAGCCATTGGCCAGCAGGTTCGGAAACGCGCCGGGCATAACCACCGGCTCTTCGTCTTCTTCGTTGTAGGTCGGACGAAAATCGACTGCGTCCTGCTCGATGCCTTCCAGAAGCAGAGCCGCGACATCGGTCATACGCGCTTCGGTGTAACGCATGGCAGCTGCGCCATCGCCGTCGATGTTGCCAAAGTTACCCTGGCCATCAACCAGCGGGTAGCGAATGGCAAAATCCTGCGAAAGTCGCACGAGCGCATCGTAGATCGACGCATCGCCATGCGGGTGGAATTTACCCATGACATCGCCGACGATACGGGCGCATTTCTTGAACGCGGAATTGGGACGAATACCCATCTCGCTCATGGCATGCACGATGCGTCGATGAACGGGCTTCAATCCGTCACGAACATCCGGAAGCGCGCGGTGCATGATGGTCGATAGCGCATAGGCGAGGTAACGCTCTTCGAGCGCCGCCTTCAAATCGACCGGCACAATATGATCGTCGTCTCCGCCCGATGGCGGATTAAGATTTTTTCCCATGGCGACTGCCTATCGGAAATAGGCGGTTACGGCAAGAAATCCGGGCTTTCTGCGCTGTGGATGACAAGCGTTAAGCCTATATTTTTATGCAACCTTGTTTTTGTGCCGCAATTCAGCCATTCGTTGCGCAGTACCACTTCGGTCAATCGCGCTCGTGCTGCATATATGAACGCGTGATGTGCCTATTCTTGTTGCGGATGTTCGCGCCTTAAGGGAAGAGACAGAATGAGACTTGAAACCACACGGAATTTCCTGTTTGCCAGCGCAGCCGTACTGGCATTTGCGTCTCCGGCTTTCGCCCTGGATGGCGCCGATGTGCTGAAGAAAATGAATGCTGCCTACCACGTGCAAGGCGCAGAAATCACAGCCAAGTCCGTCGCCACCAACGGCGACAATGTCACGCTGTCCGGCGTCGTCATAGGCAGCGGCATTGACCCGGCACAGCAGTTTCCGATTGGCAACGTCACGCTCGAAGGCGTTGAAGAGGACAATGGCGGCTACACCATTGAGAAGATGAGCTTCGAGAACGTCAACTACGCCAAGGAAAAGGTAGCGATCACCATCGACGACCTTTACATGACTGGCGTTGTGGTTCCAGCTGATGCAACGGCAAACACAGTCGATGCCATGCTGTTTTACGATGAAGCCCATACCGGTCCGGCCTCGGTCAAGATCGATGGCAAGGAAGCGTTCTCCATCGCCGAGAGCAATGCCACGATGACCAAGAGCGAAGATGGCGGCACGCTTAGCTTCGATCTCACCGCAGAGGGCTTCAAGGGCGATCTGAGCGGCGTTACCGATCCGAAGTCGAAAGAGGCGATCGACGCGCTTCAGCTGAAATCTTTGAGCGGCGACCTCACCGTCAACGGTTCGTGGGAAGTTGCACCCGGCACGATCAATGTCGACGAATACTCGATCGACGTCGAGAATGTCGGTCGCCTGGATATGAGCTTCAGCATCTCCGGCTATACGATGGCTTTCATCAAGTCGATGCAGGATGCCGTCAAGGCGCAGGAAGCCAACCCCAACAAGGAACAGGCAGATCAGGCCTTTGGCCTTGCCATGCTTGGTCTCATGCAGCAGCTGACCTTCAACAATGCCAAGATCAGCTTTGATGATGCCGGCATTACCAAGCGCGGTATCGATTACGCCGCCAAGGAGCAGGGCACGACGAGCGAGCAGCTTTCCCAGATGATCAAGGGCATGGCGCCTATGATGATCGCGCAGCTCAACATTCCGGAACTGCAGAACGCCGTATCTGCGGCTGTGAACACCTATGTCGACGACCCGAAGAACTTCACGATCTCGGCAGCGCCGGCAAAGCCCGTTCCCTTCCCGATGATCATGGGCGCGGCAATGGGAGCGCCGAACACAGTTCCGAGCGTTCTGGGCGTCACCGTCACCGCCAACCAATAGTCTCTTCCACAAGCCCCGGATCAATCGTTCGGGGCTTTTTCCTGCTACGCAGGTTAGCAAGCGGGACCGCGTGAGCTCTAAACCAGCAAAGCCTGAGGTCATCCGTTCCTTCGAAACCATCCCAAACGTCCTGACCTTGCGCCCCTATGTCGCTCCCTCTAAAACCTAAAAAACTTCGATACCTCTGCTTAGGGTGAGAGAGTGTGTGCCTCTCCGATCCTTCAATGAAGGAATGACATTCGTGCAAGACAATATCAGCGGCTCCGTCATCGTCATTTCCAGCCATGTCATGCGCGGCTCGGTGGGCAATCGGGCTGCCGTCTTTGGCCTGGAGACGCTCGGCTTTCCTGTCTGGGCTGTGCCCACGATCGTGATGCCATGGCATCCCGGCCAAGGCCCCTCCACCCGTCTTCGTTTCGATGGCGAGGCCTTCGATGCGGCCATGGGAGATCTGGCAGCATCGAAATGGCGTGGAGAAGTCAAAGCGGTTCTCACCGGCTATTTCGGCAGCGCCGACCAGGTGCGTTCGGTCGCGCGTTTGATCCGCACGTTGAGAGAAAACAACCCCGATCTGATCTATGTCTGCGACCCCGTCATGGGAGACAAGGGCGGGCTTTATGTCCCGATCGAAACCGCTGAAGCAATACGCGACGAACTCGTGCCGCTTGCAACCGTTTCCACGCCCAATCGCTATGAACTGGCCTGGATGAGCGGTGCTGAGCTCGACACCAATGGCGAGATCATGGATGCGGCCCTTGCGCTCGGTCCGCCGAAGATGCTCGTTACCTCCGCTGTTCCGATGATGGCAAACGGTATTGGCAATCTGTTCCTCAGCGGACGCCATGCGCTGCTTGCCGAACACCGCGCCATCGAAAACGTGCCGAACGGACTTGGCGACCTGCTTGCGGCAGTCTTTCTCGCCCGCGTTCTTCAAGGCGTGGATGACGAAAAGGCACTGCAACTGGCAACCGCCAGCGTTTTTGAAATTCTGGCCCGCACCATGAAGCGCGGCGCCAACGAGCTGACGCTCGAAACAGATGCGTCAAGCCTTTCCACACCCATGGCGATGGTTCAGATGCGCCATCTCTTGCATCCTTCCCGAAGCAAGGGCAAATAGCGGTCAAGTTTCATGCGCTTCATGACGAGGCGTTCCCGGTAGCGACCAACGGCACTGCGAGATCGAATGAAGGATTTTCCAGATTATCTTCTGAACGGCTACAAGAACTTCATGAGCGGCCGTTATGCCGGTGAACGCGACCGATACCGCACTCTTGCCGATAGCGGCCAGAAACCGCAGACCTTGTTCATTGCCTGTTGCGACTCCCGCTCGGCACCCGAAACGATCTTCGATTGCGGCCCGGGTGAGTTGTTCGTCATGCGCAATGTAGCGAACATGGTGCCGCCTTTCGAGCCGGACGGCCAGTATCACGCAACCTCGGCTGCCATCGAATATGCTGTCCAGGTTCTGAAGGTGAAGGACATCGTGGTCATGGGCCACGGCCGCTGTGGCGGCATCCAGGCGGCGCTTGACCCGAATTTCGAGTCGCTCTCGCCTGGCGATTTCATCGGCAAATGGATGAACCTCGTCAAATCCGCCGCCGAGCAAATCCAGAGCAATGATGTGATGACCTCAGGCGAACGGCAGACGGCGCTTGAGCGCGTCTCCATCCGCAATTCCATCCACAATCTCCGTGGCTTCCCCTTCGTCAAGGCGCAGGAGACCGCAGGCAAAGTGAAACTGCACGGCGCCTGGTTCGATATCTCGACTGGCGAATTGTGGGTGATGGACAGCAAGACCGGCGATTTCCGTCGTCCGGAAGCGTGATCCCCGGCTACAACACCGTGCTTCAACTCAAAAGGTAAAGCGCCGTGCGTCCAATAGGACACACGGCGCTTTAAGTAGAGGATCATGTCACGCCAGCCGCTCTACAAACGGCTTTGACCGCGACTATTGCCCGTCGATCGCCTTGCCGATGTAGGCAATCGCCTGCTGATAGACAGTCGCTGCGTTCCAGCCCTGGATCGCGGCAAAGCTTGGCTGGCCCGGCTGATAACCGGCGCCACGCTGCCAGCCATGTCCAGCAAGGAAGTTTGCGGTCGAAGCCAGCGCATCGGCGCGCGATCCGACGAGATCGATGCGACCATCGCGATCGAAGTCGACGCCATAGCGCACGACGTTAAGCGGCAGGAACTGGGTCTGGCCGATTTCGCCATGGGCTGCGCCCTTGGCGTTGATGTTGAGCGAACCATTGCCCACCAGCTTCAAGGCTGCGTAAAGCTGCTCGGTGAAATAGTCGGAACGGCGACAATCATAAGAGAGCGTCGCGACGGCAGACAGTGTGTGCTGGTTGCCCATGAACCCGCCGAAACCGGTTTCCATGCCCCAAATCGCCAGAAGCGGGCCGGCCGGAACGCCGTAGGCGCGCTCGATATTGGCAAACAGCGCCGCATTGTTCTTCTTCATCGCCTTGCCGCGTGAAATGATGGCCTGGCCACCGCGCTTTTGCATGAACTGATCGAAGGAAAGCTTGAAGCTGTGCTGACCGCGGTCCGCGCGGATCGTCGCCTGGTTGTAGTTGACGTTGGAGAAAGCGCGATCAAGCACTGCCGGGCTGACGCCGCGGCCCGCCGCTTCCTGCTTGAAGGATTGCACCCAGTTGCCGAAACCAGCCGAGGTATTGCCGCATTGCGCCGCCTGAAGCGGCGTCGCCGCCAGTATCGCAACTGCCGTCGCACCAAGGGAAAAAGCCTTTATTGCCCGCATCCGTATCTGCCTTTGATAGAGTGAGGGACAGCCCCTCGCCATGTTCGCCTTTCTAATGGTCCGACTGTGACATTTGATCCTCAAGATCACCGCAGATGGGTATCAAACGTCAAATTCATTCCACTAGCGAGAATTGAAAGGCACAAATTGCCGTTCGTCTTCATAACCAGCAAATGAACTGGCTGTGATAGGCACGAAGATTGGAAACCCGCCCATTCTCGAAAGTAACGGACGGGTTATAGTTAATAGTTGTTAAAAAACCGTATCACGCAGCGGATTTGCGTGGCTTGATCAGACCACGGTTGATCAGAAGTTCGGCGATCTGAACGGCGTTCAGTGCCGCACCCTTGCGCAGGTTGTCGGAAACGACCCAGATGTTGAGGCCGTTTTCAACGGTTGCGTCCTCGCGGATGCGCGAAATATAGGTCGCATCTTCACCAGCGCACTCGACTGGCGTGATGTAGCCGCCATTTTCGTGCTTGTCGATGACGAGGCAGCCGGGTGCTTCGCGCAGGATATCACGCGCCTGATCGGCGGTGATTTCGTTTTCGAACTCGATATTGACCGATTCCGAGTGGCCGATGAAGACGGGAACGCGCACAGCGGTGCAAGTGACCTTGATCTTCGGGTCCAGCATCTTCTTGGTTTCTGCCAGAACCTTCCACTCTTCCTTGGTATAACCGTCTTCCATGAAGACATCGATATGCGGAATGACGTTGAAGGCGATGCGCTTGGTGAACTTCTTGGTTTCGACCGGATCGGCCACGAAGACGGCGCGGGTCTGCTGGAACAACTCGTCCATGCCTTCCTTGCCTGCACCGGAGACGGACTGGTAGGTGGAGACGACAACGCGCTTGATCTTGGCGGCATCGTGAAGCGGCTTCAGAGCGACGACAAGCTGCGCCGTGGAGCAATTCGGGTTGGCAATGATGTTCTTCTTTCTGAAGCCTTCTACCGCATCGGCGTTCACTTCCGGAACGATCAGCGGAACGTCCTGATCGTAGCGCCAGGCAGACGAGTTATCGATAACGACGCAACCCTGCGCACCGATCTTCGGAGACCACTTCTTCGATACATCGCCACCGGCCGACATCAGGCAGATATCGGTATCGGAGAAATCGTAATTCTCGAGATTGGAAACCTTCAGCGTGCGGTCGCCATAGGACACTTCCGTGCCCTGGCTGCGTGCGGAAGCCAGAGGAACAACTTCATCCGCCGGGAAACCACGTTCCGCCAGGATGTTCAGCATTTCGCGCCCGACATTGCCGGTGGCGCCTGCGATTGCAACTTTGAAACCCATGATCAAGCTCTCTTTCTGCCTCTCCTCTTTTTGGTGAGGGGGAGCCGCGAAACTGCGGCTTCCTTTCCCCGGCCAAACCGGGGAGAGAGCGGCGGGCCAGAGACGTCAGACGGTTTTAATCGTCGTTTTGGCCGTAATTCGGATGGAATAAGAAAGGCGCGCAGGATCGCCGGCTGAACCCGCCGGGCTTTGCATGACAATCATGTGCTGGACATGCCGCATGAACAGTGCGCTCCTTTTCGTGCGAAAGCTATTAGGAGGTTTGTCTTTTCTGTCAAGCGCAAACATAACTGCTTACGGACAGGTCTCGCGTCTTTTCGATGACGGATTGATGCCGGTGCGCCGAGCGCCGCGTGCGCCAACTGGTTGTCGGACAGACTGCCGCATTCGCCACTTCGAACGCCGCTGTCATTCTGGCCCACTGAATCTCACCCTCATGTTCTTGTTTTATTCTCATCCCTGTGCCAAGTTGTGGACGCGATCTGGTAGAGCCGTGCGGACGGCGATTACGGCTGTGGGGGCCATTTCATGGTAGCGCGCGTCAATACTATTGCGTTTCAGGGCATCGAGGGTGTGCCTGTCGAAGTTCAGGTCATGGTGGCACCTGGCAAGGTCGGCATGCAGATCGTCGGCTTGCCCGATAAGGCAGTGGCCGAAAGCCGTGAACGGGTACAGGCAGCCCTCCACGCATCAGGTCTCGCCATGCCTGCCAAGAAGGTCACGGTCAATCTCGCTCCCGCTGATCTGCCGAAAGAAGGCTCGCACTTCGATCTCCCCATAGCGCTCGGCCTGATGGCAGCCCTCGGCGCCATTCCCGCCGAAGCGCTGACACGCTTTGTCGTGTTGGGCGAACTCAATCTCGATGGCACGATCGGCGCTGTTGCCGGTGCTCTCCCGGCAGCCATTGCCGCCAACGCTCAAGACAAAGGTCTGATCTGCCCAGCCGATAGCGGTCCGGAGGCGGCGTGGGCAGGTGCTGAGATCGATATCCTCGCCCCGCGCAGCTTGATTGCTATCGCCAACCATTTTCGCGGCACGCAACTTCTGTCGAGACCGGTTCCGGCCATTCGCGCCAATCCTGATAATCTTCCCGATCTCGCCGACATCAAGGGTCAGGAAAGCGCCAAGCGCGCGCTGGAAGTCGCAGCGGCTGGTGGGCATAATCTCTTGATGGTCGGCCCGCCCGGCTCCGGCAAGTCCATGCTGGCCTCCCGCCTCCCCTCCATCCTGCCGCCACTGTCGGCTTCGGAACTGCTCGAAGTGTCGATGATACATTCGATCGCAGGACAACTTTCCGGTGGCAAGCTCTCCAATCGGCGCCCGTTCAGAACCCCGCACCACTCCGCCACCATGGCAGCGCTTGTCGGCGGCGGCTTGCGAGCCAAGCCGGGTGAAGCCTCACTTGCTCACCATGGCGTGTTGTTTCTCGACGAGTTCCCCGAATTCTCCCCGCAGGTGCTGGATGCTCTGCGCCAGCCGCTCGAGACCGGCGAATGCATCATCGCGCGCGCCAATCATCGCGTCAGCTATCCCGCCGAAATCCAGCTGGTGGCCGCCATGAACCCCTGCAAATGCGGCATGGCCGGTGAACCGGGCTTCACCTGTGCACGCGGTCCAAGATGCGTTTCCGATTACCAGGCGCGTATTTCCGGCCCGCTGATGGATCGCATCGATATCCGGATCGAAGTCCCCGCCGTCTCGGCCGCAGACCTTATCCGCCCGATGGCAGCCAAAGCCAGCGCCGATGTTGCCCGCCGCGTTGCGCGTGCCCGCCAGATGCAGGAAGAACGCTTCGCAGCCGCCGGCTTCCAAGGCATTCGCACCAATGCGCGCTGCACCACGGCACTCATCGAAAAATGCGCCGAACCAGACGCAGCCGGCCTCCAGCTTTTGCGCGACGCCGCAGAGAAGCTGAAATTCTCCGCCAGAGGCTATCACCGCATCCTGAAGGTCGCGCGAACACTTGCCGATCTCGACGATAAGCCCGTTGTAGGGCGCCTGCATCTGGCAGAAGCGATTTCCTACCGAATCGCGGGTGAGCGGCTTTCGGCTGCGGCTTAACGCTTTTCAGATGATGCTGTAAAAGCATTGGTTGAATTATTCAATACAAGGCATGAGCTTATATCAGTATATATTCATATTGTAGACGAAGTCTTGCGTGGACGTAGCAAATATAAGCACCAGATTGAAGCATCTCGCCTTTTTCCGTCACTTAAGGGATGGAGATAGTTCCAATTCAACATAATTTGTGAAGCTTTTGCTCACCCGTCATTGCTACGATGTTAGCGATCAAGGTGGGGACCGAAGATGGTTGTTAAGATGATGATTGCGACCGCTATTGCGATGGCGTCGCGGACTGTGCCGCTCATGCCGATTGCTATGGGGCGGAGACGGACCCGGCCGGTGGTTTCGGCTGCTTCAGATCGGATGGAGATGAAGCCCGCACCGATCAATCCGGAGTGGATTATTGGCGGTGATCCGCAGGCGCGCATGGCGGATCATTCCCGCAGCGGCGATCGAGCTGCCTATACCGCGTTATGGGACTGCACGGCGGGCACATTCCGTTGGTTCTTCATGTGGGATGAGACCGTTCACATCATCGAGGGCGACGTGCATGTGACGGCAGCCGATGGTTCCGTGCATCATCTTTACGCCGGCGATGTAGCCTACTTCAAGGCTGGCACCTGGGCCACGTGGCGGGTGGACAATTATGTTCGCAAGGTCGCTTTCCTGCGCAGGCCCTTCCCGACGGCGCTTGCGCTTGCCTATAGCGTCAAGAACCGGATTCTTCCGGCAAGAACGCCTTCGCTCTGAAATAGCCAGCGCCATCGTTCACACGAGCGAGGATACTTCATTGCACGAAGATGCGTACGCTCGACGCCCGGCCATCGGCGTCGATGACGGTAAGCGTGAAGAAGCCTTGCCCCTCCGGCGTCCACTCATTGCTGCGGCGGCGCGTCAGGTCCGGCAGCGGCTTGCCGTTGGCGAGCCAGCGGAATGGCGCCCGACCGCCCTGAAGTTTGAGAACCAGCGGCGAGAGAGCGCCAGCGCTGTCTGAAAGTTCGACGCGCGCGCCTTCCGGCGGGTACACGATCACGGGCGAAGATTCGCGTCGCGACGCTGAGAGAAGTCCGCTCGCGGTCGTGGTGAAGCGTCGCTGGTTGGCTGGCAGATCGCTGTAGCTCAAGCGCATCACGCCGCTTGGTGTGGCTGCGAAGGGCGTGATCGCCACGCCGGATTTGGCAAAGGCATCGAAGAGAATGGGAGCGGCAGTGGCGTAGCCCGCAATTCCCGGGACCGAACCATTATCGGCCCGGCCGACCCAGATACCGATGACATAGCGGCCGTCGAAACCCACCGACCACGCATCGCGGTAGCCATAGCTGGTGCCGGTCTTATAGGCGATGCCACGCTGCTTCATGCCAAGCGGTGGCAGAACGCCGGAAAGCGTATCCGTGATGTTCCAGATGGCGCTGCGCGAAAAGATCGGTTCGACGTCGAGAATCTCCGGCGTGTTTCTCACGCCATCACCGAGCTTCACCGGCTGCCCCTGATTGGCGAGGCTGGCATAGAGTTGCACGAGGTCGACCAGGGACACGCCAGCACCACCAAGCGCGATGGCAAGACCCGGTGGCTCAGACTTCGGCAGTGCGAGATTGACCGAGGCGCGTCTGAAACGCACCATCAAAGCGGCAGGACTGACGGCATCCAAAAGCTTCACCGCAGGCACGTTGAGAGACAGTTGCAAAGCTTGCCGGATACTGACATCGCCCTGATACTGCATATCGAAGTTGCGCGGTCGATAGCCGGAGAAATCTGCCGGTCGGTCCTCAATGATGGTTTCCTGCGACACCAGGCCATTCTCGAAGGCCAGTCCATAGATGAAGGGCTTTAGCGTCGAGCCGGGCGAGCGGATCGCGCGGCTCATCTCCACCCAGCCCCTCCGGGAGCTATCAAGGAAATCGGCCGAGCCGACATCGGCGAGAATGTCGCCTGTCGTGCTGTCCGCCATGACGATGGCGACCGAAACCTTGTCGCCGATCTTGTCTGCGGCATGCCGCGCCAAGGCTTCGAGTTCGCTCTGGATGCCACGCCGCAAGGTCGAGCCGATGACATGCTGGCGCGGAAATTTTGTCCGCGCGGCTTGCGCCAGATGGGGTGCGAAAGCCGGGAGCGCCAATCGATCCCGGGGAACAGCGGCGGCAGATGCGCGCTCCGCCTCGCTCTCTCCGACGATGCGTGCCACGGCCAGTCTCTGCAACACGCGCTCGCGGGCCTCTTTCGCGGCGTCGGGAAAACGATCTGGTCGGCGCTTTTCGGGGAGTTGCGGCAGGGAGACAAGAAGCGCGGCTTCCGCCGTATCCAGCCGCCGTGGCTCCTTGCCGAACCATGCGAGGCTTGCTGCACGCACGCCCTCGATATTGCCGCCATAGGGGGCGATGTTGAGATAGAGTTCGAGGATCTGGTCCTTGCTCAGCCGGCGTTCGATCTGCACCGCGCGCAGCATCTGGCGAAACTTGGCGCTGAAGGAGCGGTCTGCCCGAGGCTCGATCAGGCGCGCAACCTGCATCGACAAGGTCGAGGCACCGGAAACGATGCGACCATTGGTCAGCAACTGCCAGGCGGAACGACCGAGCGCCTGAATGTCCACGCCATGATGGTCGTAAAATCGCTGATCTTCATAGGCGATCAGCATCTTGATGAATTGTGGATCGACCTCGGCCGCGGTCGTCTGCAAGCGCCAGCGTCCATCGGGCGTGGCGAAGGCGCGCAGAAGATTGCCATCGGCATCCACCAGTTCCTGAGAGACGATACGCGCATTGTCTAGCGGCGGCGGATAGGCGCGATCCAGACGGTCAAGCCCGTAGATGGCGGCACCGGTTACCGATGCCGCCAGAGCAAAGCCGAAGAAGAAGCTGCGCCAACCCCTCATTACTGCGCTGCGCGAACCTCCATCTTGCTGGTTGCCGTGCGAGCGGAGAACTGCGGACGGTACATGTCCTCCACGCTCGCCGCCGGGTTGTCGTAAGTGCCGGGTGTCACGGCCCGAACCACATAGGCGAGCGTGATTTCAGAGGTGTCGCCCGCCGTTCTGTCGAATGCGGCCACGAAGCGGTCGTAACGGAATTCCGTATGCGCCGCTTCGGTTTCCGGCAGCCAATCGAAGTTTGTGAGCGTCGCGCTGTTGACGAGGCTCGGATTGTCGATCTCGAAACCGGCCGGCAGAAGATCGGTCACCAGAATGCGCGCCTGCCAGTCGTTTTGCGGAATGACCTTCAGCACTACGACGTAACGCTGGTTCTGCTCTGCCTCGCTGACATTCACCTCTTCGCCATCCATCGAGTAATAGGTCTTGTCGATGGTGAAGCCCTCGCCGCCTGCCGGAAGCGGCTTGGACGGAGGCGCAACGGTGGTGACGACCGCCGTGACCGGATCTGCCGAAGCGTTGGTGACATTCAGCGACGCTTGAAGCAACTCATCACCGCTCATGCGCTGGCTGAAGCCGCCCTGCTGCAGGCTGCCGTTCACATCCAGGCGAATATCCTTGTCCTCGCCTTTCAAGGCGCGCGCGGCGAGAACCATCCAGGCCTGCTCCTGCGTGCTGGTGTAGCTCTTGGACTCGAAGTCCTTGGACACGACACCCGCAAGCTGGGACACAACCGCGGGGACCGGACGGCTTTCGGCCGCCAGCGCCAGGGACGCAGCGCCGTCACGAAGAGCCGAACCGTAATCGGCACGCGCCAGCGTTACGTTCGCGCTCGAGGATGCCATGCTCAAGGATGCCCCGAACGCGGACTTGGCGCGCGCAGCATCGCCATAAAGCGAGAGGGCTGCCGCGACCTGTGCCTTGGCGAGCGGTGTCGGGAACTCGTTCAAGGCCGTATCGGAATAGTAGCGCAGATCGTTGATCGCAGCCTTGCGATTGCGCGCCAGCACATAGAGCGAATAGGCGATCTCGTTGCCGCGGTCCTTGACGTTGCTGTCATAGGCAAGACCGTTTTGCAGATTGGTGAGTGCCTGCACCATCGCTGCTTCCGGCACATCATAGGACTGCTCACGTGCCCGCGTCAGGAAATCGGAGATGTAGGCATCAAGCCATAAATCCCCTTCGCCGGGAGACCATAGACCGAAACCACCGGCGCTCGACTGGAAGGAGAGCACCCGGTAGATCGCGTCCTGCACCCGCTTGCGCAATTCCGGATCGTCCTTGCCGCCGCTGTCCTTCATCAGTTCGGATGCGTAAAGCAGAGGTAGAGCCCGGCTCGTCGTCTGTTCGGCGCAGCCATAGGGGTATTTGTCCAGCATCATCATCAAAGCGGGGACGTCGAACGCCGGAGAGCGGGTAACGTTGACCGAGACCGATGAGCCGACCAGCATGCTGTCGGCCAATAGGTTGCCGTCCACCGTCAGACTGCTGTTGGGCGCGATCTTGATGTTGCGGCGTGTCGTGACCGGAAGCACCGATGGCCGCACCGGAATGGTCAGCGCCTGCTCCAGCGAGACGCCGCTGGCGTTGCTGACCTTGATCGCAATTTGCCCTTCGCCGGGAAACTCGCCCGTCAAAGGCACGGTCAGGGACGTCTTGCCGCCCTTTTCCAGCCTCGTCGTTTGAGAAAACTCGCCCTGATCCACGGTCACGGCCATGTTGCTGGTGACATCGATCTTGTAATCGCCAGCCTCACCATCGGTATTGGCGATATCGAGGCGCAGTTGCGACACGTCGCTTGGGCTCAGGAACTTCGGCGCGCTCGCCGTCACCACCACCGGATCGCGAATGACGACATCCGAGACCGCGTGGCCAACGCCGGTCTTTGTCCAGGCAACGGCCATAACCCGTGCCGTGCCATTGAACTGCGGGATATCGAAGCTGATCGTTGCCTTGCCTTGTGCATCCAGCTCTACGAGGCCTGCAAAAAACGCGACGAGTTTCTCCTTCGGCGGGCTGCCCTGAAGCGCAACCTGTCCGCCATCGCCACCGGTTCTCAGACGCCCCGTGTCGCCGAGCGAACCATCGATGAGGCGGCCATAGAGATCGCGAATTTCGAGGCCGAGCCTGCGCTGGCCGAAATACCACTCGTCCGGCTTCGGCGGCTCGTAACGGGTAAGGTTCAGAATACCGACATCGACCGCCGCAATCGTCACATAGGCCTTGTCGCCCGCACCCGCACCGGAGACATGCACCGGAATCTGCAGCGCCTGCCTCGGCAATGTCTGCTTGGGAAGATCGAGCGCGATGCCAAGCTTGCGCTCGCCCGGATCGACCGCCAGCCACTTCACGCCGATGGCGCGCATCGGCATACGGCTTTCCTGCGCGTCGCCGGGACGGAACAGGGTTGCGGTTACATAGGAGCCAGCGCCCCAATCTTCCGTCACCGGGATTTCGACTTCGCCGCCCTTGTCGCCGATCTCGACATTCTGCACCGAGATCAGCTTTTCGGAACCGGAGACAACCATCAACTGGCCGGCATAACGGGATGTGACCTGAAGCTTGGCCGTCTCGCCCACCTCGTAGCTCTGTTTGTCGAGTGCAATTTCGAGCGCATCCGGCGTTTCGGTCGAGCTTGCGCTGACGAACCAGCCGGCATCGAATTCCACGCTGGAGACAGCGCCGTCATTCTGCGGCGCTTCCACCTCCAGCCGGTAGCGACCCCAGTTCACGGGTACGGAGATGTCTGCTCCATCCGGTGTGACCGAAAGCGTGCCGGTCTCCACCTGCTTGGTATGGACCACCGGCTCATAGCGCCAGGAATTACCCTGCCTGTACCACTGATAATTGCGCTCCACCTTGATGAGCTTCCAGGTAAGCCCGTTCATCGCCTGTCTGTTGCCGTCTGGCGCGAGCCCAATCACATGGAAACGCCCGATGGAGTTTTCCGCCAGATCGCCGGAGAATTGCGGCTTGATGCCAATCATGTTGCTGTCGGACTTGACCGGCAATGTCAGCGAGCGCTCCACCGCACGGCCACCTGCCTCGCGCATGCGCACGGTGATGCTGGCCGAAAGAAACTGCGTGGTGGAGGGAAGATCGCCAAGCTCCACCGGGAAGCTTGCCTTGCCGTTTTCATCCAGAACCGGAAGATTATCGAGCGTGGTGCGGCTTTCTTCTTCGGTCTCCTCATCCGCTAGGCCGAAGAGATATCCTTCGAAGGCCGGGTTGGTACGCGACGGCTTCAGGGCGATTTCGCCCTCAAGCTCAAGCCCCGCCGCCGGCGCGCCATAGAGATAGCGACCATCGACATCGATTGTCGTCTCGCCCGCCGGATCGATCTCTTTTGCCGCGCTGGTGAGGTCGAACTCGGTGCGATCCGGCACGAAATCATCCACCAGGAAGGATTGTTCGCTGATCGCGCTTGCCTTCGGATCGGTATAGATGCGCATCGTCCAGGTGCCGCGCATGGCGGTTTCCTGCAGCGGCAGATCGACCGCGTGGCCCCCCAGCGCCTTGCCGTCGCTGACGAAGCGGCGATCCTCGACGCCGTCAGGCCTCGAGAAGATGAAGGTCAGCGGCAGGTTCTCGATCGCATTGCCTTCGATGTCGCGCGAAAGTGCTGCGGCATGCACCGTCTCACCCGCGCGGTAAATGCCGCGTTCAGTCCAGCTGAACACGTCGATGGCGCCGGGTGCGGCGCGACCGGTCACACCGCGATCGGAAAGATCGAAGCCCGCCCGTGTCATATCGAGGAAGACGTAGTCCTTCTCGCCATTGCGCGCCGTGATGATGGCAGGTGCCTGGCCGGCGGAGCCGCGCATCAGACCGGCGGAAAACGTCGCGCGTCCCTCCGCATCGGTGGTGGCGGAACCCAGCACCTCGTTGTTCTTGGCGAGAAGCTGGAGCGAAACGCCCTTCAGCGGTTCGGCATTGCTGAGCGCCCGGACGAAGACATTCAGCCCGTCGGTGCCGGCATAGGTGGTGATGCCGGTATCGGAAACGAGGAACCATTGGGTGGCGCGCGCGTCCCAATTCTCCGCTGCGGTGCCTGGCGGCACGGCGGTCATGACATAGATGCCAGGCTTGCGGTCCGGCAGTGCTTCGTCCACCGGGAAGCTGGTGACGACGTCCTTGTTCAGTTCCGTCTGAATGTCGATGCCGCCCTGCCAGACGAGTTCGCCCAGCTCGTTCTCGATCTTCTCCCCACCATAACCGTCCATCTGGGTCAGGAACTGAGAATTGGCCAAGAGCGCGGTGATATTGCGATCCCCCACGCGGTAGAGCTTCAGATCGGCATGATCGATATTGACCGACACGAGCGGAATGCCGCGGCGCGCGGTTCCGGGAAGCACGAAGTTGTCGCCGGTAAAGCGAACTGATCCGGAACGGTCGCGCACATAGATATCGAGATCGACCTGCTTTTCCAGCGGCTCTTCCACGGAAGATGGCAGCCCGGCGCGAAGGGCGATCTTGTATCTCTGCCCATGCGTCAGACCTTCGACGCAGATTTCGCTACCCTTGGCTTCGAGCGCTTTCGGAGCAGCGCCGTCCAGCGTCACGAAGGACGAGTAGTCGGCATTCTTCACCAGCGGTTCGGAAAACTGGATGCAGGCGCGCGGCGTCACGCTGTCGGTGTCGACCGTATTGTTGATGACGCGGAAGCCCTGGCGGGTGCGAAGGTCGTTATAGGCCGCCCGCGTCTTGGCGACATCCGAAAGGGCAAGGCTGGCCTTGTAGGCGTTCAGCGCCGCGCGATAATTCTGGCCCTTCTCGAAGGCTTGAGCCAACCGGTTCAGCGCAGCCAGGCGGGCGCTCTGTGCCCGGCTGAACTGGTAGGCGTTGAGCGCTGCGGCCGGTGCCTCGCCGAGGATCTGGTAGTTGTTCTCGACCTTCGCCTCGACGGAAGAGAGTTCCGCCCACAAGGCGCCGTTCTCAGGATTGAGCGATAGCGCCGTCTTGTAGATTTCCACCGCCTGGGGGATATCGAGCACCGCCTGTTGGCGTGCTTGCGATAGCAACGCTTCAAGGCCTTGGGTATCATCCGCCTCAGGCAAATCCGCCTTGAGCTTGCGGGCCTGCTGGTAGAGGCTGTCCTCGACGAAGGAGAGACGCTGTGGCGCGCCGAGATCAGGCTCGTTTGCCGCCTCCACAATCTTCCCGGCAACGGCGCCGGGAAACGCATTGAGCTGATTATAGTCCGATTTGAGGAAGCACCACTTCACCTTGGGATTGTAGGTGAAGGCCTTGCAGCCCTTGTCATCGATGCAGATGGTCTTGCACTGATCGAGAGACACATCCTGTTCCGTGCGCAGATCGAAACCGAAATAGTCGCCATTTGCGGTTGTTACCACCTTGCGCGGCGCATCCTCAGCCAGAAGCGGCGAGACGGAAAATGCTGCAAGAACAAGGGCAAAAGCGTGCGAAACGACGCGAAAGGACATCGGTCTCTCCCCGAAAACACAATGATCGGCGCGACTTTGGTCCTATTCAAGCTTCTTTGTCAACGGAGCCTCGCATCTGGTGCTGCCACTCCCGGCGCAAAAGTGCATATTGCATCGTGTTCTCGTAAAGCGGGTGCCCGGCCTCATCCTCGGTGAAAGAGATGAACTCGAGAAAAAGCCCTTCGCGACGCATTCCAAGCTTTTCGCACAGCCGCTGAGAAGCCAGGTTGTTGTCCTCGACATAGGCGTAGAGGCGGCGTATCTGCCTTTCATCGAAGAGCCAGCGGAACATGGCGCGCGCCGCCTCATAAGCATAGCCACGGCCTGCATAGTCACTGTTGAAATTCCAACCGACGGACAGCGTATCGCCCTCCTCATCGGCTATGGCGAAAAGATCGCCAATCATTCTGCGGTGCTCGCTTGAGTAAACGGCAATATACTCATCGGAGCCGCCACGCTTGATCGCCTCTGCCTCGGCTTCGTCCAGATTTTGAAGTCGCTGTGAGAAAAAGCAACTCGGTCGCGGATCGCGCAGATAGGAAAAAAGGTCCTGCGCGTCTGGCGCCCTGAAGTTTCTAAGCACCAGGCGCTCAGTTCTGATCTCTTCCATCTGCGTCTCCCAAGGGTGTCCTGATTGTTAGCGTGAAATTGTCGGAAGGGGCCATCTAGTGAAAAAACAACCACATTATGTCGCCCGCAGTTGGTCAATGTCCTTCCCTTACGTCACTTCGTCCATTCGTTGCCATGTTGCAACGGGATGACGGTTTCAGCTTGCGATCAAGTGCTAAATCAAAGCTGCGGCGTGGACATTGGAGGATGTTGCAAGCAGTCTCTGGACACCGGCGGGGGCCGATTCAGAAAGGTTTTCTAATGAGAAACGTCTTCAAGCTTGCTGCACTCATGACAGCGCTTGCTTCCACCACCGCCTATGCGGCTGACCTTGCCGTTCAGACCGAACCGGCAGTTGTTGCCGATCCAGGCGGCTTTTACATCGGTAGCCTGAACAGCCTGACATTCCTGGACGACACGAATTTCTCGACTATCGGCGCTGGCGTCAACACCGATTACGATGTCGGATACTACAGCGGATTCCGCGTCGGTTACAGCTTCGGTTCCTACGACTTCGTTTCCCCACGCCTCGAGCTCGAAGTCGGTTACGGCCGCTCGGATGTCGACACCCACACGGTAAACGGCGTGGACGCTGCTGGTTCCTTCGGCTCGGCTCGCAACTTCCAGGGCTATGTCAACGGTTACATCGACGTTCCGACGGGCACGGCCTTCACGCCATACTTCGGTGGCGGTATCGGCGCGATGAACCTCAAGCTTCGTCGCCAGGGCACGGCTGGTGCCGGCGTGATCATGAACGACAGCGACACCGCATTCGCATACCATCTGGATGCAGGCGTCGGCATCGAGCTGAACACCATTTCCTTCCTGCGTGACAACGCGCTGTTTGCCAACACCACCTTCGATATCGGCTATCGTTACACAGGCGCCGACAACTTTGACTTCACTGCTACGGACGGCACCGTCTCCAGCACGGATTTCAAGAGCCACGCCATCACCGCAGGCTTCCGTCGCCAGTTCTGATCGACGATCGACTATGACAAAAGAGGGGATCGCGTCCTGCGCGGTCCCCTTTTTGTTTCTATTGACGGATTGGAAGCTTAGATGAGCGGAAGAGCGGAAGCTAACTCCAGGAAGGCCGTGTGCTTTACCGCGCCTTGCCTGAGAGCTTTCCGAACGCTTTCAGAAGACCATTCTCGGAGATCAGCAGATAGTCTTCCATCTTCTCGCTTGCCTCTGCAAACCTGTCCTCTTCACACAAAGAGACAATCTCGTCATTCATGTCGACGAAGGGTGAATGGAGCAGACGCGGGTCCTCGATCAGGGCAAAGCCCAGACGAAGCTCGGCCGACACCCTTTCGTAAAGCTCGCTCAAACGCTCGCTATCGGCAAGTGCGACGACAGCCGAGTGGAAGGCCATATTGGCGCTGCCGACATCGACCCAAAGCTCCTGCTCCCGCTTTTGCTTGGCTTCCTCGACGGCCTGACGCATGACCTTGACCGATTCATGCAGGCGCCACGCTTTACGCAACGCTCCGCATTCGAGCATGCGCCGGACCCGGTAAATATCCATGATCGACGCCATGGTCGGGGTCTGGACGAAGACGCCACGATTGGTTTCGTGGCGAAGCAGCCCTTCCTTCGTCATGATACGGAAGGCCTCGCGCAGAGAGTTGCGGGACACTTCCAGATGCTCGCTGAAGGCTGCTTCGGATATGCGCTGGCCGGGTCTGAGTTCGCCCGAAATTAGCATGAGGCGGATGCGCTTGGCGATCCAGTCGGACAGCGGCATGCTTTCACGTGTGTCTGTCACAGGCTTCCTCGCTTCTTCTTGCGGCGTCTTCAGATAACAAAAGACTGGCGGAATCAAGCAATAGTTTCAACGGCTTTAACCACGCCTCTGCCGGGACGGCAAAGTCCCCTCCGAAGGCTGTTTTCGACGCCAAGAATATAAGCATGAATGAACAAAACAAAAAAATTGTTGAACAATATTGACATCACAAACAAACCATCCATGATGACCTCATAAGCATCCGCGAGGGGCGGGTGACGATAAGAACAGGAAAACTCTCATGCAGCAGACCGAGCAAACGCCCGGCCGCACGAACGCGGCTGCGTCCAAGCCAAAGTCCACACGCCTTGCACTGCTATCGGCTATCTTCCTGATGGCGACACCCGCCATCGGCCCAGGCTTCATAACGCAAACGGCGACATTCACCACTCAGCTGGGTGCCGCCTTCGCCTTCGGCATTCTCGCTTCCATCCTCATCGACTTCGTCGTTCAGCTCAACATCTGGCGCATCGTAACGCTGACGCGTATGCGCGCATCAGACATTGCCAATGCAGCCATTCCCGGCTCCGGCTATCTTCTTGCAATCCTCGTCATCATCGGCGGCCTTTTCTTCAACATCGGCAACATTGGCGGCACCGGCCTTGGCCTGAACGCCATGTTCGGCCTTGATCCGAAGATCGGCGGCGCCATCAGTGCGGTCTTTGCCATCGCCATCTTCCTGTCCAAGCGCGCTGGTCTGGCGGTCGACCGCTTCATCATATTCGCGGGCATCCTGATGATCGTGCTGACGCTCTATGTGGCCTTTGTTTCCGCGCCGCCTGTCGGCGATGCGTTCCGCCAAACCTTCCTGCCTGACACGATCAATTTCGCGACGATCACCACCATCGTCGGCGGCACTGTTGGCGGCTACATCACCTATTCCGGCGCCCATCGCCTGCTGGATCGCGGCATGGTCGGCATCGAAAATCTGCCTGCCGTCAACCGCGCAGCACTCACCGGCATCGCCGTTACAGGCATCATGCGCTACGTGCTGTTCCTCGCCATCCTCGGCGTCGTCGCCAGCGGTGTGATCATCGATACCTCCAGCCAAGCCGCCAATCCAGCTGGACAGGCGTTCCGCTCTGCGGCAGGCGATCTCGGCTTCCGTCTTTTCGGTATCATCTTCTGGGCAGCCGCCATCACCAGTGTCATCGGCGCCGCCTATACGTCGGTGTCTTTCCTGCCCGTCTTCAAGCAGGACATGAGCGAGCACGCCCGTAACATCGCAACTGTGATCTTCATCGCGGTGTCGCTCGTCTCCTACCTGCTGATCACCACACCGCCAGCGGCCATGCTGGTCTTCGTCGGCGGCTTGAATGGTCTCATCCTGCCGATCGGTCTCAGCATCTTCCTGTTTGCCGCATGGAAGCGCGAAGATCTGATGGGCGGTCATCGCTATTCCCGCATCCTGCTTGGGCTTGGCGTTCTGACCTGCGCATTGACATGGTACATGGGCTACAAGTCCGCAGGGACCATCTTCGGCCTGCTCGGCCTCTAACGGCCGACGAACGAAAAACATCGTGGCCGCCTGAGCGTGGCCACGAGCATCAACGGGTTAGGAGAACATCACCATGGCGCATATAGACCTCAACAGCGATCTCGGCGAAAGTTTCGGTGCATGTAGCATGGGCGACGACGAGGCCATGCTTTCCATCGTCTCCAGCGCCAACATTGCCTGTGGTTTTCACGCCGGAGACCCGACAGGCATCTACAAGACGGTGAAGGCAGCCGCCGCAAATGGCGTTACGATCGGCGCTCACGTTTCCTATCCGGACCGCGTCGGTTTTGGACGCCGGGATATGGATGTGACGCCGGAGGATCTGATCGCCGACGTCATCTACCAGATCGGCGCACTGAAGGGCATTGCCGCAGCAGCCGGAACCACGGTGCGCTACGTCAAGCCACATGGCGCGCTCTATAACCGCATCGCCCATGACGCAAAACAAGGTCAGGCTGTCATTGACGGCATAAAAGCCATCGATCCGTCGCTGGTGCTGATGGGGCTCGCCAACGCGCCGATCCTTGAACTGGCACGCAAAGCGGGACTTTCGATCGTGGCAGAAGCTTTTGCTGACCGGGCGTATACGCCGGACGGGCAACTCGTGTCCCGTCGCGAAAAGGGCGCTGTCCTGCATGATGCCGGACAAATTGCCGACCGCATGGTGCAACTGGCCCGCCAGGGAACGCTGAAAGCCATTGACGGCAGCGTCATCAAGATCGAGGCGCAGTCCATCTGTGTTCATGGCGATAGTCCAGGCGCAGTCGATATTGCGCGCGAAATTCGCCGCCGGTTTGAAACGGACGGTATTGCCGTTCGCTCTTTCACCTCTTGAACGATAGGAGCGGCCAATGACCATCCTTACATCGCACACCGCCAAGAACGTCGAGCTTGCCCAAAAAGCACGCGCCAGCTACCGCGCCGGTCTCGTGCAGCCGACCTCCGGTATCGCGCCGGGCTTCACCCAGGCCAATATGATCGTGCTGCCGCGCGACTGGGCGTTCGACTTCCTTCTCTATGCGCAGCGCAACCCAAAGCCCTGCCCGGTGCTTGACGTCTCCGATCCCGGCTCACCCACCACGCTGCTTGCGCCGGGTGCCGATCTACGAACCGATCTGCCGCTCTACCGCATCTGGCGTGATGGCAAGCTTGCTGAGGAAACCCATGATGCGACATCAGCCTGGGCTGAGCGGGACGATATGGTGGCCTTTCTGATCGGCTGCAGCTTCACCTTTGAAACGCCAATGGTGGAAGCGGGCATCGAGATCCGTCACATGACGGACAAGAGCAATGTCCCAATGTATCTGACCAACCGTCCCTGCCGCCCGGCAGGCCGTTTGAAGGGCAACATGGTCGTGTCCATGCGTCCGATCCCGGCATCGCGCGTTGCCGATGCGGCCACGATTTCCGGCCGGTTTCCGGCGGTTCACGGCGCACCGGTTCATATCGGCATGCCGGAGGAACTCGGCATCGCTGATCTCGCCAAGCCGGATTTCGGCGATGCCGTGCGCATCGAGCCCGGCGAAGTCCCGGTCTTCTGGGCGTGCGGTGTAACTCCGCAGGCGGCGGTCATGGCGTCTGGCGTGCCATTTGCCATCACCCATGCACCGGGTCATATGTTCATCACCGACATTCCCGATTCTGCCTATCACGCGTGAGGACATGATGCGCTTTCTCCCCGTCAGTCTCTCGACGATCCTAGTCGAACTTGCCGATCTGGACGAAACGCTCGCGCTTTTCGCTTCTCTCGAAAACGATCCCGTCGAGGGCATCGAGGAAACCGTACCGGCCGCACGCACCCTGATGATCCGCTTTCGACCAGAAAAGATCGATGGGCAGGCGCTTGCGGCAGAGCTTTCCCGTCGCGACCTGACGGCGAAGATTCCGCCGTCCGACAAGCTGGTCGAAATCCCGGTCCATTATAATGGCGAAGACCTTGCCGATGTCGCGACGCTGACAGGGCTTAGCGTTGACGAGGTGATCCGTCGTCATACCGAGAGCGAATTTACCGTTGCGTTTTGCGGCTTTGCACCGGGGTTTGGCTATCTGGTGGGCGGCGATCCCGCGCTCCATGTTCCCAGGCGACAGAGCCCCCGCACCCGCATCCCGGCCGGCTCTGTGGCGCTGGCGGGCGCCTTTAGCGGCGTCTATCCGCAAAACAGCCCGGGCGGCTGGCAGATCATTGGGACTACACCCTTGAAGATGTGGGACATCGATCGCGAGCCCGGCGCGCTCTTCCAGCCGGGCTACCGCGTTCGCTTCCTCGACATGGACAAGACTTCAGGAAAGATCCGCCTGCCAGTCTCGGAGGCAAAGCCGCGCAAAGAGCCGTCACGCGAAGGGCTGCATTTCGAAGTGCTGGCGGCCCCTATGCCGGCTCTCTTTCAGGATCTCGGTCGCTTCGGGCAGACCGGACAGGGCGTTTCTGCGTCCGGCGCGCTTGATCGCGGCGCTTTCAATGCGGCAAACCGCATCGTCGGGAATCCGCACAACACGCCCTGCCTGGAACTGACGCTCGGCGGCTTTTCCTTCCGCGCTGCGAGCCGCACCGTTATCGGTCTCACCGGCGCGCCCTGTCCCGTCACCATCGAAACGGCAGAGGGGCGTTTCACCGCAAAGACTTACGCGCCCATCCCGCTTGAGGCGGGCGACACCGTCACGCTCGGCCAGCCGCCAAAAGGCATGCGCTGTTATCTCGCCGTGCGCGGTAGCTTCGATGTCGAGCCTGTGCTCGGCAGCTTCGCCACCGATACGCTGGCCGTCGTCGGTCCAGAACCGGTCACGGCAGGTACGATCCTGCCGCTCAAGGCCGAAACGAACGAGTTTTCGAGCGTCGCCGTCGATGAAGTCCCCGCCTTCGAGCCACCGGCTATGGGTGAGGTCGTCACACTCGACGTTGTCCTTGGACCGCGCACCGACTGGTTCACCCAACAGGGCGTCGAGACGCTGACGAGCCAGCTTTGGCAGGTCACGCCTCAGTCCAACCGCGTGGGCATCCGCCTTGCGGGCGAGGTGCCGGTGGAACGGCGCGACAGCGCAGAACTGCCGAGCGAGGGAACTGCAACGGGCGCCATCCAGATCCCCCATAGCGGCCAGCCTGTGCTCTTCCTTGCAGACCATCCGCTGACGGGCGGTTACCCTGTGATCGGGGCGGTGGCGGAGTACCATCTCGATCTTGCGGGTCAGATCCCCGTCAATGCCAAAATCCAGTTTCGCCCGATCGGGCCTTTCGCCGACATTACGGCCAAGAACACTTAAATCCGAGGAGAAAAGCGATGAAGAAAGTCCTGATTGCCAATCGCGGCGAAATCGCTGTCCGGATTATCCGCGCCTGCCGGGATTACGGGCTCCAATCAGTCGCCGTCTATGCCGACCCGGATCAGGATGCGGTCTTCGTTCGCATGGCAGACGAAGCCTACGCGCTGGAGGGCGTGCGTCCTGCAGAAACCTATCTCGATATTCCCAAGCTGATTGCCATCGCAAAGCGTTCGGGTGCGGACGCTATTCACCCCGGCTACGGCTTTCTGTCCGAACGCGCCGAGTTCGCGCAAGCCGTGCTCGATGCCGGCCTGACCTGGATCGGTCCCGATCCGCAGGTCATTGAAGCACTGGGCGACAAGGTGGAGGCACGCCGTATTGCGACCGGCGTCGGCGCGCCGCTCGTTGCTGGCAGCGACGGTCCGGTAGAAACCGCGGCCGAAGTCATCGCCTTTGCCGAAGAACACGGCCTGCCTGTTGCCATCAAGGCTGCCCATGGCGGTGGCGGACGCGGCTTGAAGGTTGCCTGGAAAATGGAAGAGATCGCCGATCTCTACGAGTCCGCGGTCAGAGAAGCGACCGCCGCTTTCGGTCGCGGCGAATGTTTCCTCGAACGCTTTCTCGACCGGCCGCGCCATATCGAGGCGCAGGTTCTGGCGGACAAGCATGGCAACGTGCTGGTGCTGGGCACCCGCGACTGCTCGCTGCAGCGCCGAAACCAGAAGCTGATCGAAGAAGCCCCTGCCCCCTTCCTCTCGGACGAGCAACGGCAAAAAATCCACGCGTCCGCCAAGGCGATCTGTGCCGCCGCGCGCTATAGCGGTGCCGGCACGGTGGAATTTCTGCTGGGCGTCGATGGCACGATTTCGTTCCTGGAGGTTAATACCCGCCTGCAGGTCGAACACCCCGTCACCGAGGAAACGACTGGCATCGATCTGGTGATCGAACAGTTCCGCATTGCCGAAGGCAAAACGCTTCGCGTTTTGGAGACGCCGGAGCCTCGCGGCCATTCGATGGAATTTCGCATCAATGCCGAAGATTCAGGCCGCGGCTTCCTGCCCACGCCAGGAACGATCACAGTTTTCGATCCGCCATCGGGTCCCGGCGTTCGTCTTGATAGCGGTGTCGTCAGTGGTTCGAGCGTGCCCGGCGTGTTCGACTCTCTCATGGCAAAGCTGATTGTCACCGGCGAGGATCGCCGGCAGGTACTGCAACGAGCCCGCCGCGCGTTGAAGGAATTCCGTATCGAAGGCGTGGCAACCGTCCTGCCCTTCCATCGCGCAGCCCTTGAGGCGGAAGACTTCACCGGCGAAGACGCTTTCAAGGTTCACACCCGCTGGATCGAAACCGATTTCGCCGCAATGCCGGACGCGATGGAGCGCCCTGCCCAGGCAGATGACCCTTCCATCCACCGCACCTATCTGGAAATCGACGGCAAGCGCGTTTCGGTCGGCCTGCCCACGCTTCTGCTCTCCGCTTTGGGCAGCGTCGGTGGCGGAGCAACGGCTTCGGCAAGTGGCACAGCCACCAAAAACGATGGCGAGATTGCCGCGCCTGTTTCAGGCACGCTGCAATCCTTCAAGGTAGAAGACGGCCAGACCGTTTCCGAAGGCGATCTGGTTGCCGTCATGGAAGCCATGAAGATGGAAACCCAGATCCTCGCCACCAAGGGCGGTACGATCCGTCTTCTCGTCAAGGAAGGCGACTACCTTCAGGCTGGCCACGCGCTGATGACGATTGATTGATCGCCCTTTGAGAGCAGGCGAGAACTGCGCCTGCTCCGGTCATCCCGCTGGTGTCGCGCTCACGTAGAGGTGCTATCACGCATCGCAGAATGTCTGCTGACGGAACACACCTCCTACTTCGAGGTTAGCTCATGAACCAATGGAGGTTCCCATGAGCTCTGAGAAAGACATCGACAAGATCCATGCCGACGCAAAGCCGCAATTTGCGCCGGGCAAAAAGACGTCCGACAATAATGGCGTCGCAAGCGCCAAACCCACCGTCATCACCGGTTCCGAAGACGCGACTGTCAACAAACTGCCGCCGGGCAAGAAAAAGCCCGAAAAGGATTGGGACGTGAATTACGACGAGCGCGACACGAATGAAGGCGACTTTAGAGGGTAACCTTCAAGACGCGACAGCGCTGAGGACAGCTGACAACCATTGAGGCGTCGATTAGAGAGTCGTTTAAATTTTCCGCATAGATTATAGCGCTCTATAACCGCTACCCCGTGGCAAGGGCTGATCGATGCGAATAAGAGAACCGGACGACCTTTATAAGGCACTTGTTGCCCAACTGGCCTACACGGTTGCACCGATGACCGTCATGGGTTTTACCATCGTCGCCATTGGCTACTTCGCCGCGACAACCTTGCATGACACCTGGATTTTTGTCGCCATGGTGTGCGGTGGCTTGGCGTCCTTCAGCAAGATCTGCGTGATGCTGCGCCACCGACGCTGGACAAAGACCGGGCACCCCACCTCTTTGACGCCGAAAGACTGGGAGCTTGCGCATGCTCTTCTCACATTTCTCGTCGCCGCCTCGGTCGGCGCGATCTCCGCGCTGATCTTCCGATCCTCCGATTTCTCCCTGCATGTGCTGGCAACAGCGCTGCTGTTCGGTTATGCGGCCGGCGTTGCCAGCCGCATGTCGGTTCGACCTCTCATATCAGTGACCGCACTCACTATCGCGGCCGTGCCAACCACGATTTCGGCCGCCTTCGCGGGCGACGCGGCGCACTGGTTGCTGGCCACGATGTTCGCTGTCTTCCTTCTCGCGGCGATGCAGAGCGTGTCGCATGTGTATCGAACCGCGTCACAGCAGATCCTGCTCCGGCTAGAGATGGAGCGCCTTGCGCGCGCCGACCCTTTGACAGGCCTTGCCAATCGCATTGCGCTTCGCGAAGGCTTTAGCAGTATTTCGCGCACGACGGACACGATGATTGCCGTTCATTGCCTTGACCTGGATGGCTTCAAGGCTATCAACGATCGCCTCGGGCATGCCGCGGGCGATGACCTGCTGATCGGCGTCGGCGCCCGGCTTCGGGACCTCCTTGAGCCCCATGACATCGCCGCACGTGTTGGCGGCGATGAGTTCGTCGTTGTTCAAACGGAAGTCCGCAACGCAGCAGATGTCGAGCGCATGGCCCATGACATCGGGCAGTCGTTGACGACGCCATTCAACCTCTCAAATGAAACGGTCCGCGTGGGCGTGAGCCTCGGATATACGGCTGAAGCGGCCAAGGATGCGGAGTTCAGCACCATGATACGCCTGGCGGACGCTGCCTCCTATCGGGCAAAGCGCAACGGCGGTGGTGTTGAGAAAGAACTGCCCTCCTTCGAGGAAAAATTTCCCGTGGCGGCTGCCTAAGGCGAGAGCCCCCGTATATTTGCGACTTCCGGCCATCCAGTGCGACCAGAATGCCATCGTGTCGCCCGTGCTGGAACTTTCGTGCCTGTCTCGAATTTAAGAATGATGGCACATACTGCGAAAACCACACCTCGACAGGATCAACAGCCCGACATTCGCGACAGGCTGATTGTGGCGCTTTATGCGCAATTGAAAGCGGAACGGGAGACGCGTGAGGCCATGGAGTGGGTTGCGCGGCACGGTGGGCTTTCGCCGGATGTGATGGAGGCCATGGCGTCCGACCCTGTTGCGGTGTTTTCGCAGGAAGATGTCGTGGCCGTTGAGCGGATAATCGACCGCGAGCGTTCCAGTAAAAGTTAGAGCGTAAGAAAAGGAGGCTGGCGATGGCGCCAAGAGCCGTGTGGAGAGGCACTATCAAATTCGCTGATTTTCAGTGCGATGTCGGACTCTACACCGCGATCTCATCGTCGGAAAAAATCTCCTTCAACATCATCAATCGAAAGACCGGCAACCGCGTCGAGCGACAGTATCTCGACAGCGAGACCGGCGACAAGGTCGAGCGCGATCAGCAGGTCAAGGGCTATGAGCTTGAGAATGGCGACCACATCGTCATCGAAGGCGACGAGCTTTCTGAGTTGATGCCGGACGGCAACAAGGTCATCCGGGTGAAAAGCTTTCTCGAATGCGATGAAATCGACAAACTCTATTTCGACAAGCCCTATTATCTGTCGCCTTCGACCGACGAGGACCGCGAAGCGCTTTCACTCCTGGCGCAGACGCTGCGGGAGCGTCAGGCCGCAGCTCTTGCAGAAGCGATCCTCTTTCGTCGCAACAGAATGCTGTTGATCCGTCTCGACGGGGACGCCGTGATCGCCACGACCTTGAACTATGATTACGAGGTACGCTCGCAGACCGCCGCTTTCAAAGCAATCCCCGACATCGAGTTCGATGACGAGATGCTGGAACTCGCAGGCCACATCATCAAGAAGCGAGCAGGCAAATTCGATCCGTCGCAATACAGCGACCGCTATAATGATGCTTTGACGGAACTGGTGCAGGCGAAGATCGAAGGCAAGACGATCAAGAAGCGCGAGCCCGAGAAGCGCGACAACGTCATCGACCTGAAGGAAGCCTTGCGCCAGAGCGCCGGTGTCTCCGACAAGAAGGCGGCCAAGCCCAAGTCGTCCGGCACCACCAAACGCAAGAAGGCAAGTTGATCCATGGGCCTTCAAACCTATAACCAGAAGCGCAAGTTCGATAAGACGCCGGAGCCGAAGGGCGAAGCGGCGGCGACGGCCGGCAACAGTTTCGTGGTGCAGAAACATGATGCGAGGCGGCTGCACTATGATTTCCGCCTGGAAATGGACGGCGTGATGAAAAGCTGGGCCGTGACCAAAGGCCCGAGCCTCGATCCGAATGAAAAGCGACTTGCCGTCCACGTCGAGGATCACCCGCTGAGCTATGCCGACTTCGAGGGCATCATTCCCAAAGGCCAATATGGTGGTGGCACAGTCATCGTCTGGGATCGTGGCACATGGTCCCCCATCGGCGACCCCAAGAAGGCCTACCGCAAGGGCCATATGGAATTCGAACTCGACGGCGAAAAGCTGAAAGGCCGCTGGCATCTGGTGCGGATGAAAGGCAAGCCTGAGGAGAAGCGCGAAAACTGGCTGCTGATCAAGGCACATGACGAGGAAGCCAGCGAAACCATCGACCTGATCGAAGAGGCGACCAACTCGGTCAAGACGGGGCGAAGCATCGAGCAGGTGGCAAAGCACCCGAAGGACACCTGGAACTCGAGAGACGTCTCGTCCAAAGCCAAGAGCAATAATACCACCGGCAAGCAGGTGCATGATTTTCCCAAGGGAAGCCATAAGGCGGCAATGCCGTCTTTCATCAAACCCGCTCTGGCGACATTGAAGAACAATGCGCCGGAGGGATCGCGCTGGCTGCATGAAATCAAGTTTGACGGCTATCGCCTCCAGGCGAGGATCGAGAAGGGAGAGGTCGTTTTGCTGACCCGCAGCGGTCTGGACTGGACGGAGAAATTCGGAGAGGCCATCCGCCAATCGCTCGCGGCACTACCGGTGGAAACCGCCATCATCGACGGCGAACTGGTCGTCGAAAAGGAAAGCGGCGTTTCCGACTTCTCCGCACTTCAGGCCGATCTCAGCGAGGGCCGGCAGGATCGTTTCCGCTACTACGTCTTCGACCTGCTCTATCTGGATGGCCGGGACCTGCAGGGCGCTGCACTTGTGGATCGCAAGGCGTTGCTGGAAAAACTGCTGCCGTCCGACGACCCTGTGCTGCGCTACAGCGCGCATTTTCAGGAGGACGGGGAAAAGGTTCTCCAGCATTCCTGCTCGCTTGGACTGGAAGGCGTTATTTCGAAGGTCGCCGAGTCTCCCTACGTCTCCGGCCGCAAGGGGCAGTGGATCAAGTCCAAGTGCAGCAGCGGCCAGGAATTCGTCATCGGTGGCTATACGCTCTCTTCCTCATCGGACCAGGCTATCGGCTCTCTGGCGCTCGGCGTCTACGAGAATGGCAAGCTTCGGCATGTCGGCCGGGTGGGAACAGGCTTTACCGGCGCGACTGCGGAGATGATCTTCGACAGGCTAAAACCCCAGACGCAGACAGAAAGTCCCTTCTCGCAGAAGCTAACAGCACTGGCCCGGCGCGATCTTCACTACGTCAAGCCAGAGCTTGTTGCGGAAGTCGAGTTTCGTGGCTGGTCCGGCGATGGCAACCTTCGCCATGCCTCCTTCAAAGGGTTGCGGGAAGACAAGGCACCCAAGGAGATCAGCCGGGAGGTGGAAGACGTGACAAAGCCCGAGACAGGTGACGCAGCAGAGACACCGCAAACGAAGATCAAGTTCACCCATCCCGAGCGGGTCTATTGGCCGGATCAGAACATCACCAAGGCGGATCTTGCCGATTATTATGCACAGGTTTGGGAGCATATTGCACCCTACGTCACCAACCGCGCGCTTTCCCTGCTCCGCTGCCCGGAAGGGATCGACGGCCAAACCTTCTTCCAGAAGCACCCGTGGCGCGGAATGAATAAAGCCATTGGTGCTATCAAGGACCCGAAGGACCGGTCGGGCGAACCGTTGGTGGTGATCAGCGATTTCGATGGCATGATGGCGCTCGTCCAATCCGCCGTGCTGGAAATTCACCCCTGGGGTTCGACCACCAAGGCCTGGGAGAAGCCGGACCTGATCACCATGGACCTCGATCCGGGTGAGGACGTGGAGTGGGGCGCTGTCGTCGAAGCCGCGCTGGACCTTAAATCCCGGCTGGAAGCAGCGGGACTTGCCGCCTTCGTCAAGACGTCGGGCGGCAAGGGCCTGCACGTCGTCACGCCACTGGAGCCGAAAGCCGGCTGGGCGAAGGTGAAAAATTTTGCGAAGACACTCGCGACCGACATGGGTAAAGATGAGCCGGATAAATATCTCGCTGTGGCAACCAAGGCCAAGCGCAATGGCCGCATCTTCGTCGACTACCTGCGCAATGGGCGCGGAAGCACGGCGGTGGCCCCCTACTCCACCCGCGCCAGGGCGGGCGCTACGGTATCCATGCCGCTCGAATGGACGGAATTGTCCAAGATCAAAGGACCGGCGGCGTTCACAGTGAAGAATGCACCCGCGCATATAGAGGCGAGGAAATCTGACCCATGGGCGGACTTCCGGGCGTCCGCCAAGCCGCTTCCTGGCTGAAGTGTCGAGAGCACCGCCCTCATCATTGGGACACGTTAGGACTGCAGGCTCTTCTTCAGCGCATCCATGATGTTGATGACATTGCCGCCCTGCTTTGCCGCGGCGGGCTGCTTCTTGGCTTTGGACTTAGGCGCGTCCTTGGCCTTCGTCTTCAAGAGCTTCTGAACTTTCTTCTGCACCGTGTCCTGGACCAGCGACGGCTTCCAATTCGTCAACTGCTTGTCGATCTGCTTATCCAGCGCCGTTTGCAATTCCTTATCGGTCTTCGCCTTCTTATCGATCGTATCGACAGCGTCGCGCACCTCGTCGCCATAATGCAGCGTCCAGAGGATGATGCCCTTGCCGGATGGCTCCAGCAGAACAGCGTGCTCGCGGCGATAGAGCACTAGCCGCGCAATGCCGACGACCTTGCTGGCCCTCATCGCTTCGCGAATGACGCTGAAGGCTTCGGCACCGATCTTGTCCTCGGGTTTGAGAAAATGCGGACGATCGTACCAGATCCAGTCGATGGAGCCCGCGGGAACGAAGGTCTGAATATCGATGGTTCTGGTGCTTTCCAGAGCAACAGCATCGATCTCGTCTTCCTCCAGCAGCACGAAATCGCCGTCTTCCTTGGGAAACCCTTTCACCTGATTTCTATCCGCAACCGGACGATGGGTGACGCTGTCCACATAGCGGCTTTCGACGCGATTGCCCGTCTCGCGATTGATGACGTGGAAGCGGATCTTGCCGCTTTGAGAAATGGCAGGCGTGAGAGAGACCTTTGCCGTGACAAGCGACAGCCTCAGATGACCTTTCCAGAATGTCTGTCTCGGCATGGAAACTCCTTGAGGTGCGAGGCTGAGTTGCAGCAACCTTCTCTAATCCCCGGAGGAGACAGGAAGTTCCCAGGCGTCAGATCCAGCCATCTCCATTTTTTCGCAGCAAGGGTGTGGAGAAAGCCGCGCGCACGCGCGTCGGCCATTCGAAGTCCAGGCTTTCCAACGCGTCGCGCCAGCGTTCCGATTGCAACATCGCCGCACCGATAACGACTGGCGCGATGCCGGAGGCTTGGAGCAGCGAGAGCCCGGCGAGGATCGATGTTCCGCTGGAAATGACATCATCAATGAGCGCCACGCGCTGCCCTTCCAGAAGCGGCAACATGCGCGGATCGATATAGAGCCGCTTTTCCTGCTTCGTGGTGATGGACGACATCGGCACTGACAGCTCCTCCAGATACCAAAACTTACGCGAGGTCCCGAGCGGCACATAGCGCGAATGGCCGAGGCGGCGGGCCACCTCGCTTGCCAGCGTCAGGCCAAGTGTCGGCAGTCCCACCACCACATCCGGCTCGAAGGACTTCAGCTTGGCCGCAAGATCGTCCGCCAGAGCGCCCAGCACCGTGAAGGAAGCCTGATTGATGATCAGCGAGGCCAGCGCATGTTCTCCATCGCTCAGCGGCCGGATCGGCAGCCGAAGCTGGCGGCCATCACCCAGCGTAACCGGGTAGAAGACGACCTTGCTCCCCTCCTCGGGAAAGCTCCCGGGCTCATGCAGATCTTGCCAGAACTCGTGGGGCTTCATCGCGCGTCCTTCCTCATCACTCTTTTCCGAACCATCGTCCGATTCCTATTAAATGCCCTATTAAATCCAAAGCGCTTTTGCACTAGAAATGAGATCGACAGATGAGCCGTGTCCCTCGGCTTTGATGCACAGATCCCAAGGATTTCCCTTATGACCGCCTCGACCAAGACCGCCGACGAGCTCTCCCTTTTGACGGCGCTGCGTCGCGATCTGCATGCGCATCCGGAGCTCGGCTTCGAGGAAGAACGCACCAGCCAGATCGTCGCCTCTCTTCTGGAGGAGGCGGGCATTGCTGTCCATCGCGGTCTTGGGGTCACGGGCGTGGTCGGCACACTTCAGGTGGGCAACGGCACGCGGTGCATTGGGCTGCGCGCCGACATGGATGCGCTTGCCATGCCGGAACTGGCTGAGAGACCTTACAAGTCGGTGGTTCCGGGAAAGATGCATGCCTGCGGCCATGACGGCCACACCGTCATGCTGCTCGGTGCTGCTCGCGCGCTTGCTGCCGATCGCGGTTTCTCCGGTACGGTGCATTTCATTTTCCAGCCTGCGGAAGAAGGCCGTGGCGGAGCGAAGAAGATGGTCGAAGACGGGCTGTTTGAGCTTTTCCCCTGCGATGCGGTCTACGGTCTCCACAATATGCCGGGTCTCGATACGGACGAAATGGCAGTGGTCGAAGGACCGCAGCTTGCCTCGTCCGATAGCTGGCGGGTGGTCTTCAAGGGCGTCGGGACCCATGGGGCGAAACCGCATCTTGGCCGCGATCCGATCACCGCTGCGGCAAGCTTTCTCTCCTCGTTACAGAGCATCGTCGGACGTGTCATCGATCCGCTGCAGCCCGCCGTCGTCAGTGCCTGTTCGCTTCAGGCAGGAGACCCGAATGCCCTGAATGTCATTCCCGATCTCGTGCATATTGGCGGCACGGCGCGGGCCTATGCTGCCCATGTGCGCGATCAGCTGGAGGAAGAAATCGGCCGTCTGGCGCAGGGTACGGCGTCCATGTTCGGCATCGAAGCGAGCTACGAGTTCATCCGTCGTATTCCGCCTGTCGTCAACGATGCCCATGCGACAGAGCGGGCGCTAAACGCGGCGCGCAGCGTCTTTGGGGCGAAAGTCCGGACGGCCTTTCCGCCTTCCACCGCTGGCGACGACTTCGCCTTCTTTGCTGGCGAAGCACCCGGCTGCTATGTCTGGCTGGGCAATGGTCCTGCTGTGGACGGCGCGCTGCACCACAACACCTCCTATGACTTCAACGATGACGCGATCGCCTCCGGAGTTGCTTTCTGGAAGACCCTGGTGAAGCAGGAACTGGCAGCGGAATAGCCGGTCTTGCGCGAGAGCCTCGGGGACGAGCGTTGAAGAAAGAAATCCTCAAGCTTCTGCAAACGCAGCAAGACGGCGAGGTGCATTTGAAAGAAGACGTGGCAGCTTCGGCGCCCGCTGACGCCGAACCGATAGCAGCATATTGGTGGCGGAGCCTGAAGAGCTGTAAGCTCTACAGGGTCGCACCGCATCGGTCATCGTGCAAAGCGCCGTTGCCGATCACCCTTCTGGGCAGACTATTTTTTTTAACGCGGCAGTTATCGTCTTGAACTCCAGGTCAGGAACGTCTCTGGTCTGACACCATCCGTCCGCGCTTTCTCGATAAGCGGTTTAAGCGTGTCCTTGACGAACTCTTCCATTGTCGTGGGCAGCACCGGGCGATCATCGCGAAACTTGACCCGCCCATCATTAAGAGCCGCCGCGGTGTTCTTGTCATAGACCCACCGATCTAGCGTCCCGAACCTCTCCCGGAAGACCGTCTCGACCGCGTGACTGGTGGGATCGACGAAGCGATAATCCACCTCTCGACCGAGCGCCCGACCGATGATCGCGGCGATCTCGGACATCGTGTAATCGATGCCCAGTTGTTTCACGGACCGGTGCTCTTCAGGCGGCGTGTCGAACTCCCTGGCGGCAAAATCAGCGAGATCCTGAATGGAAACCCAAGGCGCTTTGACGTGGGGCGCAAGCGTAAAGCCGATCCTATCATGTTTGGCAATCGCCTCCGCCCATCTGGACAGGTCCTCCATGAACCAGCCACCTTGGAGGTGCACTAGCTTGATGTCCCGTAACCGGTTGAGGATCTGGTCAAGAATATGGAAGCCTTGGAAATGGCCGGTGTTGCCGGTGAGTTCGGATCCCATTCCGGTCAGGCTCACCGCAAATCTCACCGGGGAATCCCGAAGTGCGTCGAAGAACCTGAGCGCTACCGCGGGATAGTGCCCATGAAAATCCTCCGCCGTCCAAAGGGTTTTGACCATGAGGAACGCAGCGTCAGCATCTTCGAAGAACTTGGAAAGTTCACCATCACCCGTGTCGAAGCTGCCGATGAACGGTTCTGCGCCTTTCGCGACAAGCGCATCGAGGGCGGGCCCTCCTCTGGACAGGGCTTTGACGGAATGGCCTTTGGCCAAGAGGTTTTCGGTCAGTTTGGTGCCGATCCTGCCGGTCGCACCAACCACGGCAATACGCATGGCTTATCTCCTGAAGTTGTTTGACCAGGACACTAAAGGATTGCGTGGCGTGGCAGAATTGGAGATAATGCCATATGATATCGAAATCAGGCCAATCTCCGAATAAGCGACCTCCTTGTAGTACCGCTTGCGATCTCAGACTCGCGCATGGACCGGCGATGGCCATAAGGATGGACTTCGCCGACTATGAGGCCGAGGCAGACCCGCATCAGCACCCACAGGGTCAACTGATCCTGGCGCTCCATGGCGCGGTCACCTGCACTGCGGAAAGCGGGGTCTGGATCGTTCCGCCCGACTGCGGACTCTGGGTCCCCGGCGGCGTTCATCACAGCAATCAGGTCACACCCAATGCTCGTCTGACGTATCTATTCGTCGAGCCCGGCGCGGCCACGCTTCCAGACGAGTGCTGCACGCTGTCGGTTTCGCCCATGCTTCGGGAGATGATCCATCGGTTAGCGGAGCTTCCAGAACAGGACCGGCGCGACGCGCATGTAGAACGCTTGATGCGAGTGATGCTCGATGAGCTCGCGCTGATGCCGCGTCAAAGGCTGGAGCTCCCTGTCTCTGATCATCCAAAGATCGCCCTGATCGCTAGGGCGCTCCTGGCAAATCCGAGCGACCGCCGAACCCTCTGCCAATGGGCTGAGCATGTCGCCGTCAGTGAACGAACGTTAAAACGGCTTATGATCGAAAAGACCGGATTGAGCTTCGGCCGTTGGCGACGCCAGCTGCATCTGGTGATCGCGCTACGGGAACTGGCGGGTGGCGCAACCGTCCAGAAGGTGGCGAGCGACTTGGGATACGAGTCCACGACGGCCTTCATCGTCATGTTCAAGAAGGCGCTTGGTACCACGCCATCGCGCTACCTTGCCGGCGCGCAGCAGCCCTGAGAATGTGGGCCGAGATCCCGTCCCCCAACCGACATCAAGTTGACAGTGGCTCCCGCACCGTTCCCGTCAGCACATCGGCGATACCCATATCGGTCTGGTGGGGACCTGTGTTGCAGGCAAGCGTGGCGCCGAAGCAGGCCTTGAAGACGAGGTAGGGCGGCTGCCATTCGACGACCTTGCCGACGGCTTCGCGCACCGCCTCAAAGCCCGCGGCCACCTCCGTCAGAGGTGCATCGGATACGAGGCCGGAAAGCGGGAGAGGCAGCAGGGCGGTCACCTTTCCGCCTGAGGCGACGGCCATTCCGCCGCCCGCCTTGATCACGGCATTGGCGGCGAGCGCCATATCCGCTTCGTTGCCGCCGAAGACGGTCAGGTTGTGGCTGTCGTGGGAGACGGTGGTGGCGAAGGCGCCGTCCCACTTTCCCCAGCTGGTTAGAAATCCCGTTCGCGTGACAGGCTCCGCCTTACCGTGCCGGTGTGTGACAGAAATCATCGTCGTACCATCAGGAGGCACGACAAAGCCGTCAGCCACGTCAGCCTCGATCTCGCCCCACCGGGTAAAGCGCGGCCTGTCGATGGTGGCGAGCCGCACGCGTTTGCCGTTGCTCTTCACCCGAAAATCCTCAGGCGAGCGAAGCGGCAGCTTCATGGAGCCTTTCAAAGGCGCCGCGTCGATCTCGGGGATCTCCACGATCATTTGGTCTTGCTCGGCAACGGGCGTTCCACTGACCAGAACATGGCGGGCGGAGAACTGCGTCAGATCGTCGAAAACCACGATATCGGCCCTTCGCCCGGCGGCGATCAGGCCGAGATCATTGCGCTGAAGGCGTGCTGCCGCATTGAGGGTCGCCGCCTGCAATGCCCATTGCGGCCGAAGGCCGTAGCGCACCAGCCGGCGCACCACATCGTCCAGCCCGCCGCCGTTCAACAGATCGTCGGGGAAGACGTCGTCGGTGCAAAGCGTCAGCGTCGGCGGCAGATGGCCGAGCCTGTTCAGGGCCTCGACAAATTCAGGCAGCAGATGATCGTGGGAGCCGCGCAGTTCGATGGTCAACCCGGCGCGCAGCTTCGCCATCAGGTCGTCCGCTGATGTGAGTTCGTGGTCGGAGGTGACACCGGCCGCCATAAACGCGTTAAGATCGGCGCCTTCCAACCCACGCGCATGGCCGCAGATCAGCTTATCCGCATGCAGTCCTTCCTGGAGAATGGCGCTCATGCGCGGGTCGCGCTCGATGACACCGCGCATATTCATGACTTCGGCAACGCCGCCGACTTCAGGCCAGAAGAGAATCTCGGCAAGCACCGCCGCATCGAAATCAGCACCCGCCCGTTCAAGCCCCGGCGCCGACGGCACGCAGGAAGGCGCGAGCAGGATGGTTCGCAGCGGCAGGTTTCGGCTTGCCCGCGATGCCCAGGACATGCCGTCCAGTCCATGGACATTGGCAAATTCATGCGGGTCCCAGACGACAGTGGTCACACCCTTGGCGACGACCGCGGCAGCATAGGAAGCAGGCGTTACCATGGAGCTTTCGATATGCATATGCGTATCGATCAATCCCGGCGCGATATAGCCTCCTGTGGCGTCCAGGACCTGCGCGGCGTCCTGTCTTGAGCCGGTGGGGTGGACGCTTGCAATCAGCGGACCAACGAGGCCGATATCGGCGGGACGCAATTCGCCCGTCACCACGTCCACCAAAGTTCCCCCGGAAATCAGGACATCGAACGGCGTGTCGCCCCTTGCCGCCGCAACCGCACGGGTGCGGAGAACGGCGTCATTCATGCCGTCGCGATCGGCAATGATCGGCTTTTCACTCATCGGCTTGCCTCTGCTTCAAGTGCGCCAAGGATGATCCTGCGCGCATATTCGGCATCGACGCTCTCGGCATAGTGGGCATTGAAACGCTCTGCATGGGCAAGCCGCGCTTCCACGACCGTTCGCCCGCGCGTGAGACCGCCCTGCAGTTCGACATCGATGCGAGCCGGTTTCCATGTGATGCTCTCAGCATCAACCACGGCCACCGCCGCGCAAGGATCGTAAAGCGCCATGGCGTCACGTCCCCGGCTGACGGCGATGTTGATAAAGCCTTCCAGCATATCGGCTACCAGTGCTGCGTTCTTTCCACCCGCCTGCCGGATAGGCGCCACATCCGCAAGCGAGGCGGTGACCTTGCGGCAGAAGTCGAGATCGACCATGCGCAGCGGAAGCCCATGGGCAATGACGATGGCTGCGGCTTCAGGATCGGCAAAGGCGTTGAATTCGGCAGAGGCCGTGTGATTGCCAAGTGTCACGCCGCCACCCATCCAGGTCAGTTCGGTGATGCGGCCGGCAAGATCCGGTCTAGCGAGACAGACTGCAGCAATGTTGGTCAGAGGGCCAAGGGCCAGAATCCTCTTTTCCTCTGCCCCGTCCGCCAACCAATGGCAGAACGCGTCGAAGGCATTCGATGGTGGCAGATCGTCCGATGCCGGAAGCGTTGCTCCCACCGTCGGGATACCGGTTTCACCCAGAATGCGTTGCGCTGTTTCGATCTCTGCGAGCGCGGGGTTCGCCCGCCCGGCGTGGATCGGGAAGCGCCACGAGAAGGTCGAGGCCGCACCCGCGGCATTCTTTTGCACCTGATCAAGCGGCGCGTTGCCGAAGACCAGAGAGACCCCGTCGATGACGTGACCGGACGCTACCACTACCAGAATGGCGGCGATATCGTCGAAACCCATATCGGTATCGATCCACAGTCCCATCTCAGCTGAACACCTTGAGAGATGCCGCCTTTTCGACGGGCAGATCGAAGGGCAGCGTGGCGCCGATCTCATAGGACGGCAGGCTCGCATCCACCTCGGCCTTGATGGCGCCGAGCGCGCTGTCGAGCAGATATTCTCGCGTGTTGCCTGCAAAAGACGTGCCGCGCACGGTGCCCTCGAAAGGACCTGAACCGAGGGTTACCATGCGCGGCCTCCATGCCAGTCCCGCCGTACTCGGAACATGGCCAGAAAGCGTAACTCGTCCTGCATCCGTCTTCAGCTCTGGACCTTCCAGACGGAAGATGTTTTCAAAGCCGACAAAGTCGGCGACGAAGGAAGAGACAGGTGCATTATAGATCTCTTCCGGCGTGCCGATCTGCTCAATTGCGCCGTTCTTCATCACGACTATGCGATCAGCCAGCGCCAAGGCCTCGACCTGATCATGGGTGACGAAGATCATCGTTACACCGGTCGCCTTCTGCACCCGCTGCAACTCGGTGCGCATTTCCAGTCGGAGCCGGGCGTCAAGGTTGGAGAGAGGCTCATCGAGCAGAAGAACCTTGGGATCCATGACCATGGAGCGCGCAAGCGCCACGCGCTGCTGCTGGCCACCGGATAGTTCCGCTGGCTTGCGCGAGGCAAAGGTGGAGAGACCGACGGATTTAAGGCCCGACGCCACTTTTGCATCCAGCTCTGCACCCGTCAGGCCCTTAAGCCGCAGACCGAAGGCAACGTTTTCATAAACGGTCAGATGCGGAAAGAGCGCATAGGACTGGAAGACCAGACCAACGGCACGCTTGTTGGCAGAGACACGGGTGATATCGGCACCATCCAGATCGATACGACCGCCCGCAATCGGCATCAACCCCGCAATGGCACGCATCGTGGTGGTCTTGCCGCAACCCGATGGCCCGAGCAGCGCCAGAAGCTCGCCCTTGCGGATATTGAGATTGAGCTTGTCGACGGCCATGGTGGCGCCATAGGCGAGCGAAAGATTTTGAAGAGAGAGATACTGTGCGTCAGACATAGCGGGAGAACCCCAGGAAACGTTCGGCCATGAAAACGATGCCGATGGAAAGGAAGGCGAGGAGCGAAGAGAGCGCCGCAACGGACGGATCGAAGACGATTTCCATATAGCCCAGCATATCGATCGGCAGCGTGCGAACGCCAGGACCAGACAGGAAGAGCGATACCGGCACCTGATTGAAGCTGGTGACGAAGCCGAGAATGAAGGCCGACAGAATGCCGCCGCGAATGTTCGGCAGAACGACGCGGAAGAAGGCGCCAAGCCGGGATGAGCCGAGCAGAACCGCCGCCTCTTCGATATCCGAGCGCAGATTGGTGAGGCTGGCAGAGACCACCCGCACCGCATAGGGCAGGATCAAGGCGGTGTGCGCGAGGAAGAGAGCCAGGGTGATGCCGATGCCGAAGGGAACGACGAAGTATCGCAAAAGCGCCAGACCGACGATGATGCCGGGCACGATGATTGGTGCCGAAACGATGGTCCGGATCGTTTCCGAGAACGGCAGCTTGTAGCGCGACATCGCGTAAGCCGCGGGTATGCCGAGGAGCAGGGCTGCAAACGTGCCGCCGATGGCAAGAAACATCGACATGGCAAAGCTGTCGCGGAAACTTTCCACGGTGAAGACCTTGGCGATCCATTTCACCGAAAAGCCCTGCGGTGGGAAGGCCAGCGTGTCGCCAGCCGAAAACGACGCGGCAACAATGATCAGGAACGGCCCGATCAGAAAGCCGATGACCAGCATCAGCGTCAGGGGAATGAAGAGATGGCGGGTCATTTCCTGTTCCTTGCCGTTGCGATGCGCTTGAGCAGGATATTGGCCGCAAAGCTCATGACGATCAGAATGAAGGCAATGACGCTTGCGGCGACGAAATTGTTGGACACCGTGACCTGCTGATAGAGCAACGTTTCCAGCATCAGCACCTTGGAACCGCCGAGAATGGCGGGCGTGATATAGGCGGTGAGCGAGCCGGTGAAGACCAGCGTGCCACCGACGACGAGGCCTTCCTTCGTCAGGGGAATGATGACCTTCCAGAAGACCTGGAACCAGTTTGCACCGAGAACCCGCGAGGCGGCCACCACATCGCGCGGCATGTTTTCCAGCGCGCTGATCAGCGAAATGATCATCAGGGGTAGAAAGAGCTGCAACAGGCCGATGAACACAGCCGTCTCGCTAAAGAGAATGCGGATCGGGCTATCGGTCAGCCCAAGAAACTTCAGCGCTTCGTTGACTATGCCCGTGCGCCCCAGAATGACGATCCAGGCATAGGTGCGCGCCACCGGCGAAATCATCAGCGGCAGGATGACCAGATTGATCATATGCCCCTTCGAACCGGGCGGCAGGCTGACGATGGCAAAGGCGGCAGCATAACCGATGACGGCGGACACAACCGTGACCAGCGCGCCAAGTTTCAGCGTGCGCAGGAATACCGCCTGGTTCAGCGGGTCGGAGAAGAAAGTGGTGTAAGCTTGCAGCGTCCACCCATCGGCGGTGCGAAAGCCCTCCGAGAGGAGAATGAAGACCGGCACGAGAAAGACCGCCGCCGCAAAGATTGCGGCGGGCAAGGCCAGCGCCAGAGCCTCGGTCCGATTTTGAAACATGGCGGTCTATCCTTCGACAGGCTGGTCGATCACAGATGAGCTGTCATCCTCGATCTTTGGGTCCGAGGATGACGCGCGACGCAAGATTACTGACCGACCTTGGCGTTCCATTCCGACAGCCACTTGTCGCGGTTGTCGAGCGAGACGGCGGACGGGATGAGCTGCAGGCTTTTCACGGTTTCTTCGCCATAGGTGATGTTGTTCGCCACCTCTTCGGAAACCTTGACCTCCTTGTTGGTGGGGCTATCCACCAACTTGTCGGCCAGTGCCTTCTGAACGTCGGTCGAGAGCCAGAAATCCATGAATTGAAGCGCAAGATCCTCGTTTTTCGTCCCCTTCGGCACGACAAGCACGTTCATGCCGCCGGTCTGACCTTCCTTGGGCGTTGCCCATGCGAGTGGAAGATCGAGCTTGGTGAACGGCGCCCAAGAGAAGCGACCGATGGGTGCGGCCCAGATTTCTTCCTGCTGCATCAACTGCACGAGCTGCGAAGACTTCACGTAGAAGGTGACGATATCGTCCTTCTTGGCCCCGACAGCCGCGATCGGCGCTGCGAGATCAGGCGTGTCCTTGTCCATCGCCTTGCCCAGCATATAGAGCGCAGGCGGACCCTGATTGGTGGTGACGTTCGGGAAGGTGATGTGATCGACGATACCGTCCTTCAGGAGATCACCCCAGCTGTCGATCTTCATCTTGTCGGTTCGATAGACGATCGACGTCGCATAGAGATTGACGCCAACGCTCATGCCATCGCCATTCGGATCCTTGGCAATATCGTAAAGCTTCCCGATATTCGGCACCTTTGCGGTATCGATCTTCTGGATCAGGTCCTTACGGGCGGCGGAAAGCGCATCCGCCATGGAAACGATGGCGAGATCGATGACCGGGTTGGTCTTGTTGGCCTCCATCTTCGCCAGGCGCTCAACGCTGTTGCCGGTTTCCACGACCAGCTTGCAGCCGCATTTCTGCTCGAAGGGGGTGTAGACGAGTTCCTTGAATTCATCCTGCGCGAAGGCATAGACGGAGATCGTCAAGGTCTTGTCCTGTGCCTGCGCGGCCCCGAGCGACAGCATCAGCGCCGTGCCGGATGCGAAAAGGATCTTTTTCATGATGTATGTTCTCCAGCTGTGGGTTTTTTATCTTCAGTTTGCTTCTTGTTATTGGCGGCGGAGGAGCGACGAATGACGAGCTCCATCGCCACTTTGGAAATATCCGCGACCACGCCGCCCGCGGCGGGCCGGTTTGCAGGGTCATCACCATCAATCGCGCGAACAAGAGCGGTAACGGCGACTTCCGCAATGCGTGCCATATCCATGCGAATGGTGGTGAGCGACGGCGTGACCACGGATGCCCAGATGAGGTCGTCAAAGCCGGTGACACTTGCCTCATCCGGCACGGCGATACCCTCATCCTGAAGTTCGGTGAGAACACGCAAGGCATGCAGATCAGATGCGGCGGCAAAGGCGGTAAACCCCTGGCGCACCTTGTCCGCCACGCCGAGCCGGCAGCCTTCACCATGGCGCTCTTCAAGCGACGCGATCCAGAGCGTTTCGGTTCGGGCGGAAGCGGTCAGTCCGGCGCGAATGCCACCGATGCGATCGTTCTGCACATTGGAATCCGGATTTCTGGCGATCATCACGACATTGCTGTGTCCGAGCCCAGCAAGATGCCGACCGATCTGCACGCCGCCATCCCAATGGTCGGCAGCCACGGTGTTGCCGGGCGTGGAAGGAGAGTCGATCACCGCAACCGGGCAATCCACATCGGCAATCCTGGTACCGCGACGGGGGACGACGACCATGCCTTCGACCCCACGTTCGATCAACCGGTTGATTGCATCCGTCTGCTTGGCAATCTCCCCATGGGAGTCGGCGATCAGAACGCCGTAGCCAGCATCGGCCGCGGCCTTCTCGATGGCTTGAGCGATCTGGGGAAAGAGCGGATTGCCGATATCGGGAAGCACGAGGCCAAGAACGCCACTGCGCCCCGTGCGAAGCGCGCGGGCGGCAGGACTGGGCACATAGCCCATCTCCGCTGCCATCTTGCGAATGCGCTCACCAAGCTCCGCCGAAACACGCCCTTTGCCGGAAAGGGCGTTCGATACCGTCGCGCTCGAGACACCGAGTACCGCGGCAATTCCGTGCAGATTTGCGGCGGGCTTTTGCAAAGCCATGATCTTGCGCCCTTGCTTAATCGTTTAAGCAAGCTAGTGCAAACCGTCTCCAATGTCGAGTCCGGCTTGCGATTTTTCGTGGGGTGGTGCGTGTCGACGATCCGTGACGATCCAAGCGCGCCATTAACCTTGCTCGGCGGTCGCGGCATGCAGGCGCTGTTTGAGCAACAACAACGCCAGGATCATTCTACAAAATTGATCAACAATAAAATCTTTTGGCTGTGGCGTGAGCAAAGGCGTTGCTACGTTTGAATTGCTCGGGGAACACGCGCTGAAAGGTGGAAACGATGACAGCGACAGTGACTTACATTCACGAGGAGCGGGAGAAACTCGCCCTGGAAGCTGCGGAATTGAAAACGGCCATGCGCCAGGTCGCAGGCGGCGTCAGCATCATCACGGCGGGTCATGGCGTCCATCGCACGGGAGCGACCGTCACGTCAGCCACGGCGCTCTCGATGGAGCCGCCAACGATGATCGTCAACATCAACCGGTCGTCTTCGACATGGCCGGTCATCGCGCGCTTTAATCACTTCTGCGTTAACATCCTGTCCGGTGAACAGGAAGATGTCGCATCCCGCTTTGCAGGCGTTGGCGGACTGAAGGGTGCGGAGCGCTATGAAGGAGCCGACTGGTTCGATCTGGAAAGCGGCGCTTCGGGCTTACACGGCGCGCTCGCGGTCATCGACTGTGCCGTAGAGGATGTCGTGGAGCGTCACACCCACGCCATCGTCATCGGCCGGGTTCTCTCCGTTACCCGTGGAGACGGACGCCCGCTTCTCTACCACGCCGGACAATATCTTCAGATCTGACGAGAGTGACGCTTGCGCAGCGCGATTGCATCACGCTGTCTTGTTCACCGGCTCTTCACCGGTGTTCGCCGCAAACTGCTCAAGCGTCATCGTGTCGAGAACGGCTGCCATGGCATCCCGGACATCCGTCATCGACCGGCGGACCTGACAGGCCGCCGGATCGGAACAGTCCTCGCAGGCCTCAAAGGCCGTACGGCTGGCGCAGCGAATAGGGGCGAGCGGCCCATCCAGGGCGCGAATGACCTGGCCGATATAGATATCGGATGCCGGCTTTGACAGCGCATAGCCGCCGCCCGGTCCCTTCTTCGACCGCAGCATGCCCTCGTTGCGAAGCTCCAGCAGAATCGCGTCGAGAAACTTTTTCGGGATATTGTTGCGCGCGGCAATGTCGCTGACAAACGCGGTCTGCCCCTTATCGAGGCTCGCGAGGTCGATCATGGCTTTGAGACCGTATTTACCCTTTTTCGTTAGCATCGGCGTCTTTCACATCCAGCAGGTCGCGTTTCATCAAGCAGTAGCTTGACCCGACATACTGCTCGGCACCTGAACTTTCAATGAATTCCATGAAAATTATCGAATAGATCGGCCCCGGTAACTCGGAAATGGTCTATTCGAGCCAAACGGCTAGCCGCCCTGCGGGCCGCGGCTCGGCCGGGCATTTTGCGCCGTGGCGAGGCCGCGGATCGCATCCGCATTGCCGGTTGCCGCAGAAGCCTCGAAGACCTGTACGGCTTCGCCGTAACGCTTCATGTTGAGATAGGCGTAGCCGCGGATGACCATGAGATCGATACGCTCCGTGGCATATCTCGCCCGCTGATCGAGAAGGATCAGCGCTTCTTCGTAGTGCTTGCTCTCATAGGCCGCCAGCGCACGGTCGGTGAGGATTGCCACTTGAAGCTCGGTTGCCTTCTGGCGATCCATCGAAGATTTTGTTGCGGAAACGGCGGCATTGTCCGTCAAACCCATGCGAAGATAAGCAAGGCTCTGGCCATAGGCCGCATCGCTGCGAACCGTCGAATCGCCGTTCTTGAGCGCCGCGGAGAAGGCTTTCACCGCCTCCGCAGGCCGGTTCGCCTCCATCAGACACCAGCCTTGCTGGAGTGCACTCTGCGCAGAAAGCGCTTCCGGATTGAGGCTTGCAGAGCAACGCCCGGACTGGCGCGCACCCCGAACGGCGCCCGCTTGGCGCGGCGGTGAAAGCTCGTAAGCGACGGCGGTCGCTTGCGGCGAGACCATGCGCGGTGCGGTGGTCATTGCGCGAGATTGAGGCTGTACGGGCGCAGGTGTCGTGACTGCGGGCGCGGCAGCGACAGTGCCCGCCTGAGCGGTCGGTCGGCCGATCTCCAAGATACGCTGCGACTGGTCACCCCATTGGCTCTGGAGCCGACGAACCTCCGCCAGATTGTTGAGTTCCTGGTAGGTCAGAGCCAGACCATAGGCCGATGGCTCATCCTCCGGCTTCCACTGCAATGCGGTGGAGAACCATTGCTGCGCCATTTGCGGCTGCTGGAAGGCGCGCGAGTACCAGCCGAATTCCTGTGCGGTCGCGGCATCCTTCTGCGCTACGGTTTCCGTTGCAATGCGCTGAAGAGTATCGGGATCCAGCGCGACAGGCGGATCAAGTGCGAGGAGATTGGCGGCTGCAGCGAGATAGGTCGCGCGCGCACCATCGGAGGAATTACGCCACTTGAACATGATGTCTTCGGCTTCGCGGGGTTCTCCGCGCGCGACCAGCGCAAGCGCTAAGCCTTCCGAGGCGGAGGCGGAATCCTCCACATCCCTTGCGCGGCGAAACCACTTTTCCGCGTCGTCCATCTTCTCACGGCCGACATTGTACCACCCAAGCAGGAGCGCATCGCTTGCGAGCTTGTTGGTTTCCGCCAGCCGTTCCATGCGGGAGAGATAAGTAGGCGGTACCGTAACCTTGGGGTCTTCACCCGCCTTTGCCACGAATTGACGCGCGAGATCGTCCTTGACGGGCTCGAACTCAAGCTGGCCATCCGGTCCGGGTTTTTCGCGCGAGAGGAGGTCTTCCATCATCTCGATCGGCAGAAGCGTCGAGGCCTTTTGCACAGTTGCCAGACGTTCAGCCGGATTTTGGCAATTGGTCAGCACGTAGCCATAGGCATCGCGTGCACGCGCGGGCTTCTCCGTCCGAGCGAAGGCTTCCGCCACCCGCCAGAGAACATCGACTTCGCTGCAGGTCAGCAGGCCCGGGTTTTCAGCCGCAACGCCGAGCACCGCATTATACTGTTTCAGGTCGGAGGCGTTCACCAGACGCTGGCGCGCTTCGGCAAGATCCAGCATCTCGGTCAGATTAGCGGGCGGCTGCCATCCGGCTTCCGCAGCCTGACGATCGGCGATGGCCTTGCGCGCCTCTGAATAGCGACCGGTGGCATAAAGTTGCCAGATCCCGTCCAACTGTGGATCACCAGTGGGTGCGGCAGCGGTAGGATCGGCAGGCGGGGTCCAATTTGGATAAAGCGCTTTCAGCCGTGCGATCTCAGCTTGAAGACGCGCCGTGTCGCCGCGTGTGGCGAAGTAACGAAGAGCGCTTTCATCGACGACCGGTGCGGCACCGCCCGTGCCAGTCTGAGGGGTCGGAGTTGTGTTTTGAGACGCCTGCTGCGGCGTTCTCGGTGTCTGCGCAAGATTGGTCGAGGGGGCGGCGCGGGATTGCGGCTCTCTGGTGCCGAGGGAAAGCGGGCTGTCACCCTTCTGGACGTCGGCATTGTTCATGCCCGCGGCGAACGCATGCGTTCCGGCCGCCTGCATCGGGGCGGAATGAACGGCGCTGACGTGGCCGAGGAGCGCATCGCGCGACTGGAAGATGCCAGCGGCGCACAGTGCCAGGACGGCAGCGGACAGCAACAGTGGCTTCTTATTCATAGGCACTCCTGATTCGCCTGCGCTACGAAAGACAAAGCCAAGAGATGCAACGTAGATGGATAATAAAGTGTTGACGCGTAGGTTCTCAGTTCCTGTGGAATGGGTTTTTTGCTGGCTTTGCAGGCCAGAAGTGCGGGCATGATGCGATAGCCTGCATCCGAAAGCACATCCTTGGCCGCACCGGACTTCAGATCGAAGGTCGCGATATTGCCGTCCTCGAGCGACATGCCAGCCGCCATCCTGGTGTAGAGATCGGGCGAGCCTGCTGCCCCTCTGACCAGATAGAGCGGAATGCGAACGGAGTTGTAGCCGAACTCCTGCGCAAAACCATCGGCCGGACGCGGCTTGGTGCGCACGGACACCCAGTCAGCCGGTAGCTTTCGCGGGCCGAAGGCAAAGCCGTTGATCGCGACGAGACCATCGGCTGCAAGCTTGCCCCATAGAGGTGACGGCGAAAGCTCGTTGAGAAGCGGAAAGGCTTCAAAAATATAGTAGGATGGATTGACGACAGGCCCATCCGGCCGGTCGCTATCGGCAAAGCCGGACGCGGCTGGAAGAAGAAGGGTTCGACCGCCGCGTTCTACGACTGCCTTGTCGAGCACTGCCTTGGCGATCGCGCCCCCGGCGTCTGCAAGGTCCTGGCGTCCCCATTGTCGGGCAGCGAGCGCCAGCGCCTGCGCGATCAGAATATCGCCATCCGTGGCATTGTTGATGTCCGAGACATGCGGCGTCGATTGCGGATCCCATTTCCAGGCAGCAAGACCATCGTCTCGCACCAGAAGTTCGGTCTTGGTAAAAGACCAGATCAGCTCGAAATTCGCCTGGTCGTCGGCAAGAACGGCGAGCCACATGCCGTAACCCTGGCCTTCGCTGTGGCTGATCCCGTTATTGCCTGTATCGATGATGCGCCCGGACGCGTCGAGAAAGGCGGCTCGATAGCTCTGCCAGTCCGCCGCGTTGATGGAGGCTGCCTTGACGCTCAGCGGGATCATCAGCACCCCCAACAACAACACCATTCTTGTCAGTGATCTGGCAAATGTCATCACGGCTTGCGTCCCAACAGCCTCAGAAGGATGAAGGTAACCCATCCGAGCACTGACAAAAAGCCGATGAACACCAGCGCGTAGGAAAGCGTGTTGCTGGACAGCCAGTTGGCTGCGATCAGCCGCCAGTTGGAGAACGTCGCCGGGCCGGTGTCGAAGAAAGTCTGCTGTTGGGCAACGATCGTCTCAACCTTGTCGGCGGCAGGATCAAAGGTGGCGATACGTCCAGAGAGCCCGCTCCATCGCTTCAGTTCCGTCATCGAGTTGACGCCGGATCTCAAAGTGTCGATGGCCGGTGCCGTGGCAAGCGTCCACACACCCTCGCCACCGGGGCTCAACCCCTGCGCTAGCATGAAGCTGACATTTCCTGGCGGTGTGTAGACTTGTTCCGCGCCCGGAAGAAACCGGAGAGTCTCCCTGCTGATATCGAAGTTGCGCCTGATCCACTCCTCGAAGGAGGATATCTGCCCTTGCCAGACACCGCCATCCACGCGCTCGCGCCAGTTTTCAAACAACTGATCGGTCTGCTCGACGGGTGGCGTTGCGCGCCCTCCCTCACCCCAGCTCGTCTGGCTGGCAAGAGCAATGTTGAATTGGGCAGCCAGTGCTGGCGGTATCTGGGCCAGCGTGCCGATGAAGACGGCGTCTCTGTCTCCCACGGCAGCAATGGAACTGACGAGATCGATCGCGAGTGGCTGACCGGCGGCAAGTGACATACGGCCGAGAAGCGTCGCCGCAGACGACATGACGTCTGGATCGATCCGCTCCATATAGACCGCAACGGGCTGTTGCGAGGCGTGATAGGGCTGTATCACACCACGATTGGCGGCCAAATCCGGGGCGCGACCAATTCTCGCGAAATTGGGCATGTGGAATTCGGACGTGTCGAACAGCGCAAAACGCGGTGTCCCGCTTGCCGTCGTTCCCGGCAAGCAATCCGAATCCGCCTGCGTCTGTATGACGGCCTCAATGGCAACCGTGTTGGCGCCCGGCACGAAATGCCGCAACGTGACCTTGATCGGCAGGTGTCGGAAGATGCCACCGCCGCGGTTCGAAATCGGCACGGTGGAGGCAATATTGCCGTTCACATAAACATCGATATGGCTGCCGGGAAGCACGTCGCTGGCATAGGCCGCGTCCAAAAGCAGCGTCGCTTCACCATAGGCGGCAGCGTAGAAATCAGCCGGAATGCCGATGGTGAAATCGGTGCGGAAGCGCCGGCCTGAAAATTCCGCACTTTTGACGCCGAGCGACGAGAGCAAGAGGCGGCGGTTTCCGACAACCAGTGGCGCATCCGGGGTGTGCCAGTTGCGTGTAGACAGAAACGAACGCACCGATCCGGCCGGACGCTCGGCCGAGGCAACGAGACTGTCGATCGCCGTTTGTAGCGCTTGAGGTGTCGGGCCTCCGACGATCAACGCCGAAAGATTGCTGACGATGTTGCTCTCAAAACCGGCATAGGGGCCAGCCAGAACTTCCGGCGGAACAGAGCTTGCAACAGCGGCGATCTCGCGCGATGTGCCGGCCAGCACGATCAGCGAGCCCGCCTTCCGCTCCTTCGGCACCGTCGTGTGGAAGGCGATTTGCTGATTGGGCATTTGCGTGCGCAGCGCCAGCGCCTGCGACAGCTTCAGCAACGACTCCGCCATCACCGGGTTCGCCAGGCCGGGAGCCACGATATCGATGGAGGTGAGGCCTTCGCTGCCAGCGCCGATCGCCTGGATGTCCTCAATCGTCTCGAAACGGTTGGCAACATCGGCGTTGAGCGTGATGAAGGTGCCGGCAGGATTGATATCGGTCCAGAGATCATAGGTGGATTCGACCGTGCAATCGGTCCTGTGACGCTGCTTGACGCCAAGTGTCACGACATTGGCGCCCGCCTGAAGCGTGCCTGGCGGGATGGGAATCGAGACGCTCCCTTCCGCATCGGGAGATGCGATGCTCTTTTTCTCCAGCGGCACATTGTTGATCGCGATCTCCAGGCTCGAGCTTTCCGGCGCAACCACCACGGCGTTTTGATACGCGATCGTGACGGCCTGCGCTGCCTGTGCCTGCTGCTCTGTCAGGTAGATGGTCCATTGCCGCTGATCGATCTCACCGGACAGGCTGAGTTCGCTGAACGGCAATATGTAACGGCGGCGCGGATCGACGGACGTCTGGACGGGTAGCGATGGCGCCTGCGTTGGCTGAGCCTGGGTCTGCGGTTGTGACGGCGCGCCTTGGGGATAAGATGGTGGAGATGGCGCGGGAGTGATCGGAACGGGCAAAGGCCGTACCGGTGCCGGCTGCTGTGCAGGAGGCACCATTGCAGGCGGCGAAACAGTGGGCGGCGCAGCCGGGATTTGCGGCGCGGAGGGTGCCTGTGGGACTGGCTGTGGCGCGGGCTGCACCGGAACCGGCCTTGCCGCAGGCGGGTTCGCCGGGCGCTCTGGAGACATGTCAAACGGTGCGCTTTGCCCAAATGCGCTTGCCGACAACATGGCGTAAAAGCTTATGAGGAGGAGCGGCTTTTTCATCACTTTGCCACTCCTGCCGCAGCCTTCTGTCGCGCTCTCGATCGGAAGGAGCGCATGAAATAAAAGAGGCCGCGTTGTGTCTGGAAAAGCGCGATGCCCATGAAGGTGATCGTGCCCCGGATCAGGCCGGGATTACCCCTGCGCGCGCGCTGAAATTCGGTCCATTGCTCTGAATTGGCGAAGATTAGATCCGCAATCAGGCGGTGTTCGATATTTTCCTTTGGCGCAAAGGTACAGCCGACCGAGGTAAAGCCCTGCTGCTTAACGGTCCGGACGATATCGATCGTCATCGACGAGGGAGCCCCAGGGCTATAGGGGTCGACGCGAATAATCGCCGGGCGGCCCTTCTCGACGACATCCAGATCCTTTTCGAAAATGTTGATCAGCATGCCGTGGACGGACACGTTCTGAACCGTTGCCGGCAACCAGGGGCCGTCTTCCTGCAACTGCAATTCGCATCTGCGCTTGACGGTGATGCGCCGCGACGCGGATTTCTCTCCGCGTTCGGACACGACGCCGAGAGCACAGCCGGCAAAGATGATGTTGAGCAGGTTCCAGCCGCCAACGACGAGCGTGACGTCCGCCTTATAGGGCTCGGCATAGATGCGATAGATCGCAAAGATCATGGCGATGACCAGCACGAAGAAGATGACGAAGAAGGGCCGGCTGATTTCCGACAGGCGGGCTTCGCTGATGGATTCGTCCTTCGCCGTCACCTTGAAGGTCGGCTTGCTGGGGTTGAACAGCACCGATACCACGGCAGGCAGGAGATGCACCGTCTGCACATATTCATAAAGCTCGGAAATCCACGGCCAGCGGAAACTTCCATAGAGGAAGTTCTGTATCATCAGGTTTACCAGCATGTAGGCCGCCGTATAGGCCAGGAACTCGCCCCCGGATGCAACGAAGATCTGCAGGTCGAAGAAGAGATAGAAGAGCGGCGCGAAAAGGAAGATGGTGCGCGGGAACGGGAAGAGCCAGAACAGCGTCGAGGACATGTAGCAGAGCCGCTGGGGGAAGGAGAGCCCTCGGCGGAAAAGCGGCTGGCGGAAGATCAGGATCTGCATCATGCCCTGCGCCCAGCGGCTTCGCTGGCCGATGAAGCTGGTGAAGGTCGCGGGCTGCAGACCGGCAATCAGGGGCTTATCGACATAAAGGCTGTTCCAGCCGCGCGAATGAAGCGCAAGCGCCGTCTCGCAATCCTCGGTAATGCTGACGCCGCTGAAACCATCGGTCTCTTTGAGCGCCTCGCGCCGCAGAACCGCTGCCGATCCGCAGAAGAACGCACCGTTCCATTTGTCCAAGCCGCGCTGGATGATACCGTAGAACATTTCGTTCTCGCTCGGCATGGTTTCGAAGGTGCGCAGATTGCGCTCGATCGGGTCCGGATTGACGAAGAAATGTGGCGTCTGCACGAGAAAGAGCCTTGGATCTTCGTCGAAATAGCCAACAGTTTCGAGAAGAAAATCGCGCGCGGGCGCATGGTCGGCGTCGAAAACGGTGACCAGTTCACCCGTCGAATGATCCAGACCATTGTTCAGATTGCCAGCCTTGGCATGGACGTTGCGCTCACGCGTCAGATAGTTGACGCCGAGATCGGCGCAGAGCTTTTGCAATTCCGCGTGCCGCCGGGTCGCGGCCTGCGCTTCCAGCCCGTTCGGTGCATTGCGTTTCTGCACCGTGCCGCCATCATCCAGCAGCCAGACGGTGAACTTGTCCGCCGGATAATCCATGTTCTTCGCAGCCGCCAGCGTGTTGGCGAGAAGCTCCGCATCCTCGTTATATGTTGGCACGAATACGTCTACCGTTGGCACATAGCCGGGCGAACCAGGACGGCCCTTTCGCGACGGCAACGGCATAGAGACGATGACGAGGCTGAGCGCCAGCATCACCACGCTGTACATTTCGGCGAGATAGAGCAGGAAGCCCGGAATGAAGTTTTCGAGCTGGTTGACGGGCGGCAGGGTGCTGGTCGTACGCCAATACACATATCGCAGAACGATGGCCGTACCGAAGCCAAGACCGATGAGCCGCCAGGCGCCTTTGCCGTTCAGAGACTTGATGGTGGCAAGCAAGGCCAGCGAAATCGCCGTGGCGATGAGATGCGTCTGTAAGCTGACGGGCAATGTGATGATCAGCAAGACACAGGCTGACACGAACAGCCAGAGGGTGAAAGCGATGACCTTGCTCATCAGCAAACCTTTACATCAAGTCGATAAGAAGCGGACCGCTCCCTGGCCTCATGCCACTGGCCCCTGACTGCGACGAAGAGACCAAGTGGATCAGTTACACCTGAAACAGTTAATTGCAGGTTTGTCCGTTCGTCTGACCGGCAACGCAGGCGGGCGAAGGAATGGCGACCTGTTTCGTTTCGATACGCCGCGCTGGCGGGGGCACGTCTGCCGGTCTGCTGCCAGCCGCCCTTGGCGCTGCCGGGGACGGAATGAGGACAGCCGGCCTGGAGGATACGGTGGGCTGCGGCTGCACAACGACCGGTGCTGCAGTGGGCAAGGCCGTCACCGCAGGTCGTGGCTGCGAACGAACCGGAGCCGAGAGAGGCGTTTGCGTTCCAGGCTGCATGGGCACGGCACCCGATACGGGATAGATAGGATTGCCGGCACGTCCGAGGCCCTTGTCTGGGTCCTGTGCGGTTCCGTAAGGATTCCAGTTGGTGGACAGATAATTGCCGGTGATCGTGTAGTTATACATTACCGCCAGGAGATCGCGCGTCGTGACACCCGACTGGCAAAGCCGCAGTGTCACATTGATGCGACCGAGATTCTTGAAGCTCTGGCGGGCGCTTTCCGGCGACCTGATCTGCTGCCATCCGTAGATGCAGGCGTCGTTGCCATAACCTCTGCCTGACGCATAGGAAAACGTGCCGTAATTGTTCTGCAGATATTCGGCAGACGTCGCCATCGCCACACCGGGAAATGCGCTCCTGATCTCCCGCGAGATCGAGGAAACACGCAGACTGCTTTCCGATAGTCCGCCCCTTCCGGTATCCTCTGCCTTTTGCGGCCCGAAAAGCTGCACCTTCAGATAGTTCTGACCAGGGGTCGCCGCATCCGAGCGCAGGATCACGTCCTGCTGAACGGCATTGGCATAATTGCGGTTGATAACGGTGAGGACTTCCGGGCCGCCGGGCGGCGGAAAGATCAGTGCTTCCTCCGGCGCCAACATCTTCGGCCCGCCGGATTGCTGCACGCCGGCCGGCGTATTACAACCTGAAAGCGTCAGCGCCATGCCACATGCCAATGCTGTCGCAGTGGCGGTGTTCATCACCCCACCACGCCCCTTTGATGGGGATCGAACATCGCGAATCACATGTGGCACAATCATAGTTACGAAATACGTGAGCGCCATGAATTAGCAATCCGAATTGTCGATGGCATAGAGTGATGCCGCATGTCGCGGCGCGACCCTCGGTCGGCTCACGGGAACTTTATCGTCTGACCAAGATTGGGCGGATGGTTCTCTACTTGGGCGACGGCCGCTATGACGACTTGACGGACGGCGCGAGGGAATCAAAATACGGAAAGAGAAACAGCATGGAAGAGCAGACCTTGAGCGCCACAACACAACTGACGGACGAAATCACCGCATTGCGTCGATGGCTGGAGGAGGCTGCTTTGCCGCTGTGGTGGGAGGCCGGAGCGGCAAAACCCGACGGCGGCTTTCACGAGAGGGTCGATCAGGACGGAAAGCCGGTTCTTGGCGATAATCGTCGCGCTCGCGTGCAGCCCCGCCAGGCCTACTGCTACGCCGCAGCCGGCGAAAACGGCTGGACCGGCGACTGGCAGCGCGCCATCAATCACGGTCTCGACTGGTTCGACAAAGTCTATCTTCTGGAGAGCGGACTCTACGGCAATCTTGCCGATGCATCCGGAAAGCTGATCGATCCGTCCTTCGATCTTTACAATCAGGCTTTCGCCCTCTTTGCTGCGGCCCAGACGGCGATGGCGTTGCCGGAGAGGAAGCACGAGATGCGCGAGCGCGCGCTCGGCATCCTCTCGCTCCTCAAAGAGCATTATGCCCATTCCGAACAGGGCTTCGAGGAAGACAGTCCGTCTCGCTATCCGCTCTGCTCCAACCCGCATATGCATCTTTTCGAGGCCATGCTGGCCTGGGAGACGGTCGATCCAACCGGCCCCTGGACGGCTGTCGCCGATGAGATTGCAAATCTCGCGATGACGCGTTTCATCGATCAGGAGAATGGCGGCCTGCGCGAATTCTTCGACAAGGATTGGACCCCGGCACCCGGCGAAAAAGGCCGCATCATGGAGCCTGGCCATCAGTTCGAATGGGCCTGGCTTCTGGTCAGATGGGGGCTTTTGCGCAACAGCTTCGATGCCATTCGAAAGGCAAAGCGGATGTTCGACATCGGTGAGAGCCATGGCATCTGCCCGCGCCGCAAAGTCGCGGTAATGAGCCTTCTCGACGATTTCAGCATGCATGATCGCCTGGCTCGCTTCTGGCCGCAAACCGAATGGCTGAAGGCCGCCGTTCGCCTGGCCAGTGCCACCGAAGGCGAAGAGCGGCATCGCTATATCACCTCCGCCTCGCGGGCCGTGATGGCGATCCAGCCCTTTCTCGACACACCAGTGAAAGGCCTCTGGTTCGACAAGTGGCCCGCCGATGCACCTATGATCGACGAACCGGCACCGGCCAGCACCTTCTATCATATCGTCTGCGCGATTTACGAAGCCGACAGCGTGCTGAAAGCACTGACCACCAAGACAGCGGGACCGCGATAAGGCGTCGGCTCCTTCGGCCATCAACCACCCTATGCCTCTTTGATGCCGCGAACGATTTTCGCGGCCTCTTGGATGGTGATGAAAAGATTTGCCTCGCGCATTCCAGGCGGCGTGAAAACATTGCTGTCAATGCAATGACTTCCCATGGACACTGAAGCCGTCATAGTCCTAAATGAGACAATGACGCCGCCCACAATCCGAACCCGGAGTCCTTCATGCCGTCCCCCATTTCGCGCCGCTCTCTTCTCAAGACCGCCGCCTTGCTGGCAGCCTCCACCACGCTGATGCGGACCGATCTGGCCTGGGCGGCAGGCAGCGGCGAACGACTGGTCGTGGCGGCAGATTCGGAGCCTAAGAACCTCAATCCGGCGATCGTTGCCTCCAACGGCGTGTTCTACATCTCCAGCAAGATTGTGGAGCCCTTGGCGGAAGCATCGTTCAGCGGCAGGAACGGTCTGGAACCACGTCTTGCGACGTCCTGGGAAGGATCGCAGGACGGTTTGAGCGCGACCTTTAGACTGCGCGAGGGCGTGACCTGGCATGACGGCAAACCCTTCACCTCGGCCGATGTGGCCTTCTCGGCCCTCTCCGTCTGGAAGCCGCTTCAGAACCTCGGGCGTCTGGTCTTTGCCAATCTGGAGAGTGTCGATACGCCGGATGAGCACACGGCGATCTTGCGTTTTTCCAAGCCCACACCGTTCCAGCTCATCCGCAACGCGCTTCCGGTGGTGACGAGTGTGCTGCCGAAGCACCTGTATGACGGCACCGACATTGCCACCAACCCATTGAACACCAAGCCGGTCGGCACCGGGCCTTTTGTTTTTGCCGAGTACAAACCCGGCGAGTATTACCGGCTGACGCGCAACGAAAAATACTGGGGCAAGGGTCAGCCGAAACTGGACGAGATCATCTATCGCGTGCTTCCGGACCGAGCAGGCGCCGCAACCGCGCTGGAAGCCGGCGAGATCCAGCTTGCAGCCTTCTCCGCCGTGCCGCTGACGGATCTTGCCCGCATTTCCAAGGAACCCGGTATCAAGGTTATCGCCGATGGCTATGAGGCGCTGACCTACCAGCTCGTGGTGGAGATCAACCACCGCCGCAAGGAGCTTGCCGATCTCAAGGTTCGGCAGGCCATTGCGCACGCGATCGACAAGAAACTCGTCGTTGACACGGTGTTCCTGGGCTACGCCACCAATTCCACCGGTCCCGTACCGAAGAACGCGCCGCAGTTCTATACGCCTGACGTAAAACTCTACGACTTCAATGTCGACAAAGCCAATGCTCTTCTCGATGAGGCCGGCTATCCGCGTGGTGCCGATGGCAACCGCTTTTCGCTCAAACTGTTGCCCGCGCCGTATTTCAACGAAACCAAGCAGTTCGGCGCCTATCTGCGCCAAGCACTATCTGCCATCGGCATCGATGCGCAGCTGGTGAACAACGATGCGGCAGCGCATCAGAAGGCGGTCTATACGGATCACGCCTTCGATCTCGCCGTAGCACCCACCGTCTTCCGCGGCGATCCCGCCATTTCCACCACCATCCTGGTGAAATCGGGAACACCAGCCGGCGTACCCTTCTCCAACCAGGGCGGTTACGAGAACAAGGAACTGGACGCCATCATCGACAAGGCGGCGCAAACGGTGGACGAAAAGCAGCGTACCGAACTCTACAAGGTGTTCCAGCAGAAGGTCAAAGAGGACCTGCCGATCATCAATGTGGCCGAGTGGGGCTTCATTACGGTCGCCCGCGATACGGTGAAGAACGTCGCCAGCAATCCAAGATGGGCGGTTTCGAACTGGGCGGACACCGCCATCGAGGAGTGAGGTGGGAGGCGCAGGCCGCATTCTCCGTCGCAGGCTGATCAGTGCTATTCCGGTGCTGATCATCGTGCTTCTCTTCACCTTTCTGCTGTTGGAAAACGCGTCGGGCGACGCGGTCGATGCCTACCTCGTATCGATCGGTGGCGGTGATGCCAGCCTGCGAGACAGCCTGCGGGCGCAATATGGGCTGGATCACTCGGCCCTATGGCGGCTGTGGCTTTACGCCACCTCTGTCCTGAAACTCGATCTCGGCTGGTCAGTCGCCTTCGACCGCCCTGTGCTGTCGCTGATTATAGAGCGTTTGCCCAACACGCTGCTTTTGATGGGTAGTGCGACGCTCCTGTCCTTCATTCTTGGCACTGCTCTGGGGATTGTCGCTGGAGCAAAGCCGGGAAACCTGCTGGACCGGGCGCTATCATCTGTATCACTGGCACTGTATGCCGTTCCGGGGTTCTGGCTCGGCCTCGTCCTCGTGCTCGTCTTCGCGGTAAAGCTTCGCTGGCTCCCCACGTCCGGTCTGGAAACCATCGCTTCCGGTAAGCAAGGTTTCGCACGCGCCCTCGACATTGCGCGGCATCTCGTTCTTCCCGTTGCGAGCCTTGGCCTGATCTATCTCGCTCTTTTCCTGCGCGTGATGCGCAGCGCCATAGGCGAAATCTGGCGGATGGAGTTCGTCACTTTCGCCCAATCGAAAGGACTGTCGCGTGCGCGGGTGGTACTGCGTCATGTTGCCCGTAATGCCGCCCTTCCCCTTCTCACCGTGCTTGGCCTTCAATCCGCTATGATGCTGGGCGGCTCCGTTGTGATAGAAAGTGTCTTCGCCATTCCGGGCTTCGGGAGGCTGGCGCAAGAGGCAGTTGCAGGTCGGGATACACCCCTGCTGATGGGAATCATCCTCGTCAGCGCCGTCTTCGTCATCCTCGTCAACCTGACCGTCGATTTGCTCTACGCGCTTCTCGATCCGCGTATCGGCGCCGGGGAGGAAACGACGTGACGGTTCTTGGCCGAGTGTTCCGCAGCCGCGAAGGCCTGGTCGGTCTCGCAATCCTTCTCGTCGTGGCGATCGCTGGCCTTTCGGCGCCTTTTGTCTTTCCCAACGATCCGCTTTCCATCGTCGCCGCGCCACTCATTCCCCCATTCACCGACCGCGCCCTGCCGTTCGGAACCGATACGCTCGGACGCGATGTGATGGCCTGCCTGTTCCACGCTGCGCGCAGTTCGCTGCTCGTCGGTCTCTGCGCTGCCGCCGCAGCCCTTCTGATCGGCACTGTTATGGGAACGCTTGCGGGCTTTGCTGGCGGTATCATCGATGAGGCGCTGATGCGGATCACCGATGCCTTTCAGATCGTGCCGAGCTTTCTTCTGGCACTTGCCTTTGTCAGCACCATCGGTCCATCGCTGCCCATCGTGGTCATTGCCATCGCGCTCGGCGCCTGGGCCGACCCCGCGCGATTGACGCGCGCGCAGGTGTTGTCGATCCGTGAGCGCGACTATGTGGCCTCCGCCCGCACCATCGGCATGCACCCGATGGAAATTGCCTTCCGCCAAATTCTCCCCAACGCCTTGCCGCCGGTTATGGCGCTCGCCGCCATCATCGTCGCTGCGGCGATCCTGACCGAAGCCGCCCTCTCCTTCCTCGGACTTGGCGACCCGAACATCGTGACCTGGGGTGGGATGATTGCCGAGGGGAGAAATGTGCTTCGCTCAGCGGCTTACCTATCCATTATCCCCGGCATGGCTCTGCTCGCTACGGTCCTTGGGGTCTATCTGCTGGGTGAGAGCATCAACAAAGCGTTCGCCGGTGGGGCTGTGCGATGAGCCTTGCCCCGCTTCTTAAAATCGAAGGGCTCAACGTCACCTACCACGGCGCCGCGCAACCGTCCTTGCACAACGTATCGCTTCAGCTTCAGGAAAAGCAGCGCTTGGCGATCATCGGCGAAAGCGGGTCGGGCAAAAGCACGCTGGCGCGCTGCATCGCCGGCTTGTTGCCGCACGGAGCCAAGACCGACGGTCAGCTCATCTGGAATGGATATCCCGACAAGAGCCATAAAACACGATTTCCAACGCCAGGCCGCGATATCGCCTATGTCTTTCAAGACCCGAGCGCCAGCCTAAACCCGGTACTGACGATTGGCGAACAGGTGGCCGAGGCTGCGATCCGTCATCTTCGCCTCACCCGAAAACAGGCGCGGGCTCACGCCCGGGATTTGCTGGCAGAGGTACAACTGCCGAACCCTGATGCCTTGCTGTCGGCCTATCCGCATCAAATCTCCGGCGGGCAGCGGCAACGTGTGGCGATTGCGGCCGCCATCTCCGCAGCGCCCAAAATCCTGATTGCCGATGAGGCCACCAGCGCGCTCGACACAATCACGCAAGCGGCGATCGCCCGGCTCCTCGACCGCCTTGTCAGCGCCAATGGCATGACGCTGATTTTCATCACCCACGATATCGCGCTGGCCTCCAGCCTTGCGGACGAGATCGCGGTGTTCCAATCGGGCCGACTTATAGAGTCGGGCAAGGCGCAGGATGTGCTCTCGAATCCGGCAAGCAGCGATACCAAACGTCTCCTCTCCTCGCACCTTGATCTGACCACTCCATCGCTGATCCGGAGGGCCGGTTAATGCAGCCGTTTTTCTCCGTCAACCACCTCTGCAAGCGATACCAAGCGCGGGGACGGACAGTGCAGGCGCTCGACGATGTTTCCTTCACGCTGGCGCGCGGCGAAACACTTGGGCTTGCAGGCCCGTCGGGGTGCGGGAAATCGACGCTCGCGCGCATTATCATGCGGCTTTCGCCCGCAGATGGCGGCGAGGTGCGCTTTCAAGGCCAAAACTGGCTGGCCCTTTCGGGTCGGGACCTGAGAGCCGCCCGTCGCCATGTGCAGATGGTGTTTCAGGATACCCATGGCGCGTTCAATCCGCGCGCCACGGTGGCAGATGCGATCGGTGAACCGTTACGAATCCATAAAATTGTTGCGCCCCGCGATCGGCAAGCCGAGATCGCCCGCCTGCTGGAGCGGGTCGGGCTTGGCGCGGACTACGCTGAGCGTCCTGTCCTCCAACTGTCGGGCGGCCAGCGACAGCGCGTCGCAATCGCCCGGGCCATCGCTTGCCGCCCGTCCCTGTTGGTGATGGATGAGGCCGTTTCCGCGCTCGACGTTTCCGTCCGCGCCCAGATCCTCGAATTGCTGGTATCCCTTCAAAGCGAGACCGGCCTTTCCTGTCTATTCGTCTCGCATGATCTGGCGGTCATTCGTGCCGTCTGCCATCGCGTTGCCATCATGGAAATGGGGCGCATCGTCGAATGTGGAGAGACGGACAGCGTAATCTCGAATCCACAGTCGGATACAGCAAGACGGCTGATTGCCGCCGTTCCCACACTTCGTAAGGACCAAAGCCATGCCTGATCGCAACTGGAGCCATCTGCTCGACGTGCCCGCCTTTCCTTCGGAGCGTTACGCAAAGCTTGCAGACCGATTGGCGGCCCTGATGAAGACACGTAACGATGTGCTTCTCATTCAGGCCGAGGCGGTATTGGCGCTGGAAGCCGTCGCCACCAGCCTTGCGCGAACTGGCCTGAAAGCACTGAACATCGTGACCAGCCCCTATGGTGCATGGTTCGGCGACTGGCTGAAGCGCGGGGGCAGCGATGTCATCAATCTCGCGGCTGAGCCCGGACGGCCGATCGCGATAGAGGCTGTGCGTCAGCAACTGGACGACCATCCCGATATCTCTGTGCTGTCACTGGTCCACGCCGAATCCGCCACCGGCATTCTCAATCCGCTGGAAGACATCATTCGGCTTGCAAGAGAACGGGGTGTGCTCACGGTGGTCGATGCGGTCGCATCGATTGGCGGCCATGCTCTGAATGTGGATGCAGACGGCATCGATATCGTCGTGATCGGTCCGCAAAAATCGCTAGCAGGGCCGGCGGGCGTCTCTGCAATCTCGGTCAGCGACCGCGCCTGGGCGATGCTGCAGCATGAGAGCGCCCCGCGCAACTCGATGCTGTCCCTTCTCGATCAGAAAGAGCAATGGCTCGAGACCGGCAGAGGCGCTTTGCCCGGTACGCCTGCGCCGCTCGAATTCTTTGCGCTAGACGCCGCACTCGAGCGTCTGGAAGCCGAAGGCATCGACGCGGTTGAAGCGCGGCATCGTCTGGCGGCGAAAGCGACGCGAGACGCTTTGCGCGCGCTGGGTGCCGAGCTTTGGGTCGACGACACTCAGGCTTCGGCACTGGTGACGGCCGTCAAGCTTCCGACGAACATCGACCGCAGCAATTTTCTCCAGGCCGCGAGGCTCGATGGGGCAGATATTGGCGCAGCGGTTGGACCCGGCTCAGATCGACTGATCCGCCTCAACCATACCGGCCAGCGTGCCAGCAAGGAGGCGGTGCGTTCAAACATCAAAGCCTTCGCCCATGCCCTGCAATTCCAGGGCCATTCAAGACCGGTCGAAAAAGCCTTTGAGGCGCTGGATGCCGTCTATTCTAGGTGAGGCGATGATTGAACAGCTTTCCAGGCCCGTGAAAAAATGCTCTCACTGAAACGCTGCCATTGGAAGGATCTTTCCCTCCCGTCCACAGCAGTGACACAGGAATCCCTCCCGCAATCTTGACGAAATCGTGGCAACGCGCGAAACTTTACACATTGTTAAGTTTGGTGACAGGAGGAATGAAAATGGTTGCTGGTTTCAACATGCTTTCCTTCGATCTCTTCGGCCTTGGCCGTCGGGCACAGGAAGAAAAGCTCAAGCGTGAGAGCGGATCGAAAAAGGACCAGGTCACGCGCGACGAGGCCGAGCAGCGCGATCGCGATCAGGAACATGATCTGTTCTTCTGGTCGCTCTATCCGGTGATCTGAGGGAAGCGTCCAAAACCGCGCAATCTCACGTCCCTCAAAGGCGATCCAGTTCCTCGCGATGTCGATACATTGCGAGGAATTTTTTGTAATCGCGCTCATAAACGGATGCGCGTGATCCATTCGGCTGGCGCTCCTCACAGCCGGGATACATGCCAGCACCAGCCTTCGTCAGGCTGTCATAGACGCCGCCCGCCGCTGCAGCGGTCATGGCCGTTCCGAGAAGAACGGCATCGCTGGTCTGTGGCACCACGACCCGTTTGCCTGTCGCGTCGGCATAGAGTTCCATCAGCAGCGGATTGTGGATGTGCCCACCCGCGACGTGAAGCGTGGTGGTGCGATATCCGAAACCCTCCATCGCATCCAGAACGTGGCGCGTGCTGAGCGCGATCGACACAGCCGTGCGCCAGTATAGTGCACAAAGGCTGTCGAACGAGGTATCGAGTGTCAGGCCACTGATCACACCTCTGGCATGCGGATCGGCAAGCGGCGATCTGTTGCCATGAAAATCCGGCAGGACATGCAGACGGCTGGCAAATCCTTCGCCCTCCTCTGCCCGCAACACCATGACGCGGTCGACGATGCGACGGTGAAGTGCCGCATCCGGCTCGCCACCTGCGGCATGCATGCGCACGATATGGTCGAGCAGCGCACCCGTTGCCGATTGTCCGCCCTCGACCAGCCAGTGATCCGGTAGAACAGCTTGCCAGTAGGGTCCCCACAGGCTGCGACCATGCATGCGATTGGGCGTGAGCGCCACAAGGCAACTGGATGTGCCAGCGATGAGCGCGACGTTGTTTTCCACATGGTTGTCGAGGCTTCCGCCAAGCGCACCAAGCGCGCCCGCATAGGCATCGATCATGCCGGTCGCGACCCGGCATTGCGTATCAAGCCCCAATTCATCGGCAGCCTTGGCCGAGAGGGTACCAACGGCTTGACCTGGTGCTACGGTGCTTGCAGGAAGCGCGGCGCGCTCTATCAGATCGCCGATCCCGGCAAGTTCAAGATAGTCGTTGCGCCAGCCTTGCTGTTCATGCGCCAGAAAATTCCATTTTGCCGTCAATGTGCAGTTGGAGCGCGCAGCACTGCCGCTTGCCTTCCATGTGAGGAAGTCGGCAAGGTCGAAGAAGTAAGCGGCTCTCGACCAGCTTTGAGGCAGATGTTTCTTCAGCCACATCAGCTTCGGTATCTGCATTTCGGGAGATATCGACCCGCCGGCGAAATCTAGGACCGGGTGACGCGATGCGGTGAGAAAATCCGCCTCGTTGATGGCGCGATGATCGAGCCAGACCACCGTGTCGAACCGGTCTTCGCCTGTGGTCGAGGCCGACACCTGCTCGCCAGACTCTCCGCGCGCAACCAGCGAACATGTGGCATCAAACCCGATGGCAGCCACACGCGCCGGATCGATCGCCGCGTCCGCCATGGCAGACCGCACCGAAAGGCAGACCGCCTTCCATATGTTCTCGGAATCGTGCTCGGCGTGGTTTTCCCTGGGCCTCTGCATCAGGATGGGATGAGTGGCGCGAGACAGCATTGCACCATGACGATCGAACACCCCGGCGCGCGCGCTGCCTGTTCCGACATCGACCGCAACGAGATATTGGCGCATAAAGCTAGTTTCCCATCCCTGTTTTACCGAAAACCGGGAGAGAACCGTTCCGTGTCTTCACCTGCACGTCAACCAGCCTCTGCTCTTGAGCCTTGGCGGCCCTTTCGGTCGCGCACAAGGTGGACCAAATCCGGCATCGCGTCAAACACGAGATCTGGCTCAAGCGCTGCGATCTGTTGGCGGAATGCGGGGAAGCGTGCGTGAGAGCCTCCTGTAAAAGCAAAAACGCACATGCCAGCTGCCTTAGCTGCCGCAATACCGGCCGGACTGTCTTCAATGACGATGCAATTGGCGGGCTCCGCGCCCATCTCGTGCGCGGCATGCAGGAAGAGATCGGGTGCCGGCTTGCCGTTCTTCACCATGGTCGCGCTGAAAATGTGCGGCTCGAATTTTTCGATGAGTCCCGTCAGGCCCAACGAGTAGCGGATGCGTTCCGGCTGACTGGAAGACGCCACGCAGCGCGGCACATCAAGCCGGTCTAGTGTTTCGGCAATGCCTTCAATGGCCTTTAATTCGAGGCGAAAGCGTTCGAAAAGCGCGCTTCGCATATGTTCGAGAAAGTCGATATCGGTCTCGATACCGTACTCTTCCCAAAGCGTTGCAGTCATGTTGGCGAGGCTGCGGCCAAGAAACCGTTGATAGGCCTCTTCCTCGGTCATCTGAACACCCAGATGCGCCAGCATGTCGATCAGCACGGCAACTGAAACCGGCTCACTATCGACGAGAACGCCATCGCAGTCGAAGATCACCAAGGGGCCGGTTCCGGTTGGCATGATGTCAGCTTTCGATGAGTTTATCGTCCAGATAGAGCTGCAGCGTCTTTGCCGTTCCCTGCTGCCACAATGTCTTTAGAGCATGGGCAAAGCGCTTGCGGAAGAGGTCGGAGTCGGCAACGTCGCCGAAAATGTCGCTCAGTGCAAGGAACGCCATCGGGTCGTCCTTTGCCTTGATCGCTGCCGCCTGTAGGCGCTCGGCACTCGCATCATTGAAGACGATCTGCTTGCCGCTGTCCGAGGTGCCGTAGAAGTAGCGGCACCACAATGCCGACACGAGCGACAGACCGACAATATCGAGGCCTTGTGCCAGACGGTCCGAAGTCGAGGGCAGGATGAATTTGGGTTGGCGGTTGGAGCCGTCTTGCGCCAAGCGCGGAATGGTGTCGCCAATCTTCGGGTTGAGGAAACGGCGCTCGATCAGCTCGAAATATTCGTTGAGATTGGTGTCCGGCACCGGCGGAATGATCGGGATGATCTCTTCCTTTTCGAGCTTGGCGAGGAAGGCGCGGATCAATGGATGCTCCATCGCCTCATGGACGAAGTGAACATCGAGAAGTGCTGCGGGATAGGCAACCGCAGCATGGCCGCCGTTCAGGATCCGGATCTTCATGTGTTCGTATGGCGCCACGTCGGACACGAACTGAACACCGACTTTCTCCAGCGCCGGGCGACCGGCGGGGAAATTGTCCTCCATGACCCACTGCTTGAACTCTTCGCAGAAGACCGGCCAGTTGTCTTCGATGCCGAAGTCGTCGCGGGCAATGGAGCGCTCGCGATCGCCGGTGGCGGGCGTGATGCGGTCCACCATGGAATTGGGGAAGGACACATTCTCACCGATCCAGGTGGCGAAGGCTGGATCGGACAGGGCTGCGAGGCCGACGACGGCATTCTTCGTGACCTTGCCGTTGTGAGGGATGTTGTCACAGGACATGACCGTGAAGGCCGGGATGCCCCTATCACGTCGGGCTCGAAGCCCAGCAACGATGAGGCCGAACACCGTCTTCGGTGCTGCCGGGTTCTTGCCGTCCTCGGCAATGGCTGGATGCTGCGGATTGAACGCGCCGGACGCATCGATGAAGTAGCCGCCCTCAGTGATTGTCATCGAGACGATGCGGATTTTCGGATCGGCAAGTGCCTCGACAATCGCTTTGGCGTCGCCGACCGGCAGGATGTCGATCATCGGTCCGGTGACGCGCGCACCTGTGCGATTATTGTCCTGCTCGACGACGGTCGTCAGGAAATCCTGATCGGCGAGCTTCTCGCGCATGACGGCATCCGACGGCAGCACGCCAGCCCCGATGATCGCAAAATCATGATCGGCACCGGTGTTGAAAAGATCATCGAGATAGATCGCCTGATGCGCACGGTGAAAGTTGCCGACGCCGAAGTGAACGATGCCGGCCGAAAGGTCGCTCCGCACATAGGAGGGAATCTGGGCGGTGGCCTTTGCCTGATCAAGCGTTGCAAGCGAGAGTTTGCAGGTCATGAGACAATCCTCGAATAATTCGCAATCGAACCGGCGCGCGAAACGCGCTCAAGGTTCATGTCGTGATGGCTTTCGCCGAATGGCGGCGTCCAGGCGCTACGCCCGGATTGCCAGACCCTTGGTGTCGAACCTGTGGACCTTGGTCTCATCCGGCGTGATGAAGACGATATCGCCATGCTGGCAGGCGAACTCGCCACCGGCGCGCGCGGTGATCATGCCGATATCCTCGACGTCGATGTGGAGGAAGGTATCCGAACCAAGATGCTCGGCCACGTTGACCTTGCCCTTCCACAAACCGCTGTCCTTCGACAGCAGCAGATGTTCAGGCCGAATTCCAGCCGTTTCGGCTGACTTGCCAAAGGCATAGGCACCCTTGACCAGGTTCATGCGCGGAGAGCCGATGAAGCCCGCGACGAAGAGATTGGCCGGGCTGCGATAGAGATCGAGCGGCGAGCCGACCTGCTCGATATTGCCGCGGTTCAGAACCACGATCTTGTCGGCCATGGTCATGGCCTCCACCTGGTCGTGGGTCACATAGATCATTGTCGTCTTCAGCGTGTTGTGCAGCTCGGAGATTTCCAACCGCATCGTGCCACGCAGTGCCGCATCGAGGTTCGACAGCGGTTCGTCGAAGAGGAACGCGGAGGGCTCGCGGACAATGGCGCGACCGATGGCAACACGCTGGCGCTGACCGCCGGAGAGCTGCGACGGACGGCGATCGAGATAATCGGTCAGATTGAGGATGGCTGCGGCGTCATTGACCTTCTTGTCGATGGCAGACTTTTCCATCTTCGCCATCTTTAGCGGGAAGCCGATATTGTTGCGCACGCTCATATGCGGATAAAGCGCGTAGGACTGGAACACCATGGCAAGGCCGCGCTCGGCCGGTGCCTTTTCGGTCACGTCCTTACCGTCGATGATGATCTGACCGCCGCTGACATCCTCAAGCCCGGCAATCAGACGCAGCAGCGTGGACTTGCCACAACCGGATGGGCCAACGAAGACGACGAACTCACCGTTTTGAATGTCGAGATTGATGGATGGGATGACCTTGGCTTCGCCAAAGACCTTCGAAACATTTTTAAGCGAAATGCTGCCCATTGTTATGATCCTTATTTCACAGCGCCGAAGGTCAGGCCGCGCACGAGTTGTTTCTGGCTGAACCAGCCGAGCACCAGGATTGGCGCGATCGCCATCATCGATGCGGCGGAGAGCTTTGCCCAGAACAGGCCCTGCGGCGATGAGAAGGAGGCGATGAATGCCGTTAGCGGTGCCGCGTTTGTGGTCGTCAGGCGAATGGTCCAGAAAGACTCATTCCAGGCCAGAATGATGTTGAGAAGCAGTGTCGAGGCAATGCCGGGGACCGCCATCGGTGTCAGCACATAGACGATCTCGTTCCACAGCGACGCGCCATCCATCCGGGCGGCTTCCAGGATTTCACCCGGAATTTCACGGAAGTAGGTGTAGAGCATCCACACCACGATCGGCAGATTGATCATGGTCAGCATCAGCGTCAGGCCAAAGCGGGTGTCGAGAAGGCCGGCATTGCGGAACATCAGATAGAACGGCACCAGCACGGCAACGGCCGGCATCATCTTGGTGGAGAGCATCCACATCAGGATGTCCTTGGTACGCTTCGTCGGCGAAAAGGCCATGGCCCAGGCCGCCGGAATGGCAATGAGCAGTGCCAGGATCGTGGAGCCGACCGATAGGACGACCGAGTTCATGAAGGGCTTGAAGTAGTCGCGCTGCGTGTTCACCGTCACGTAGTTTTCCAGCGTCCCCGACGGCCAGAGGCTGAAGCCTGCAATCGCTTCTGGCTCCGTCTTGATGGAGGTGAGGAATGCATAGAGGATCGGGAAGAACAGGATGAGCGCAACCACCCATGCCGCGATGGTAAAGCCGATCTTCGAACGGGTAGAGACTTTACGAGCCATGGGACGTCTCCTTAACGATCGAGGTTCTTGCCGACCGCGCGCATCAGGAAGATGGCGACGATGTTGGCGAGTACGATGGCGATGATACCGCCGGCTGAAGCACCGCCCACGTCATAACCAAGCAGCGCGGTCCGGTAGATCAGGAACGGCAGGTTGGTAGAGGCATAGCCGGGTCCGCCATTGGTGGTGACGAGAATTTCCGCATAGACGCCCAGAAGAAAGATGGTCTGAATGAGGATGACCACCGTCATGGCGCGCGCCAGGTGCGGCAGCGTCAGATAGATGAAACGGTTGAAGAAGTTCGCGCCATCCATTTCCGCGGCTTCTCTCTGTTCACCATCGAGAGACTGAAGGGCAGTCAGCAAGATCAGCGTCGCAAAGGGAAGCCATTGCCAGGCCACGATGATGACGATCGAAAGCAACGGAAAGCGCGAGAACCAGTCGATGGGTTGAAAGCCGAAGAACCTGTTTAGGTCCGCAAGCACACCGTAACCGGGGTGCATGATCATGTTCTTCCAGATCAGTGCCGCGACGGGTGGCATGACGAAAAAGGGCGAGATCACCAGAATACGCACGATGCCCTGGCCGAAGATCGGCTGATCGAGCAGAAGCGCAATCGCAACGCCGCCGATAATGGTGATCAGCAACACACCGCCGACGATGATCAGCGTGTTCCAGATGGACTGGAAGAAGGCCGGATCGGTATAAAAGAATTTGTAATTGAACAGGCCGGCAAAGCTGACATTGGCCGGGTTCAACAGGTTGTAGTTCTGGAAGGAAAACCACAGCGTCATCGCCAGTGGCACGATCATCCAGATGAGAAGCAGGAAAACGGATGGCGCCATCATCACGCGCGCCAGGTTCCTGGTGTTCTGCGTTGCCATTCGCTGTCCTCGCAGTATCGCGCGCGGAAGTAATACCGCAGGCGGTGCATTCTTTTGATTATGAAGACGATCGAGAAGATCCGCCGCCCGGCAATGGCCGGGCGGCAGGCTTCGGGAGGATTACTTGATGTAACCGGCGCGGGTCATTTCGCGCGTCGCGGTGGACTGAGCGCCTGCGAGCGCATCATCAACCGAAGACTGACCTGCAACGACCGCCGAGAAGAGCTGGCCGACCGTGGTACCGAGCGACTGGAACTCGGGGATCGCCACGAACTGGCCGCCGGTATAAGGCACAGGCTTGACCGTTGGCTTGGTGATGTCGGCTGCATTCATGGCTGCAAGCGTCGTCTTGGCGAAAGGTGCCGCCTTCTCGTAATCAGCGTTCTTGTAGAGCGAGGTACGCGTGCCCGGAGGAACGTTGGCCCAGCCTTCCTTGGAGGCGACGAGATCGGAATAGTCCTTGCTGGTTGCCCAGGCGATGAACTTCTCTGCCGAACCAGCCTTCTGCGAGCTCTTCGGGATCGCTAGGTTCCAGGACCATAGCCAGTTGCCATGGTTCTTCAATTCGCCATGCGTCGGGAAGAGCGCGTAGCCAACCTTGTCCGCAACCTTGGAGTCCTTCGGGTTCGACACGAAGGAGGCAGCAACGGTAGCGTCGATCCACATGCCGCACTTGCCCTGCTGGAAGAGCGTCAGGTTTTCGTTGAAGCCGTTGGAAGCAGCGCCCGATGGACCGGCATCCTTCATAAGATCGACGTAGAACTGCAGGGAGTTCTTCCACTCGGGCTGATCGAATTGCGGCTTCCAGTTTTCATCGAACCAGCGGCCACCGAAGGAGTTGGTGAGCGCGGTGATGAAGGCCATGTTTTCGCCCCAACCCGCCTTGCCGCGCAGGCAAATGCCGTTGACGTCGGCCTTACGGTCGGTGATCTTGCGGGCCGCATCGCCGATGAATTCCCAGGTCGGGTTTTCAGGCATTTTCAGGCCGGCTTTTTCAAACAGGTCCTTGCGGTACATGATCATGGCGGATTCGCCATAGAAAGGCGCCGCATAGAGCTTGCCTTCAACCGTCAAGCCACCACGAATGGACGGCAGCATGTCGTTGACGTCATACTTGTCGCCGAGCTTTTCCAGTGGCAGAAGCCAGCCTTGCTTGGCCCAGATCGGAACTTCGTAGTTGCCGATGGTCATGATGTCGTACTGGCCGCCATTGGTGGCGATATCCGTCGTGACGCGTTCGCGCAGGACGTTCTCTTCCAGTGTGACCCACTCGATCTGGATGTCCGGGTTCTTGTCGGTAAATTCCTTTGTCAGTCCCTGCATGCGGATCATGTCACCGTTGTTGACGGTGGCAATGGTCAATGTTTCTGCAGACGCGAGGCCGGAAAGGGCGAGAGCCGAGCATGCGCCCAGCAGAAGTGTCTTCAATGTCATGATCTTCCTCCCAGAAGAAAAATGAGCATTCGCTTTGCTCGAGGGCAATTACTCACTTATCCCGACACAAAGTCAAGCATCCTCCTGCGTTGCAGCGCAAAAGAAGGAGCTAATATACTGATTTAAATGAGATATTTTTGCTCAGTGCGTGAGCAGATATTCAGCCGATTGCTCGTCGGTGATGACGCCATTGAGAAGTCCTCCGCGCAAAGCGGCCAAAATGGCGGGCGATTTCTTTCGCCCCTGAGCGATACCGACCACGGTGCAAGTCTCCCTCGGCGGCACGGGAACGGAGGCGACGCGATCATTGATGGGATTGTTCATGATCTGCCCATCCCCATCGAAGAACCAGCCGCAGATTTCGCCTGCGGCACCCTCGGCGATCAGTTTTTTCATCTCGTCGACGGCGAGGAACCCGTCGAGACAGAGCGGCGCGTTTTCTCCCAACTCGCCAACCCCGACGAAGGTTACATTTGCGGCAGCGCCCAAAGCCAGCGTTGAGCGAACCATGGGCTGGTCATGCAGCAAGAGGCGCTCTTCAGACGATGAGCAAAGAACCGGCAGCGGCATGGGAAAGTGGCGAGCCTTGATCGCATCCGCCATGGAAAAGATGACGTTGTAATAGGCGGCCGAGCCATCGGGGCCGATATTGCCGGTGAGTGAGACGATGCGATGCTGCGGACAGTCCATCGGCGGCAGTTGATCCACCGCCGCTTTCAGCGTGCGCCCCGTTCCGACGGCCAGCACGATCGGCTCTGGCTGGCGCAACCAGCGCTCGATTTCCGCCGCACCCGCCTCGGCTATTCCAACGGTGGAGGAGGTTCCTGCCGGATCGCTCGGAACGACCTCGACATGCTTTAGCGAAAAGCGTTCACGCAGCGCCTCTGCCTTCTCCAGACAGGCAGCAATCGGGTGATCGAGCCGCACCTTGATCAGACGCTCGGCCACCGCCAGCGAGACGAGACGCTGCGCCGACTGGCGCGAAATTCCCATGGCAGCGGCAATCTCGTCCTGCGTGCGACCGGCCACATAATAGAGCCAGCCGGCCCGCGCCGCATCGTCTAACCGTCCACCGCTATCGGATCGCCTGGCCATGTCTCTGCCCTAACTTGTCTGCTCCCCAAGTGCTGGCATTTTTTGCAGTAAAAAGTCAAACCATGAGACACGGCAGACGGCTGTTGAGCAGCGGATGCGAGCCCTCAGCTTGCTTCCTGTACGAGATGCCCGGCGGAGACCTCGCGGTAATGGCGCGGCGGCGGCACGTAACCGACGGGGCGGATCGGGCTTTTGATCTCGTCAGTCGCCATGTTGCGCCGAATATGCCGTCGTGAAGGGTCCGGCACCGGAACGGCAGACATCAGCTTCTTCGTGTAAGGATGCTGAGGATTATCAAAAACGGCGGCGCGCGGACCAATCTCGACAATCTCACCGAGATACATCACCGCCACACGATGGCTGACCCGCTCCACCACGGCCATATCGTGCGAGATGAACAGGAAAGCCAGATTAAGGCTCTGTTGCAGATCGAGCAGCAGGTTGCACACCTGCGCCTTGATCGAGACGTCGAGCGCCGAGACCGCCTCGTCGGCGACAATGACCTTGGGGTCGAGCATCAAGGAGCGGGCAATGGCCACGCGCTGACGCTGGCCGCCCGAAAATTCATGCGGGAAACGCCGCATCATATCCGGGTTAAGGCCCACTTTCTCCAGCAGATCAGCAGCCTTTTCACGCGCCTGCTGCTTGCTGCCGAGGCGGTGCTCGATGAAGGGTTCCATGATTGCCGCACCCACGCTCATGCGTGGGTCAAGACTGGCGAAAGGGTCCTGGAAAATCATTTGCACACTGCGGCGCATGGCGCGCAACGTGACCTTGTCGAGCTGCATCACCTCATAGCCATCGAGCATCACATTGCCGGAGGTCGGCTCGATCAGCCGCGTGATCGAGCGGCCGGTGGTGGACTTACCGCAACCCGACTCGCCAACGAGTGAAAGCGTTTCTCCTTCGGAAAGATCGAAGGACACTTTTTCCACCGCGTGCACGGCACCGGATTTACGACCGAGAAGACCAGAGTGGATATCAAAGCGGGTCGTCAGATCCTTGACCGAAAGGATGGGCGTCTTGCCACCCGAAACCGTGTCCTTGACCTCCACCGCAGGCTGGCTTTCGCCAGTCTTGATATCAATGATCGGGAAACGGGCGGGAAGCACGCGCTCCTTCATCGAACCGAGCTTCGGGACCGCAGAAAGAAGCGCACGCGTATAGGGGTGCTGGCCGCGGTGGAAGATATCATCCGTGGTACCGGTCTCCACCACATCGCCGCGAAACATGACAATGGTGCGATCCGCCACTTCGGCCACGACACCCATATCATGGGTGATGAACAGCACCGACATGCCCTCCTCTTCCTGCAACTGCTTGATGAGGTCGAGAATCTGGCCTTGAATCGTGACATCGAGCGCCGTCGTCGGCTCGTCGGCAATCAGGAGCTTCGGCCGGGAGGCAAGTGCCATGGCAATCATCACGCGCTGGCGCATGCCGCCGGAAAACTGATGCGGATAATCATTAAAGCGGCTTGTCGCATTGGGAATGCGGACCTTTTCCAGAAGGCGGATGACCTCTGCTTTTGCGGACGATGAGGAGATGTTCTGATGCACGGTCAGCGCTTCGGCGATCTGCTTGCCGATCGGAAAGATCGGATTGAGGCTGGTCATCGGCTCCTGGAAGATCATCGAGATCTCCTTGCCGCGAACCTTGCGCATCTCCTCTTCCGGCAGGCTCAAAAGATTGCGCCCGCCGAGCATGACCTCCCCTTCGATGCGGCTCATCTTTTTATCCAGAAGCCGCATGATGGAGAGCGACGTCACACTCTTGCCCGAGCCGCTTTCCCCGACGATTGCCACCGTTTCGCGCGGCGCGATCTCGAAACTCATATCTCGCACGACGGATTTCCATCCGCCATCCACGCGAAAGGACGTGGTGAGATTTTGAACCGACAGGACCGGGGTCACAGACCCGCCGGTTTCTTCCATGGACGTTCCGGCCAAAAGCATGCTGATCTCCTTAAAGTTCGACCGCACAATCGCATGTCGGCATCATGGTATTCCTTGTTTAGGGTGCCACGGCTCGGCTTGAAGCATCGCCCAGCACGCTAACGCTTGCAACCTCGTCGCACGCGTGATCAGCCTCGCGCTTTTGGCTGCGGCCACTGTTTCACACCGCCACTCCAGTCCTCGAAGGCCTTGGACAACTTCATAACAAAGAGATCCTCAAAGCGCGGGCCAACGATCTGCAGGCCAATCGGCATGCCGGACTTCGAGAAGCCGCAATTGATTGAAGAGGCCGGTTGTTCCGACATGTTCCACGGCACCGTGAAGGCAATGTGTTCGAAGGGCAGTTGCGGGTCATTGGTGGGAGAAGCCCAATCCGCAGGATAGGAGACGATCGGATTGGTCGGCGAGATGACGGCATCCACCTTCTGCATCAGCCGCCCGCAGCTCTTGCGCATTTCCATGGTCTGGTTGAAGCCGGAGACTGCGCGCGACCCTGACACCTCGGCACCCTTGCTCGCCCAGTCCAGAATATAGGGCAAAATCGTTGCCCGGCGTTCGTCGCTCAAGGCCACCATATCGCCCCAGAATCTGGCCCGCCAGAAATCGTCCAGACCGTCCAGCATGTCGCGCGTCAGCACTGGCTCGACTGGAACAATGATGGCGCCTGCCGCCTCGAAAAGTCTTGCAGCAGACGTGACGGCATCACGGACCTCGTCATCCAGAGGCAGGCCGCAGCCCGCATCCAGCATCAGGCCGATCTTCAGGCCCCTTACGTCGATCTCCAGATCCAGCCAATCGATGGTGTTGGGTGGCAGCGACGTGCCATCGCGCCAATCCGGACGGCTCAATGTCGACATGGCGTAAGCAGCATCGGTGACGGTGCGCGTCATCGGCCCGGCGCAGCGACCGGTGTAAAAGGGATCGACCGGAATACGGCCTTGGCTCGGCTTAAAACCAAAGAGCCCTGTCCATCCGGCGGGAAGACGCACGGAGCCGCCGATATCCGTGCCGACATGGAGTGTGCCATAGCCCGCAGCCCCTGCCGACGCTGCTCCTGCACTAGATCCACCGGGATTTTGCGTTGGGTCCCACGGGTTGCGGCTCAGATTGTGAAAACTGGACAGGCCCGACGAAAGCATGCCGTAATCCGGGCAGGTCGTCTTGGCATAGAGGATCGCCCCATCTTCACGGCAACGGGCCGCCACCGGTGCATCCTCCAGGGCCGGAACAAGCTCGACCGCCTTCGTGCCGAGCGGTACAGGCTGTCCCTTCGTGGCGATGAGTTCCTTGAGCGAGACCGGAAGGCCATCGAGGGGCCCGAGCAATTCTCCCCTGAGCCAGCGCTGCGTCGAGGCTGCCGCCTGCCTGCGTGCATCTTCGGGATCATAGGCGTAAAGCGCGTTGACGATCGGCTCGAATGCCTCGATGCGCGCCTCCACTGCCTGCCAATATTCCAGTGGGGACAGTGCCTTGTCGCGGTAGAGCGCCAGAATTTCGAGCGTGTTGAGGTCTATGAGATCGGTCATGGAATCGTCTCGTCAAAAATAATAGGAGATGAGGCTGATATCGTCTTCGGGCGATCAGCTCGTGTCGCGCGGGTCGAGGAGATCGCGAAGGCCATCGCCGAGCAGGTTGAGGCCGAAGACGGCAAGCGCGATGGCAAGGCCCGGCATGATGGCAAGCCAGGGGGCGACGCCGAGATAGGTCTGGGCATCGGCGAGCATCCGTCCCCAGGTGGCCGCGGGTGGCGGCATGCCGAGACCGAGGAAGGAGAGCCCGGCTTCTGTCAGGATCGCAAGGCCAAGCTGGATCGTCACCTGCACGATGATCTGGTTGGAGATATTCGGGACAACATGAAGAAGCGTGATCTTGGCGCTGTTCTGACCGATGCTGGTTGCTGCTGTAATATATTCTCTCGCCCATATCTGCAGCGCGGCACCCAGCGTCAGCCGGGCAAAGACCGGTATCATGAAGGTGGCGATGGCAATGATGGCGGTAAACCGGCCGGTGCCGATAAAGGCACCGAGCATCATCGCCGACAGGATGGGCGGCACGGCGAAAATGATGTCGCAGATGCGCATCACCACGGTTTCGGTAAACCCTCTGACGGCTGCGACCGTGACGCCGATGGCGGTGCCGATGAAGGCACCGATGGCAACGGCAGCAATCGCCGTCGACAGTGAGTTCCACGCGCCCGCCATCAGCATGGAGAGCACATCGCGGCCGAAGTGATCGGTGCCGAGCCCACCATAGACGAAGGGCGACTTCAACTTCTGAACGATCTGCATTTTGGTGGGAGACAGCGGCGTCCAGACCAGGGACAGCAATGCGACGGCGATCAGAAAGCTCGTGACGGCAATGCCGATGACGAATGCCGGGCGGCGGCGAAGCAGTCGCATCATCGCGCACCTGTCCGCAATCTTGGATCGATGAAGAGATAGGCGATATCGACCAGGAAATTCATGATGATGACCAGTGCTGAGAAGAACAGCACGACGGACTGCATGACGACGATATCCCGCTGGGTCAGCGCCTGATAGGCAAGCCGTCCAAGGCCTGGCAGGTTGAAGACATTCTCCACCAGCACCGCGCCGGCAATGAGAAAGGTGAATTGCAGACCGATCATGGTGACGACCGGGATCATCGCATTTGGCACCGCATGCCGCCACAGCGCGACCCGCTCGCTTAAACCCTTCGCCCGGGCGGTGCGAACGAAATCCTCATTCATCACCTCCAGCACTGCGGAGCGGCAGACGCGGGTCAGAACACCGGCCTGCGAGACGGCGAGCGCAATGGCTGGCAGAAGGAGCGCCAGAAGACCGGCGGAAAGGCTGGGCGTCCAGCCCGGAAAACCGCCAGCCGGCATCCAGCCGAGCGTTGTGGAGAAGAGAATGATGAGCAGCAACCCGACCCAGAAGCCAGGCACGGCAATGCCCACATGGGAAAACAGCCCGGCGGCGAAATCCAGCGCGCCATTGCGGTTTCGTGCCGCTGCCACACCGAGCGGGATGGCGATGGCAATGGACAGGCAGACAGCGAGAAGCGCAAGCGGGAGGGTAACGGCCAGCCGCTCGACAATCAGACCTGCCACCGGCACACCGTAAGTATAGGACTGCCCGAGATCGCCGTGCAGAACGCCCATCAGCCAGTGGACATAACGAAACGGCAGCGGCTGATCGAGGCCCATTTGTTTCTGAAGTGCGGCGAGCGTATCGGGACTGGCAGAGGTGCCGAGCATGATGGCCGCCGGATCTCCCGGCAGCAGGCCCATGACAAAATAGATGATGAGCGACACCGCAAACAAGGTGACGACGAGGCTTACGAGACGCCGGATGAGGACGGCTAACATCTGGCACCTACTCCTTGTGCACCAAGATCGGTTGATTGCAATCGCTCCGTCTCACCGGATCATGCCCAGCGAGACGGAACGTGCGGTCCCTGCGAAGACTTACTCTTCCCAGCGAACGTCCGTCAGCACGTTCGACGGTATAGGTTCATCCTGCCAAAGTCCCTTGACCTTCTTGTCCCAGACACCAAGCTTGGGCATCACAAAGAGAAAGAGCGCCGGCACGTCCTCAGCGAGGATCTTCTGCGCCTCTCCGTAGAGCTTTTCCTGCTCACCGGCGTCGGCGGTCTTCTCGACATTGGCAATGATCTCGTTGAAGGCCGGGTTCTTGTAATTGAAGTAGTAGGGGTTACGGGAGTAGATATCGATGTCCATCGGCTCGGCATGGGCGACGATGGTCATGTCGTAATTACTACCCTTGAACACATCCGCGACCCACTTGGCCGGAAACTCGGTCGTCTCGATCGTCATCGTCACGCCGATTTCGGCGAGCATGGCCTGGAGAACCTGCGATGTGCGCTGCGCATAGGCCATCTGAGGGGCCTTGATGGTGAAGCTGAAGCCATCCGGATACCCGGCTTCGGCGAGCAAGGCCTTCGCCTTCTCGACATCATATGGGTAGACGCCCGTTGTATCGATGTAACCGCGGTCATTAGGGGTGTAGTGACTACCGATGGCGGTGCCGAGACCGGACCACGCACCTTCGATAACGGTCGGACGGTCAACCGCCATCATCAGCGCCTGGCGCACACGCTTGTCGTCGAAGGGCTTGCGAGCATTGTTCATGCCCGCCACGACCTTGAGTTCGGTATTGCCAACGAAGGTACCGAGGCGTGCGTCGCCATCAAAGGAGGACATCAGCTCCGGCGCGCCAAATTCCGGGAATGCGTCGATATCGCCGGCTTTCAGAGCCGCCGCCTGGGCCTGCGCATCGGACACGAAGCGGAAGGTGGCTTTCTCCAGCTTTACCCCGACGTTCTTGTCCCAATAGGACGGGTTCTTTTCAAGCTCGACCTTGTCACCCTTTGCCCAGCTCACGAATTTGAATGGGCCGGTACCAATCGGCGTCGTGCGGTTGTTTTCCGCAGTCTTCGGCGCGACCATGACCGAGGCTGGCCAGCCCAACCAATAAATGAGGCTGCCAGCAGGCTGCTTCAGTTTCAACACCAGCGTTTCAGGATCCGGCGTCTCGATGGTATCGATGGAAGCAAAGAAGCGTTTCTGCGGATTGACCGAGCTCTCGCCACGGGCACGATCCAGCGAAAACTTAGCAACGGAAGAATCAAAGGCCTCACCGTCATGGAAGGCCACGCCCCTGCGCAGCTTGAACGTATAGGTCTTGCCGTCCGGAGAAATCTGCCAGCTCTCGGCGAGTTGCGGCTTGACTTGCCCCTTGCTGTCAATGGTGACAAGGCCTTCGAAAATGTTCTGCCAAGTGACCTGACCGATGGCGACGGGGGCTGCAATCGTCGGGTCCAGGCCCGTCGGCTCGATCGCCATACCAAGTGTCAGCGCCGTCTTGGGTGCGGCCTCAGCCTCAACAGCCGAGAACGGTAGCCATAGCGCCGTCCCCAAGGCAAGGGTCAGGGCGGTACGGCGAGAGAGCTTCGCCGCCTGCGAAAAATAAGTGCGTGGCATCATTATCCCCTGTCGGACGGCCCGGGCTTTTTGCCCTTTGAAAGACCATCTGTTGCAAAAAGAGTGGCACGGAGACGGCGCACACACAATCTGCATTTTTGTGTGCTCCGCGTAGCGGAAAACGCTACACGGTCTTAGGGAGGGAAATCAACCGATAGACGGTGATCGAATGGACGAAGTTCGATAGAGGAAAACGTAAAGCATCGAGAACGAGCCTGAAAGATCGCAATGCTCCTTACGGAGACGTTGTTGCCTCACGCATGAAACGTTCGATAAAGTCGGCGAGTTTGGAGGCTGCAAAGGAGAGTTGCCGGTCCGGCGCGACGCAGAGGTCGATCTGTGTGTGGATGCCCTTCTTGGCAGCCAGAGGGACGGCAACCATCTGGCCGCTGCGCAACTCGCGCGCCACCGAAAGAGCGGGCAAAAGCGTCGCCGCAGCGTGACCCTGCACCAGTTCTTTCAGCATTTCCAGCGAGCTGGTGATAAAGACCGGATCGAGTTCGATCCCTGCCTCTGCAAAGAGGGCGTCAAACGCCTGTCGTGCGGCAAAGGTTTTGTCCGGCAAAGCAAGCGGAAGCCCGGCAAGTTCCTTCAACGTCACTTCGGGCTGGCCGGCAAGCGCATGCCCCGCCGGGAAGATCGCATCATAGCTGATGCGCGTGCGTGAGCGCACCTTAACGCCGGAAAGCTTCGGCGCAAACAGGCTGACGACGAGGTCGGCTTCCGCCGTTCCCAACGCCTCTATGGCTTGGCGCGCGCTGGTGATATTGACCTCAAAACGCAGCTTTGGATATTTCAGGCTGAACTGTGCAAGGACGGGGGCCAGCAGATTGGCGACGGTCGCACCATTGGCATAGATCGTGACGCGGCCGCGTTGCAGCCCTTTCAGGTCATCGATCAGCTGGTTGACATGGTCCAGTTCCCGCAGCGTCTTTCCGGCGCGTGCGGCAAGGAGTTCGCCTGCCGCTGTCAGCTTCACCCCACGGCTGGAGCGCTCGACCAGCGGTGTGCCGAAATAATATTCGAGATTTTCGATCTGACGACTGACCGCGGTGGGTGCAACATTCAGGTTCTCGGCTGCCGCGCGCATGGAATTGGTACGGACCAGTTCATCGAAATACATCAATGCGCGCAATTGCATGGAGCGATCATCCCCAGTGTTCGATCAAGGCTGTTGGACAGACGTAACCAGCGTCCTCCACTGCTGCGGTCATACACCAGGCGTGAGCCGGTCTCAATCGCGCCGGAAACCTTCGCTCGCCACCATCAGCTGACCGGTATAATCGGCGGAAAACTCTCTGGTCTCCAGCTGATGCACCTCCATCGACTCGACGATCTTGCCGCTTTTCATCACCGCCAGCCTGTCGCACATGTGGCTGATGACGCCGAGATCATGGCTGACCATGACGAAGGTGAGGTTTCTGTCCTTGCGCGCCTGTTCAAGAAGATTGAGAATTTCCGCCTGGATCGACGCATCGAGCGCAGACGTCGGTTCATCGAGAAGCAGAATTTTCGGCTCCAGGATCAGAGCGCGAGCAATCGCGATGCGCTGGCGCTGGCCACCCGAAAGCTGGTGCGAATAGCGGAACCGGAAGCCGGTGCCCAGCCCCACCTCGTCCAGAGCGCGAGTGATGCGCACTTCTTTATCGTCCATGCCATGAATGGCGAGCGGCTCCAGCAGAATGGCATCCACCGTCTGGCGCGGATGGAGCGAACCATAGGGGTCCTGGAATACCATCTGGACATCGCGGTAGAAGCTCTTGTCGCGCGACTTCTTGTTATAGGTCCGTCCGTCCACAGTGAGGGTACCTTCCTCAAAATGGTTGAGACCGGCAATGGCGCGCAGGAGTGTGGACTTACCGGAACCGGATTCGCCAACGAGCCCAAAGGATTCACCTTTGGCGACCTCGATGCTGACCCGATCGAGCGCTAGATAACCGTCGAAGTCCACGACGATATCCTTGGCAGACAGCGCGACCGTCATAGGCGCCACTCCGCTTGACGTTGAAGGACCGGCAGCGGATGCCGGTGCTCGCCGATCTTCGGCAGACAGTTCAGGAGCCCCTGCGTATAGGGGTGTTGCGCATTCTGCAGATTGGCAGATGGCAGCTCTTCCACCACGCGGCCCGCATACATAACGAGCACACGGTCGCAGAAGGATGAGACGAGCCTGAGATCGTGTGAGACGAAAATCAGGCCCATGCCACGCTCACGCACCAGCTTGTCGAGAATATCGAGCACTTCCAGTTGCACCGTCACGTCGAGCGCCGATGTCGGCTCGTCCGCGATCAGAAGCTCAGGCCCGCAGACGAGCATCATGGCAATCATGACCCGCTGCCCCATGCCGCCGGACACTTCGTGCGGATAGAGGCCAAAGACGCGTTCGGGATCACGGATCTGCACCGCCTCGAGCATATCGAGCGCACGCTTCTTCGCCTCGGCAAAGCCGATTCTGTCGTGCGTCTTCAGCGTCTCGACGATCTGGCGACCGATGGTCATGACCGGGTTCAGCGAATATTTCGGGTCCTGCAGGATCATCGCGATCTGCTTGCCGCGAATGGCGCGGCGCTGCTTGGCAGGTGCTCCCAAAAGATCGATATCGCCGAAGCGAAGTGCATCGGCCTCAATTTTTGCGTGACCAGGGGTCAGCCCCATGATGGCGCGACCGGTCTGTGATTTGCCTGAACCGGATTCGCCGACGATGCCGAGACGTTCCCTGCCGAGCGAAAAGGAAACGCCCCGCACGGCTTCAACCAGGCCTGTTCTGGTCGGAAAGCTGACCCGCAGATTGTCGACCGTCAAAAGAGGTGTCGTCGCAGATGTGGTCACTGGCCAGCCTCCTTCGGATCGAGCGCATCGCGAAGCCCGTCGCCCAACAGGTTAAAGCCAAGGCTGACGATGAGGATGGCGGCGCCCGGCATCGCGGCAACCCACCACTGGTCGAGAATGAACCGACGGCCGGATGCAATCATCGCACCCCATTCGGGAAGCGGGGGCTGAGCGCCGAGGCCGAGGAAGCCGAGACCGGCGGCAGTCAAGATTATGCCTGCCATATCCAGCGTCACGCGCACGATGAGCGAAGAGAAACACAGCGGGATGACATGTTTCAGCACGATGCGCCAGGGAGATGCCCCCATCAGCTTCACCGCAGCGATGAAATCGGAATTGCGAAACGTCATGGTCTCGGCACGCGCAATACGGGCGTAAGGCGGCCATGAGGTAATGGCGATCGCCAGCACAGCGTTCTCGATGCCGGGACCGAGAGCCGCGACAAGCGCAAGCGCAAGAACGAGCTTCGGGAAAGCCAGGAAGATATCGGTGATGCGCATCAGCACCGCGTCGATCCATCCACCGGCATAGCCTGCGACGGTGCCGACGATCAGCCCGATCGGTGCGGCGATAATTGCCACCAGCACGACGACGAAGAGCGTTAGACGCGAGCCGTGGATTAAACGGGACAGGATATCGCGCCCTTGATCGTCTGTGCCAAGCCAATATCCATCGGCTCCTGGAGGAAGAAGGCGGGCGTTGCGCAAATCCCCCTGGACTGCGGAATGCGGTGCGAGCACATCTGCGAAGATCGCCACCAGGATCAGCGCCAGAATGATGCCGAGGCCAGCGAGCGCCAGACGGTTTTCCGAAAAGCGCCGCCAGATGACGTAGGCCCGTCCGAGCCGCGCCTGCTTTCGCGAGGTCGGGCGGTCGGAGAGAAGCCATTCGCGGCTATAGGGTTTCACGATGGTCATTGTATCCGTCATCGGCTGCGCGTCCTTGGATCGAGCGTCCGGTAGAGCAGATCGGACAGGAGATTGATGCCGATGAAGACGGCGCCGATCACGATCGTGCCGCCGAGCACGGCATTCATATCCGCATTCTGCAGGGAATTGGTGATGTAAAGGCCGAGCCCCGGCCACGAAAAGATCGTTTCTGTCAGAACCGAGCCTTCGAGTAGACCGGCGTAGGACAACACGATGACCGTCAGCAGGGGTACCGCGGCATTGCGCAGCGCATGGAACCAGATGATGCGTGTTTCTGATAGTCCCTTGGCGCGAGCAGCGACGATATATTCCTGAGCCAGTTCATTGAGCATGAAAGAGCGAGTCATGCGGCTGATATAGGCGAGCGAGAAATATCCGAGCAGTCCAGCGGGCAGTATGATGTGGCGGAACAGATCCCAGAACACGTCCCATTGGCCCTGCCACAGCGCGTCGAACAGATAAAATCCGGTCGTAGGCGTGAAGGTGAACTCGTAGACAATATCGATACGACCCGGATAGGCGACCCAGTTCAACTTGGCGTAAAACAAGAGAAGCGCCAGAAGGCCGAGCCAGAAGATTGGCACGGAATAGCCGATAAGCCCAATGACACGCACGATCTGGTCAATGATGCTGCCGCGCTTGACCGCCGCCAGCACGCCAAGCGGAACGCCGAAGATAGCACCGATCAACGTACCGAGCGTGGCAAGCTCAATGGTTGCCGGGAAGACGCGCTTGATGTCGTCCATCACCGGATTGGTTGTCAGCACCGACGTGCCAAAATTGCCCGTCAGAGCCTGCTTCAGGTAGATGAAGAACTGCTGCCAGAGCGGCAGGTTAAGACCGAGCTCTTCTCGAACGCGCTCCACCACATGCGCAGGCGCGCGATCGCCGACGATTGCCAGCGCCGGGTCGATCGGGATGACGCGGCCGATAAAGAAAGTTACCGCCAGCAGCCCCAAAAAGGTGGTAAAGACGGTAACGACGAAGCCAAGAACGGCGATGAGGCGCCTGTTGGCACGGCGTTTGCCGTGCCTCAGGCTTGCGGGGGTTTCAACGATACTCAATGGACCAATCCTGCCGGATCATTCCTTGGAGATCGTGTAGACGTAGTTGGTATCGAAGCTTGGGCCGAGCTTCAGGCCCTTGAGCTTGTTGGAGTAACCCGCCACCTCTGTCTGCTGGAATACGATGACGAAGGGTCCGGTTTCCAGAACCTTCTTCTGCAGATCCTCATAGATCTTGGCGCGCTTGGCGCTGTCTTTTTCCAAAAGCGCCGACTGCGTTTCCTTCGTCAGCTCCGGAACGTCCCAGGCATTGCGCCAAGCAAGCGTCTTGTTCTTGCCTTCGTCGGAGTTGTCGTAGTTGATGGTAAACGTTTCCGCATTCGAGTTCGGGTCGAAATAGTCCGAACCCCACTGTCCGATATAGATGTCATGCGTGCGCGCACGATACTTGGTCAGCGTCTGCTTGCCATCGCCCGGAATGATTTCCAGCTTGATGCCGGCCTGTGCCAAGGTCTGCTGAACGTTTTCGGCAATGCCGGTGACAGGCTGCGTGTTGCGCACGTCCATAGTGACTGTAAAGCCGTCCTTCAGACCAGCCTTGGCCAGCAATTCCTTCGCCTTGGCAACATCCAGCTTGTAGGGGTTCTCATCCAGCGCACCCAACTGCCCCTTCGGCAGGAAGGTCTGGTGGATTTCGCCGATGCCGTTGATGAGCGTCGCGCCAATCGCGTCATAATCGACGAGATATTTGAAAGCTTCCACGACTTCAGGCTTCTTCAGGTTCTCATTCTTCTGATTGAGGCTGAAGTAATAGACTGTGCCTTTGGGTGCGGAAGTGATGGAGAGACCTTCCTTTTTGGAAACGGCCTCCATATCGCCGGGCTCAAGGTTACGCGCCACGTCAATATCGCCGTTTTCAAGCGCCAGTCGCTGACCGGAGCTTTCCTTCATGTGGCGATAGACGACGCGCTTAAGCTTCGGCTTTTCACCATAATAATTTGGGTTGGCTTCCATGATGACGGCTTCATTGGCCTTCCAGCCAAGGATCTTGTACGGGCCGGAGCCCGCATAGCCGGTCTTCAGGAATTCATTGCCAAAGTCGGTGTCGTATTTGTAGTCGGCTGTTGGCGTCATCGCCTTGGCCTTTTCCATCACGAGCTTCTTGTCGACGACCGAGGCAACCGTTGCAGTCAGAACGTTCAGGACGAAGCTTGGCGCATAGGGCTTATCGACTGTCAGCGTGAAAGTATCAGGCGCGGTGGCCTTGGCCTTCTCCGTGACGTTGTCGCCCTTCAGGCCGAACTGCGTGAGCAGGAAGGCAGGGGACTTGTCGAGCTTGACGGCGCGCTCAAAGGAAAACGCCACGTCTTCTGCCGTTACCGGGTTACCAGATGCAAATTTGAGGCCGGGCTTCAGCTTGAAGGTGTAGGTCAGACCATCGTCCGACGTCGTCCAGCTTTCGGCCAGATCGCCCACGACCTTGGAGGTGTCGTTGAGGTCGATCGAGACCAGCTTGGAGTAGGTGTTGCCGGTGACTTCCGCGGCCGACAGCTCGAATGCCTCACCCGGGTCGAGCGTGATGATGTCATCGATGGCGAAGCCTTCCACCAGCGTATCAGCCGGTGTGGCGGCAAAAGCCTGGGGCGCGGACAGCGCAATCAGCGACAGCGCGGCGCTGGTTGCCAGAATGCGGGCCATTTTGTTGAGCGACTTCGTCATTGTTCTCCCCTTTATAGGTTTCATATCACTCTTGTTCAGGTCGGCTCATGCCAAGCTTGAGCCAGAACGCGCAGCCAGTTTTCCCGGCAAATTTTAGCAAGCTCTACATCAGAGTAGCCAGCAGCCTTGAGAGCGGCAACCAGATTCTGATTGCCCGCCGCATCGGCGATGTCCGCCGGCACTGTCGCGCCGTCGAAGTCGGAGCCGAGCGCAACGCAATCGATGCCCATGCGCTCGACCATGTAGTCGATGTGGCGGACCATGTCGGGTAGCGGTGTCTTAGCATCGTCGCGCGCATCCGGACGCAGCATGGTCACGGCGTAATTCAGACCGACGAGCCCGTTTCTTTCCTTGATCGCGTCCATCTGGACGTCGGTCAGATTGCGGGCAACACCGGTCAGGGCATGGGCGTTGGAATGGCTAGCGATCAGCGGCTGATCGCTGGTCTTTGCCACGTCCCAAAAACCCTTTTCGGTGATGTGAGCCAGATCGATCAGAATGCCGAGCTGGTTGCAGCGCCTGACGAGCTCGAAACCGGCATCGGTCAGGCCAGGCGCGCTATCCGGCGACATGGGAAAGGCGAACGGAACACCATGGCCGAAGGCGTTATGACGGCTCCAAACGGGTCCGAGCGAGCGAAGACCCGCGGCGTAAAAGACCTCAAGCGCATCCAGATCTTCATCAATCGCCTCGCAGCCTTCCATATGAAGGACCGCAGCAAAAATGTCCTCGTTCATGGCCGTGCGGATATCGGCTGTCGAGCGGCAGATTTTCCAGCCGCCTGCGCGCTCCACGCGATAAGCGATCGCCAGCTTTTCCATGGCGATATCGAGAGAGGGCTGCCGCTCAAGAGGTGCGGCGAGCGGCGTGACATAATGGCCGTTCTCGTCCGGCTCTTGCAAAATCAGATCGCCGGAAGGGATATAGACGGCACACAGACCGCCAGCCAGACCGCCAGCCTTGGCACGCGGCACATCGATATGGCCTTGCGACGCTCCGTCAATGAATTCTGCGACTGGGTCCCCGCCTTTTTTACCGTTGTGCCACAGACGCAGCAACACATCATTATGACCGTCGAAAACCAATTGCATTTCAAGTTATTCCAGGATTGACGCAGACTTTTATCGTTATAAACCAGAGGCTTATCGACGGATGGGATGACACGAGCAAAGGGTGATCGGCATCGTGCCGCAATTCAACCAGTCCTCGTCGCAGGCGATCTAGGACCATATTCCAGGTCTTCGCAAGCTTAAAATTGATGCAGGATGAAATTCTCGCCACAAGCATCGGCTTGGCCTTGAAACTCTGCAAACAGAGCGAGAACTATCCAGCCGTCTGCGCGCGAAACGTTTCACTTTCACTGAGCAGCCAGCGCCTGAAGAGGACGACGGGACCGTGGTTGATGCGCGACAGCGGAGCGACGGCATAATAGGAGCTGGGACTTTTGACCGGGTGATCGAAGGCCTGGACGAGTTGCCCTAACTTGAGCTCGCTTTCGATCAGAAACAGCGGCATCAGGGCAACGCCGAGACCTGCGATGCAGGCTTGGGCAACACTGGAAAATTGCTCAAAGCGCATGGCGGGCGCCTGATGCGCGACGATACCGACACTCTTGAACCAGTGATCCCACGCACCGGGCCGTGAGGCCATATGCAGCAGCGCAAGACCGGCAATGTCGTCAGCCCTGGCGATCGGATGGCTGGCGAGGAAGGCTGGGCTGCAGACAGGTGCGACCATCTCGTCCATCAGAAAGACGCTCTCTGCCGCAGGCCAGTCCGGCTGGCCAATATGGATTGCCATATCCAGCCCTTCCTTTTCGAAATCGAACTGACCGATCCGCGTGGCAAAATTCAGCGTGATCTCCGGATGGGCAGCGACGAATTTTGGAATGCGCGGCAACAGCCACCGTGTGCCGAAGGTGGGCAGCATGGCGAGATTGAGCGTATTGGCATGCGTTTTGGTCATGACCTGAAGCGAGGCGGAGCGAATATCGCCAAGCGCAATACCGATCGCTTTCGCATAGGTTTCACCCTCCCGCGTCAGCGAAACGCCCCGCGCGCCGCGCTCGAAAAGTCTGACCCCAAGTTGCTCTTCCAGCGACATGACCTGCCTGCTGATCGCCCCTTGGGTCAGGGAGAGCTCGTCCGCAGCCAGCGAAAAACTGCCGAGCCGCGCCACGGAATCAAAGGCGGCGAGCGCGCTGGTGGAGGGCAGGAGTTTGCGGCTGAGTGACGTCATGGCGCATTCCTATCGGTAATAGCCGGATGAGTAAACATGGCTTGCCCGGCGACGATCGATTGCCAATAATCGCGGCAACAAAAGTGGAGACTTCATCGTGAGCGAACGTGCATCATTCAACTGGCAGGACCCGTTTCTGCTTGAGGATCAACTCAACGACGACGAGCGGATGATCCGCGACTCCGCCGCCGCCTTCGCCAAAGCCGAACTTCTCCCGCGCATTCAGGACGCTTATCTCTCCGAAACATCGGAACCGGAACTCTTCCGCCTGATGGGTCAGGCCGGTCTGCTCGGCGTGACGTTGCCAGAAAAATACGGCGCAGCCGACGCCAGCTACGTCGCTTACGGTCTTGTCGCGCGTGAAGTTGAGCGTATCGACAGCGGTTATCGCTCGATGATGAGCGTCCAGTCCTCGCTCGTCATCTACCCGATCTTTGCCTATGGCTCTGAGGAGCAGAAGGACAAGTATCTGCCGGGTCTGGTTTCAGGCGAGCTCATCGGCTGCTTCGGCCTGACCGAGCCGGATGCCGGCTCTGATCCCGGCGGCATGAAGACGCGCGCTGAGAAGATCGAAGGCGGCTATCGTCTGCGCGGTTCGAAGATGTGGATTTCCAACGCACCGATCGCCGATGTCTTCGTCGTCTGGGCAAAATCCGAAGCGCATAACAACGAGATCCGCGGCTTTGCGCTGGAGAAGGGCATGAAGGGCCTTTCCGCCCCGAAGATCGGTGGCAAGCTTTCGCTGCGCGCCTCCATCACCGGCGAAATCGTCATGGATGGCGTGGAAGTGGGCGAAGACGCGCTGCTGCCCAACGTCTCCGGGCTCAAAGGTCCGTTCGGCTGCCTCAACCGAGCACGTTACGGTATTTCCTGGGGTGTCATGGGTGCGGCGGAAGACTGCTGGTTCCGGGCGCTGCAATATGGGCTTGACCGCAAGCAGTTTGGCAAGCCGCTCGCTGGCATGCAGCTCTATCAAAAGAAGCTTGCCGACATGCAGACCGAAATCGCGCTCGGCCTTCAGGCATCGCTGCGCGTTGGTCGTCTCTTCGACGAGCATCGCATGGCGCCGGAGATGATCTCCATCATCAAGCGCAACAATTGCGGCAAGGCGCTCGACATCGCGCGGCAGGCCCGAGACATGCATGGCGGCAACGGTATTCAGATCGAATATCACGTCATGCGCCACGCGCAGAACCTGGAAACAGTCAACACTTACGAGGGGACGCATGACGTGCATGCGCTGATCCTCGGCCGGGCCCAGACAGGCCTTCAGGCATTCTTTTAAGCCACACACTCACGCCAAGACCCGGCCTCCGAACCGGGTCTTTTGCACTGCGAAATAAATCATACTTTTAGAACTTACCGGTTGAAACCGCGACCGGGCGAAATAATATAAGAGGCTCACCACCGTCTTCGGTTTACCGAAGACATCCCGTTCCGCTTCAGGCGGCAATCGATTTGCTGATTGAACGAAATGCACCGGCGCCCTGCCGGTCGGTAAAATCGCGAAGGTCTTCACATGCACAGCTATCCCGACGTTAAACTCTTCATCAATGGCGAGTGGCGCGACGCGCTCTCCGGCAAAACGATCGCCGTTTCCGACCCTGCGACCGATGAGATCATCGGCTCCATCGCGCATGCGGAAAAGGAAGATCTGGATTTGGCACTTTCCGCCGCAGACAAGGGTTTCAGGGTCTGGCGCGATACCTCCGCCTTCGAACGTTCGAAGATCATGCGCAAGGCCGCCGATCTTCTGCGTGAGCGGATCGACTACATCGCCTGGCTGATGACCCGCGAACAGGGCAAGCCGATCGCCCAGTCCAAGGGCGAAATCAATAACGCTGCCGACACCATCGACTGGTTCGCCGAAGAGGCACGTCGCACCTATGGTCAGGTCATTCCCGCTCGTTTCGGCGGCGTCTCCAACCTGGCGATCAAATTCCCCGTTGGCCCGGTCGCGGCTTTCACGCCCTGGAACTTCCCGATCAACCAAGTGGTCCGCAAGCTTTCCGCAGCGGTCGCAACCGGTTGTTCGATCATCGTGAAGGCACCGGAAGAAACACCGGCGTCGCCGGCAGAACTCATTCGCGCGTTTGCCGATGCGGGCGTTCCGGCTGGTGTCGTCAATCTCGTCTATGGGGTTCCCGCCGAGATTTCGGAATATCTCATTCCGCACCCGGTCATCCGCAAGATTTCGTTTACCGGCTCGACCCCGGTCGGCAAGCATCTAGCAGCACTCGCCGGCAAGCACATGAAGCGCGCCACGATGGAACTCGGCGGCCACGCACCCGTGCTGGTCTTTGAGGATGCCGATCTCGACAAGGCAGTCGAAGTCTCAGCTGCAGCCAAGTTCCGTAACGCCGGACAGGTCTGCGTCGCACCCACCCGCTTTCTCATCCAGGATGGCATTGCCGACAAGTTCATCGACGGCATCGTCAAATATGCCGAAGGCCTGAAGATCGGAAACGGTCTGGATGCCGACACCGGCATGGGACCTCTGGCCAATGAACGCCGCATCCCTGCGATGGAAGCGCTGATTCAGGACGCGGTTTCGCATGGTGCCACGCTGAAGACCGGCGGCAAGCGCATCGGCAACAAGGGTAACTTCTTCGAGCCGACGGTTCTAACCGACGTGCCGACAAGCGCCAAGATCATGAACGAAGAGCCCTTCGGTCCAGTGGCGATCGTCAACCGCTTCTCCACGATGGAAGATGCGATCGAGGAAGCAAACCGCCTACCCTTCGGCTTGGCCTCCTACGCCTTTACCGGTTCGGTGAAGACGGCGCACGCTCTCGGCCAGCGCGTCGAAGCCGGTATGCTGACGATCAACCACAATGGCCTTGCCATTCCGGAAGTGCCCTTCGGCGGCGTGAAGGATTCCGGTTACGGCACGGAGGGCGGTTCAGAAGCGGTCGAGGCCTATCTCGAGACCCGCTTCGTCAGCCAGATGAACTGATACTTACTGATCGAAAGCTGGCAGGCCCGAATTAAACTCCAACCACCTACCGAGACTTGAGGGTGGAACCAACAATGATGCTGAAGCGCCTACAGTGGGGACATTGTAGGCGCTTTTCTCGTTCGAAATATTTTCTTGAAGCATTGCGCATAGGAAGCAATTGTTCAATTTTTTGCCACCTCGTCGATACAGGCGCAGAACGGTCATCTATAGGAGGCGCTTGTTGCATTCGGTTGCGGTCGGAACCTGGACATTGTTGATCGAAGACGGAAGCCTTCCACCAATTTGCGACAGCTACGTGAAAAGTGCCGCCTTCGTGGATCAAATCGAACCGAATGCGCTAGAAGGGCGCGATCTATTCTTGGGGGTATTATGCGATGGAGGCAACCCGCACAGGTTACCTGAGATCGTCATTACTCAGAGATATGAGGATGCCAGTGGAACATTCCATCCTGGTTTCCTCGTCGTTCCGGAGACCTCGATTCTATTCATCGGAGCGGGAGAACGTCTCCTGGGCTATAACATCCATAAGCGAGAAAGGATCTTCGAGGATCGCACCGATTACGGCTTCTTGCGCTGGACACGGCACGAGGATTACGTTCTCATGTCTGCGGAGTTGGAGTTCGGGGTCTGGAGCAAGACCGGCGAGAAGCTCTGGTCAGTCTGTGTCGAACCACCGTGGAATTTCACTGTCTCCGATAAGACTGTCGAGCTGGACATCATGGGAGAAGTGAAAAAATTGAGATTAGAAACTGGAGCGGCGGCGCTGAAAGATACCAGCTCAACACGGGGCATTTAGCACTAGAAAGCTAAAAAGCGCTGCGGAGATCAGCCTTAGTGCTCGGAGTTTAGCGACCAATTTCCGCCATAGCAGAATATTCCTCATTTGAAGAAGTGGGGGACAAACTAACCGGGCCTTTGTCATTTTCCCCCATGCCACTCGGCCAACTCGCGTTCGGCTCTCTCCAATGCGCTGTAATTCAGAAGCTTGCGCAGGTAGGCGATGGTGATGGCGCGCGTGCGCAGATTATATCGCCCTTCCGCCTCGTCGTCGGCCGTCGACTGATGCACGTTCAGTTTCTCGTAGAGGCTCTGCAGGCGGTTCTGCACACTGCGCAGCGACAGGTTCCGACGCCGTGCAATGGCCTTGTCCGTCAGTCCCAGCGCCATATCGATCAGGATTTCATATTCCGCATCGGAAAAGCCGTGCGCCTTGCCGAGGCTCTTTTCCTGCAGCCCCCGGACTTCGCGATCGATCACGCATTGCGCTTCGATGAAGATGCTGCGCAGCGCCAGCCGCAGGCGGTCGTCCGAGGCTGATTTCAACACGTAACCATAGGCGGCGCCTTCGGGCACGATGCGGGAGACGCCACGCACATAGGCTTCATCCGAATAATTGGACCAGAAGAGAATGCGGGTATCCGGCCTCTCCTTCCAGATGGTGCGGGCGGCCTCGATGCCGTTTCGCTCGTTCATCTGCAAATCCATAACGATATGGGCGGCGCGATTTTCTCGCGCCAGCTTTTCACCTGCCCTACCGTTCTCAGCCTCCAGTACCGTGCCACATTCCGGCAGGGCCGCCCTCACCGCTTCGTTGAGATAGGCCCGATGCAGAACGTCGTCCTCGATGATCAATACGTCCATCTTATGCCTCCTCAGGCTTTTCGCCGAGCCCGGTCGGTAAGGTCAGGGTGATGCAGGTGCCTGTCCCCCGAGCGTTGGGGCCGAGATGAAAATGCGCTGAAATCAGTCGCGCACGTGTCTTCATGTTGCCGATACCAAGGCCTCCACCGGAGCCGCTGTCGGCGGGAACGCCGCAACCGTCGTCCGACACGGTGACACGCAGCGCGTCATCCGCCTGCGATAGCTCCACCTCTATCTTCGTCGGTTGTGCATGGCGTATGGCGTTGTTGACCGCCTCCTGGACGATGCGCAGCAAGGAGACGGCGACCGAGTTATCCAGGTTGTCGACAAGCCCGTCCGTGGTATCGGAGACAGACCAGTCGATCGGCGATCCGCTGTCCCTCACCGACCTGTCCAGATAAGTCTCGATCGCCTGCACCAGGCCGAAAAGCTGCAGGATGGATGGCTTGGCTTCCTCGATGATGCCGCGCAGATCCTGCATGCATTGCTGCAGGCTGCGCATCACCGGCTCAAGCATTTCTCCCGACACTTCAGTCGCGTGGCTCATGCGCTCTACACGACGGACAAGCCGCGTCAGATCCGCCAACGTCTGATCGTGCAGATCCATGCCGATCCGCTGACGCTCGGCCTCCAGTGCCTCGGTCAGTTGCAGTGCACCGAGGCGCAAGCCCTCCTCCCGGGCATTGGCCTGCGCCTCTTCGATGGCCGAGCGCTTGGCTTGCTCGGCCGCGCGGATCGCATAGAAGTAGGGGGCCAGAAGGTCGGCAACGGCACGAGCATTGGCGACATCCTCCATCGTATAGGCATTGGACTGATGGCACGAGCAGCTGAGTGCCCCGATGATATCGCCATGCACCTTCATCGGCACATGCAGACGGCTGTGCAGATCGAGTTCGTGGATCGGGCTGGAGAACGCGCCGTCGAAATGAAAGCGTGGGTCGGCGCAGGCGTCCCCGCTCAGGAGATAATCGACCTCCCCTGACAGAACCGAGCGTATGGGGCTACCCGTCAGAAGCGCTGGCGGCTGCAGGCTCCACGCACTGGCGAGGCCACTTTCATAGGCAATATGATATTTGTCATCGAGCTGCTTGATGCAGACATCCATATGGTCATGCGGGATGATATGGCTGATCTCGGTCGCCACGGCCTGGATGATGGCGTTGAATTCAAGCTGCCCGGCGAGCAGACGCGATATGCCCATATAGTGGTGAAACAGCGTGCTGCTCGGTTTATCCAGCATATGCCGATGCCCTCCCAAGCATCTTCCCTGACGGACGGCGATCTGTCGAAAGCGCCCGGTTCGCATTCTGCGCTCCGCAACGCTCTTCGTCTTGCGGGAACCCGCAAGCTTTGTGCGTAAGTCCGCACGAAGATTGCCGTGATGCGCCTATACAAGCCAGCCCTTCTTCGTCATTTTAGCTCTTACTGGGGAAAGGAGCTCCAGTGCAACGGAATTGCGTTTCCGCCGTGGGGAAGGTTTGCGGCGAAACATATTCCAGGCTCCGAAAGAGCAAGCCACAGGGAGGAAAATCAATGGCTTTTAGAAAGATGCTTCTCGCATCGGCGGCTGTCCTATGCGCCGCGATGCCCATCACCGCTCACGCCGATACATCGGCGAAGAAAATCGCGCTCTCCAACAATTATGCCGGCAACTCCTGGCGTCAAGCGATGCTGACGAGCTGGGACAAGATCACCAAGCAGGCGGTTGGCGACAAGCAGGTCGCAGCCGCGGACGCCTTCACCACTGCCGAAAACCAGGCAACGGAGCAGGCAGCCCAGATCCAGAACCTCATCCTCCAGGGTTATGATGCGATCGTCATCAACGCCGCTTCTCCCACAGCGCTGAACGGCGCGGTCAAAGAAGCCTGTGATGCGGGCATAATCGTCGTGTCCTTCGACGGGATCGTCACCGAGCCTTGCGCCTGGCGCATCGCCGTCGACTTCAAGGCCATGGGCGAAAGCCAGATCGATTATCTTGCAAAGGCCATGCCGAAGGGCGGCAACCTGCTCGAAATCCGCGGCCTCGCTGGTGTCTCCGTCGATGACGAGATCCATGCGGGCATCGCCGCAGGCGTTGCCAAGAACCCGCAGTTCAAGATCGCCGGTTCGGTCAATGGCGATTGGGCTCAGGACGTTGCACAGCGCGCCGTCGCCGGCATCCTGCCAAGCCTGCCTGAAATCGCGGCTGTCGTGACCCAGGGTGGTGACGGTTACGGTGCTGCCCAGGCGTTTGCCGCTGCCAAGCGCCCGACCCCAACCATCATCATGGGCAACCGCGAAGATGAACTGCAATGGTGGAAGCAGCAGAAGGATGCCAGCGGCTACAAGACCATGTCGGTCTCGATTGCGCCCGGCGTCTCGACGCTCGCCTTCTGGGTGGCACAGCAAATTCTCGACGGCAAGGATGTGAAGAAGGATCTCACGGTTCCCTTCCTGCGTATCGATCAGGACAATCTCGAAGAGAACCTGAAAAACACCCAGAAGGGTGGCGTTGCCAACGTGGATTACTCCCAGGCTGATGCGCAGAAGGTGATTGCCGGCAAGTAAGGCCGGACATCGCCTCCTATCCGCTGCGGCTGACGTGTCGCCGCAGCGGCCATCCTTTTTTCATCATTTCAGATCGTTGGCGTTTTGCTCATGAATGACATCATCGAGACGGAAGAAGTCGTCGCCGCACACGGCGTCAAAGTCGTCTTCGGCGCCGTCAAGGCACTGGACGGCGCCGATCTCATCATCCGCGCAGGCGAATGTCTTGGCCTCGTTGGCCACAATGGCGCAGGAAAATCCACCATCGTCAATGTCGTCAATGGTGGCCTGACACCGCATGAGGGCACGATTTCCTATGGCGGGGCACCGGGTCGACAGGGCATTTCGGCAGCGCGCGCAGGCGGTGTTCGCTGCGTATTCCAGGAACTATCCCTCTGCCCGAACCTGACGATCAGTGAGAATGTGCGGATCATGCATCCCGGCATGAGCGGCCGGAACTGGCGCGGACGCGCGCTTTCCGCGATACGCCAAACCATCGACGACATCTTTCCAGGCCACGGGATCGATTGCGAAGCGACGATTTCCGACCTTTCCATCGCAGAACGCCAGATGGTGGAAATCGCAATCAATTTCTGCCGCACGCCGGATGCGCCCCGGCTCGTCATTCTCGACGAACCGACCTCCTCGCTGGATGCAGGTCTAGCGGAGCAACTCATGGCCTATGTGCGCCGTTTTGTGCGCGAGGGCGGCTCGGTGCTGCTGATCTCCCACATTCTCGGCGAGATCCTGTCGACCGCCACCCGCATTGTGGTGATGAAGGATGGCCGCGTCGTCGCGGACCGTCTAGCCGGTGAATTTACGACACGGACGCTGGTCGAAGCCATGGGCAGTGTCGTCAAGGATCAGGACAGGCAGAAGACTGCCCGCGTCCGGTCCGGTGAAAAAGTTCTCTCCATGGCGCAACGCCGCGGCTCAGAGATCGCGTTTCAGGCCTATCGCGGCGAGATCATTGGTCTTGCCGGCCTTGGCGGTCATGGACAGACGGAGGCGCTACTCGATCTTTATCTGGCAAAGAACAGCAGCTGGCTGCCCAACCGCAAGGCCGATCTCGCCTTCGTTGCGGGAGACCGCAGCCTGAACGGCACTTTCTCGCTTTGGAGCATTCTTAAAAATCTGTCGGTCGCATCGCTTCGGGACATCTCCTCCGGTGGATTGGTGGACAGGTCACGTGAGAGCGAACTCGGCGCCGAGTGGAAGAAGCGGATCGAAATTCGTACCCCCGACATGGGCAACAAGATTCTCTCACTTTCCGGCGGCAACCAGCAGAAGGTGCTCTTTGCCCGGGCGCTGGCGACGACCGCCAGCACCGTGCTGATGGACGACCCGATGCGCGGCGTCGATATCGGCACCAAACAGGAGGTCTACGACATCTTGAGAACGGAAGCCGCGCACGGCCGGACCTTCATCTGGTACTCGACGGAGATGGACGAGATTCGCTTGTGTGACCGCGTCTATGTGTTCCGCGATGGTGCCATACAGGCAGAACTTGTCGGCGACGACATTACCGAACAGAATGTGCTGGCTGCATCCTTTTCCGGGGAGGCGCAGCCATGAAAGTTTCAGCCAACACCCTTCGCCTTGTCATTCCCGCCGCATCGCTGGCCTTCCTGCTAATTGCGGTCCTCTACATGCAGCCGCGGGCCATGAGCTATACCGGCATGAACCTGCTGTTCAATCTGGCGGTGCCAATCGCACTTGCGACCATCGCGCAGATGCTGATCATGTCCGTCAACGATCTTGACCTTTCGATGGGCACCTTCGTCAGCTTCTGCGCCTGCGTGACCGCAACATTTCTTCAGGATTCTCCCGTCATCGGAATCGGCATTTTTGCAGCGGCGATCGCCGTCTATGCGGTTCTTGGCGCCGTCATTCACCTGCGTGCCCTGCCTTCCATTGTCGTGACCCTCGGAATGAGCTTCGTCTGGGGTGGTCTCGCCGTTCTGATCCTGCCGTCCCCCGGTGGACAGGCACCGGCCTTCGTGCGCGCCTTGATGACGGCAAAGCCGCCATTCGTCCCGGTCGCCATCATTGCCAGCATCGTGATCGCAGTGGTTGCCCACTACATCGTCATGCGCTCGTCCTTCGGCGTTCTGATGCGCGGCGTCGGCGGCAATCTGCGCTCGGTCGAGCGATCCGGTTGGTCGGTGGTCGGCATTCGTGCCGCGACCTTTGCACTGGCTGGATTTTTTGCCGTCCTCTCGGGGATAGCGCTCGTGGGACTGACGACGTCGGCCGATGCCAATATCGCCCTGCGCTACACGCTTCTGTCGATCGCCGGCGTCATTCTCGGTGGCGGTGAATTCGTCGGTGGACGTGTTTCCCCGATCGGTGCGGTGATCGGCGCTCTGACGCTGACGCTCGCGGGCTCTTTCCTGTCCTTCATGCGCATTTCGCCAGACTGGCAGATCGGTGCACAGGGCGCGATCCTCATCATCGTGCTTGCCCTGCGCATTCTGCTCAATCGCCTCGAGAAGCGGGAGAAAAACCAATGAGCCGCCTCGCTGCCTTCACCAAAAAACCGTGGATTTGGTCCTTTGCCGCGACGGTTGCGGTCTGGGTCATCACCGTGATGTTCACCGGCGGCGCAAGCTCCTTCGGGCTTTCCCATGCGGCGCTGACATTCGCGGCCTTCTCGGTCATCGTGGGCATCGGCCAGATGTTCGTCATCACGCTTGGGCCAGGCAATATCGATCTCTGCGTCCCCGCCACCATGACGCTGTCCGGCACGCTGGCGCTGAAGTTCATGGATGTGTCCGACAGTCTTATCCTTCCCGGACTGCTCGTCGCCATCCTCATCGGGATTGCGGTGGGCATCGGCAACTACACCTTGATCAAGCTTTTACGAATCCCGCCCATCATCGCGACACTGTCGATGAGCTTCATCGTTCAGTCGATTGCGATCTGGTCCAATCGCGGGCTGCGGATCAGACCACCTGAAACACTGGCTAACTTCGCTATCTCCAGTACTTTTGGCATACCGAATGTGGCGCTCGTTGCACTTTTCCTTTCGGTCATCGCCTGGGTACTGCTTGACCGGTCCTTCTACGGGCGCTGGATTTCAGCCATAGGCCAGAGCACCTTTGCCGCCCGCATGACCGGCATCCCCGTCGATGGCGCGCGCTTCACGACCTACGTTTTCTGTTCCGTCCTCGCCGCCATCGCCGGATATCTCCTGGCAAGCTTTTCCGGCGGTGCAGCGCTCAACATGGGGTCGGAATATCTCCTGATGTCGATTGCCGTGGTCGTCATCGGCGGCACAGCCGTTGCCGGCGGCGATTCCAACGTGCCGGGCATCTGGGGCGCATCGCTCTTCATGTTCCTTGTGGTCTCGATGCTGAACACTTATGGGTTCGGTGCTGGCGCGCGCCTTATCCTCACTGGCCTCATTATCATTTCCGTGATTTTTCTGGCGAGCGGCCCCAAAGCCACCCGCTGAACCAACGCAACACTTTCAAGCCGATTGACGCCCATGACCAAAGATCAAAGCTCCGTTTATGACATTCGCGACGACCGCTTCCGACATCTGATCGTCGGCAACGCCGAACTGGAAGAACTCTATTCCGGCTGCCGCTGGAGCGAGGGACCGGTCTGGTTCGCCGACCTCAACTGCCTGCTCTTCAGCGACATTCCCAACCAGCGCATTCTTCGCTGGGTGCCGGATGGCGGAGTTTCCGTCTTCCGCCAGCCGTCCAACTTTGCCAATGGCAATACGCGAGACCGTCAGGGCCGGCTGATCTCCTGCGAGCATGGCGGCCGTCGCGTGACGCGGACCGAAATCGACGGCTCGATCACGGTGCTGGCGGACAGCTATGATGGCAAGCGGCTGAACTCACCCAATGATGTCGTCGTCAAATCCGATGGCAGCATCTGGTTCACCGACCCGACCTACGGCATTCTTTCCGACTATGAAGGCTATAAATCCGAGCCGGAACAGAAGACCCGCAATGTCTACAGGATCGATCCTGCATCCGGCGAGGTGGAGATCGCCGTCGACGACTTCGTGCAGCCGAATGGCCTGGCATTTTCCCCGGATGAAACAAAACTCTATGTTGCCGACAGCTCCTACAGCCATGATGTCTCACGCCCGCGTCATATCAGGGTGTTCGACGTGGTCGATGGTAAGACGCTGACGAACGGCAAAGAGTTCTGCCACCTGGATAGTGGCCTGCCCGACGGCTTCCGCCTCGATACGGCCGGTAACCTTTGGACGAGCGCCGGCGACGGTGTCCACTGCTTCTCACCAGAGGGTACGCTTCTTGGAAAGATAAAGGTGCCGCAGACGGTGGCGAACCTGACTTTTGGCGGTGCGAAGAAGAACCGGCTCTTCATCACGGCGACCAAATCCCTCTACTCCGTCTATCTCGCGACGACGGGTGCGCAAACGCCGTGAGGCCAGCCCGCGTCATCGACGTCGTTGGGTCAACTAGGGCACCAAGGGTATCTTTTAAGAAGTCGTCGCGGCCCTCAAATCGAGGGCGAGGTTCCTGGCAACAATTGTTGTTTGCCAAAAGCAGTAACGTTATTTTTACCACAAACCGATAAATTGATTCCATTCAAAAGCTACCCTTGAAATCCTTCAAGGATTGTCTTCCTCGCACGCATGATGCGCACGGGTCTCCTTTAAAGATGCCGCTTGATCCGACAGCGCCGACCATCCTGGAAGGGTCGATGCGGAGTTTCTAACTCTCATGCGATGAGAAAATCATGCCGACCAAACTGATCGAAACACGTCGCTTTACTGCCTTAGCGTCTGTGCCCTGCGCAGCCGATAAGCCCGATCAACCGCCCTCCAGCGCTGTTTCGTAAGCACCTAGATCCACTTTAACTGAATGGCTTTCCTCAGCACTTAGCTGCTCGGTGCCGGGTTACGGGCGCGGAATCTACGACTACCCTTACATAGTATTCATCCCGAAGCCCACTTAGCTGCGAACTTCAACATTCCAGTCAGCGCCACCCACAGCTCGAGCCAATGGCACGGGCCTGGTGTCTTCTCGACAATCATAACCTCGCGTTCAAGGACGTCTGATATGCGGTTCACCATCAAAACAAAACTGGCTCTCGCCTTCGGTCTTCTCATTCTCATGCTAGCGGGCACCTCAGGATATGGGATCTATAGCCTGGGCATAGCAAGAGACGCGATGAACGAAGTGGTTGAAGGCACCGTTCCTCGTCTCGACAAGGTCCATCAGATAAATGCCTTGTCGCTTGTGACGATCCGGGCGCAGAAAAACATGATCTTGGCGAAGTCCCCTGCGGAAATGCTTCAACACAAAAAGGTGGGCGATGAAAGCAAAGCCCATCTCACCGAACTCTTGAATGAGATGGCGGCAACGGCAAGTTCTGAGACGCGCTCCTACTGGGCGGATCTGCAGACGATCACAACAGCCTTCGAAGCCAGCGACAATCGCGTACGTGCTCTGATAGACGAAGGAAACACCGCTGCTGCCGAGGCTTATTCTGCCGGAGAAGGACGCGACGCCGCCAACGCCCTGACGAAGAAGCTCGATGAAGGCGTCCAGATGAACAGGGCACGACTGCAGGAGTCTAAACAGGTAGCTTCAGACGACTATAATCAAACAAGATTTATGCTGATTTCATGCTCTGTAGCAGCGATTCTCATTGCAGTCCTCACCGCCTTTTGGATTGCCCTGGGTATCAGCTCGGGGTTGCGCAAGGTTATGACGGTAGCAGAAGCAATTGCTGTGGGCGACCTTGAGCAGAATGTTCAGATCCGTAGCAACGACGAGATCAAGGACCTTGTCGATCGCGTTAACACAATGACTCGTAATCTCCGTGCAACAGCCGATGTTGCTGGCACGATTGCGGCTGGTGATCTGTCAAAGGACGTGCAGCCTCTCTCGGAGAAGGACACGCTTGGCATCGCCATGCTGAACATGGTGACCAATCTGCGCGAAACCGCAAGTGTCGCGGACAAGATTTCGAACGGTGATTTGACCGTCACTCCGAAGCCTCTATCGGAACGTGACACGCTCGGCATCGCTCTTCAGTCGATGGTCGAGCGCCTGCGCGGCGTCGTCGGTGACGCACTTGCCGCAGCCGATAACGTCTCCTCCGGCAGCCAGGAACTGTCTTCGTCTTCCGAACAGCTGTCTCAGGGTGCCACCGAACAGGCATCCTCCGCTGAAGAAGCATCCGCTTCGATGGAAGAGATGGCAGCCAACATCAAGCAGAACGCCGATAATGCTGCCCAGACCGAGAAGATCGCTCGCCAGTCTTCCAAGGATGCAGAGGCCAGCGGTGAAGCGGTGGGCCGTGCCGTCGTCGCCATGCGGACCATTGCGCAGAAGATCTCTATCGTCCAGGAAATCGCGCGTCAGACCGACCTTCTGGCACTCAATGCCGCTGTCGAAGCCGCGCGTGCCGGTGAGCATGGCAAGGGCTTCGCGGTCGTTGCCTCGGAAGTCCGTAAGCTGGCAGAGCGCAGCCAGGCGGCAGCCGCTGAAATCTCCTCGCTTTCAGGCGAGACGGTTCAGGTTGCGACCGAAGCTGGCGAAATGCTGAACCGTCTGGTTCCGGATATCCGCAAAACCGCGGAACTGGTCTCGGAAATCTCTGCGGCCTGCCGCGAGCAGGATATCGGTGCAAGCCAGATCAACGAGGCGATCCAGCAGCTCGACAAGGTGACGCAGCAGAACTCCGGTGCTTCCGAAGAAATGTCCGCCACCTCGGAAGAACTGGCCGCACAGGCCGAAGAGCTTCAGGCCAGCATCGCCTTCTTCAAGGTCGAGCGTGCCAATACGAATGGTCGTGCCGCCCCGGCTCGCGCAGCGGCTCCCTCGGTCGCGCACCGTCCTGCGGCAAAATCTGCTGCTCCGGTTCGTCGCCCTGCCCCGTCGCAACCCGTCCACGCCCAGCAGGCCCGCGCTAACGGCTTCGCACTCGACATGTCGATGGGCGGCACGAACCCGCACTTGCGCCTGCATCCGGAAGCTCCGAATGTGGGCGCAATGACGTTTTGAGCGATGTCACGCTCATAAAGCCATGGTGAGCGGTCTATAGCAGTGAGCAGAACCATAACCTGCTCTAATCTTGCGCGGTCGGACGGACAACGACGCTGCCAATCTCGACATCCTCGGGTTGCTCGATGGCAAAGGCGATGGCACGCGCAATGGCGTTCGGCGAGATCGCCAACCGCTCCTTCTGCTGGTTGATCATGGCTTTTACGTCCGGATCGGTGATTGATGAATCGGCAAAGCTCGTGTCGATGAAGCCGGGAGAGACTTCCGTGACCCGCAGCTTTGCGCCGGCCTCCTGCCTCAGGGCTTCGGTGGCGGTGCGTAGCGCGTTCTTGGTAGCGGCGTAAACGCCCATGGTCGGCACGATTTTCAGACCCGCCGTGGAAATCACGTTGATCACATGGCCTTTCCCTTGCTGCGCAAAGGCTGTGAGAGCAGCGGCAATTCCATAAAGAGCTCCACGCAGGTTGACGTCGATCATCGCGTCCCAGTCCTCCACCCGCAACGCATCGAAGCGGGAGATCGGGCCAATGCCGGCATTGTTGACGATAACGTCGACCCTGCCAAACCGGTCGCGGCCAAGACGGATGAGCGATTCAAGGTCAGTCCTCCTCGTCACATCGGTGCTGCGCAACGCCGCCTCACCACCCGCACTTTCGATCTCCCGAGCGACGTCGAGTAGTTCGGTCTCGCTACGCGCCCCAAGCACCACGCGCGCGCCACGTGCAGCCAGATGAAGCGCGGTCGCCCGTCCAATTCCGCGTCCGGCACCCGTAATCGCGACAACCTTGCCCTGAATGGTCATGGGATTTTCCTTTCTGACTTAAGAGCAGCCAGGATAGGATGGCGTTCTTGGACGATCTATGCTTGATGGGCTCAATCTTTGTCGCAATCGGCCAAAAATCGAAATGAATGATCCTCTCTCCGATGTTCTGACCGTCCTGGAACCGCGCAGTGTGCGTGGAACGAGCCTTGAGGCAGGTGGCACCTGGGCCTTATCGTTCGACGGAAGGCAGCGCTTGAAATTCGTCGCCGTCCTGACGGGACGTTGCTCGCTTGTGCTGCCTGGTCGTGATCCGGAAGCGCTGGTTGAGGGAGATGTCATCCTGCTCAGCAACATCTCCTACGCGGTGGCAAGCCACCCGGACATTGAGCCCTCCGATGGTATGGCGCTCTATGCTCCTCCCGGTCACAACACAGTGCGTCTGGGAGATTGTTGCGACACGATGCTGATCGGCGGCGGCAGCGGGTTTGCCAGTGTGAACGCGTCTTTTCTCCTCGATGCACTCCCAGCATTTCTGCGGGTCGATCCTGGCTCACCAGGTGCCCGATCAATCGCTCGGACCCTGTCCGCGCTGAAAGAAGAGGCCGATGCCGGTCAGATCGGCGGAGATCTGGTGGCTGGGAAACTCGCCGAAATCCTTATTATTGAGGCCGTCCGTTCCTATATCTCCAGCGCTCCGGTTGCGAATGTCGGTTGGATTACGGCGCTTGGGGACGCTCGTGTTGCAAAGGCGATCAGGCTTATGCATGCCGATGTGGCCCGCCGGTGGACGATCGATGCTCTCGCAAGAGAAATCGGCATGTCGCGCTCCGCCCTGACACTGCGCTTCTCACAGCGCGTCGGCCGCGCTCCGATGGACTATCTGACACGCTGGCGTATGGTCCTGGCACAGCGGCACTTGGCGAATGGGGGCAGCATCTCGGACGTGGCACTTGCCGTCGGCTACAGCTCGCAAAGCGCCTTCGCCCACGCCTTCAAGCGCGTCACAGGACATACGCCAAGAGGGGTATAACAGCTATGGCTCTCCGCACCGGTTCGAAGCATCACATGATAGACGCGATCAATCGATGGCGCGTTGGTTTGTTTGTATGTTAGCGGTCTATCATGGACGTGGTAATGATACCGACCAAAGGCTTCAGCACGTCCGGCAGTACGTTTTCACAAACTGCCGGAAGCCGCTGGCCGAAAGGAGAGTGAGGTGAAGATAATATTGCTGATCGCAGGGGCGCTACTCGTCTGTCTGACCTTCGTCTGGTTCTTCTTTTTTGTCCCGCTTGGCTGCGGCATGAACCCGACAGGTTGCAGGCAAGAGTTTCCCGTCTTCAGCGCGATCGGCCTCATGCACTTATGGCTGCCGCTCGCGGCCGCCTTCGTGCTCATCCTTCTGGGATTGAGGCGCTAAGATAACGTGTGCCCATCGGACCGGCTGAGACGGTCTGATGGCAGCTGCGTTGTGGTGGTGGCTTCAGCCCTGAGCGTCGCGCTTTCGCTCGATCGCGTCCCAAAGAAGGCTGGCGACATCGGCGCCACCGAACTTCTTCACTTCGCGAATGCCGGTCGGAGAGGTGACGTTGATTTCCGTCATATAGGTGCCGATAACGTCGATGCCGACGAAGAGGAAGCCACGTTCGCGCAGAGCAGGACCGATGCGCTCGCAGATTTCCTTTTCGCGCGCCGTCAGTTCAGTCGGCTCGGGTCGACCGCCGGCATGCATGTTGGAGCGCGCGTCGTTTTCAGCCGGCACGCGGTTGATGGCACCAACGGGTTCGCCATCTACCAGCAGAATGCGCTTGTCGCCCTTGCGCACGTCCGGCAAATATTGCTGGGCGATGTAGGGCTCGCGGAACATCTGGCCGAACATTTCCAAGAGCGAGGAGAAATTGCGGTCGTCACGGGTGGAGTGGAACACCCCTGCCCCACCGTTTCCGTAAAGAGGCTTGAGGATGATATCGCCCATTTCCTGACGGAAGCGGGCAATTTCGGCAACGTCCTTGGTGATCAGGGTTGCGGGCATCAAATCCGCAAACTCCGTAACGAAAATCTTTTCAGGCGAGTTTCTCACCCAGGCCGGATCGTTGACGACAAGAGTCTTCGGGTGAATGCGCTCCAAGAGATGCGTGGAGGTGATGTAAGCCATATCGAAAGGCGGATCCTGGCGCAGATGGATCACATCCATTGTCGATAAATCGACCCGCTCAGGCTCGGACAGCGAAAAGTGGTCGCCATTGATATCGCGCAGTTCCATCTGCTCGACGGTGGCGTAAATCTTTCCATCACGCATCGACAGGCGGTCCGGCGTGTAGTGGAAAAGGCGATATCCCCTCGCCTGGGCTTCAAGGCTGATGGCGAATGTTGAATCTCCGGCAATGTTGATGCCGGAAACATGATCCATCTGGATCGCAACGTTCTTGATCTTCGCCATGCGCAATTCCTTTTCAAAAGCCCGTCTGATGTAGGATAGAGCACCTTTAAAGACAACCAGCGCTGCAAGCGGGATCTATGAGTTTTATTCACACAGGTCTGCTCCGTCACTCAGACGTTTGGCGAGATGTTCTCATGATGATCGAAGCAATTTAAGCCATCATCTGACGGGCGTAATTGTGGACCGCGACGAAGGCGTTTTGCGCACCGGAAACGACACGGCGCTCCTCCTCTTCCGTCAGCTCGATCTCATCGAGCGCTGCGGTAAACGTACGCCAATGCAAGCCCCTGCCTTCCGGAGCACCGGCAAGATGGCGTGCGCCGAACTCTTCTCCAAGTCCCAGTTTGGCAGCGTCTTTCAGCAGAAAAGCAGCACCGAGATTGGAACCCTCCACCACGTAGAGCCAGCCCATTGCCTCCGGCAGATCGAAATTTTGGTCATCCTGCTGGAAGCGAGCACCCTGATTTTCCGGGGCATCGAGGGACAGATCTTGGAGATCCTGTTCGATCAGCCCGATGCGACGGCGTCCTTTCAAATCCGGCAGAAGACCGTCGAGCGTCGCATTGAAGAAGAGCGCGTCGAGATCTTTGTGAAAGAGATATTGCGTCTTTACGAACTTGCCGAAGTTTTCGCGGCTTTCGAACGGCTTGGCGGTCATGATGAAGCTGTCGAGCGCACCATGCGCGTCACGCGTGCCCGCTTTCAGACGCTTCGTGCGGCTGGGTTCGATTTGGCTCTCATCCACGATGGGGCTCACGCTGTTCATATTCTGTGGTCGTCCTGTTTATCGACTTGCGCTTTCATCAGCGTTTTTGCACATAAAAATCTTTCCTTTTAAAGTCAAATTTAAATGCGCCATATACACGGCCTTGAGGCGGGAGAGCCCGCGGACGCCGCTTCGCGATTGGTGAGACAATCCCGTGCAAAGTCAAGCTGTCGCGTCAAGAGCAGCGTTTCTCCTGAGGCTTAGCACTTCTTATGATCCCTACAGCATCGGCTCGAAAATCGGACTCGATTTTTGGAAAGCACGATGCGTCGATTCAAAGAAGATAGAGAGCCGTGCGTCCGACAGGACGCACGGCTCTCTAGACGATCGTAACTGTGGGAACTGATAGCGGCCAAACCTGAGACGGCCGTATCAGAATTCCGTCCATTCAGCCTTCACCGCAGCATTGCCATGCGAGGCGAATTTCGGGCTGGCGCGCTGGACCGGCGGTCTGGCCTGAACGGGTTTGGACGTCACCAGGTTTGCTGGCGGGCGGTCATCGAAACGGAACTGTTCCAGCAAGGCGAAGAGCGCCTTTGCTTCTGCTGCAAGCCCATGGCTTGCTGCCGTCTGTTCTTCGACCATGGCCGCATTTTGCTGCGTGCCCTGATCGACGAGGTTGATGGCGCGGTTGATATCGTTGAGAGCGGTCGACTGCTCACGGGCGGACTCGATGATAGCTCCGATATCCTTGTTGATGTCCTGAACATTGCCGGCGATTTCCTGCAGCGCTTCACCTGCCTTACCAACCAGCGTGACGCCGTTGGCCACCTGTGCACCGGAAGCAGTAATCAGCGTCTTGATTTCTTTCGCCGCCGAGGCCGAACGTTGCGCCAATTCTCTGACTTCCTGGGCGACGACGGCAAAGCCCTTTCCGGCTTCTCCGGCACGCGCGGCTTCCACGCCCGCATTCAGGGCAAGCAGGTTCGTCTGGAAGGCAATCTGGTCGATGACGCCGATGATATTGGAAATCTCATTCGAAGACTGATTGATCCTGTCCATCGCCACCATGGCTTCGTTGACGATCTCACCGGAACGGTCTGCATGAGCCTTCGCCCGCCCAACCAACTGGCCGGAGTCTTCCGCGCGTTGGCTCGAATCCTTCACCGTCGTGGTGATTTCCTCAAGCGCCGCGGCCGTCTCTTCCACCGAAGCTGCTTGTTGCTCCGTCCGCTTTGCCAGATCGTCAGCTGAGATGCGGACTTGATGGGCGCCGGCGGAAATCGTCTCCGCATTGTTGCGCACCGTCGCCATGGCGTCCCGCAGCCTTGCCGATGCGGCATTGAAGTCACGGCGCAGACGATCCAGTGCCGCCATGAAGGGCTTATCGATTGTTTGCGACAGATCGCCATGCGCCAAGCTCGTCAGAGCATTGGCAAGTCTCTCGACGTTTTCGACGCGGTCCGTCACATCCGTTGCGAACTTGACGACTTTGATGACCCGCCCCTTGAAGTCGAAAACCGGATTATAGGATGCCTGAATGTGGACGTGGCGGCCACCTTTGCCCACGCGCATGAACTCGTCGGCGATGAACTCTCCAGCGTTGAGCTTGCGCCACATCTCTGCGTAGTCAGGGCTTGCCGCAAAAGCTGGATCGACGAACATGCTGTGATGCTTCCCCACAACCTCCGAGGCCGTATAGCCAAGCGCCTGCAGGAAGTTCTGGTTCGCAGAAAGGATCGTACCGTCCGTCTTGAACTCAATCACCGCCTGCGCTCTTGAGATCGCCTCGATCTTCGCGCCCGTATCGATGCCGTGCATCTTGGTTTGCGTGATGTCGTTGGCAAACTTGATGATTTTCAGCACTTTGCCGGCACTGTTCTTAATCGGATTGTAGTTGCCGCGAATGAAGATCTCGGTCCCGTCCTTGGCAAGACGGGTAAACTCGCTGCAAACAAATTCTCCGCCGCGAAGCTTGTTCCAGAAGGTCTTGTAATCGGCAGACCGCGCATAGTCATTGTCCAGGAAAATACTGTGATGCTTCCCTCGAAGCTCCGCTTGCGAGTATCCCATCAGGTCACAGAAGTTTTTGTTGGCTTTAAGGATGTTGCCATCCACATCAAATTCGATGACTGCAAAGGAAAGATCCAGTGCATTCAATATTTTTGCGTCATCGGAATTGAAGAAAAGCGCCATGGTCTTTGTTCCTGAAGTGCGGTTTGGACGAACCTCTCATATTGAAGTTAACAATTTAGTCGTGAAAAAATGGGCGCCTACTAATTTAGATCAGTACTTCAGCCTAAAGCATGTCGCGAAATTTCAGGTTACCTCTTTGTACTTTTAGGCTTTTTCCTTTCCGATGTCGTTATTGAGATACCGGCAACCACTTTGCTGGGCTCGTCGCAGCTATCAAAGTAGACTGAGGTGATCCCGTGAGCCTTTGCATTTTCATGCTTGCTCACCTTTACAGGCTGAAGAGACGCGCGAGCGTAAAGCCGAAGCCTTTCCTGAGCCAGGCATGGCTGCGCTCCGCTACACGGAGAGCGAATTTCACGAGGCTTGGTCAACATCCGGGTGACCACAAAAATTTGCGCAGGCCCAGAGCACCATAACCAAAGGCGTTTGTAACCGTTTGATGACAAAAATGGAAAGCGACTGGAAAGCGCTGTAACGCGCCTGACAAGGTCAGCCTCTATCAGGGCCCGAAGACGGTGAGGCAGATTGCCTTCATCCCACGCATCGGAGTTTTGCCCGTGAAGGTCATCCAGATCACAGATACCCACTTTAGCCCGTCCAAGACGCATTTCAACAGCAATTGGGCGCCTTTGCTGGCTTGGCTCGAGACAGAGAAGCCGGATTTGATCATTCATACCGGCGATCTCACCGTCGACGGTGCCGATCACGCCGACGACATGACATTTTGCATGGAGCTGATGCGTCAGGCTCCGGCGCCGGTTCTGATTGTCCCGGGAAATCATGATGTCGGCCACCTGCGGGGATCACCACAGCCGGTTACACAAACACGTCTTGATCGCTGGCTCAGCCTCGTCGGTCCAGATCGTTTCACTTGCGATATCGACGGCTGGCGGCTGATCGGCTTCAACTCTCTCCTGCTTGGCATGGAAGACGAAAATGAGGACGCTCAGCTCGCTTGGCTGGAGCAGGCCTTCGCCGCTGCGGGCGATCGTCGTATCGCTCTCTTTACCCACAAGCCAATATTTGTGGACGAACCCCTGGAAGGCGACACAGGTTACTGGGGCATCCGCCCCGCGCCGCGCGCGCGGCTCTACGACTTGATGCGCCAGCGCGATGTCGGTCTCGTTGCCACCGGTCACCTGCACTGGGCTTGGCAAGGTACGCTGAACCAGACCAGTCTTGTTTGGGGACCGTCGGCCGCTTTCCTCATCGACACGCTGGAGCGTGAAATGCCAGGGGAGCGCCTCATCGGCGCCGTCATTCATACCTTCGAAGGTGCCACGGTGTCGAGCGAGATCGTCGCCGTTCCAGGCATGACGTCCTACTACATCGACGATGTCATCGAAGAGGTCTACCCGAAGCCACAACCGGCCGGGGAGGCTGCTGAATGAGCGCGCTTCGTCTTTCCGGCATTACCAAATCCTTCGGCGACAACACCATCCTCAAAGGCATCAGCCTGGAGGCGGAACCTGGAGAATTCATCGCGCTGGTTGGCCCCTCCGGCTGCGGCAAGAGCACGCTTCTACGCATCGTGGCAGGCCTTGAGCATCCCACCTCGGGCAGCGTGGTGGCGGACGGCCGTGAACTGACGGCGCTCGCGCCGGCCGAGCGAAATGTCGCGATGGTCTTCCAGTCTTACGCGCTCTATCCCCATTTAACCGCTGCACAAAACATCGCCGTTCCGCTGGCGATGCGCAAACTGACAAGTGTTCAGCGGCTGCCGATCCTTGGCAATCTACTGCCCGGTCAGAAAGAAGCCCGCAGCGCCATCCAACGGCAGGTTCAGGGCATGGCGCAATCCCTGAAGATCGAGCATTTACTCGATCGCAAGCCCGGCCAGATGTCCGGCGGTCAGCGTCAGCGCGTGGCATTGGCACGGGCGATGGTACGGCGTCCGGCCCTGTTCCTGATGGACGAGCCACTTTCCAACCTCGACGCCAACCTGCGTGTGCATGCCCGCGGAGAAATCGTCGATCTTCATCGACGCGCAGGCGTACCGACCCTTTACGTTACCCACGACCAGGCGGAGGCCCTGTCGATGGCGGACCGGGTTGCCGTGATGATTGCCGGCAATCTTCTCCAGCTCGCCTCACCCCAGGCCATTTACGAAGATCCGGCCCATATCGAGGTCGCCCGTTTTCTTGGTCAACCCCGGATCAACACGCTCACGACGCGGGTAACGTCGGACAGGACAGTGAAGCTCGGGAACATCTGTCTGACGGTGAGTGGTGCTGCACGCGAAGGGGACGAAGTTACCATCGCAATCAGGCCGGAACATCTGCGCGTGTCGCCTCCTAATCCAAGCGGCGTTGCCGCCCATGTGGAGCGCCTGGAGTTCCTAGGCTCCGAGGTCATCGTCTATATGGTGATCGATGGACTGAACCAGCCGATTGTCGCGAAGCTGACACCTGCTGAAGCCAAAGGCATTTCCGCGAGCATGCCGGTGTCCATCTTTGCAGAACCAGGCCGCGCGCTCCTTTTCGCACAGGATGGCAAACGCCTGTCTTCTCAGCACGTGACAGCGGACGCACTGGAGGTTGCTCATGGTTGAGGCAACCTATCCCGCAACGCCCCTCGCCCTGCCGGATCTTAGCGCTGCGCGGCAGGCAAGAACCGCCTGGTTGCTCGCACTGCCGGCTGTCCTACTGATGATCGCCTTCATCCTCGCCCCGCTTGCCGCTGTGGTCTTCCTGGGATTTACGGATTTCGAGCTTGGCTACGGCAGCTTCCGCTTCGTCGGCTTCGAAAACTATGCCGAGCTCTTCTTTGATCGCACCTTCCGCCAGTCTCTGTGGAACACGGCGATCTACAGCGCAATCGTGGCACCCGTCTCACTGTTTCTAGGACTTGGCATCGCGCTTTTGATCGAAAGCGAAAAGATCGGTCAGTCCTTCTTCCGCACCGCCTATTTCTTGCCTGTCGCTTCGCTGCTCGTCGCCATGGCTACCGTCTGGCAATACCTGTTTCATCCGACCATCGGACCGATCAACGCCGCCCTGCAGCTGGTCGGAATCACCGGCCCGAATTGGCTCGGTTCATCGAGCACCGTGCTCTACAGCTTGGCGATCATCGGTATCTGGCAGAGTGCCGGCTTCAACATGGTCCTCTTTCTGGCGGGCCTGACGGCGATCCCACGGGATCTCTATGCCGCGGCAAATGTCGATGGGGCAAAATCCGGTCTCGATCGCTTCTTCCTCGTGACATGGCCTATGTTGGGACCCACCACGCTCTTCGTCATCACAATCAGCGTCATCAACGCCGTCAAGGTGTTCGAGACAGTGAAGACGCTGACTGAAGGCGGGCCCAACAAGTCCTCCGAGGTGCTTCTCTTCACCATCTACCAGGAGGGCTTCGTCTATCTGCGGGTCGGCTACGCTTCCGCCATGACAGTTATCTTCCTCGCCGTCCTCGTCGTCATGATGTTCATCCAATACCGCCTGCTCGACCGCGAGGTGCACTACACATGAACCCGCAAGCCACTTTCACTTTCGGTCGGGCCCTGCGTCTTGGCCTGCTCTGCCTCGGCGCGCTGATGTTCCTGGCACCCTACGTGTTCATGCTGTCGACTGCCGGCAAGGGCCAGAGCGAGATCTTCACCTCGTCGCTCTCCCTCATTCCGCAACACTCCTTCTTCCTGCCGAATTTCATGAAGGCCTTTACCCGCGTGAATATGCTCGGCCTGCTGTTCAACGGCGTCGTGGTCTGCTGTCTTATCCTCTTCTTCCAGGTTCTGATTGCGGTTCCTTGCGCCTATGCGCTTGCCAAGCTGAACTTTCGCGCCGCAAGGCTGATGATGGCGCTTGTCATGCTGGGCCTGTTGGTCCCCATTCACGCGACAGCGCTTCCACTTTATGTGGCCTTCAACAATCTGGCGGTGCTCAACAGCTACACCGCGCTCGTCGCGCCCTTTTCCATCTCGGTGTTCGGCATCTTCCTTTTTCTGCAGTTCTTCCGCGCCATGCCGGATGATCTCATTCATGCCGCAAGGCTGGATGGAATGTCGGAGATGGGCATCGTCGCCGGGGTCATCGTGCCCAACGCCTGGCCGGCCATTACGGCCTTCGCCATTTTCTCGGTGGTGGCTCACTGGAACGATCTCTACTGGCCACTGATCGTCGTCTCTAACCAAACCTACGCCACCCCTCCGCTCGGTCTACTCTATTTCCGTGCAGCAGAGGCAGGCGACGACTACGGCGCGCTTATGGCCGCAACCCTCATCATCACCCTCCCTCTCGTCATGGCGTTTTTGTTCGCCCAAAAGCGCTTCGTCGAGGGCATTACCATGACCGGTCTCAAGGGCTGACCGGTTACCTCTCACACAAGGAGACATGCCATGAAGCATTTCACCAAGATACTCACTGCCGCCGCCGTCTCCATGATGGCGGCTCTACCGGCCCATGCCGAAACGACCATCACGGTCCACTACCCTATGCCAGGTTTCTTCAAGGACGTGATGGACACGATTTCGAAGAAGTTCATGGAAGAGAACCCGGATATCAAGATCCAGTTCGCCAACCCTTCCGCGACCTATGAAGAGGGCATCCAGACAATCATGCGCCAGGTGGGCACCGCCGAAATGCCTGACGTGACCTTCATCGGTCTCAATCGTCTGCGCATGGCCGACGAGCGCAACATTCCTGTCGACATGGGACCGATGATCGCCAAGGACAACGAGAGCATGGCGAATCAAGGCTTCTCGGACACGATCCTGAAGCTTGCCCAGGTCAATGGCAAACAGGTTGGTCTTGCTTTCGCAACCTCAAACCCGATCATGTACTACAACGCCGATCTGGTGAAGGCCGCCGGCGGCGATCCTGACCAGCCGCCGAAGACCTGGGACGAGGTCATCGCGCTTGGTAAGAAGATCAAGGCGCTTGGAAACGGCGTGGATTCCATCGACTTCCGCTGGCAGGGCGACGACTGGATGTTCTCCGCTCTTCTCTTCGGCGCTGGCGGCACAATGCTGAGTGCCGACGAAACGCAAGTCGCCTTCAACGGTCCGGAAGGCCAGAAGGCCATGGGAACGATCGACCGCTTGGTCAAGGAAGCAGGCATGCCCGTTTTCACCAAGGCGGCCGGCGAGCAGGCCTTCGTGGCAGGAAAAGTCGGCTTTGCCTTCCAGACAACCGGCGCGTTGCGCAATACCATCAAGAATGTCGGCGACAAGTTTGATCTGCGCACGGCACCGATCCCGCTGATCGATCCCGTCAAGGGCAAGCTTCCCACCGGCGGCAATGCCGTCGTCATCCTCACCCATGATGAAACCAAGCAGGCTGCTGCCTGGAAGTTTGCCAAGTTCGCGGCAGGCCCTTACGGCGCATCCGTCGTCGTCCCCGGCACCGGCTATGTGCCGAACAACGAACTGGCTGCAAAGTCCCCAGAATACCTCGGCGACTTCTACAAGAAAAACCCCTTGTTTCTGGCTGGCCTTAACCAGATGCCGCGGATGATCCCCTGGTACGCCTTCCCGGGCGCCAATGGTGTACGTGTGACGCAAACCATCGTCGACAACATCTCGCGCGTCGTTGACCAGTCGGCGTCTCCGCAAGAGGCGCTCGACGATGCCGCCAAGGAAGTAAAGCGCCTTCTGCAACGCACGAACTGAACGCAAGCGTGGCGCGATCTTTCAGATTCGCTCCTCTCGCTTTAAGTTCTAGTTTTGCCACATGTTTTTATCGCAAAAACGCGACGAACTTTAGCGCGACATGCGTTAGATGAAACAATACCCGCCGCATCGACTGCGGCGGGCCACAATCAGATGGAGCGGACCGATCCCCCCGCTCTGAGGGCAAACTCCACCTGCAGATGCCGTGGCGCAACGCCCTTTTCTGCAATATCCAGCAAAAGGGAGGCTGCGACCGCTCCCATACTCGCATCAGGCATTGCGATGGTCGTCAGCGGTGGTGTCATCAACTGACCAATGGCAATACCGTCGAACCCAGCGACCGATACGTCCTGCGGAACCGAAAGCCCTTCGCGACGCAAAGCGCCGATCACGCCGCAGGCCAGAAGATCGTTCGAGGCAATGATGGCCGTCGGCATCAATTCCATGACAGCGACAAAAATATCTGGTTGCTCTTGGTTCTCGACAAACGGAATCTGCAGCGCGGCCAACGGAGCAACCTCGATGTCTGCGAGCGCTTTTCGGTACCCCTCGTAGCGCAACAGGGCTCGATCGGACGCAGCGAAACTGCCCGACACGAAGAGAATGCGGCGATGTCCGCGATCGATCAAATGCTGCGTGATCCGGCGGCCAGCCTCAAAATTATCGACTGTGACAGCTGCACGAAAAAGAGAGGTAGGACGGTTGTTGAGCAACACGGTAGGCGGCAGCCGGCTTGCCTGCCGAACGCCATTCTCCGCATTGCAAAGCGTCAGGATGAGTCCGGTGGGACGCTCGCAAAGGAGCGCCTCGATCGCATCAGCTTCCTGCGCAGGATCATAGTTGGATTGCGCCAGCACAACGGCATGACCACCTACCCGCATACGGTTCTGGATTTGCGACAGCGAGGCCGCAAAGACTGGATTGGTAATGCTCGGAATAAGCACCCCCACCAATGGCCTCCGCCCCCCACGAGAAAGTGGCGCCACTCCAGGGCGATAACCAAGCTCCGCTGCCGCCACCCGCACGCGCGCCTTCACCGCATCGCTCACGGGACCGCGCGCACCCAGAGCACGGCTGGCGGTTGCGATTGAGCAACCCGCCCTCTTCGCTACATCTTCCAAATTCGCCATGACCGATGATCCTATGTGAAGGCTGGCCTAACTCTGGATAGTGACAGACGCGTGATGAAGTTAAAGAGAAATTTGCGCGCTGAGGATATGCCCCTATCCTCCGCGCCGTCGTTCATCAGATTTGAGAGCGGCGGTTGATTCACACGTAGAATGCTGGAGAACGATACAGAGATATCCACATCGACAATAAGCGGGAAACCCTCGAACTGCCCGACGCAGAACCGCAAGCCTCAAAGAGTTTTCTACATTATCGATCCACTTTCGAGGATCAAAACGCTATCGGCGCTAATCGGGGTGGCTCTAACTATGTTCGAAAGGTACAATTGTTGCCCTCACCTCGCAACAAGTTAGGGCGTAGCGTAACTCCGAACGTGGAAGCACTCATCTCCTCTTTATTTCCAGGAGACAAGTGGTATCAACGCAGCAACACAGTGCCTTTCGACGAAACTTATTAGAATTTCAATCTGGCGTCCTGTTCCAGATGCAAGCAGCACCTGAGTGGAGCGCGGCGTACTTTCACCGTCAGATGTCGAACCACTGATCAGACGTTACAAATTTGCACAGCACGATTGAAATGAACCTGCGAACAACGGCTGCATCGTCGCCACCTGCGGACGTCTCGAAGACGCTGCGGCTTCAGTCGTCCGGACTCGCAGCTCTGGCAATGTTGCGTCCCGTGTCTTCAGAGACGCGGTAGCCGCAGCCATCATCTCTTTGAACTCATTCAGAGCGATACCATCCGCGCGCATTACTGAAAGGATCAGTGGATCTCTATACATTTCAGCGAGCGTCATCTCCCCTGTCGTAACGGTCATGACAGTCTCCTTTCGACGAGTTTTAAATCCAGAGGGCGGCAGTGACTTGACGGCCACCCCGCATGGTGTTACCGGTAAGTAACAAATGGATAGTTACCGACCAGTCACACCCGTGTCAACGTCACTTCAGGATAAAAATCAAAAATCATGAAATCCGTGAAATCTGATCGCTCCTCCGAACAGAAAATCCCACCTCGTGACCGTATCGTCTCAACGGCCTGTCAACTGTTTCGTGAATATGGGATACGCGGCATAGGCGTCGATGCCATCGCAGAAGCCGCAGCCACCAATAAGATGACGTTGTATCGACATTTCGGCTCGAAGGACGATCTGGTGTGCGAGGCGCTCAAGCACAGTTCTCAGACATTGGATCAAGCTTGGAAAGATCTCGAGACAGACAACCCCGGCGACCCGAGGGCTCAGCTTGCTGCATGGGTTAAAGCGCGCGCTCAGTGTCTCTCGAGTGAGCCATATGGATGCGATCTAGCCAATGCCGCCGTGGAGTTGAAGGAGCAGGGACACCCGGCACACGCGGTCATCGAATCCCTGAAGATGCAGCAGCATTCCCGCCTTGCCGACCTCTGTCGTTCAACGGGTGCGAGCGATCCGGAACTTTTGGCTGATACGCTTTCCATGCTGCTGGAGGGAGCGCGCGTCAGCAAGCTCGCAACTGGAAAAGAAGGCCCGTCGATGCGGTTTACCCGTGCGTGTGAAGCGGCGATGGTGGCGTTTGGCCTTGGTGCCGGCGCTTTGTCGTGAGTTCGATTGAAGCGCCAGAAAACGGAACCGAAAGCACCGGCATCGATCGCTGATCTCCGGCGCCTTTTACCAGGCCACTCTCTATAGAAAATAAACTGGAGAACTGCCCTGGGCAGTATGAAGGCCGCGAAAGGCTTTAGTTGAAGCCCAACATGAAAATCAGAGAGTTAGATCGAGAAATCGCTGGAGTTGCGAAGCTCCAGATCTCCCAATGGGCGGCCACTCCGAGGCCTGGCTCAATGAAAATAAAGCCGGTTTGTTATCCGGCTTTATCTCAATTCAAAGACGCAAATTACATCTTTGGCAGAAGCACCTTGTCGATGACGTGAATGACGCCGTTCGACTGCTTCACGTCGGCGATCGTGACATGCGCGACATTGCCGTTTTCATCGGTCAGTGTAATCTTGCCCATGCTTTCCTTGGCCTTCAAAACGCAGCCGCCGACGGTCTTGACGTCATGCGTGCCCTTGTCGTCCTTGATCATCTTCTCGATCGCCGTTGACATGGCATTGGCTGCGACGACGTGGCAGGTCAGGACCTTGGTCAACTGTGCCTTGTTCTCAGGCTTCAGGAGTGTGTCGACGGTTCCCTTGGGAAGAGCTGCAAACGCTTCATTCGTCGGGGCGAACACGGTAAACGGTCCCTTCCCTTGCAGCGTCTCGACCAGGCCGGCTGCCTTGACGGCGGCCACAAGTGTCGTGTGGTCCTTCGAATTCATCGCGTTTTCCACGATGTTCTTGTCTTCGTACATCGCGGCGCCGCCGACCTTTGGATTGGCTGCGTAGGCGCTGCCAGCAGCGATCGCGATTGCGGTGGCGCAGGCTGCGAAACGGATTGCGAGCTTGAACATGGTGATTCCTCCTGGCCGATCACCCAGATGCAAGGCTGCATCTCCTAAGGGTCGGCTTCCCTCTTCCGGGACAAGAAGGTTACGGAACGGCCTGAGAAGAAGTTTCAGAGCCGTCGAATTATTTTACACGGTCATCTCGCTTGCTGTGGCCACCTCACCACGCGGCCAGCAAACAAAGGCAACCATACCAGGACGGGCTGGAGGGGTAGGCGCAAAAGGTGGTAGATCCACTCCCAGACCGACGGGTCACCAGAAAGCGCATCGATCGCGTGTTTCATGTTCGCCGGAAAAACGCAGACCGCATAAAGCGCCAGACCAATGCCTGCGGCCCGCTGAAGTCGTGCGGTTACGATTCCCACCGCACCAGCGATTTCGCAAAGCCCTGTCAGCAAAATCACCAAATGTGGCGACGGAACCCAATCCGGTGTGATTTTCAGAAATGGCGTCGGCCACAGAAGGTGCATCGTGCCGACGAAGCCATACAGGCAGGCGAGCCCTGTCGCGCATTTGCGCCGCCAAGCTTCCGTCCTCAGATAGGCAGCCACGGAGTATCCCATCTCCCCTCCAAATAGGTGCCTTGTGCCATCGCGCAGCGCATCGCTCCGGAAAGCGGAAGTTCAGAGGCTTCTTGCCGTGCCGCTCGCCACGATCGCTCCGGTCGGCTTGCCTGTGGGCGAGCCGCCGAACGGTTCCAGCGATACTGCAAGCGTTGCGCCGCCACTCAGACGATCACGCAGGTCCGATGGAATGACCAGTTCTCCGCCGGTATCTGCCGGCAATATGCCGAGCGAGAAGGGATCTCCTTGCCCAGGGACAAGCCAGAGCTCCAGCGATTTCTCCTGAGCGCGCCCTGCCGCGACAGGTACGATGCGCATTCGCCCGCTTTCAGCATCATAGGACGCCAGCATGTTGACGGAATTACTGGGTGCCGAGAGTTCCGCAACCAGCTTACCATCCCGAGAAGATGGCGACGCGATACCCGACGCATAGATCAGGGCGGCAGCAGCGGCTACGGAGGTGCCGAGTGAAAGCCAACGCCAGAAAGCCATTGAATTCCAAAGGCTGACGTTCACCTTATTCGTCTGCGGTGCTGCGAAGAGACGCTGTTCAAGCTGTTCCAGCACGGCGGCGCGAGGCGTTACTTCGTCGTAGTCCTGATTGAAGGACTCCATGTCGGCCTGCCAGCGCGCAACGATTTGCGAAAACGCCTCATCGCCGGCCATGCGGCGCTCGACCATCCTTCTTCCTTCGATGGACAGAACACCCAAGACATATTCGCCTGCCAGGATTTCATCTTTAGAGTGCTCGCTTGAGCCAGGATCACGCGTCATCGCTGGATGCACTCCTTAAGCTTAAGGAGACTACGGCGCAGCCAGGTGCGCACCGTATTCAGCGGGACCCGCAGATCGTCTGCAAGTTCGATGTAGCTCAGGCCCTCGACATAGGCGCGACGAACTGCGTTGGCATGTGCCGGATCGAGCTCTGCCATGCATCTGTCGATCCTGCGGCCATCATCGACGATGCCCATGCGCTGCTCTGGGTTCGGGGTTGTGTCATCGGCAAGATCATATGCTGCGTCGAGATCATCGGAAACAGGTTTGCGGGCGCGGATCGTATCGATCGCGTGGTTGCGCGCGATTGTCGCAAGCCATGCAAACGGACCGTTATGTCCGGTCGCGAAGGTTTTCGCGCGTTGCCAGATCTTGATGTATATTTCTTGCAGCGCCTCTTCAGCATCGCTGCGATTTTTGAGGATGCGCAAACATACGCCCATCAATTTTGGGCTAGTCGCCTGGTAAAGTGCGACAAAGGCGGCGCGGTCTCCCATCGCGACACGATTGATCAAAACTTCGATATCGTTGCTTTGCATTGAAGAAAACCTTGCCACCCCAACCTTATAGGGGTTGGCTTCTGGAAAAAACAAGGAGCGACGGGCGGTAAACCCGACAAAGACGCTGCTTCTGTCAGTCCATGATCGGCCATTGCCCTGAATATTGTTCATCGCGACGCATTCAAGGTTCTCAACTGGCGTCGAATGAGCCAGAGACCGGATCCTGCCGTAACTGTCGAGAGAAGAGCTCTCCCGATCAGCCCCCGGGCGTCAGCATCGTCGAATGGCTCCTGAGTGTTGCGCGATCGATCCAATGGCAAGGAGCGAAAGCGGCTCTCCCTGCTGCTTAACCGGAAGAAGCCGATCGCCACAAACACCATGAGCGTGGCAAGATGGTCAATGGGACAAGTCCTCATGTGGTCAACTCCGACATTGCCATGGCCTCCAGCCGATACTGCCCTATGCGATTCCGAAGCAGAGCAATCACGCGACAGTTCAGCAGCGCGTTTTCATCCTGAGCGCCTTGCGCGACCTTTCGCTCCCACGTTCAGGCCTTGCTTTCCGACGAGTTACGAACGCGGCCCAGCATTAGTTTCAGCAATCCTCTTGCGTCCCTCAATTTTCCCCTTGGTTTCGAGAAATTCTTTCATCGCCCGCCCCGTACTCGCCGATAGACGGTCTTTCGCATGGCTGAAGCGACGCGATATACGGTCGCTTATGGTCGGGTCAGGCGGTCGCTTCTGCGCGCGCTCCGCTGACGGCGGTTCGGCGAGGACCAGTCACGTCAGCCTTAAATCACTCTCCAGACGGCGAAGCTTTCCAACCTTGCTTGAATATCGAGCCAAGTGCTCCGCCCTGTTGGCATGTTTCGACCGCCGGCCTTTATCGCCCGACGGTCTCTGTCTCCCTTAAGCGGTTTCCTCCGCTCACATCGGCGGAACGACACCATTCGTGCCGACAACTACGCGACCGCTCGACATCGAACCGTCATCGGCCTTTTCGGAGGGTACGAAAACGGTTGCACCAGGCTTGATGTCGGTTTCCGCAGCATTGGCAAAAGTGACAACCGGCGTGCCATCCGGAATGGTGATCTTCTTCTCCTTCCCCTTGTAGCTCACGGTCACCGCATGACCGTCAACAGACTTTACGGCGTCGGCAACAGTCGCATTGGTCATCGAGCTGTTTGGCTTCAGGTCCCAGGCGTAGCTCCCCTCGCCTGTGCCTTTCATCGCTGCAGGAAAGATCAGCACTTCCAAAGCGCCATCGCCGCCGCTCGCCGTTGGCAGTGATGCGATACCGACGAAGTCACCTGGCTTGATATCGTCAACCGATGCCTTGGCGACGCCGGAGACCTTCCAGCCATCCTTCAGCATGATCTTTGCGCTGCTGCCTTCACGCGTTTTGACGGACAAGATGTTGCCCTGAAGGCTTTCGACGGTGCCACGGACACGAACCTGATCGGCGGCCTTGGCGCCTCCGCCGAGCGTCAACGCAACCAGCGCGCCGGCGAAAAGGGTAAAACCTGTTTTTGAGGTTGAGAACATTGTGCTTCCTTTGTGTTTCAAACCCTGTCTGCTGAACAACCGGCGGAGGCGGGCTGAAAAATCCGCTGGCTATGGAAATCTGGATTTCGACCTATATTCCGGCGTACCACTCGTAGCCGCGATCCTCCCAGAAGCCGCCATTTCCGCCGTAGAGATTGGAGAAATCCGCGACGGCCTCAATGCGCATCAGATATTTCGCCTGCTTGTAACCAAGCTGCCGCTCGACCCTCAGCCGCAGCGGCGCGCCATGCGCGACTTCGAGATCTCTTCCGTTCATGGAATGGGCGAGAATGGTTTGAGGATGAAAAGCGTCAACGAGATCGATGCTCTCGTAATACCAGCCGCTGCCATCCAGGGTCTTTTCGTATTCGTCGGCACAGTGAAAGACGATATAACGCGCTTCCGGCTTGAGGCCGACCTTGTCCAGAACGGCAGCGAGCGGCACACCTGTCCACTGACCGATCGCGCTCCAGCCTTCGACGCAGTCGTGGCGGGTGATCTGGCTGCGTGCCGGCATTGCCTTCAGGGTTGCAAGGGGGAATTTGGTTGGGCGCTCGACGAGGCCACCGACCTCCAACTGCCACTGCAAAAATTGCGTCGACAACAATTGCTGATATTGCGCGCCGTCGGGCATGCTTGTACCGTTGACGCGAAAACTTGGCGAGATGTCCGCGAGCGTATACTCGCGCGCCAGGGTGTTGTCGCCGATCAGCAAGCGCTGCGCACGCTTCGTCAGGCCCTCGGCGAGTTTCAGGGTTTTCTGGACCTTATCGTTTTGGACAAGCGCATCGCAGCCACTCAGACCGAGTGCGGATGCGGTGAGCGTTGATCCGATCAGGAAACGGCGACGGGTAAAGAGGCGGCTCATGGCTTGAACTCCCCTTCCGGCTCTTCGATTATGATATAACGTCCGGTGATCATTGAGCGCATATTGTTCAATACGCCGGAGACCAGAACCATCACGATGTGAATGACGACAAATGCGATCAGTGCGCTGGCTGTGATGAAATGCAGTGTCCGGGCCGACTGTCGACCGCCGAACAGATCCAGAAGCCAGGGCGCGAAGGCATTGAAACCCGGTGACATTGTCAACCCAGTCGCAATCATCAAGGGAAGCAGAAGAAAGATCACCAGAAGATAGGTGAGCTTCTGCAGAGCATTGTAGTGACGCGCTTTTTCGCCTTTCGGAAAGCGCAAACGAGCATGATCAGCCACCTCCTGGACGAGGTGCGATGCCGCGAGTTCACCGCGCTTAGGCAAAAGGTCCCGGTGGAAATGACGGGCAATAAAACCATAGGCAATGTAAATCAGTCCGTTGATCACAAAGAGCCAGGCAAAGAAAAAGTGCCAGCGCCGACCGGTGGCGAGGTCCTGATAGCTCGGCAGCGTCAGCCAGGCGGGAAAGCCGCGGGCCGTTGGCTCCCCATCGACATTGGACACGCCCAGGAAACCGGTCGTCTCGAAGGAGACGTCGCCGATGCGGGTCATGCCCTTGACCCGGTCGCCGTCCTGCACCGCGTCCATGGCAATGAAGGCCGGGTCGTCATCGGCGCCATATTGACCCCAATAGAGATCCGGATGCGCGTTGAAGATTTGCAGTCCGCTAAACAGAAGCACGGTCATGCACAGAACGTTTAACCAGTGCGACAGGCGCACGGTCAGACTGTGTCGCCTGATGAGAATTCGTTTTCCAGTGACGGGTTGTGCGGTCGCATCCATAATTTCCCTCGAGCGCCAGCGTTATCGTCGATACGAAACCGCCCCCGCAAAAGTTGCGTTTCGCGGGGGCGGACAGGATCATTTCATCGCATCGCATTTCTTCATCATGTTGGACTTTTTCATCGAGTCCTTTTCCATGCCGGCCTTGTGCATACAGTCGGTCTTGTTGCCGGCCATCTTCATGCTATCGGTCTTCATGTTGTCCTTTTTCATCGTATCCATCTTCATGGTATCGGTCTTTTTCATTGCGTCGGAGGATTGAGCCTCGGCGGTGCTTGCCGCAAAGGAAAGACCAAGAATGACGGCGCCGATGGCGACAGTGAAGGAACGAATAGTCATGATGCGTCTCCCGTTTGATGTGCTCGCCGCGTGTTTGCGCCGAAGGTTCACATCAGGCTCATTCGCGGAAGGCTGGAATTGGTAACAGTCATCACGCGGTTGTGATCGCAAACTCGGTCGGGCTGAACTTTTCTCGATTTTACCGTCGATGCGGTGTAACCGTTTCGCCCTAGGGCCGTATGAACCTGAAAGACATGATGGCGATGAGCGAATTCGAGCTGAAGGCGTTGATGCTTCTGTCCCTTGACGGGGACGAGAATGCCTATCGCTGTCTGCTCGGTATTTTGCGGCATCTGCTGGAGAGCTATTTCAAGCGACGGCTGGCGTCGAACGCGCAGGATACGGACGATCTGATCCAGGATACGCTTCTGGCGCTGCATCAGCGCCGGATCACCTACGATCGCGAGCGACCGTTCACGGCCTGGTTCTTTACCATCGCACGCCACAAGCTGGTCGATCACCACCGGCGACGAGGCGGGCGATCGGTTGTCAGCCTGGAACTGGTCGAGGGCGTCGCGGACGGCTATTCCGAAGACGCGATCCTCGCGAGCATGGATGTGGAGCGATTGCTCTCTGGCATTCCGGCGTGGCAAAGCGAATTGATCCGGCGCGTCAGGTTGGAGGGTCGTTCGGTCGCAGAGGCGGCAGCTGCCAGTGGCAAGACGGAAGCAATGGTCAAGGTCAGCGTTCATCGCGGCATCAAGGCGCTGGCTGCGAGATTGAGAGGCGAACGTGGCGAAAACGGATGATCTGATCGACAGCCTGGCAAGAGGACTGCAGCCTATACGGCCGCATGCTCTTCTCCGCTTACTAACAAAGGCGCTGCTGCCTGGTGTCTTGCTGTCTGGTGCATTTATCCTGTTCGTGCATGGTTTGCGTCCAGACATAATCTCGGCAATGTCTCTTCCCGCCTTCTGGGTGAAATCATTCTACCCGCTGGCGCTGGCGATCAATGGTATCTGCGCGGTGTTGATTGTCGCACGCCCCGGTGGACTGCCGAAATCGGCAGGCTTGACCTCAATCGGCATCTATATTCTGCTAGCAATGCTGGGGCTCTGGCAGTTGCATGCATCGCCAGCTATGGACTATCCGAAGTTGATTTTCGGCGTCTCCTACTGGTTCTGCCCACTGATCATTGTCGCGTCCGCCGCTCCCGTCTTCGCGGCCAATATCTGGTTCTTGCGGCGTTGCGCACCGACGCGGTATCGGCTCGCCGGATTTACCGCTGGCATGATGGCAGGGGCCATAGGCGCATGGACCTATTCCTGGGCATGTATCGAAAACGGGCTCCCCTTCGTGGCGCTCTGGTACTCGCTCGGTATTGTTCTATGCGGCCTGATCGGCATGGCGGTCGGCCCGCGTCTCTTGCGCTGGTAGCGCGATCGTTGAGGCTGCTGAGCTGTTTTCCCCCAAACCTCGGACCGTCCAGCACGGTCCCTCAAAGCTCCTGAGCGGCAGAGAGCAATCACTCCCCTCGCTGATGACGTTGGCGAGACGAGCAGCAATTTATGTCTGCGATGACAGCCAGTACCGGCTATGCCGACGTTTGCCGCTACGCGTCAGTGCGCCGATTTCCACGAGTTGCCGAAGCAAGTGCGCGGCCAATTTGGCCGTTGCCATCCTCAAATGGATGTATGCTTTCGAACTAAAGCCGACCGACGGCAACACGGGAAAAGCTTGGGCGGCGTTTGGCCATCGGGCCTGGATTGATTGAACCTTGTGATGAAGCGCTCCGTCTCAGCGGCAACCCGGCAAGACGAGGCAGCCTCCAAGCGGATGTTGGGCCTGGTCAATCGACCTGATACGATTTGCATTGTGTTTTCATGCGTGCGGTGAGCACCGACTGTCTCAATATATCGGTTTCCCGCCATCAGCATCGAATGCCAGTGGGAACAGGCCCTCATGATCCAGCACTCTGCGCTTTGGCCCCAGCCTCCCCTTGTAATCCGGTATTCCAGCACGACTTAAGATAGCAGTGACGGCTCGTCTTCAGGGCGCTGTCATCAAGGGTGCAAAACCTTGCCCCAACAAAGGAGGACGGAATGTCTTCCAGTCCAGTAGCCTCGTCTATCCGCCTCGCCGGCTCCAAAGTGGTGAGGGAAGTCTTAAAGTCCGCCGGACCTCGGGAATCTCAGTCGAACGCGACTTCCGACATGAAGCGTGACGCCTCGCCCATCCTCTCAGCCGTGTCACGCAGGGGTGTGAGAGCCAAATCGGCTCTCATGAGTTCCCTCGCCAACCGGAAACAGTCGTCGACACGAGCAAGTCCCGATCCCCAGCCAAAGAGTAGCGCTAGTGATCGTTGGCAAGATGACGGTGGACGCTGATGGGTATCTCCTTTCCAAACAAAGCTCGTAGTTTTGACGACAGAAAGCGCTGTGTCCGTTTCACCGGATACGACGGGATGTTCGAGATCAAATTCTATCTGGCGACCGAAGTCTTGGCCCACGGGAAATCGTCCCGAAATGTCACCGAGGCAGATTATCTGATGGCGTTCGATGCCTTGCGCCCAAGAATCCTGCAAGCGGCGACCTCCGCTTACTCCAAAGTTCGATCCAGCGTGATTACGCTGGATCTCGCACATTTTCGTTGAGCATAGCGTTGTCCTGAAAGGATACGATCGTGCATCATCCAGCCGAGCCAGCGCCACCGCTACAAACGGTGGCAGCGAAAACTATGCGTGTGAGTGAGTTCGCGAAAGAGTTTCGTCTGGGTCAAGCAGAGGAGAACCGGCCTGCCTCTGAGAATGTCCGCCAGAACTGATGATGGTCCGGCCCATTGAGGACGGACAAATGGTCTTTGGGTCGGTCTTACCGCAACGCCATTGCGGAATGGGCAACGATTACAACAATTTCCCGGCGCACTCATCGCTCTGACTAGACCCCAGCGGAATATGCCGGGATGATCGGCATCTGGCGGTTCAAAACCGCTTAGGCTCCAAACGCGACCGGATGAATCTTCGGTGGCAAGTCAGGCATGCGCTGCCTCGTTCCTTGCTTCCAACGTTAAGAATTCAACCGGTCAGTTTACAGATGGCTTTTCGCCCGTGTCGGCTGACCGGACCTAGGAAGACGCGCTCGTTCTGCTCCGCGACAATCTTGGCCTGCTGCGGACCGCGAGGCGACAAGTATCTGACGCCTCTTTATTCGTGAGCTTGTTATATCGCGCGCAGCGGCACCGCATGGAGCGCTATTGCGCCTCCTTCAGTGGATCCTCGATTTGCGTCGTGCGCTACTGATGCCGTTCAAAAGACAATTATCTGCAGTTAGGTCGAGTAGGGCAGCCATTGCTATGGCCCGAACTCCTGCGGTGGCGTTAGGCGCATGCAACAACTTAGCCCATCCGCTCCGACGCGTAGGAACCCGGGCTTGGCGGGAAGACCACGGTGCGGTTGCCGTTGATGAAGGTGCGGTGGTGGATATGGGCGTGGATGGCACGCGCCAGAACCTGGCTTTCCACATCGCGGCCAAGCGAGACGTAATCATCTGCCGACTGGGCGTGGGTGATGCGCACCGTGTCCTGCTCGATGATCGGACCTTCGTCGAGATCGGCGGTGACGTAATGGGCGGTGGCGCCAATCAGCTTCACGCCACGCTCATAGGCCTGCTTGTAAGGGTTGGCGCCCTTGAAGCTTGGCAGGAAGGAGTGGTGGATGTTGATGATCTTGCCGGACATCTTGCGGCACATGTCGTCTGACAGAACCTGCATGTAGCGCGCCAGAACCACAATTTCGGTGCCGGTGCTTTCGATCAGGTCGTTCAGCTGCGCTTCGGCCTTCGGCTTGTTTTCCTTCGTCACCTTGATGTGGTGGAAGGGAATGTCGTGATTGACGACAACCTTCTGATAATCGAAGTGGTTGGAGACGACGCCGACGATATCGATCGGCAGCGCGCCGATCTTCCAGCGATAGAGCAGATCGTTGAGACAATGACCGAAACGCGACACCATCAGCAGCGTCTTGGTGCGTTCGCCATCGCTGAAGATTTCGGCTTCCATCTTGAAGCGCTCGGCAACCGGCTTGAAGCCTTCCTTGATGTCTGAAAGCGACACGCCCTCTTCCGAAATGAAGGAGACGCGCATG